>NZ_JAOWDR010000058.1:0-55825 GCF_030334525.1 Citrobacter sp. Ce119
TTCTCCCTTTTCGCCATTGAAAAATCCCCCCGGAATGACAGCAAATTCAGTATTGATTTATAACAATATGGTATCAATCTTAGCAGTAATCGCCCTCTAATCAGCACTAATTCTGCTCACTATAATGAGCCCATCAAAACAAAGCACCGCAGCGTTGTCCGTCGGAAACCTGTATCTCTCTGTTGTTTTTTATGGGGATTTTTTATGAAAGCCTTCACCCGAACGCTAAAAACTACGATGCCGGCCATGCTGTTATTCGCATCATTAAGTGGAGCCTCAACAATGAGTTTTGCTGATTCAACCAATCCGAGTGCCCCTGTTTCCATGACAGATAAGTGGGACAAGACCTTCGCTGAGAGCCAGAAAGTCGAACATCGTAAAGTCTCGTTCCAGAATCGATATGGCATCACCTTAGTGGGCGATCTTTACCTGCCTAAAGACCGTGGCGATCGCAAGCTGGCTGCGATTGCGGTCAGTGGGCCTTTTGGCGCGGTGAAAGAGCAATCCAGCGGTCTGTATGCGCAGACGCTGGCGGAACAAGGATTTGTTACCCTGGCATTCGATCCCTCTTACACGGGGGAAAGCGGCGGCTATCCGCGAAACGTCGCCTCACCGGATATCAACACTGAAGATTTCAGCGCGGCAGTGGATTTCTTAGGGCTGCAAAAAGAGGTGGATCGCAATCGTATCGGGCTGCTCGGTATTTGCGGCTGGGGTGGCATGGCGTTGAACGACGCTGCGATGGATACCCGCGTCAAAGCGGTGGCTACCAGCGTGATGTACGACATGAGCCGGGCGATGGGCCATGGTGTGGGGGATGGCAAAGACCGTTATTCCACCGCCGACCGTCGTGCTGTTCTGCAATATCTGAATGAACAGCGCTGGAAGGATGCGCAGAGCGGCACGTTCGCACACGGCGGTCATGATATTAACGTCGACAGCAACGGTAAGGTCAGCGCGGGCGAGCGCGTTCTGCCAGAAACGCTGCCGGCAAATCCGCATCCGATACTGAAAGAGTTCTTCGATTACTATCGCATGCCGCGCGGCTTCCACGAGCGTTCCGTTAACTCGACCGGGGCGTGGACGGCAACGATGCCACTGTCGTTTATGAATATGCCGCTGCTGAGCTACGCCAGTGAAATCACCATCCCCACGCTTATTGTGACCGGTGAGAAAGCGCATTCACGCTATTTTGCTGAAGATGCTTTCAAGGCGATTGGCAGTAAAGACAAAGAACTGGTCGTGGTGCCAGGGGCAAATCATGTGGACCTCTACGATAACGTGGCCGGAAAAATACCTTTCGCGAAGTTCGAACAATTTTTCCAGACCAAACTGAAATAAACCCTCTCCTGAATTGATGCAAAGCCACCGGCCTCTGGCGGGTGGCTTTTATCCTGATCTTCGTGAAATTTCACTATGTCGACGCTAAACCAAACACCATCACATCCTCATCAGCGCGCATACTGGGGCGGTATTTTTGCCATGACCCTGTGCGTGTTTGTGCTGATTGCTTCTGAATTTATGCCCGTCAGCCTGCTCACGCCGATTGCCCGCGATTTAGGCGTGACGGAGGGGCTGGCAGGCCAGGGGATTGCCATCTCCGGCGCACTGGCGGTTCTGACCAGCCTGACGCTTTCAACGCTAGCAGGAAAGATGAATCGTAAATTCCTGCTGCTGGGAATGACGGTTCTGATGGCCGTATCGGGGCTTATTATTGCGCTGGCTTCCAGTTATCTGATGTATATGATCGGTCGCGCGATGATCGGTATGGCGATTGGCGGATTCTGGTCGATGTCTGCGGCAACGGCGATTCGTCTGGTGCCGCAGCAACAGGTCACGCGTGCGCTGGCGATTTTCAATGCCGGTAATGCGCTGGCGACGGTCGTGGCCGCGCCGCTGGGAAGCTATCTGGGTGCCACGGTCGGATGGCGAGGCGCTTTCTTGTGCCTGGTGCCCATCGCGGTGGTCGCCTTTATCTGGCAGTGCATCAGCCTGCCCAGTATGGATGCGAATAAAAGCCGCACGTCACCTGGCGATGTATTCCGCATACTTAGCCGCCGCGTGGTTGCGGTTGGCATGCTGGCCTGCGGCCTGTTTTTCATGGGCCAGTTTACGCTATTTACCTATGTGCGCCCGTTCCTGGAGACCGTGACGCGGGTTGATTCCTCAGGCTTGTCGTTGATTTTGCTGATTATCGGCGTAGCCGGTTTTATCGGCACGCTGGTTGTTTCGACATTCCTCAACAGAAAATTCTATCCCACGCTGATGGTCATACCCGGACTGATGGCCGTCATTGCCATCGGCCTGATGCTGACCGGGCATCACGTCTGGACGGTTTCTCTGCTGTTAGGCCTCTGGGGCATGCTGGCCACCGCTGCGCCAACCGGATGGTGGACATGGATTGCGCGTACGTTGCCTGATAACGCAGAAGCCGGAGGCGGGCTCATGGTCGCGGTGATTCAGCTCTCCATCGCCCTTGGATCAACGGCAGGAGGCATCGTGTTTGACCACCTCGGTTGGCAGAGCACGTTTGCCATGAGTAGCGTGCTGCTCCTTTGCGCGGGCGTACTGACCTTTTTTACCGCACGCCAGAAGGCCGGTGCGCGTTAATCCGGCGAGGGCCCGCGCTCCAGAAAAGTGGAAAGCGCAATATAGCTGCGTACGGAACGTACGCCCTCAAGGCTCTGAATCTCCATCAGGAAATTTTCCAGCGATTCGGTATCGGCGGCGCGTACTTTGATAAAGACGCAGCCGTCGCCGGCAACGGTATGCAATTCTTCCACCTCCTTGCGGCTGGTGAACTGCAAAAGGGCGCGCGTCGCCTGATAGCTACTGGTGTCGATAACCAGAAACGTTAACAGCGTCCGTCCCAGCTTGCAGCCATCCAGGACCGCCACGGTACCCTTGATCACCCCATCGCGCTTCAGTCGTTTTACGCGATCGTGAACCGCCGGGGCTGATAAGTTCACAATCTCACTCAATTCCGTGTAGCTGCGTCCTGCATCCTCTGCCAGGGCACTTAATATTTTTCGGTCAATGGCATCCAATTCCGCCGGTTTATGTCTTGTCTGCCGAATACCATCTTTTTCTTTATCAAATGCGCTCATAGGGCTTCTCAATCTGAATGAAAATATGAATATACTTAATTCTACCTAATATTATTAAGCCATAAAACGAATAATGGAGTTGCAATGCCTATCGCACTTTTCGCCCTCGCCGTGGGCGCATTTGGTATCGGCCTGACGGAATTTGTCATCGCCGGGATCCTGCCACAAATCGCAGCAGAATTTAGCGTCAGTATCCCGAAGGCGGGAATGATGGCGACGTCATACGCGCTGGGCGTATTTATTGGTGCACCGCTGTTAACGATTATTGGCGCGAGGATCCCCCGCAAGGCCATGCTGATTACGCTGGCGGGTATTTTTACGGTCGGTAATATCATTACGGCCATCGCGCCGACGATGGCGATAGCAATTGTCGGTCGTATTATTACCTCTTTTAATCACGGTGCCTTTTTTGGTATCGGCTCGATTATTGCCGCATCGCTGGTGGCACCCGGACGCCAGGCAAGCGCCATTGCCTTTATGTTTTCGGGGCTGACGTTAGCCAATCTGCTTGGCGTTCCGGTGGGTACGTGGCTTGCGCAAACCTTTAGCTGGCGGCTGGTATTCTGGATCATTGCTGGTATCGGGGTGCTGACGATGGCAAGCATAGCCGTGCTGGTTCCGCATATTGCGAAAGGCAAAGCTATTGCTTTACGCAACGAACTGAGAGCCTTTGTTGACCCGCAGGTGCTGCTGGTCATGGGGATCACGATTTTCGGTCCGGCCGCCTTTTTCACCTCGATTACCTATATTGCGCCAATGATGGTGCAGGAGGCCGGTTTCTCCTCAGGCGGCGTGGCAGGGTTAATGGTGCTGTTTGGTCTGGGACTTGCTGTCGGTAACTGGATTGGTGGACGCTTCGCTGACCGCTCTCTGTTTGGCACGCTGTTCGTTACCCTCGCGGCTCAGGGGTTGGTGCTGCTGGTCTTCTGGGCGGGTGTTGAAAGCCAGTGGGTTGCCGGCATCTCAGTCTTCCTGATGGCGGCCTTCGGCTTCGCGACGGTCTCACCGATTCAGAAACTGGTTATGGAGCGCGCCAGCCATGCGGGAGCCCCGACAATGGCGGCCTCGGTCAATATCGGCATGTTTAATCTGGGAAATGCGCTGGGGGCATGGGCCGGTGGGGTAACCATTGCTGCGGGTTTTGGACTGGCTTCTCCGAACTGGGCGGGCGCAATTCTGTCCTTCATTGCGTTGGGCCTCGCTGTTCTTGCATGGCAAAGTGCGCGTAAAGGTTATATTTTGCCGGTACTTGAATAAGTTACACAAGGCGATGAGCGCCCACTATGTGTTGGGCGCTCTTTTAAATGATTTAGGTGATTTTCTAAAACGGCTACTGCAAATTTTTCTCTTTCAAGAATTTACTCACCAAATCAGCAATCTGCACATTATTTAAATCAGAGAACGGGAAGTGGGTATTCCCTTTGATTCCCACTTCTGGCAGATGCGTCACAGTGACATCCCCGCCTTGCTTGTTCACCACATCACGCCATTCGCGAGCCATCGCCAGACGTACGCGCCAGCTGTCCTGCGCGGGCATGGCGACAGGTTTATCCGGTATGTTATCGCCGTAAATAATCAGAATCGGGATTTTGGTCAGAGCCATAAACTGCTCCATCGGCACTGGCTCACCCTTCAGTGTGTCGAACGCGCTTGGCATAGGGGCTGGGAGTTCTTTTTCCGGGAAGACAAAGCTGCTGCCAGGCTCGAAGGCGACAATGGCTTTGACCTTGTTGTTTTTCATCGCCGTGTACCAGCCTGGTCCACCGCCCTGAGAGTGGGTGAAGAGGATAGCGGGGCCGGATTTATCCACGACGGCGGACATCGCATCAGAGATGACATTGATATCAAACGGCCCGGTGTTCGGGGTCATCTGACGGAAATACTGATTCAGTGCTTCTTTGTCGTGAGAGAACTGAACGTCCTTAAAATACTCTGGCCACACGCCAACGCGGAACTGGTTGAACCACATTTGTTCATCCGGTTTAGGCGTAACCGTACCTTCTACCGTCGTGCGCCCGGCGCTGCCACGGCGTGGCTGATCGACAAGATAGGTTGAGAACCCGCGACGCAGGAATATGTTCTGGAAACCTTCACGACCATCCGGGGTACTTTCCCAGGTACGGGAGAACTGACCTGCGCCGTGCAGCATGACAATAGGGTATTTATGCGGATTCTCCGGGATCTGGTAGAACACAGACGCATGATCGCCATGCCAGGTTTGGCCAGCTGAATCCAGCGGCTTTTTCGCATCAAATGTTCCTGGGGCGGTAATGATGGTGCCACCAGCAGAAAAGCTTCCTTGTTCCTGAATGACCAGCGGCTCGGCATAGACCGACTGAGCCACCAGGCCACCCGCCATTACGCAGATGGCCAGCGTTTTTAAGATTGTCTTCAAGATTACATCCTCTGTTATGTTTGCCGTTCAATCATATCTGAGTTGTCAGCGGTAATTATTTAGCACCACTGATTGCCCTTAATTGCCATCGAGCGCCTGTTGCAGCGCCTTTTCTGCTCGCGTTGCTGCATCATTTTCGCCATGTTCACGCAGAACCTGTGCGAGCTGGCGCAGCTGCGACGCCGTCAGGCCGACCCGCATGCTTGCTCGCGTATGCGACAGCAGTTGTGATTCGACGCCCGGCGTGGCCGCTAATGCACCCACCGTTGCCAGCTCGCGGCTTTGCCAGTCGAGGTTATCGCGGGCGAAAATGTCACCGAAAAGATGCGTTTGCAGGAACTGGTTAATCACTGGGGCAAAATCAAACAGCGGACCCTGGACGGGAGCGCCTGAGATTTTCGTCTGGTTTGCGGTACCGACACGGCGAAGCTCATCCCCGACAGGGATGGTGGCGACCGGTTCTTGGCCCTCAGCATCTTTGATGCCACGTTGTTTACGTGCTTCGACGACCTTCATCAGTTCACTAAGTGCATTCAGGCTACGGGGGAAGCCCGTATAGGCATAAAGCTGGACGAGAATCTCTTTGGTTTCGTTTATCGTGAGCCCAGCGTCAAGACCCTGATTCAGGGCGGCATTCAGCTTATCCATCTGACTGCTGGCCATCGATGCGGCAATCAGCGGGATGGCCTGTTGGCGGGCTGACAGCGTATCTGAAACCGTTTGTTCGTGGTTCATTTCTGAGGCTCCTTTATTGACGGGCACAGCATGTGCCGCGAGACCAAAACCAAAGGTCAGCAGTACCCCTGCCGCTAATGCCTTAATGGGCGTGGTATTGTTCATCTGTCACTAACTCCTTCCAGTTAACGCTTTTGCCATCCACAATCCCGGTTATCGCCAGATGCGTCATCGCGCTGCCGGGGGCCGCCCCGTGCCAGTGTTTGACGCCCGCCGGGCAAGAGACAACGTCACCGGCGCGGATAACCTGCACCGGCTGGCCTTCTTGTTGGGTGAGCCCCACACCCGAGGTTACAATCAGCCGCTGACCTGCCGGATGCGTATGCCAGGCGGAACGAGCGCCGGGTTCAAACGTGACATAAGCCCCGGAAACAGGGATGTTGTTATCCGGTCTGAAGAGAGGATCAACCCGGACGCGACCGGTAAAGTTCTCGGCGGGTCCATATACCGCGTTCTGACTTCCTGCGGGGGTGATATGGACAGCGGGATTTTGCTCCGCTGCCCAGGATGAAAATGTAATCGGCAGTAACAGCCCGAGGTAACGTAAATGTCTGATCATGCAAAGCGTCCTTATCAATGAAGAGGGGATTGCCTGCGATGATTTTATCGAGAGGGTGATGACGTCAGGCTGACGCCCCCCTGACAATTCTGTCAGTTAACCCGGGTCCCGGCTCAGTGCCGGATTGAGCATTGCCCGCCGCTTTATCCGCTTGTATCGCAAAGGTGAGGCCAAATGTATTGATGCCACCTTCACTACGGGCAAAGACATCTCCCTTGTGCATAATGGCGACGGCACGCACGATCGACAGGCCCAGTCCATGGTGGGTATCACTCCTCGCCCGGGAGGTGTCAACGCGATATAACCGCTCGAAAAGCCGGTGTAAGTGCTCTGGTGCTATCGGATCGCCCAGGTTTGACACTTCAACACAGGCTTGATGACCGGTTTCGCTTAACCGCACCGTAACCGTGCTATTGGACGGCGAATGCCTTGCGCTGTTTTCCAGTAAATTAGCCAATGAGCGATGGAACAGACGTCGGTCGATGTGCGCGATCACGTCGCCCTGAACATCCAGAGAGAGCTGTTTTTCAGCAAAAGAAGGTTCAACGTACTCCGCTGTTTTCAGGGTTTCTTCTCGCAGCGACACTTGGGTCAACTGGGACGCATGTTCACCCGCGTGGGCATGGGACAGGAACAGCATGTCGTTAACGATAGACGCCATGCGTTCCAGTTCTTCCAGATTGGAGCCCAATAATTCTTCCAGTTCATCATGCGAGCGTCGGCGCGAGAGCCCCAGTTGCGTCTGGCCGATCAGATTCGTAAGCGGAGTCCGGAGTTCATGCGCAACATCGGCATTAAAGCTGTCGAGCTGTCGCCAGGCGACCTCTTGCCGTTCCAGCACGCCATTAAAAGATGATGCTAACTGCTGTAATTCGTCAGGTAATGCTTCGGTATTCAGGCGCTGGCCATGGTCTCCCGGTGCAAGATGCCGGGCCTGTTTACTGAGCGCCCCAACGGGACGAAGACCGATCCTTGAAACGATGTATCCCAGTAAAGCGACAATCACGACGCCCAGCGCGGTAATGATTAACAGCGTCCGGGTGAAGGCATTCAGTGTGCCCATATACGGCGTGGAGTCGATGGCAACGATATAGCGCAGCTCAGGCCTTTCACCGTTGGCGGGGATCGTTTTCACTAACAGAAACAGCGAGCAGGCACCTTCCGATGCGCCGGGCACTTTATTAAAGCCTTCCTGTAAAGAAGACCACTCAACACCCACCGGTGGTGTTCCCCCCATGCTAAAGCGTGGGTTATCGCTCACTATCCAGTAACGAACGCGTTCACCTTCAGAATTGGTTAACACGGTGAATTTATTGGCAAGCAGTGACCAGCCGTCAGCCGACGTTCGTGCGGTGATCCACGGACTCATCAATGACTCACGAAATAACAATTCGTTGTGCATCTGCTTTTGCAAAGAGTCATGCAAAGAGCTTCTGAGCAGGATGCCGATAACGGACACAATCAGCAGCGCGGATAAGGCAAACATCAGCGCCAGGTGAACGGAGATGGAACGCTCAGGCAAGCATATCCCCTTCATTTATTTGGACCGGACTTCGAGGACATAACCCATGCCACGAACGGTATGCAGCAGTTTGATATCGAACGGGGCATCCACTTTGGCTCGCAGGCGTTTAATGGCCACTTCAACCACGTTGGCATCGCTATCAAAGTTCATATCCCATATCTGCTCAGCAATCATCATCTTTGACAGGATCTCTCCCTGATGTCGGACCAGAAGGCTCAACAGGGAAAACTCTTTCGCGGTCAGTTCCAGCCGTGTTCCGGCGCGAAATACCCGACGCGCCAGCAGGTCGAGATGCAGGTCGTGAATTTGCAGTTGAGTGATGTCCACGCCATCCGTAGAACGACGACGCACCAGGGCCTGAATACGCGCCACCAGCTCAATAAGCGAAAAGGGCTTGGGCAGATAATCATCCGCGCCAAGACGCAGCCCTTTAACACGTTCATCGACTGAGCCGCGAGCCGAAAGCATCAGCACCGGCGTCTGTTTGGCTGCTCGCACATCCTCAAGTACCCGGTAACCATCCATCCCCGGCAGCATCACATCCAGTATTATCGCGTCGTAGTCGAACTCCAGCGCATAATGAAGACCTTCAGCGCCGTCTGCAGAGACATCTACCGTAAATCCGGACTCGCTCAACGCACGGTTGAGATAGGTTGACGTTTTTTCTTCATCTTCGACTAACAACAGGCGCATAACGGGACTTCCTCTTAGCTTTTCATCGGTGCTTCAATACCTGAACAACCCTGTTACTGAGACCATTTTGCCTTCTGATTGCCAACATAAAGCTGACGGTTACCTGACAAAAATGTTATTTCCGCGTCAGGATGCTGACAGCGCTCGCACCCTAATCTGAGCCTGCAAATTTAATCCGCGAGCCTGAATAACCAGGCCGACACTCATCGGGAGAGACCATGAAATTCACGCTTATCAGTGCAATGCTACTCACGGCTATGGCCGGAGTGACCTCAGCCAATGCGGCCGATTACAAAAAAAATCAATTCACGCTGGCCTATGACGGCGCCATCACTGAGAACGTCAAAGGCAAGGTCAACATTCACCCCGTGAAATACGATCTGCATGGCATCCAGATTGCTGCGAATGTCTATACCCCTGCTAACTACGATCCCGCCAAAAAATATCCTGCCGTGGTGGTGGCACATCCTAATGGCGGCGTAAAAGAGCAGGTCGCCGGGTTGTATGCCCAGCGTCTCGCCGAACAGGGCTACATCACGATTACCGCCGACGCGGCTTATCAGGGGGCTAGCGGTGGGATGCCTCGCAGCGTGGATAAACCCGCTAATCGCATTGAGGATATCCACGGTATGGCTGATTACATCAGCCAGTACCCCGGCGTAGATACCGCCCGCCTTGGTCTGCTGGGTATTTGCGGAGGCGGCGGGTATTCACTGGTAGCCGCCGAAACTGACAAGCGGTTCAAATCGATAGCGACCATCAGTATGTTTAATTCAGGCCTGGTGCGACGTAACGGTATGCAGGATTCACAGCTGGATACTATCCAGCAGCGTCTTCAGCAGGCTTCTGACGCACGCGCTCAGGAAGCTGCCGGAGGCGAAGTGCTTTACTCCGGCGATGCCAATCTGACTGATGAACAGATTGCTAAATTACCCTTTGCCTTATATCGCCAGGGCTACGAGTATTACTGGAAAACTCACGCCCACCCGAACTCTACGTTTAAATACACCACCAGCAGTCTGCTGGATTTGATGAGTTTTGACGTCACGGACCATATCAATCTCATCAATCAACCGCTGCTGATGATTGCCGGTACAAAAGCGGATACGCTCTATATGACTGAAGATGCGTTCGCGAAAGCCACCGGTACGAAGGACAAAGAACTCTTATTGATCGATGGCGCTACTCACATCGAGACTTATTGGGTTCCTGAGTACGTTGACCAGGCGATGCAAAAGTTAGATGTCTTTTTTGATAAAAATATTTAATCCGTATCTGTCGATACCCCGAGGGGTATCGACTTATTCAGTATTTATTGTTCAGCTTAACGAAACTGGGCAGAAAGATAATTACGCACATTAAATAGCCGCTATGAATTAAATTCATAAAACAATTGGGCATGTGATGGCTATGTTTACCTGAATAAGTCTGTGAAATGAAAAATCCACGCAATTGCGTGGATTTTATAGTTTTTAGTGATTCTTATGAGATGTATTGAGATCTCATGAGACAGCAGATTTTATTTAGACGTTGAACAGGAAGTTCATCACGTCGCCATCTTTAACGATGTAGTCTTTACCTTCTGCACGCATCTTACCGGCTTCTTTCGCGCCTTGCTCACCCTTGTAGGTGATGAAGTCTTCAAACGCGATAGTCTGCGCACGGATAAAGCCTTTCTCGAAGTCGGTGTGGATCTTACCGGCAGCCTGCGGAGCGGTCGCACCGACAGGGATGGTCCACGCACGGACTTCTTTCACGCCAGCGGTGAAGTAGGTCTGCAGGTTCAGCAGCTCGTAACCAGCGCGGATAACGCGGTTCAGGCCCGGCTCTTCCAGACCCATTTCAGCCATGAATTCTTCACGGTCAGCATCATCGAGTTCTGCGATGTCAGCTTCAACGGCAGCGCAAACGGCAACAACAACAGACCCTTCTGCCGCCGCGATTTCGCGCACTTTATCGAGGTATGGGTTGTTTTCAAAACCATCTTCGTTGACGTTGGCGATATACATCGTTGGCTTCAGCGTCAGGAAGCTCAGGTATTTGATGGCTGCTTTGTCTTCTTCGGTCAGCGTTTTCAAAGCGCGCAACATGCCGGCGTTTTCCAGCTGTGGCAGGCATTTTTCCAGCGCAGCCAGTTCCGCTTTAGCGTCTTTATCGCCGCCCTTGGCCTTCTTCTGTACGCGATGGATAGCGCGCTCACAGGTATCCAGGTCAGACAGTGCCAGTTCGGTATTGATAACTTCAATGTCGTCAGCCGGATCCACTTTGTTATTAACGTGGATGATGTTGTCGTTTTCAAAGCAGCGAACCACATGGCCGATAGCTTCGGTTTCACGGATGTTGGTCAGGAACTGGTTACCCAGGCCTTCACCTTTGGATGCGCCTTTTACCAGACCGGCAATGTCGACGAATTCCATCGTGGTTGGCAGGATACGCTGCGGTTTGACGATTTCGGCCAGCTGATCCAGACGCGGATCGGGCATCGGGACAACACCCGTGTTCGGCTCGATAGTACAGAACGGGAAGTTTGCCGCTTCAATACCCGCTTTTGTGAGCGCGTTGAACAGGGTAGATTTGCCTACGTTTGGCAAACCGACGATACCGCATTTGAATCCCATGTTTAAATCACCTTAATCTTTTGATATTCAACCTGTTATAGAAAACAGATTGTAGAAAAGTAAATAACTTTGCCTATTATACACAGCACGCGAGAAAAATGCCGCACATCGCTGCTTATTGCGCTTTAAAGGTGTGTAACCGGCTCGTTGCCTTGGTCAGGCCATCTTTGAATAAAATCTCGGTACAACGTGCCGCTTCGTCAATCGCTTCATCAATTAACTTCTGTTCTGAAACAGGCGGTTTGCCTAAAACAAATCCGACAACCTTGTTTTTATCGCCCGGATGCCCAATTCCGACGCGTAAACGATGAAAGTTAGGGTTATTGCCCAACTTACTGATGATGTCTTTCAGGCCATTGTGTCCGCCATGACCGCCGCCAAGCTTAAATTTGGCCACACCAGGCGGCAGGTCTAACTCGTCGTGTGCGACCAAAATTTCATCGGGATTAATTCGATAAAAACTGGCCATTGCGCCGACAGCCTTGCCGCTCAGATTCATAAATGTGGTCGGCACCAGCAAACGAACATCTTCCCCTTCGAGCGTTACTCTGGAGGTATAGCCGAAGAATTTCGGCTCATCGCGCAGGGGAGCGCGTAATCTCTCTGCCAGAAGATCGACATACCATGCGCCTGCGTTGTGTCGCGTTGCCGCATACTCTGCGCCGGGGTTCGCCAGGCCGACAATCAATTTAATCGCCACGTGTTTTGTCCTGAGTGTTTCCATAAACGACGTGTAGTTTACTGTCTGAGGCTGCTGTTGACAAAAAACTGCGTGCTACTCGCCAAAAGCTGAATAATTGCACAAGTGGACTATTAGAAATTGAGTGTGTTCAGTAGCTTATTTGTAAAGTTTTGTTGCGTGAGTGTTTGTAATTGTGATCGCTCCCGCACTTGCGAACGGCAGTGTTGTCTATACTTTACACATAAGGATTAGGGGTATTCCCTGTAACAACCCAAAGTTCCGGAGGTGACACATGAAACGCAAAAACGCTTCGTTACTCGGTAACGTGCTCATGGCTTTAGGGTTGGTGGTGATGGTAGGTGGTGTCGGTTACTCTATTTTAAACCAACTGCCGCAATTTAATCTGCCACAGTTTTTCGCACATGGTGCCGTGCTCAGTATTTTTGTTGGTGGTGTTCTCTGGTTGGCAGGTGCCAGAGTGGGTGGGCATGAACAAATCAGTGACCGTTACTGGTGGGTGCGCCATTATGACAAACGCTGCCGTCGCGGTGATACCAATCATCGTCATAACTAAATAAGTGCTGCGTTAAGAACACAAAGTCCTGGTCGAAAAACCAGGGCTCTGTTTGTTCATTACACTTGCATTAAACGCTCTTCTGTTCACTACCGAATATAAGAAACGTTATTCGAATAATCGATAATGTAACGCCTTAACCGCGCTATCCGCAGCTTCAGCCGGTAACAGAATGCTCAGGTTATCGTTTGACGCACCGTGGCAAATCATTCGCACCGTATGCTCTTCGAGCCAGGCAAAAACGTCTTTGCAAACCCCCGCAGCCTGGGTCAGTTGATTCCCCACCAAAGTGACTAATGCCAGTCCGGTTTCCACTTCCACACGACAGTGCGAGGACAATGCGGTAAACAATGCCGTGGTCAGCACATGGTCTTCACCTGAGGTTGCATGAGTGGCGTCCAGCGCCAACGCAATACTATTCTCTGAGGTTGTAACCAAATCCACCGTGACCGCGTGGCGAGCTAAAATGGCGAAGGACTGTGCCAGGAAAGAACAGAACGGCTGTGTCTCCAGACGATGTAATCGCAACAACGTCTGTTTACGGCGCACGGCAAGCGCACGGTAGCGCGGTGGATTATCGGTGGTATTGTGTACCAGCGTACCTCCGGCGGCAGTATCCTTACTGGAGCCTACAAAGACCGGAATGCTTTTACGCATTGCCGGGAGCAGCGTAGCCGGGTGGAGGACCTTCGCCCCGTAGGCGGCCATATCGCTGGCCTCGGAAAATGAGATGTGGTCGATGCGTTTGGCCCGCGGCGCAATGCGCGGATCGGTGGTGTAGATCCCTGCAACGTCGGTCCAGATGTCCACGCGTGTGGCGTGAAGCGCCTCACCGAGAAGCGTTGCCGTGTAATCACTACCGCCGCGTCCAAGCGTTGTGGTATGCCCAGCGGCATCACGGCCAATAAATCCCTGAGTCACCATAATCGCTTGCTCAAGACGAGGGCGCAAGTGTGTCTCCACCTGGTGGTGCAGGGTGCTAAGTTCGGGTTCCGCGCAGCCGAAGTTCGAATTGGTACGCATTACGCTGCGGGCGTCAAACCACCCGGCCTCAGCATGTCGTTCACGTAACACTTCAGTAAACAGCAAAGAGGACATCAGCTCGCCGTGACTAACCAAATCATCGCTTAGCGCATCGGACGGTGAAACCGTCGCCGTTTGCGCAAGATGACGAATATTGTTGAGAAGATTATCGATTTCCGTGCTGATAACGGACGGCTGCTTCAGGCGGGAAATAATGTTGTATTGGATGGCGCGTAAGGTCTCAAGCTTATCTAATTGTTGATGCGTTTCCAGACCTTCAGAAAGCTCGACCAGTAAGTTTGTGACGCCTGCGGAAGCAGACAGTACGACTAAACGGACATCGTGATCAGCAAGGACAATGCTGGCGCTTCGGTTCATCGCATCAAAATCAGCGACGCTGGTGCCGCCAAATTTGGCAACGACGGATGGTGGATAAATGCGAGTCATAACAATCTCATATCAGGGCGCCATAAAAGTATGGCTAGAAAATTTTCATTCTCGGCATAAGGGAACGACGTTCACCTTACGAAATGTCCGCCCGCGAACATTTCTGCTGACAACCCAGGGAATACCTGTTGTCGATAACGCGTGTCGCCTGTACGCGTTATCGGGTGCTGCGCATTAATTTTATCTACATAGCCTGTAAATAAGCGCGCCATACTAAGTGATTTATATTTAGGGATCGACTTTTTTATTCGATTTATCGATAAATAAGTGAAAAATCATGTCGTAACAAGAAAATGCGTACATTATTAATGGTAAAAACGTGTAAAAAAATAATAAAAACATGAAAATTCCATGGTTTTTATTACAACACAGGCGTTGCAACTGGGTACGGTTTTGTAAAATAAATAGCTATATTACTTTATGATTTCGTAATGTTGAGTGAGTGTTACGTTTTGAATTTTAAGGTAAAAATGCTTATTTAAGCGACGGGAAAATAAATGATTGAGTCCTGTGCTAAAACAACATATATTAGCCGCGCTTTTTTACAGGTAATCCTTATAACCATTTATTCAATCAGGCGTTAATCTACACCTGGTTGTAGGAGTGATATGATGACGGATAAAGTCCGTATTGATACTTTAAGTGCTAATTCATTACCACAGAGCAATGATACCTTTTTAGCAAGACAGGCTGAGTTTGAATCTAATGTCCGCAGCTATCCGCGTAAACTGCCATTGGCAATTGCCAAAGCACAGGGCGTCTGGATTACTGATGTAGAAAATAATCAATATCTTGATTGTCTGGCAGGCGCCGGAACTCTGGCGCTTGGTCATAACCATCCTGAAGTGCTGCAAAGCATTCAAAGTGTCATCACAAGCGGCTTACCGTTACATACGCTTGACCTTACCACGCCGTTAAAAGATGAATTCTCATCTTATTTACTTTCTTTATTACCGGGCCAGGGCAAAGAATATTGCCTGCAGTTCACCGGGCCGTCCGGCGCTGATGCCGTTGAAGCGGCGCTGAAGCTGGCGAAGAAAGTGACCGGACGTTCCAGCATCATTAGCTTCTCTGGTGGCTACCACGGGATGACGCACGGTGCGCTGTCCGTGACCGGCAACCTGTCACCGAAAGAAGCCGTCAGTAACATGATGGCGGAAGTGCAGTTTATGCCGTATCCGCATCAGTACCGCTGCCCGCTGGGTATCGGCGGCGAGGCTGGCGTGAAAGCATTAACCTACTACTTCGAAAACCTGATCAACGACGTTGAAAGCGGCGTGCGTAAACCGGCAGCCGTGATCCTCGAAGCGGTGCAGGGCGAAGGCGGCGTGAACCCGGCTCCGGTCGAGTGGCTGCAGCGCATTCGTAAAGTGACGCAGGAACACGGCATTCTGCTGATTATCGATGAAGTTCAGGCTGGCTTCGGGCGTACCGGTAAACTGTTCGCCTTCGAACACGCCGGTATTGAGCCAGACATCATCGTGATGTCCAAAGCGGTTGGCGGCGGTCTGCCGTTGGCGGTGCTGGGTATTAAGAAGCAGTTCGACGCGTGGTCTCCGGGCCACCACACTGGCACCTTCCGCGGTAACCAACTGGCGATGGCGACCGGTCTGACAACGCTGAAGATCCTCAAAGACGACAAGATTGCCGATAAAGTTGCCGCCCAGGGCGAGTGGCTGAAAGGCAAACTGGCCGACCTGCAGAAACGCTACCCGGTTATCGGCCAGGTGCGTGGCCTGGGTCTGATGATCGGTCTGGAAATCGTGAAGCCGGGCGAAGCGCAGGATCACATGGGCTGCTACCCGGCCGATGGCGAACTGTCCGCGCTGCTGCAGAAAAAATGCTTCGAAAACGGCCTGATTCTGGAGCGCGGTGGTCGCAATGGCTGCGTCCTTCGTCTGCTGCCGTCTCTGCTGATCACCAACGCTGAGCTGGAAATTTTCCTCGATAAATTCGAAAACGCCCTGCTGGGCGCTGGCGTGAAGCCGGTTTAAACGGAGTTGGATCGAATGTCAGACGTAAACCCGATTCTGTCCGGCTCGGCGCAAAGTATCGCTGCCTACCAGGACGCTATCGAGCAGAGTACGCAAGCCGTCGTTGAATGGTTGAAGCAGCCTGAGATGTATCAGGGCAAAACCGTTGAGCAACTGCGTGAACGTATCAACCTGAATTTTACGTCTCAGGGCCTGGGCAACCAGGCCGCTATTGAGCGTGCGGTTGAATACTTTCTGAAAGACAGCCTGTTGGTTCACCATGCGCAGTGCGTCGCGCACCTGCACTGTCCAAGCCTGGTGATTAGCCAGGCGGCGGAAGTGCTGATCAATGCCACCAACCAAAGCATGGACTCCTGGGACCAGAGCCCGTCGGCCACCATCATTGAGATCAAACTGATCGAATGGCTGCGTGAGCAGGTAGGCTACGGCGCAGGCGACGCGGGCGTATTCACCAGCGGCGGCACCCAGAGCAACCTGATGGGTCTGATGCTGGCGCGTGATGCCTTCTTCGCACGCCAGGGGCACTCCATTCAGCAGAATGGTCTGACCGGCGATCTGAGCAAAATCAAAGTGTTCTGCTCTGAAAGTGCGCATTTTTCCGTGCAGAAGAACATGGCGCTGATGGGGCTGGGCTACCGTTCCGTCACCCAGGTGAAGACCGATGCCTTCTCACGTATGGATCTGGCAGACCTGAAAGACAAGCTGGCCCAGGCGAAAGCCAACGGCGAGCAGGTGATGGCGATTGTTGCCACGGCCGGAACGACCGATGCGGGCGCAATTGATCCGTTAGCGGATATCGCGGCGCTGGCGGCAGAAAACCAGATCTGGATGCACGTGGATGCGGCATGGGGCGGGGCGCTACTGCTTTCTGAGAAGTATCGTCACTTCCTGAATGGCCTGGAGCTGGCGGATTCCGTCACCCTGGACTTCCACAAGCAGTTCTTCCAGACCATCAGCTGCGGCGCGTTCCTGTTAAAAGACGCGCGTCACTATGAGCTGATGCGCTATCAGGCGGCATACCTGAACTCTGATTTCGATGAAGAGGCTGGCGTGCCAAACCTGGTGTCGAAGTCGCTGCAGACCACACGTCGTTTCGACGCGCTGAAGCTGTGGATGGGCCTCGAAGCGCTGGGCAAAAAGCAGTATGCCGAAATCATTGATAACGGCGTAACGCTGGCGCGTGATGTGGCTGAGTTTGTGAAAACCCAGCCGCATCTGGAACTGGTGATGGAGCCGCAGCTGGCAAGCGTACTGTTCCGCTTCCGTCCGCAAAGTGACGACATGGCGTTCGTTGCGCTGCTGAACCAGCGTATTGGTGACGTTCTGCTGGCTTCCGGTAGCGCCAACGTCGGCGTGACCGAAGCAGATGGCGTCACCTGCCTGAAGCTGACGCTGCTGAATCCTACCGTGTGTCTGGAGGACATTAAAGTTCTGCTGGCAAGCGTGAAGGCAACGGCTGAGCAACTGCTGAAAGCCTAAGCAATAAGCTTGTTATAAAAATGGCTCCCACATGTGGGAGCCATTTTTTTTCTGTCATTTGTCGCCCCGGCGGCGCTTCGCCTGGCCGGGTTACGGTTAGATGATGTCTGCCAGCGCGGCGTCTTTATTCGGGAAGAAAGTCAGACGCCCGGCAATCGGCTGAATGCCTGCGCGCGCCATGGTACGTAGCGGCTGGAATTCCAGATTACTGATGCGTAATTCACAACCTTCCGGCAGCCGTTTTACAAAACGCTGGAAAGCATCCAGACCACCGGCATCCAGTACCGGGACCGCGTCCCACTTCAGGACCACGATGCGTTTACCTGCAATACGTGACTCGAGGTCGGTAAATAATCCTTCCGCAGCGGCAAAGAATAGTGGGCCAATGACGCGCAATACCAGCACATCGTCCGGTACGTCAACGTTGACCGGCGCCAGACGCGTCATGCGTGCAATACGACGCATAAACAGCAGAGAGGCGAGAACGATACCGACGCTGATGGCGATAACCATGTCGAACAGCACCGTCAGCGACATACACATCAGCATGACGATGATGTCGTCTTTCGGCGCATGACGCAGCAGATCCACCACTTTATGCGCTTCACTCATGTTCCATGCCACCATCAGCAGCAGAGCGGCCATGGCGGAAAGCGGCAACCAGGAAAGTAGCGGCGCAAGCACCAGCAGGGCAAGGATCACCAGAATCGCGTGGATAACCGCAGAGATCGGCGAGGTCGCCCCGGCGCGGACGTTTGCCGCAGAACGGGCAATTGCCGCTGTGGCTGTAATACCACCGAAGAACGGCGCGACGATGTTACCCAGTCCCTGACCAATCAGCTCGCTGTTAGCTTTATGTTTGGTGCCGGTCATCCCATCGAGTACGACGGCGCACAGCAGAGATTCGATCGCCCCGAGCATCGCCATCGAGAAGGCCGCCGGTAACAGCGCCTGTAACGAACTCCAGCTCAGGGTAAAGTTTGACTCCGGCATATTCCACGGTAATACCAACTGCGGTAGCAGCTGTGGGATACCATTGCCCTGTGAGCCATCAGCCAGAATGTAGTGGAACTGAGAGCCGATGGTGGCGACATGCCCGCCGGTGAGGTTCACGATCCCCATTACCGCACAGCCTGCCAGCAGTGCAGGAAGGTGACCCGGCAGTCGAATCCCCAGACGCGGCCAGAAAATCAGGATCCCCAGCGTCACTACGCCAATAGCGGCATCGCCAACGTTGATGGTCGGCAGGGCCATAAACAGCGCGCCGACCTTCTGCAGGTAGTGCTCCGGGACATGAGCCATCTGCAGGCCAAGAAAATCTTTAATCTGCATGGTACCGATGGTGATACCAATACCCGAGGTAAAACCTAACGTAACGGACACCGGGATATATTCGATCAGGCGACCAAAGCGGGCGAGGCCGAAAAGGATCAGGAATATCCCGGACATCAGCGTGGCAACCAGCAGGCCTGCCAGCCCAAACTGTTGCGACACCGGATACAGAATCACCACAAAGGCGGCGGTTGGACCTGATACGCTAAAGCGCGATCCCCCGGTAAGGGCGATGACAATCCCAGCGACGGCTGAGGTATACAGGCCGTACTGCGGCGCAACGCCACTGCCTATTGCCAGGGCCATCGCCAGCGGAATGGCAATGATCCCAACGGTAATCCCGGCGATCAGGTCGCGGGTAAAGCGAGAAGCGGTATATTTTTCTTTCCAACAAGCGTCGATGAGGGCGCGGAAAGGCATCACATGTGAGGAAAATAATCTGTTCACAATAATGTTTCATCCATGAGCGCATCATCTATCTAAAAAACGATAGTTGAAGTTGGCATAAATCATACAAATAAATAAAAAGGATAAAAAAACCCGCCGCAGCGGGTTTTTGAGCCGGGCTCGATTAATGCTCGAACATGGCAGAGATGGATTCTTCGTTGCTGATACGACGAATCGCTTCGGCCAGCATACCCGACAGGGTCAATGTACGCACGTTTGGCAGTGCTTTGATTTCGTCAGTCAGTGGAATAGTGTCACAGACAACGACTTCGTCAATCACTGAGTTGCGCAGGTTGTTTGCCGCATTACCTGAGAAGATCGGGTGGGTTGCGTAAGCAAATACGCGTTTTGCACCACGTTCTTTCAGTGCTTCTGCTGCTTTACACAGCGTACCGCCGGTATCGATCATGTCATCAACCAGCACGCAGTCACGACCTGCTACGTCACCAATAATGTGCATCACCTGAGAAACGTTTGCACGCGGGCGACGTTTGTCGATGATAGCCATGTCGGTATCGTTCAGCAGTTTAGCGATAGCGCGGGCACGCACGACGCCACCGATATCCGGAGAAACCACAATCGGGTTATCCAGGTTCAGCTGCAGCATGTCTTCTAACAGGATCGGGCTACCGAATACGTTATCAACCGGTACGTCGAAGAAGCCCTGGATCTGTTCAGCATGCAGGTCAACGGTGAGGACGCGGTCAACGCCAACGCTGGACAGGAAATCAGCGACGACTTTAGCGGTAATCGGTACACGAGCGGAACGTACGCGACGATCCTGACGTGCATAGCCGAAGTAAGGAATAACGGCGGTGATACGGCCTGCGGAAGCACGGCGCAGCGCATCAACCATAACGACCAATTCCATCAGGTTGTCGTTAGTAGGGGCACAAGTGGACTGGATGATGAAAATATCACCACCGCGTACATTTTCATTAATTTGTACGCTGACTTCGCCGTCGCTAAAGCGACCTACAGCGGCGTCGCCGAGTGAAGTGTACAGGCGGTTGGCAATACGTTGTGCTAGTTCCGGGGTGGCGTTACCAGCAAAAAGCTTCATATCAGGCACGAGAAGAACCTCAGGCATGCGTCCATTGGTGGAAAGAATCTGCCGAAAACTGTGCGGGCCAGGCAGTATCCTCTCCATGCGGTGTATTAAAGAGCGCGATGCAACGTCTGGAACAGGGTGACGTTGTCACCGCAACTCAGCTTGCCCGGCTTACTCGTTATCCTTCGTGTTTCATGTGCGTTGGCATCAATTTCTCGCACCAGTCACATACTTTTGTATGCTCCTGGCGATTTGTCATCTCGCCATCTTCCTGAAACCCGAATGATTTAGAGTAACACTCTATGCAATGGGGAGAGGTTGACACCTTTCGCCACAAAGCCTTTGAGCCATTCCGGGGCTTGCTCAAGCACCTGGCGAGCACGAGACTCAGTGTCAAATTCAGCAAAGACACAAGCCCCTGTACCAGTCAGGCGCGACGGCGCGTATTCTAACAGCCAGGAAAGCGCCGCATCAACCTCGCGAAAACGTTTTCTTGCGATAACCTCGCAATCATTGCCGAATTCACATTTTAGTAACGTTTTTATTGACCTTTTTGGCGTGTTACGCGGGAGGTCGGGATCTTTAAAAATCACCGGCGTCGGAATACTGACCCCTGGGTGTGCAACCAGATACCATTTTTCCTCTGGCTCGACCGGTGTCAGAATTTCTCCTACGCCTTCGGCAAAGGCCGCATGGCCACGCACGAACACGGGAACGTCCGCCCCCAGCGTTAAGCCGAGTGCCGCCAGTTCATCAACCGAGAGTCCGCATTGCCAGAGATGATTCAGCGCCACCAGAACGGTCGCCGCATTAGACGAGCCTCCGCCAAGACCGCCGCCCATCGGCAGGCGTTTTTCGATACTGATGTCGGCGCCGCTCCCTTGAGGAAGACGATTGCTTTCAGATGCCGCCTTCATCAGCAAACGTGCCGCACGGACGATCAGGTTGTCTTCATGCTCAACGCCTTCCACCGGGGTTAACAGGCGAATTTCGCCGTCGCCGCGCGGCGCAATATCTATCGTGTCGCCATAATCAAGAAACTGAAATAACGTCTGCAGCGTGTGGTAACCGTCCGCACGCTGCCCGGTGATGTATAAAAACAGATTCAGTTTTGCCGGAGAGGGCCAATGGGTCATCATTTCACAATCCAGTTATCCATCTTCAGCTTAATACGCTGGGAGCCGTCGGACAGTTCCATGTTTGCCGGCATCGCGGGCTGGGTTTTGCTGTCGTAGGCGCTATAGACCACTTTCCAGCTTTTACCGTCTTTGCTGTAGTTCACCTCACTCAGACGATATTGGTCATCGAGCTTGTAATCGGTGGCGTCACCTGGCAGACCAAGGATCCACTGGCGCAGGCTGTTCAATGGAATAGGCATGCCGGTCAGTTTGCCAATCATCTCTTCGGCATCGTCGGCGGTGTAATGCTTGCCTTTGTTATCGACAAGTTCGACGCTGCCCGGCTGCGCATTGAGTTCCAGTTCAGTACTGCCCAGCGGGTTGGTCAGCAGGAGACGATAGCGATCCTGTCCGGTTTGTTGCCAGAAAAAGCGGGCATACACTTTCTGTTGATCGGAGATATAGGCAAACGCACCGCGCGTCTGATATTGGTTCAGGGCGCGTACTTCCTGCTGGTGCTGGCGCCACTGTGGCGAGTCGGGGCTTTTGCCGGGACCTTTCGGCGCGTTGATCGTACAAGCGGTAAGAACCAGGGCCGCCAGCGGCAGCAGGCGAATCAGGCGAAAATCGGGCAGGGTCATAATGATGACAAATCCTTGAGATACGTTGCAGTTATAATTCTTAATGCTAGCGCCGCCATCAGGCATCGTCTACGTTCAAGTTATCTTAAATCGCTTAAATTTGTGCACTAAGCCATTACTCCAAAAGGGGTCAGTCTCTTTTATTGACCGCACGCATCCTGTATGATGCACCCAGTCTAACCTTATCAACGCTGGTACTATTCCCGCACACATGACCCTTTTAGCGCTTGGTATTAACCATAAAACGGCACCTGTATCGCTGCGAGAACGCGTAACGTTTTCGCCGGATACGCTCGATCAGGCGCTGGACAGCCTGCTCGCGCAGCCAATGGTGCAGGGCGGGGTGGTGTTGTCGACGTGTAACCGCACGGAACTGTATCTCAGCGTTGAAGAACAGGATAACCTGCAAGAAGCGCTGGTTCGCTGGCTGTGCGAATACCACAACCTCAATGAAGAAGACCTGCGCAACAGCTTGTACTGGCACCAGGACAACGACGCCGTTAGTCATTTGATGCGTGTTGCCAGCGGTCTGGATTCACTGGTGCTCGGTGAACCACAAATTCTGGGGCAGGTGAAAAAAGCGTTTGCGGATTCGCAAAAAGGCCACCTGAACGCCAGTGCGCTGGAACGCATGTTCCAGAAATCATTCTCTGTCGCTAAACGTGTACGTACAGAAACTGACATCGGCGCCAGCGCCGTGTCGGTGGCGTTTGCCGCCTGTACCCTGGCGCGGCAGATATTTGAATCGCTCTCCACGGTAACCGTGCTGTTAGTGGGCGCAGGCGAAACTATCGAATTGGTGGCGCGACACCTGCGTGAGCACAAAGTGAAGAAGATGATCATCGCCAACCGTACGCGTGAGCGTGCGCAGGTGCTGGCGGATGAAGTCGGCGCTGAGGTGATTTCACTGAGTGATATCGACGCGCGTTTGCAGGATGCTGATATTATTATCAGTTCTACCGCCAGCCCGTTGCCGATCATCGGCAAAGGAATGGTAGAACGCGCGCTTAAAAATCGTCGTAATCAACCTATGCTGCTGGTGGATATCGCCGTACCGCGTGACGTCGAGCCGGAAGTGGGTAAATTGTCTAACGCCTATCTGTACAGCGTAGACGACCTGCAAAGCATCATTTCGCATAACCTGGCCCAGCGCAAAGCGGCGGCCGTGGAAGCCGAAACGATTGTGGAGCAGGAAGCCAGCGAGTTTATGGCCTGGTTACGTGCCCAGGGCGCAAGCGACACTATCCGCGAGTATCGCAGTCAATCAGAACAAATTCGTGATGAACTGACCGCCAAAGCGTTGGCTGCTCTTCAACAGGGTGGTGATGCGCAAGCCATTATGCAGGATCTGGCCTGGAAACTGACCAACCGCCTGATCCATGCACCAACCAAATCACTTCAACAGGCTGCCCGTGACGGGGATAGTGAACGCCTGAATATTCTGCGCGACAGCCTCGGGCTGGAGTAGCAGCACACCAATCTTATTTTTTACAGGGTGCATTTACGCCTATGAAGCCTTCTATCGTTGCCAAACTGGAAGCCCTGCATGAACGCCATGAAGAAGTTCAGGCGCTGCTCGGTGATGCGGGTACTATCGCAGACCAGGACCGCTTTCGTGCACTGTCGCGTGAATATGCGCAATTAAGCGATGTATCTCGCTGTTTTACGGACTGGCAACAGGTTCAGGAAGATATCGAAACGGCTCAGATGATGCTCGACGATCCTGAAATGCGTGAAATGGCGCAGGATGAACTGCGTGAAGCAAAAGAGAAATGCGAGCAGTTGGAGCAACATCTGCAGGTTCTGCTGTTACCTAAAGATCCCGATGACGAACGTAACGCCTTCCTCGAAGTTCGTGCGGGAACAGGTGGTGATGAAGCCGCGCTGTTTGCCGGCGATCTGTTCCGCATGTACAGCCGTTATGCTGAGTCCCGTCGCTGGCGGGTTGAGATCATGAGCGCCAGCGAAGGCGAACATGGCGGGTTTAAAGAGGTCATTGCCAAGATTAGCGGTGAAGGCGTTTACGGGCGACTGAAATTTGAGTCCGGCGGCCATCGCGTTCAGCGCGTACCTGCGACGGAATCACAGGGCCGTATTCACACCTCTGCCTGTACGGTCGCAGTTATGCCGGAATTACCGGATGCCGAACTGCCGGACATCAACCCGGCCGATCTGCGTATTGATACCTTCCGCTCATCAGGAGCAGGCGGTCAGCACGTTAACACCACCGACTCCGCAATCCGTATTACCCACTTACCGACCGGTATCGTAGTGGAATGCCAGGACGAACGTTCGCAGCACAAGAACAAAGCGAAAGCGATGTCGGTGCTGGGGGCGCGAATTCGTGCCGCCGAAGTGGCAAGACGTCAACAGGCGGAAGCCTCTGAACGACGCAATCTGTTGGGTAGCGGCGATCGCAGCGATCGTAACCGTACCTATAACTTCCCGCAGGGTCGCGTGACCGATCACCGCATTAACCTGACGCTCTACCGTCTGGATGAAGCGATGGAAGGTAAACTGGATATGCTCATTGAGCCGATTGTCCAGGAATACCAGGCCGACCAACTGGCGGCGTTGTCCGAGCAGGATTAATGGATTATCAGCACTGGCTGCGTGAAGCGATAAGCCAATTACAGGCAAGCGAAAGCCCGCGCCGTGACGCCGAGATTTTACTCGAGTCTGTTACCGGTAAGGGTCGCACCTTTATTCTGGCTTTCGGCGAAACGGTGTTAACCGAGGCGCAGCGTCAGCAACTCGACACATTACTGGAACGCCGTCAGCGGGGTGAGCCGGTGGCACATCTTACCGGCGTGCGCGAGTTTTGGTCGCTGCCGCTGTTTGTGTCTGCGGCGACGCTTATCCCTCGTCCGGATACCGAGTGTCTGGTGGAGCAGGCGCTGGCTCGCCTGCCGGCCTCAGCGTGTCGTATTCTCGATTTGGGAACCGGCACGGGCGCCATTGCGCTGGCGCTGGCAAGCGAGCGTCCGGATTGTGCGGTGACGGCGGTCGATCGTATGCCGGATGCCGTGGCGCTGGCCATTCGCAACAAACAGCATCTGGGCATCGACAATGTTTGCGTGCTGCAAAGCAACTGGTTCAGTGCATTGCAGGGACAGCGGTTTGATATGATTGTCAGCAATCCGCCGTATATCGACGAGCAGGATCCTCACCTGGCGCAAGGCGACGTTCGCTTTGAACCGCTGTCGGCACTGGTGGCAGGCGATCAGGGACTGGCGGATATCGTACACATCATTGACCAGTCTCAGCATGTGTTAACGCCCGGGGGCTATCTGATGCTGGAGCATGGCTGGCAGCAGGGACAGGCAGTCCGCGACGCCTTTACTCGGGCGGGTTATCAGGCGGTTGAAACCTGCCGTGACTATGGCGGCAACGAGCGAATTACGCTTGGACGCATCCCATCATGAATACTTTCAGTGTGTTACTCAACGTCCATCTCATCAGCATTGCGCTTTCTGTTGGTCTGCTGACGCTGCGTTTTTGGTGGCGTTACACCGACTCGCGTCTTGCCTGCGCGCGCTGGACGCGCGTTGTGCCGCCGGTTGTGGATACCGTTTTATTACTCAGCGGCGTGGCGTTAATGGTTAAAGCGCACATCCTGCCATTCACTGAGCACGGGACATGGCTGACTGAAAAGCTGTTTGGGGTTATCATTTACATCGTTTTGGGTTTTATTGCGCTCGATTATCGTCGGGCGCGCAGTCAGCAGGCGCGATTAATCGCATTTCCGCTGGCGCTGGTGGTGCTGTACATCATCATTAAACTCGCCACCACAAAAATACCGTTACTGGGGTAAGCATGAGGTCGTTAGCTGATTTCGAATTTAATAAAGCGCCATTGTGTGATGGGATGATCCTGGCGTCGGAGTCTATCCGTCTGGATTTTCCAACACAAACTGTCTATGACGAACTGGAACGTCTGGTCAGTCTGGCGCAAGAAGAAATTAGCCAGCTCCTGTCTCAGGATGAGCAACTGGAAAAACTGCTGGCACTTTTTTATGGCGAATGGGGGTTTACGGATACCCACGGCGTCTATCGTCTTTCTGATGCATTATGGCTTGATCAGGTACTGAAAAATCGTCAGGGCAGCGCCGTGTCGTTGGGGGCGATCTTATTGTGGATTGCCAACCGGCTGGAACTGCCGCTGGTGCCGGTGATTTTCCCGACACAACTTATCCTGCGTATCGAATCGCTCGATGGCGAAATGTGGCTAATCAATCCGTTCAATGGCGAAACGTTGAATGAGCACACGCTGGAAGTATGGCTGAAGGGGAATATCAGCCCGGTCGCGGAGTTGTTTAACGAAGACCTGGATGAGGCGGATAATGCAGAAGTCATCCGCAAGCTGCTCGACACGCTGAAATCATCGCTGATGGAAGAGCGGCAAATGGAGCTGGCGCTGCGTGCCAGCGAAGCACTATTACAGTTTAATCCCGAAGATCCGTATGAAATACGCGATCGCGGATTGATATACGCGCAGCTCGAGTGTGAACATGTTGCGCTGACCGACTTAAGTTATTTCGTTGAACAGTGTCCGGAAGACCCGATCAGCGAAATGATTCGTGCGCAGATTAATACTATTTCGCACAAGCAAATTGTATTGCATTGATTAATGACACTTTACCTACCGTTTAAGGCGATCCTATGAAACAAAAAGTGGTTAGCATTGGCGACATCAACGTGGCAAATGACCTGCCGTTCGTGCTGTTTGGCGGAATGAACGTGCTGGAATCCCGCGATCTGGCGATGCGCATTTGTGAGCACTACGTAACCGTTACTCAAAAGCTGGGTATCCCTTACGTGTTCAAAGCCTCCTTTGATAAAGCCAACCGTTCTTCCATCCACTCTTACCGTGGACCGGGCCTTGAAGAAGGGATGAAAATCTTCCAGGAACTGAAGCAGACTTTTGGCGTAAAAGTGATCACCGACGTTCACGAAGCCAGCCAGGCACAGCCTGTTGCTGACGTGGTGGATGTGATTCAGCTGCCGGCATTCCTCGCTCGTCAAACCGATCTGGTGGAAGCGATGGCGAAAACCGGTGCCGTTATCAACGTGAAGAAACCGCAGTTCGTAAGCCCGGGCCAGATGGGTAATATCGTGGATAAATTCCATGAGGGCGGTAACGATAAAGTTATTTTGTGCGACCGTGGCGCGAACTTTGGTTATGACAATTTGGTTGTGGACATGCTTGGCTTCAGCGTGATGAAGAAAGTCTCCGGCAATTCACCGGTGATTTTTGACGTCACCCATGCGCTGCAGTGCCGCGACCCGTTTGGCGCAGCAAGCGGTGGTCGTCGCGCGCAGGTTACCGAACTGGCGCGTGCCGGTATGGCGGTAGGCCTGGCAGGTCTGTTTATTGAAGCGCATCCGGATCCAGCCAATGCGAAATGCGATGGCCCATCCGCACTGCCGCTGGCGAAGCTGGAACAGTTCCTGACGCAGATCAAAGCGATTGATGACCTGGTGAAAAGCTTCGACGAGCTGGATACCGAGAACTAAGTCTGGTTGACCGCCCGAGAGCGCCAACGCTTATCGGGCCGACAAACCGTAAGAAATGAAGTGAAACATACTCCAGGCCGGATAAGACGCATTGCGTCGTATCCGGCTTTTTTTCAGGCAAATATCGTCATCAGATAGGCGATAAACAGCGCCAGATGCGCCGCGCCGTTAAGCACGTTGGTGCGTCCGGTAGAGAAAGAGATATGACACAGTACCAGCGATGAAACCATCACAATCATCTCTGGCGCGCCCAGCGCAAAGACCAAATCATTCCCGGTTGCCCATGCGATCAGCGTTACGACCGGAACGGTCAGTGAAATGGTGGCTAACACCGAACCGAAGAACAAATTCATCGCCCGCTGAACCTGATTACTCAGAACCGCTTTCAGCGCGCCCAGACCCTCAGGAGAGAGGATCAGCAATGCGACCAGGAAACCGGTAAATGCCACTGGGGCATTCAGTTCAGTCAGCAATGTCTCCAGCGGGCTGGCGTTCATCTTGGTCACGGCGATTACAGCGATCAGATGAATGATAAGCCAGGCGGCGTGCCACATATTGCTGTGGGCTGACGGTTTACCGTGATGCGGGTCATCGTCGTCACCCTCGTCTTCATGCTCGTAAATGAACAGGCTCTGGTGGGTTTTAGTTTGTATCAGCAAAAACACGCCGTACATCGCCGCAGAAATTAATGCCACCAGCAGCGCCTGCGCGGTAGTGAAATTCGCTCCCGGTAAAGCCATTGGGAACACCAGTACAATAATGGCCAGCGGGAACAGGGCGATTAAATACTGCTTAATACCAAACAGGTTCATATACTGAGTGGCAAATTTACGACCACCTAACAGTAAAGAAAAACCGACCAGACCGCCGGTTACGATCATTATGATTGAATATAGCGTATCGCGCATGAGCGTAGGCGCAGCATCGCCAGTCGCCATTAATGCGGAGATTAAGCTGACTTCAAGAATAACAACGGACAGGCTGAGGATCAGCGACCCGTAGGGTTCGCCAAGTCGATGCGCTAATACATCCGCATGACGGACAACGCTAAATGCGCTGCTTAATATACCAATAAGGGCCAGCGCATTGATACCGATGACCACTGGTAGTGACTGACTGCTCCCCCAGAAGAACAGTACTACCAGCGCCAAAATCGGGAAGACGAGAGAGGTCTCCTTGTGGCGGGTTTTTACCGCCTCATGTACTTGTGTCATTGAACTAATTTCTCCATCTCTGCAGGTATTTATAATTATAAAAAGTATTAAAGAATGTAAAAAATAACAGAAAACCTGGTTTTGTAGGTGACATTTTACGAAATTTTACTACATCGCTTATTTTTCCTCTCAAAGCGGTCAAAAACAAATTCTTTGTTTATAGACTGTTTAATTAACAGAAGGTTAGATGAAGAAAGTTTCTAAAAATGTCTTTTGTTGGCGTATCGCCGCATTGTTAACCACACTTAAGGTTTAGCCTAAAAAGAGGAGTTCACAATGCCGTATAAATCTAAAAGCGAGCTGCCTGACAGCGTGCAGCATGTTCTGCCAGCCCATGCTCAGGACATCTACAAAGAAGCTTTCAACAGCGCCTGGGAACAGTATAAAGATAAATCTGACCGTCGTGATGATGCCACCCGCGAAGAGACGGCGCACAAGGTGGCGTGGGCCGCGGTCAAAAATGATTATCAAAAAGGTGATGATGATAAATGGCATAAAAAGACGTAACAGTATCAATTATAATGCTTTTATGAACTAGCCAGCATCAGGCGTTAGCGAATCGTGCTACGCCGCGCCGTTGCTGGCTTGCAAGCGAGCGGTGAATTGCCTATTGTCCAGCTATTGGTTTCAAAATGAGCAGTAAAAAAGCCCGGAAGGCGTCAAAAAAGTTGTCGCAGGGAAGCTGCAGTGGCGGAGGTGTAAGGTGTTAACGCGTGATTTTTTATTGAATGCCGACTGTAAGACGGCATTTGGTGCTATTGAAGAATCACTACTCTGGTCAGCGGAACAACGTGCAGCCTCACTGGCCGCCACGCTCGCTTGCCGACCAGATGATGGACCGGTGTGGATCTTTGGTTATGGATCGTTGATGTGGAACCCGGCCTTAGAGTTTGAAGAGTCTTGTACCGGGACGTTAGTCGGCTGGCACCGTGCTTTCTGTCTGCGCCTGACGGCGGGGCGAGGAACGGCGTGTCAGCCAGGACGTATGCTGGCCTTGAAAGAAGGGGGACGCACCACCGGTGTGGCCTACCGCTTGCCGGAGGCATCCCTGGAACAAGAGCTTTCGCTGCTGTGGAAGCGAGAAATGATCACCGGCTGTTATCTGCCGACCTGGTGTCAGTTGGCGCTGGATGATGGCAGGATGGTGAACGCGCTGGTCTTTATTATGGATCCGCGCCACCCGCTGTTTGAGTCAGACACGCGTGCGCAGGTGATCGCGCCGCTGATTGCCGCCGCCAGTGGACCTTTAGGCACTAACGCCCAGTATCTGTTCTCGCTGGAACAAGAGCTGGTTAAGTTAGGGATGCAGGATGATTGTCTTAACGATTTGGTGATCACGGTCAAACGATTGTTGGGAGAGAACCTGCCAGAAGGCGTTATGCGACCAGGGTTTGCCTGACTCTAGCCTGGAACTGTATGCCCGAAAGCCAGACGCTCTTCGGGCATTTAACGCTTAGGCTGCAATATAACTTATCGAATGCTCGAGCGACTGGCTGTGGCTGTCGATCAGCACATTCCAGATGCCGGTATAGGGCACGGTCAACCATGCGTTATCACGATCCTGCACGCTTAAAATATCGGACTGCGTGTCTTTGACGTGATTTTTCTCGCTCATCAGATGGATATGACAGCGCGCAGAACAGCGCACTACCACCGTATCGCCACCAAATAACTTTAAACTCGCCTTCACTAATGCCATTTTTCACCCCGTTCTTGAAAACAACGTACTTTCTGTCGAAAGTGCTGCGTGATGTTGTTCACATTTCACTCATGGCATAACACCAAAGGGTGAGCCACAGGATGCTGATTTTGATCAAAAAATGGCATAACGATTAAACAAAAGTGACAAAATCCCTCAAAAGGGTTGAAAGGGCGTGCTAACGTTCAACGAAACCGCGCCCATCTACGATTAAATCCGGAAATTATCGACACTTTCAGTGTGCTGGCCTGAAAGCGGTGTATCAGAAGGTCAGCACTTTATCTGCAGCCAGAGTCCATTGAGCCAGTTCAACCAGCGTGCCGACGGCTACTCCGTCGATTAACGGCAGCTCCGTTATGCCTCGGCCATCGGTGCAGGTTTTGCACAGTTTCACCGGCACATTTTGCGCCGTCAGAATCTCCAGCATTTGCTGAATATTGTATCCTTCCGCTGGTTTCTGTCCTCGTAATCCCGCGGTTACCGCGTCCGACATTAAAAACAGGCGCAGGTCGAGATCCGATTCTTGTTCGCGCAGGGCGATAGCCAGTCGCAGGCTGTTAAATAAGGATTCACTTCCATAGGCCGCACCGTTCGCGACGATCACTATCTTTTGCATTATTACTCCTGTTGTCAGGGGGGCATGGATATTGCTTGTCCTCAGGGATAACCCGTTATCAGTGAGGGCAGAGATGATGACAAATGCACAAAATTTCGGCGCGACGCAATGGTTTCGCCATGCCCGCCAGCTTGAGAACACCCAGCTTCGCCAACTGGCGCAGTCCGGTAAGCTGGTGATACGCATCAGCCATCTGGTGCATATGCTACAGTGCGAACGCGGTGCATCCAATATCTGGTTGTGTTCTCAAGGTACGCTTTATGATCGGGAGGTCCGTGCCAGTCGGGCGCTGGTGGATGAGGAGTGTCGGCAACTGCATATCGTTTTCCAGCACATTATGCCGGTGGCGGGCAGTGCGTTGTGTCACCGCATTGCTGGCACCGTCTGGTGTCTCGATCAGCTAACGACGCTGCGTGAGTCTGTCAGCGGACAGATTGTCGATGCGCAGCAGGCGATGGAGCATTATAGCCGGATGTTACGCCATCTGCTGGGTATTGTACCGCAGCTTAACGACAGCATCGATTATCCCCATGTCGCAGGTGGACTGGTAGCGCTGTACAGTTTTATGCAGGGTAAAGAACTGGTGGGGCAAGAGCGGGCATTAGGGGCCATTGGCTTTACCCAGGGCGAGTTTAATCCTCCGATGCGCCAGGAGCTGGTGGACAGAATCGACGGGCAGCAGCCGTGCTTTGACACCTTTATCTCCCTGGCTTCACCTGTGCTGGTGCAGCATTTTCGTCAGCAGTGCGAGGCATCGGGCGAGATCGAACAACTGCGACGCCAGGCCTGTACGCGACAACCCCAACTCGATAACGGTGAAAGCGCGCTACGCTGGTTTACCCTACAGACGCAGCGCCTTGAACAATTACGCCATCTCGAAGAGATGCTGATTACCGAGTTGCTGAACGCCGTGGCGCGGCGGCTGGCAGAAGAAACCTCCGCCTTGCCGCTCGACAACTGGCTTGATGACCGTGCTGAGGAACCCCTTTCGTTACGTCGGGATAAACAATTATTGTGGGTTGTTCGCCAGCAGGCTCGCCAGCTGGAACAGATGAGCGCCCAGTTGGCCTCATTGCAGGACGCCTTAGAGGAGCGCAAGGTGATTGATAAAGCAAAAAGCATCCTGATGAATCACCAACAGGTCAGCGAAGAACAGGCGTGGCAGCTATTGCGAAAAATGGCTATGGATAAAAACCAACGGATGGTGGATATCGCCCGGGCACTGCTTACCGTCAAATCCCTGATGCAGGGATAGCGGCTGCACAACGGGCGGGCAGCGGCTGCCATATTTGGGTGCACCACGACGTCTGCTACGCGTTGAACCCGCTAAAACCGTCAGTGTAATTCTGGCATCTGAATTGCATTCACTCATACAGACAATTTAGCAGCAGGCCAACGGCGGTCTGACTGTTTTGAGGATAAAGGCGTCCTGCAATGCTTCGGCATTGTTGGACGCCTTTTTTTATGGGGAGCATGTATGGGTGACAGAACAGTTTCGTTAACGCGGCGGCAGTTTTTGCAGGCAAGTGCCGTGATGGGGGCCAGTTCCCTGATTCCAGGACTGATGTCCTCGGTCTGGGCGGCAGGCTCTGATGCGCCGGAGATCACTACCGTTCGGGTCGGTTTTATTCCGCTAACCGACTGCGCGCCGCTGGTTATCGCTGCGTTGAAAGGTTTTGATAAAAAATACGGCATTACGCTGGTGCCGACCAAAGAGGCAAGCTGGGCTGCAGTGCGTGACAAACTGGTCTCTGGAGAGCTGGATGCGGCGCATGTTCTGTACGGCCTGTTGTATGGACTGGAACTGGGGATTGCCAGTAAAGCGCAGCCAATGGCCAATCTGATGACGCTCAATCAGAACGGGCAGGCGATCACGCTCTCCGCAACGCTGCTGGAGCAGGGGATTACCGATGCGTCTGCGCTGAAGAAACTGATCGTCTCGCAGGAGCCTGGAACCTATACCTTCGCGCATACCTTTCCCACCGGCACACATGCCATGTGGCTCTATTACTGGCTGGCCAGCGCTGACATCAATCCTTTCACCGATGTTCGCACCGTCGTGGTACCGCCTCCGCAAATGGTGATGAACATGCGCATTGGCAATATGAGCGGATTCTGCGTCGGCGAGCCGTGGAATGCGCGGGCGATCAACGACCGCATCGGTTTTACCGCGGCGACGTCTCAGGAAATCTGGCCCGACCATCCGGAAAAAGTACTCGGTACGCGCCGGGAGTGGGTAGAAAAATATCCACATACTGCCCGGGCGCTGGTTAGCGCGCTGCTTGAAGCGTCGCGCTGGATAGATGCCAGTGACGCCAACAAACGCGAAACAGCACAAATTCTGGCGCGCCGGGCCTGGCTCAATACCAAAGAAAGCTATCTGACGGGAAGAATGCTGGGTGAGTACGACAACGGGGCAGGTCGTCGCTGGCAGGATCCGCATGCCATACGCTTTTTTCGCGACGGCGAGGTGAGTTTTCCATGGCATTCCGATGGCATGTGGTTTCTGACCCAGTTCCGCCGTTGGGGATTGTTAAAGCAACAACCGGATTATGCAGCCATTGCCGCGCGCATCAACCGGACCGATATCTGGCGCGATGCGGCAGCTGCGGTTGGTGGGATAACACCGCCTGCGCAACTGTTACGTACCAGTACGCTGATGGACGGTTCCGTATGGGATGGCCGCAATCCAGAAGCCTATGCCAACAGTTTTACCCTCCACCGTACAGGAGCCTGAGATGAAACAAAATACGCAGCTTAAATCCCCTGAACCGGCAGTTGGTGAAGTCATAACGCTATCAACGATGAAGGTCAGAAAGCGCAAAATGCCGTGGTCGTTATGGTTAAACGCATGGCTCAGGCGAGCCGTACCCGCTCTGCTGGGGATTGCCTTGCTGGTGGTGTGTTGGCAACTGGCCGCTATCAACAGCAAAGGATTTCCTACGCCGCTGAGCACTCTGGATTCAGCCCTGACGCTGTTTGCCGATCCGTTCTATAACGGCGGGCCGAATGATATGGGGATCGGCTGGAACGTGCTGGCGTCGTTGCAACGGGTTGCTGTCGGTTTCGGATTAGCGGCGCTGGTGGGGATCCCGCTGGGATTTCTGATTGGGCGTTATACCTTCTTCTCGCACATGTTTTCGCCGCTGATTGCGCTGTTGCGCCCGGTCAGCCCGCTGGCCTGGCTGCCGATTGGACTGCTGTTGTTTCAAAAAGCGGAACCCGCATCGAGCTGGACCATCTTTATCTGTTCTATATGGCCGATGGTGATCAACACCGCCGAAGGGGTGCGGAGAATTCCTGACGATTATCTCAACGTTGCTCGCGTACTGCAGCTCTCAGAGTGGACGGTGATGCGACGGATACTTTTCCCCGCCGTGCTGCCGGCGATCCTCACTGGCATACGCCTGTCTATCGGCATCGCCTGGTTGGTGATTGTGGCAGCCGAAATGCTCACCGGCGGGTTGGGGATTGGTTTTTGGATCTGGAATGAGTGGAACAACCTTAACGTCGAAAACATTCTCATCGCTATCGTCATCATCGGCGTTGTAGGCCTGCTGCTTGAGCAGGGGCTAATGCTGGTGGCACGTCGGTTTAGCTGGCAGGAAAAATAAGGAGACAACATGAAACCCATTATTCAGATCCAGGCGGTCAGCCAGCGTTTCTCGACCGCCAGCGGTGAGTTCCTCGCGCTCCACAATGTCTCTTTTGATATCCATGAAGGGGAGACCGTCAGTTTGATTGGACACTCCGGTTGCGGCAAGTCGACGCTTTTGAATCTGATTGCCGGCATTACGCTGCCTACGGAAGGCGGTCTGATTTGTGATAATCGCGAAATTGCCGGGCCAGGGCCTGAGCGGGCGGTCGTTTTCCAGAATCATTCGCTGCTGCCGTGGCTGACCTGCTTCGACAATGTAGCCCTGGCCGTCGATCAGGTTTTCCGCCACACCATGAGCAAAGCCGAACGACGCGAGTGGATCGAGCACAACCTGCATCGCGTCCAGATGGGCCACGCGATGCATAAACACCCCGGTGAAGTCTCTGGTGGGATGAAGCAGCGCGTGGGTATTGCCCGGGCGCTGGCGATGAAACCCAAAGTCCTGCTCATGGATGAACCGTTTGGCGCACTGGATGCGCTCACCAGGGCGCATCTGCAGGATACGGTGATGCACATTCAACAGTCGCTGAACACCACCATTGTGCTGATCACTCACGACGTTGATGAAGCCGTGCTGCTTTCCGACCGGGTTCTGATGATGACCAACGGGCCGGCGGCGACGGTAGGCGAGATCCTGACGGTTGATTTGCCGCGCCCACGCAATCGGGTCCAGCTCGCCGATGACAGCCGATACCATCAGCTACGACAACACATTCTCCATTTTCTGTATGAGAAACAGCCGAAGGCGGCGTAAGGAGGGTGATATGACGCGACTGGTCATTGTAGGTCATGGCATGGCGGCTACTCGCCTGATTGAGGCGCTTATTACGTACAGGGATTGCAACATTGCCATCACCGTTATCGGTGAAGAGCCGCAGCTTGCTTACAACCGGATCCAACTTTCACCGGTACTGGGGGGAGAAAAGGCCTTTGCGCAAACCTTACTTCACCCGGCGCAGTGGTATCTCGACCACGGCGTGACGGTGCTAAGCGGTGAAACCGTGCTGACTGTTGATGCCGCCAGCCACAGCCTGACCACGACAAAACGGCTTATGTTCTGGGATGAGCTGGTATTTGCCACCGGGTCGTATCCGTTTATTCCGCCTATTCCCGGCGGTAAACAGCCGCATGTTCATGCTTTTCGCTCGATGCAGGATGTTGAGGCGATTCTACAGCGGTCTGGTCCAAAGGTGGTGCTGGGCGGTGGCGTTCTTGGCATAGAGGCGGCGGCAGCATTACACCTTAATGGTGACAACGTCACGTTAATTCATCGCACGGGTAGGCTGATGGAACAACAGCTTGATCAACTGGCCAGCGATCTGTTGCAGGCTCAACTGACGAGTCGTGGCATTCGCTGTGAACTTGGTTCAGGCATCACCAGTATCGAAGCCGACAGCGTCACGTTGCTGGATGGCCAGCGGATTGCGGCGAATGGCGTGGTGATTGCCACGGGGGTAAAACCCAATATCCGCCTGGCGCAGGCGTGCGGCGTAGTTTGTCAGCAGGGGATCGTGGTGGATGATCAACTTCGCACCTCAACGCCCAACATTAGCGCTGTCGGGGAATGCTGCGAGATTAACGGCCAGACGTGGGGGCTGGTCGCGCCGTGTCTGAAGCAGGCAGAGGTGTTGGCTGCGCGACTGGCGGGTTTTACCGGTGCCGGATTTGGCTGGCAGTCGAGCGGAACGCGTCTCAAGGTGACGGGCATTGATCTGTTTAGTGCAGGTGTAACAGACGCGACGGCGACGGATGCCATCCTGAGTACATACGATCCGCTTAGTGGGCACTACCGCCGCTTGCTGACGCGTGACGGAAAACTCCATGGCGTGCTGCTGATGGGCGATTGCCGCAGCGCCGCGCCGTTAACCGATTTGCTGGCCCAGGGGGCGACAGCACAATCAGACTGGCTCTTCGACCGCTTTGATACGCAGCCATCGGCTGCAGGACAGATGACGATGACAAAACCGACGCTGGCTGTTGTGGGACACGGTATGGTTGGCCACCATTTTCTCGAGCAATGCGTAAGCCGTAATCTGCATTTGCATTATCACATCGTGGTGTTTGGCGAGGAACGTTATGCCGCCTATGACCGGGTGCATCTGTCTGAGTATTTCGCCGGGCGCAGCGCGCAATCACTTTCGCTTGTCGCAGATGATTTCTTTGCCCGCAATGGCATCGAGCTACGTTTGGGGCAATGCGTGACCGGGATCGATCGTGAAACGCGCGTCATCCGTAACGCCGATGGACATGAAACCCACTGGGATGCGCTGGTGCTTGCCACCGGATCGTATCCGTTTGTCCCTCCTGTGAAAGGTGGAGACTCTCCATCCTGCTTTGTTTATCGTACGTTGGACGATCTGGATGCCATTGCAGCGAAAGCGAAAAGTGCGCGCCGCGGGGTGGTTATCGGTGGAGGCCTGCTTGGTCTGGAGGCGGCGAACGCGCTACGTCAGCTTGGGATGGAAACGCATGTCGTTGAATTTGCGGCTAATCTGATGGCGGTACAACTGGATAACGCCGGTGCTGCGATGCTGCGAGAAAAGATAGAGGCGCTGGGCGTTGGCGTCCACACCGCGAAATCGACCACGGAAATTGAAAGCACTTCTGACGGGCTGGTACTGCACTTTGCCGATGGCGAAAAGCTGGAAACTGAAATGGTGGTCTTTTCTGCGGGGATTCGTCCGCAGGATGCGCTGGCGCGTCGTAGCGGATTAAATATTGGCGAACGCGGTGGGATTTGTATCGATAACCACTGTCGCACGTCAGATGACGCCATTTTTGCAATCGGCGAATGTGCGCTGTGGGAAGGGCGAGTCTTTGGCCTTGTCGCGCCGGGGTATCAAATGGCGCGGGTGGTCGCCGCACAGCTGGCCGGAGACGATGTCAGCTTTAGCGGCGCGGATATGAGTACCAAACTCAAGCTGCTGGGCGTCGATGTCGCTTCTTTTGGCGATGCGCATGCCCGTACGCCGGGCGCGAAAAGTTACCAATGGACGCATGGTCCCGAGCAGATCTACAAAAAAATCGTCGTCAGCGCGGAGGGCAAAACGCTGTTGGGTGGGGTGTTGGTTGGCGATGCTGGCGATTACGCCACGCTACTGCAAATGATGCTCAATGGGATGCCACTTCCCGGTCAGCCGGAATCGCTGATCCTGCCCTCGCTGGCGGGCGGTGCGTCGAAAGCGCTTGGGGTTGCGGCATTGCCCGATACTGCGCAAATCTGCTCTTGTCATAACGTCAGTAAGGCCGATATATGTCAGGCGGTGAGCGCTGGCGCGACGGACATGGGCGCCATCAAGCAGTGCACGAAGGCTGCGACTGGATGTGGCGGATGCAGCGCGCTGGTTAAACAAGTGATGGAGCACCAACTTGCGGCCCAGGGCGTTGAGGTTAAAAAGGATATCTGTGAACACTTTCCCTGGTCGCGCCAGGAGATTTATCACCTGGTACGGGTGAACCATATTCATACTTTCGAACAGTTGATTAGCCGTTACGGTCATGGTCACGGCTGCGAAATCTGCAAACCTCTGGTGGGGTCAGTGCTGGCGTCCTGCTGGAATGAGTATCTGCTTAAACCTGCGCACTTACCGTTGCAGGACACTAACGATCGCTATTTTGCCAATATTCAAAAAGACGGTTCCTATTCCGTGGTTCCACGTATGCCTGCGGGAGAGGTCACACCTGACGGCCTGATCGCTATAGGCCAGATTGCGAAACGTTTCCAGCTGTACAGCAAAATCACCGGCGGGCAGCGGGTGGATCTTTTCGGTGCGCGTCTGGAGCAGTTACCAGATATCTGGCGCGAGCTGGTGGCGGCGGGGTTTGAAACAGGGCATGCGTACGGGAAGTCGTTGCGTACGGTGAAGTCCTGCGTGGGCTCAACCTGGTGTCGCTACGGCGTACAGGACTCAACGGCAATGGCGGTGATACTTGAAAATCGCTACAAAGGGCTGCGCGCGCCACACAAAATTAAAATGGCGGTTTCCGGTTGTACCCGGGAATGCGCCGAGGCGCAGGGCAAAGATGTCGGCGTCATTGCGACGGATAAAGGCTGGAATCTCTATCTGTGCGGCAACGGAGGAATGAAACCGCGCCATGCCTGTCTGTTTGCCAGTGATTTGGATGATGTCGCGCTGATGAGTACCATCGACCGTTTCCTGATGTTCTACATTCGCACCGCCGATCGTCTGCAACGTACCAGCACCTGGATGGATAACCTGGAAGGCGGTATTGAATATTTACGTGAGGTGATCCTTGACGACAGTTTAGGTATTGCCAGCGAACTGGAACAAGAGATGGCGCGGGTTGTGGAAAGTTATCAGTGTGAATGGCAAACCACGCTCAGCAGCCCGCAGCGCCTGGCGCTGTTTCGTTCTTACATCAATAGTGATGAGCCGGATGAGACGATTGCACGCGCGCCTTTGCGCGGGCAGCCGCAGTTGGCGGCATCTGCATCCAGAGTTCGGGAGTTATTACCGACAAAACCCTGGCAGGAAATATGCGCCCTTGATGCGATCCCTGAGCAGGCGGGTATTGGTGCTCGCCTGGGAGACGTACAAATCGCGTTATTTCGCTTTGGGCAGACGATTTATGCCCTTGATAACCTTGAACCCGGTAGTTCTGCTCAGGTGTTATCACGCGGTATTCTGGGGGACGTGCAGGGTGAGCCGATTGTTATCTCGCCGCTGTATAAACAACGTATTCGTCTGCGCGATGGCCGCCAGTATGACAGCGGAGAACAGGCGGTACGCGCCTGGCCGGTGAAAGTGGAGGCTGGAAAAGTGTGGGTGGGAACTCAGGCGCTGATCCTGCGGGCGGAGGCATCATGAGTGAGACTCGTACAACGTGCCCGTACTGTGGCGTTGGCTGCGGCGTAATTGCGCAGGTGGACAACAATGGTGTCACCGTCAGAGGCGACCCCGAACATCCGGCAAACTTTGGCCGCTTGTGCGTCAAAGGCGCGGCGCTGGCTGAAACCACAGGACTCAGCGGCAGGTTGTTGCAGCCAATGGTGGATGGCGCAACGGCAAGCTGGTCGCAGGCGCTGGATACCGCCGGTGAACGCCTGCGCGCTATCATTGCTCAGCATGGTCCGCATGCCGTGGCCTTTTATGCCTCCGGGCAACTGCTGACGGAGGATTACTATGCGGCGAATAAGCTGATGAAAGGTTTCATTGGCGCGGCCAACATTGATACCAATTCGCGGCTTTGTATGTCGTCTGCGGTGACCGGGTACAAGCGGGCGTTGGGGGCGGATGTGGTGCCCTGCAGCTATGAGGATATCGAATGCAGCGATTTGGTGGTGTTGGTGGGATCGAATGCGGCATGGACGCATCCGGTGCTGTATCAGCGTCTGGTACAGGCGCGTAGTGCCAATCCGTCGATGAAGGTTGTGGTTATCGATCCTCGTCGCACCGCCACCTGTGATATCGCCGATCTGCATCTTTCCCTGCTGCCCGGTAGCGATGCCGGACTGTTTGTAGGCTTACTGAACCGGATTGTGGCTGAGGGTGATGCGCGGAGTGAATTTGATGACGCTGCAGAAACGTTTGCTATCGCCCGCGACTGGAATCTGGAGCGTGTCGCGCAATTTTGCGAGCTGGATGTTGCTGATGTTGTCACCTTCTATGACTGGTTTACGCGCGCGTCAACAGCCATCACGCTTTACACCATGGGCATTAACCAGTCCGCCAGCGGTAGCGACAAATGCAATGCGATTATCAATGTACATCTGGCCAGCGGTAAATTTGGACGGGAGGGGTGCGGCCCATTTTCGCTGACCGGACAACCCAATGCGATGGGCGGACGGGAGGTTGGTGGGCTGGCGACCCAACTGGCGGCGAATATGAATTTTGAACCTCAGGATCTTGCCCGCCTGGCCCGTTTCTGGGGCACCGAAAGGCTGGCGCAGACGCCAGGGTTGATGGCGGTAGATCTGTTTGAGGCGATCGGTAAAGGCGATGTCAAAGCGGTATGGATCATGGGGACTAACCCGGCGGTGTCACTACCGGACAGCCATGCAGTGTGCCAGGCGCTGGCCGCCTGTCCACTGGTGATTGTCTCCGAAGTTGTGGCTGACACGGATACCAGCCGCTATGCGCATATCCGGTTTCCGGCGCAGGCCTGGGGGGAGAAAAACGGTACGGTGACCAACTCAGAACGTCGGATCTCGCGCCAGCGTGCATTTTTACCTGCGCCGGGTGAGACGCGGCCAGACTGGTGGATTGTCGCGCAAATGGCGAAACAGTTGGGATTTGCCCAGGCGTTTGGCTGGCAAAGCGCCTGGGAGGTATTTTGTGAACATGCGGCGCTTTCTGGTTATGAAAACAGAGGTGAACGTGCATTTGATATTGGCGCGTTAGCTGAGCTGACGCACCAACAGTGGGATGAGATGACGCCGGTTCGCTGGCCGGTGAGCACAGGCTCATCAACGCTTAATCTTTGGCAGGGGTGGCGTGGTAACCAACGTTTACGCCTGGTCGCTGTTGCGCCGCAGGGGATGAAAACCACCTGCGATGCCCTATATCCATTGGTGTTAAACAGTGGTCGCATTCGCGATCAGTGGCACACCATGACGCGCACGGGGACAATTTCACGCCTGATGCAGCATATCAATGAGCCGCTTGTAGAAGTTGCACCTGAAGATGCTGGTCGCTTCAAACTTAATGAAGGTGCACTATGCCGGGTGAATTCCCCGCGCGGCGTGATGGTCGGTAGAGTAACCATCCACCCTGGACAGAGGCCGGGGTGCGTCTTCACCTCAATGCATTGGAATAACCGTTTTGCCCGTCAGGGGCGAGTAAATGCATTGGTTTCCCCGGTTTGCGATCCTGACTCTGGACAGCCGGAAAGCAAACAGACTGCGGTGCGCATTATGGCGTGGCAGCCCCGGTGGCAGGCAGAGCTGTTTTGCCGCTCTACGCTGACGTTGCCGGGATTCGTCCACTGGTGGCGTAAAAGTGCTGACAATGCGTTGCGCTATACCCTTGCGGGTGACAGCGATATTTTCGTCTGGCTACAACAATATTGTGTGGCGCAGGGCTGGCAACTTCAACTGGCGCAATGGGAACGGGGGCTGAATCTGCTGGCCTGGCATGATGGCAACCTGATGCTCGGGTTCTGGTCAGCAGCAACGCCGCCGCAGATTGATGATGAGGCGATCCTCTGCGCATTCATGCAAAAGCCGGAAAATGCTCAGGCTCGTCATGCGCTGTTGGGCGGGAAATCCGGAGGAATTCCGGCTGATAAGGGAGTGACTATTTGCAGTTGTTTTAACGTAGGAGAAAAAGCCATTACCCAGGCTATCGCTAACGGTTGTGATACGGTTCAGGCACTGGGACAGGCATTACGTTGTGGAAGCAATTGCGGCTCATGTATTCCGGAACTGAAGGCATTACTGGCACAAAAAATCACACTCAATGATTAAGGATATTCCTGAAAATTTGAGAAAAGGCTGCAAAGGGGAGCGCGGGCAGGTAGGATTTAAGCTGTGATCCCCAAATTCAATGATATTAAAGCCAGTAACGATTTGAGCCGTATTTTAAGTTGTAGATTTTCTCTTCTCCTACTCTTGCCTTTGGCAGGCGGTACTGCCAGCGCGCAGTCGTCTTTTATTCACCAGGCTGAAAACCCTTTCGACAACAATAGCGATGGCTTGCCCGATCTCGGTATGGCGCCTGAATCGCGGGCAGGTGAAAAGCACTTTGCCGAAATGGTTAAAGCGTTTGGTGAAGCCAGCATGATCGATAACGGGCTTGATACCGGTGAACAGGCGAAGCAGTACGCCTTTGGCCAGGTGCGTGACACGGTCAGCGAACAGGTGAATCAGCAGTTGGAATCCTGGCTCTCTGTACGGGGAAACGCCAGCGTCGGGTTGCAGGTTGATAATGAAGGCAGTTTTACCGGAAGTCGGGGAAGTTGGTTTATTCCGTGGCAGGACAATCAGCGATTTCTGACCTGGAGCCAGTTGGGTTTGACGCAACAGGATGAAGGCTTAGTCAGTAATGCGGGGATTGGGCAGCGTTGGGTGCGTGACGGTTGGTTAGTGGGTTATAACACCTTTTATGATAACCTGCTGGATGAAAATCTGCCCCGGGGCGGCCTCGGCGCAGAGGCGTGGGGTGAATATTTGCGCTTATCCGCAAACTATTATCAACCGTTGTCCTCCTGGCAGGAGCGTTCAATAACCCAGCAACAAAGGATGGCCCGCGGCTACGATCTGACCGCGCAAATGCGTATGCCGTTTTATCAACACCTCAATACCAGCGTCAGCGTGGAACAGTATTTTGGCGACCAGGTGGATCTGTTTCATTCGGGAACCGGATATCACAATCCGGTGGCGGTGAACCTCGGACTGAGCTATACGCCGGTGCCGCTGATCACAGTGACAGCACAACACAAACAGGGTGAAAGCGGCATCAGCCAGAATAACCTCGGCTTCACGCTTAATTACCGTTTTGGCGTGCCGCTAAAAAAACAGCTGATGGTCAGCGAGGTGGCAAACAGCCGTTCGCTGCGCGGCAGTCGCTATGATGCTCCGCAGCGTAACAATTTGCCGACGCTGGAATATCGCCAGCGTAAAACGCTGTCGGTATTGTTGGCCACGCCGCCCTGGGATCTCAAACCGGGAGAGACGGTGGCGCTGACGCTGCAGGTCCGTAGTCTGCATGGGATCCGCCATCTGGCGTGGCAGGGCGATACTCAGGCGTTGAGCTTAACGGCTGGCAGCAATAGCCGAAGCGCGCAGGGCTGGACGATTATTATGCCGAAGTGGGACAACAGAGAAGGTGCGATGAACCGCTGGCGGTTGTCTGTGGTGGTAGAAGATGAGCAGGGCCAGCGTGTCTCTTCCAATGAGATCACGCTATCACTGACCGAACCGTTTTTTACGGTTTCGGAAAATGATCCTCGTTAACAATGACGCATGAATGCGTTATCAGAAAATGCGTTCCTGGTGCACCCATACCGCGGCTTCAACGCGTGATTTGAGCTTCATTTTCTTCAGCATATGCTTCACGTGAACTTTTACCGTGCTTTCGGTGATGTCCAGTCGGCGGGCGATCATCTTGTTAGGCAAACCCTGGGCGATGAGCTTAAGAATATCGCGTTCGCGCGGGGTCAGTTGGGTGACATCACGGTCGGACGTTGCGCGATTTGCGCGCAGGCTGGCGGCCAGAACCGGGGTCAGGGCTTCGCTCAGCACCATTTCACCAGCGGCAGCCTGCTGCAATGCTTTCAGTAAATCTTCCGGCTCCATATCTTTCAGTAGATAACCGTCGGCGCCACGCTTCAGTGCGGTAACCACGTCTTCTTCATGATTGGATACGCTAAACACAACGATACGACCCGACAGGGATTTCTCACGCAGTTTGTCGAGCGTTTCCAGACCGTTCATGCCAGGCATGTTCAAATCAAGAAGGATCAGATCGGGATCAAGGGATTCTGCCAGCTCGATACCCTGCTCACCATTGCTGGCTTCGCCGACAACGGTGATATCGGGCGCCATGCTGACAAGCTGTTTCACACCGGTTCGCAGCATCGGATGATCGTCGATCAACAGGATGGTTGCCGGTTCCAGATTACTCATGGGTATCTCCTTGGACTTCTGTGAAGTTTGTTTCGGGAATAAAAGTGACAGCAACTTCAGTACCGCCTGTCTCGCGACGGCGTACACGGCAATCGCCGCGTAAGCTTTGCGCACGGTCGCGCATGATTATCATGCCATAATGGTTACTGCGTTCGGCGTTTTCCGGTACGCCGCAGCCGTTATCTTGCACTGTCAGTTTGACCTGCTTGCCATTTTGCACCACCGTCACGACCACTTCGTCGGCCTGAGAGTGTTTGAGGGCGTTGCTCAGGGCTTCGCGCGCAATTTGTAGCAGGTGTATAGCCTGATGTGAAGGTACCAGGCGCGGCGGCAGCTGATAATCCAGCTTCACCGTAAATCCAAAACGGGCGCTGTATTCCTGACAGCTGGCTTCCAGCGCCGGTCGCAATCCCGGTTCCGTCAGTTGTAAACGGAAAGTGGTTAACAGCTCACGCAATTGCGCCCACGAAGCATTCAGCTCGTTACGAATCTGACTGAGCAGCTCGCGGCAGTTGTCAGAAAGCGCATCGCCCTGCATCTGCAAACAGCTAACCTGCATCTTCATACAGGAGAGCGATTGTGCAATAGAATCATGAAGTTCGCGCGCAATGGTGGCACGCTCTTCCATCACGATCAACTGCTGTTGACGCTCCTGATGCCTGTCGAGCGCAAGCGTGGCGGTCAGTTGCTCCACCAGGGTATCAACCAGTTGCTGCTGATCGTGGCTGAGATGGCGTCCCTTCGGCAAAGTAGCGAGCAGGATACCATACTGGGTATGCGCATCGGTCAGTCGCCATTTCAACGTGATACCGCCGTCAATGGCGGGCAGCGTGCCGCGCGGACACAAATGGCAGCCTTTCTCATCACAGCTGGCATTGGACTGGCAGGTAAATTCCTGATGATTGTCTTCATCTTCCAGGTCATAAACCCGAAGTTCAATATCATGCAGCAGGGTCAAATTTTGCAGGCCGTTCAGTACCGGCGAGAGGCGTTCGCACAACGGTACCTGAGAGTGCAGGCGGCGGTTGGCTTGCCACAGGAAAGAGAGGATCTGGTTTTTGTGCTCCAGGCCCGCTGTTTTCTCCTGTACCCGCTGTTCCAGCACCGCGTAACTTTCGGCCAGTTCCTTCGACATATTATTTAGCGCCGAGCCCAGCGCCGCCATCTCATTGCGCCCGCTGATATTCGCGCGTTGGGTAAAATCACGCTGGCTGACTGCTCGCGCCATCGCCAGCAGCTGTTTCCACGGCTCTAACAGGCGCACGCGCAGCCAGATAATGGTGAAAACCAGCAGTAATGCCATAAATACGGCCATCAGGCGATGCAGCAGGACGACGCGTTCAATGCGTAATTCGGTAGTATGGTCAAAGGCAGTGACCAGCTTATCCAGCCCGTCCACAAAGCGCGTCACATCTTGCGCTACCGCATCAGGCGTTTGCGCATGCGCAAGCCCCGGCGCCAGTTCGGTATGCCAGTAATCCTGTAATGCTTTTAACTGCGCCTGTTGTCCGTCACGCTGCGCAGCGCGCGTCAATTCCGGGCTAAACGCCGTTTGCTCCATTTCATCCAGCAGCGATTGATCGCTCGCGTCAAGCGGTACGGCTGCCAGCAGGCGATAGCTCTGCATACGCAGCGAACCCGCTTTGTTGATCGCATGAGCGCTACCTTGAACACCCTGAACCAGCCAGCCAGAGACAGCCATACCCGCCACGCCGATGGCAGTAGACAATAAAACAATCAGCGCCACCTGGTTGACCAGCGTGAGCGGGGAGAGACAACGTTTAAACATGGTGACTAGTTCCTTCGGGTTTTCGCTGTTCAGAAAACCTTATTGAATGACGATTCTGCTGCAGGCAGTGGCGTTATTCTCGGCGATACACTGGAGTATACCCATACCTCAAACGGGCTACCTCTTAATTGCCAGTAGAGGGAGAGTTCCAGGACGAGGGGGAGTAGGGGACGACAGAAGCGTGAAAAACCACATCTTTTTTACCGAAGTTATGTACTCATTAAGGGTAATGATAAATTTTAGGCATGAATAATGACATCTTTTCCTTTGATTTATATCAACTTACCTCCAGCTGTAAACCCTAATGTTGCAGGCATCGAAACAAGTATCAGAGGTGTCTATGAGTCACTCATCTGCCCCGGAAAGGGCATCTGGAGCTGTAATTACCGAATGGCGGCCGGAAGATCCCGCCTTCTGGCAGCAGCGTGGTCAACGAATCGCCAGTCGTAACCTGTGGATTTCCGTCCCTTGCTTGCTGCTGGCGTTTTGCGTGTGGATGTTATTTAGCGCCGTGGCGGTGAACTTACCGAAAGTAGGATTTGATTTCACCACTGAACAGCTGTTCATGCTGACGGCATTACCTTCGGTGTCCGGCGCGCTGCTGCGTGTTCCGTACTCCTTTATGGTTCCCCTGTTTGGTGGACGTCGCTGGACGGCGTTTAGCACCGGTATCCTGATCATTCCTTGCGTATGGTTAGGTTTTGCGGTGCAGGATACCTCCACGCCGTTTAGTACCTTTATTATTATCTCCCTGTTGTGCGGCTTCGCTGGTGCGAACTTTGCGTCCAGCATGGCAAACATCAGCTTCTTCTTTCCAAAACAGAAACAGGGTGGTGCGCTGGGTCTGAACGGTGGTCTGGGCAACATGGGCGTCAGCGTGATGCAGTTGGTTGCGCCGCTGGTGGTTTCACTGTCAATCTTTGCCGCATTTGGTAGCCACGGGGTTGAACAACCGGATGGTACGCAGCTGTATCTGGCAAACGCCGCATGGATTTGGGTACCGTTCCTTGCGGTGTTAACGCTGGCTGCATGGTTTGGTATGAATGAACTGGCAACCTCAAAAGCGTCGCTGAAAGAGCAATTGCCGGTGCTGAAACGTGGGCATCTGTGGATTATGAGCCTGCTGTATCTGGCAACCTTCGGTTCATTCATCGGTTTCTCTGCCGGTTTTGCCATGTTGTCAAAAACGCAGTTCCCTGAGGTGCAGATCCTGCATTACGCCTTCTTTGGACCGTTGATTGGCGCGCTGGCTCGTTCAGCGGGCGGGGCTATCTCTGACCGTCTGGGGGGAACCCGCGTTACGCTGGTGAACTTCGTACTGATGGCTATTTTCAGTGCCTTGCTGTTCCTGACGTTGCCATCTAACGGTGTCGGCGGCAACTTTATCGCCTTCTTTGCGGTGTTCCTGGCGTTGTTCCTGACGGCTGGTCTGGGAAGTGGTTCAACCTTCCAGATGATCTCCGTTATCTTCCGTAAGCTGACGATGGACAGAGTGAAAGCTGAAGGGGGTTCTGAAGAGAAAGCAATGCGTGAGGCGGCAACCGACACTGCGGCGGCGCTGGGCTTTATCTCAGCTATTGGTGCGATCGGCGGCTTCTTTATCCCGAAAGCATTTGGTACGTCCCTGGCATTAACCGGATCTCCGGTCGATGCGATGAAAGTATTTCTGATTTTCTATGTCGCTTGTGTGGTTATCACCTGGGCGGTATACGGACGTCATTCTAAAAAGTAAAAAAGTAGTAGCAGTTGATTATCCATTGCGCGGCGTTAGACCGCGCTTTTTTTTGCTCTAAATTAGTTACAACATACTTATATATGAGCCCATGACGTAAGTCTGCGAAAACGGTGCGGGTAATATGCCTGGCAGGGGGGATACCCCTTAATACCCACTTATAAAGAATTTAACATTTGTATGATAAGTGATTTTAATAAAATCATTTAAATTCAATATGTTGACTGATTTATTAATATCCCACTAAGGGGGTATGTGAAAATCGACCCTCTGTTTTCATCCCTGCCTGCCTTGATCGTTATCAATTCTCACGCCCTTTCAGAGCGTTACCTTCGCACTCAATCAAGCAATGTCGATTTATCAGAGAGCCGTCAGGCTCCTACAGGAGAAAACCGATGAGTAAATTCCTGGACCGGTTTCGCTACTTCAAGCAGAAGGGCGAAACCTTTGCCGATGGGCATGGCCAGCTTCTCAATACCAACAGGGACTGGGAGGACGGATACCGCCAGCGTTGGCAGCATGACAAAGTCGTACGTTCAACCCACGGGGTAAACTGCACAGGCTCATGCAGCTGGAAAATCTATGTGAAAAATGGTCTGGTGACCTGGGAAACCCAGCAAACTGACTACCCACGCACGCGTCCAGATATGCCTAACCACGAGCCTCGCGGCTGTCCACGTGGTGCAAGCTATTCCTGGTATCTCTACAGCGCTAACCGTCTGAAATACCCACTGATGCGCAAACGTCTGATGAAGATGTGGCGTGAAGCCAAAAAGCTGCACAGCGATCCGGTAGATGCATGGGCATCCATTATCGAAGACGCCGATAAAGCAAAAAGCTTCAAACAAGCGCGTGGTCGTGGTGGGTTTGTTCGCTCTTCATGGCAGGAAGTGAATGAACTGATTGCCGCATCTAACGTATACACCATCAAAACCTATGGTCCTGACCGTGTCGCAGGCTTCTCACCGATCCCGGCGATGTCGATGGTTTCTTATGCTTCCGGCGCACGCTATATGTCGCTGATTGGCGGTACCTGCCTGAGCTTTTATGACTGGTACTGTGACCTGCCGCCGGCTTCCCCACAGACCTGGGGCGAGCAGACTGACGTACCGGAATCTGCTGACTGGTATAACTCCAGCTACATTCTTGCATGGGGCTCTAACGTCCCGCAGACCCGTACTCCGGATGCACACTTCTTTACCGAAGTTCGCTACAAAGGGACCAAAACGGTAGCAATTACCCCGGACTACGCAGAAATCGCCAAACTCTGCGACCTGTGGCTGGCACCGAAGCAGGGAACCGATGCGGCAATGGCAATGGCGATGGGCCACGTCATGCTGCGCGAGTTCCACCTCGATAACCCGAGCCAGTACTTCACCGACTACGTTCGTCGTTATACCGACATGCCAATGCTGGTGATGCTCGAAGAGCGCGACGGCTACTATGCTGCTGGTCGTATGCTGCGTGCAGCGGATCTGGTTGACTCCCTGGGCCAGGAAAATAATCCGGAATGGAAAACCGTCGCTATCAACAGCAACGGCGATATGGTTGCGCCAAACGGTTCAATTGGCTTCCGTTGGGGTGAAAAAGGCAAATGGAACCTCGAGCAGCGCGACGGCACGTCTGGTGATGAAACCGAACTGCAGCTCAGCCTGCTGGGTAGCCAGGATGATATCGCCGAAGTGGGCTTCCCGTACTTTGGCGGCGAAGGCACCGAGCACTTCAGCAAAGTAGAACTGGAAAACATTCTGCTGCATAAATTGCCGGTTAAGCGCCTGCAACTCGCCGATGGCTCTACCGCGCTGGTGACCACCGTTTACGATCTGACTATGGCCAACTACGGCCTGGAACGTGGTCTGAACGATGAAAACTGCGCAACCAGCTACGATGACGTGAAAGCGTACACACCGGCCTGGGCAGAAAAAATCACTGGCGTATCGCGCTCTCAGATCGTACGCATCGCCCGCGAATTTGCGGATAACGCCGATAAAACGCACGGTCGTTCGATGATTATCGTCGGTGCGGGTCTGAACCACTGGTATCACCTCGATATGAACTATCGTGGCCTGATCAATATGCTGGTGTTCTGCGGCTGTATCGGCCAGAGCGGCGGCGGTTGGGCCCACTATGTCGGCCAGGAAAAACTGCGCCCGCAAACCGGCTGGCAGCCGCTGGCGTTTGCGCTTGACTGGCAGCGTCCGCCTCGTCATATGAACAGCACCTCCTACTTCTATAACCACTCCAGCCAATGGCGCTATGAGACGGTTACTGCGCAGGAACTGCTGTCCCCGATGGCAGACAAATCCCGCTACAGCGGTCATTTGATTGACTTTAACGTTCGCGCTGAACGTATGGGCTGGTTGCCATCTGCGCCGCAGTTAGGGACTAACCCGCTGCGTATCGCCGAAGAAGCGCAGAAAGCAGGCATGACGCCGGTGGACTACACCGTTAAATCCCTGAAAGATGGTTCTATTCGCTTTGCGGCAGAGCAGCCGGAAAACGGTAAAAACCATCCGCGTAACCTGTTTATCTGGCGTTCTAACCTGCTCGGTTCTTCCGGTAAAGGCCACGAGTACATGCTGAAGTATCTGCTGGGTACTGAACATGGTATTCAGGGCAAAGATCTCGGCCAGCAGAGCGGCGTGAAGCCGGAAGAAGTGGAATGGCAGGATAACGGACTGGACGGCAAACTGGATCTGGTCGTTACGCTGGACTTCCGCCTGTCGAGTACTTGTCTGTATTCCGATATCGTGCTGCCGACCGCAACCTGGTATGAAAAAGACGATATGAATACCTCGGATATGCATCCGTTTATTCATCCTCTGTCTGCAGCCGTTGACCCGGCCTGGGAATCGAAGAGCGACTGGGAAATCTATAAAGCTATCGCCAAAAAGTTCTCTGAAGTTTGCGTGGGCCACCTCGGTAAAGAAACCGATGTCGTCACGCTGCCAATTCAGCACGACTCCGCTGCCGAACTGGCGCAGCCGTTAGACGTGAAGGACTGGAAAAAAGGTGAATGTGACCTGATTCCTGGTGTTACCGCGCCGCATATCATGACCGTTGAACGTGATTACCCGGCTACCTATGAGCGTTTCACCTCCATCGGCCCGCTGATGGAAAAAATCGGTAATGGCGGTAAAGGGATTGCCTGGAACACCCAGAGCGAAATGGATCTGCTGCGTAAGCTCAACTACACCAAGGCTGAAGGTCCGGCGAAAGGCCAGCCGATGCTGGATACAGCTATTGATGCCGCAGAGATGATCCTCACCCTGGCGCCGGAAACTAACGGTCAGGTAGCGGTTAAAGCCTGGGCGGCGCTGAGTGAATTTACCGGCCGTGACCATACGCATCTGGCGCTGAATAAAGAAGATGAAAAAATTCGTTTCCGCGATATTCAGGCGCAGCCGCGCAAAATTATCTCCAGCCCGACCTGGTCAGGCCTGGAAGATGAACATGTGTCTTATAACGCCGGTTATACCAACGTTCATGAGCTGATCCCATGGCGTACGCTGTCTGGTCGGCAGCAGTTGTATCAGGATCATCAGTGGATGCGTGACTTCGGTGAAAGCCTGCTGGTTTATCGTCCGCCAATCGACACCCGTTCCGTGAAAGCGGTAATCGGCGAGAAATCTAACGGTAACCCGGAAAAAGCGCTCAACTTCCTGACGCCGCACCAGAAATGGGGTATCCACTCCACCTACAGCGATAACCTGTTGATGCTGACGCTGTCACGCGGTGGCCCGATTGTATGGATGAGCGAAGTCGATGCGAAGGATCTGGGTATTGAGGATAACGACTGGATCGAAGTCTTCAACAGCAACGGTGCACTGACGGCGCGTGCAGTTGTCAGCCAGCGTGTGCCGGCTGGGATGACCATGATGTACCACGCGCAGGAACGTATCGTTAACCTGCCGGGTTCAGAAATCACCCAGCAGCGCGGTGGGATCCACAACTCGGTGACCCGTATTACGCCGAAACCGACCCATATGATCGGCGGCTATGCGCAACTGGCCTACGGCTTTAACTACTACGGTACCGTCGGTTCAAACCGCGATGAGTTCGTAGTTGTACGTAAGATGAAGAACATTAACTGGTTGGATGGCGAAGGCAATGACCAGGTACAGGAGAGCGTAAAATGAAAATTCGTTCACAAGTCGGCATGGTGCTGAATCTCGATAAGTGCATCGGCTGCCACACCTGTTCAGTGACCTGTAAAAACGTCTGGACCAGCCGCGAAGGTATGGAGTACGCCTGGTTCAACAACGTCGAAAGTAAGCCCGGCGTTGGCTTTCCGAATGACTGGGAAAACCAGGAAAAATGGAAGGGCGGTTGGATCCGTAAAATTAATGGCAAACTGCAGCCGCGCATGGGTAACAAAGCGCTGCTGCTGGGTAAAATCTTTGCTAACCCGCATCTGCCGGGTATGGATGATTACTACGAGCCGTTTGATTTTGACTACCAGACGTTGCACAACGCCCCGGCAGACAGTAAGGCGCAGCCGATTGCCCGTCCACGCTCGCTGATCACCGGTCAGCGGATGGACAAAATCACCAGCGGTCCAAACTGGGAAGAAATTCTGGGCGGCGAGTTCGAAAAACGCGCCAAAGACCAGAACTTCGAAAACATGCAGAAGGCGATGTACGGTCAGTTCGAAAACACCTTCATGATGTACCTGCCTCGTCTGTGTGAGCACTGCCTTAACCCGGCGTGCGTGGCAACCTGCCCAAGCGGCGCTATCTACAAGCGTGAAGAAGATGGCATCGTGCTGATCGACCAGGATAAGTGCCGCGGCTGGCGTATGTGTATCACCGGCTGCCCGTACAAGAAGATCTACTTCAACTGGAAGAGCGGGAAGTCTGAGAAGTGCATCTTCTGCTACCCGCGTATCGAAGCCGGTCAACCGACCGTGTGCTCCGAAACCTGCGTCGGTCGTATCCGTTACCTCGGCATACTGCTGTATGACGCGGATGCGATCGAGAGTGCGGCAAGCACCGAGCACGAGAAAGATCTGTACCAGCGTCAACTGGACGTATTCCTCGATCCGAACGATCCGGCTGTTATTGAACAGGCGCTGAAGGATGGCATTCCGCTGAGCGTCATTGATGCCGCACAGCAGTCTCCTGTTTACAAAATGGCGATGGACTGGAAGCTGGCGCTGCCGCTGCATCCGGAATATCGCACGCTGCCGATGGTTTGGTACGTGCCGCCATTGTCACCGATTCAGTCTGCCGCCGATGCGGGTGAGCTTGGCAGCAACGGTATTCTGCCGGACGTTGACAGTCTGCGTATCCCGGTTCAGTACCTGGCGAATCTGCTGACCGCAGGCGACACTCAGCCGGTACTGTTAGCGCTGAAACGTATGCTGGCGATGCGTCACTACAAACGCGCGGAAACCGTTGACGGTAAAGTTGATACTCGTGCGCTGGAAGAGGTGGGTTTAAGCGAAGCGCAGGCACAGGAAATGTATCGTTACCTGGCGATTGCCAACTACGAAGATCGTTTCGTGGTACCGAGCAGCCATCGCGAACTGGCGCGTGACGCGTTCCCGGAGAAAAGCGGTTGTGGCTTTACCTTCGGCGACGGTTGCCATGGTTCTGATACTAAATTCAATCTGTTCAACAGCCGCCGCATTGACGCTGTTGATGTGACCAGCAAAACGGAGCCACACCAATGATTGAACTCGTCATTGTTTCGCGTCTGCTCGAGTACCCGGATGCTGCCCTGTGGCAGCATCAGCAGGAACTTTTCGATGCACTCGCGTCATCTGAGAACCTGGATAAAGAGAATGCCCAGACCCTGGGCGTTTTCCTGCGCGATCTGACCGCGCAGGACATGCTGGATGTACAGGCCGCCTACAGCGAACTGTTTGACCGTGGCCGCGCCACATCGCTGCTGCTGTTTGAACATGTTCACGGTGAGTCCCGCGACCGCGGTCAGGCGATGGTTGATCTGATGGCGCAGTATGAGCAGCACGGTTTGCAGCTCGACAGCCGCGAACTTCCCGATCATCTGCCGCTGTATCTGGAATACCTTGCGCAGTTGCCGAAAAGCGAAGCGTTAGGTGGTTTGCAGGATATCGCGCCGATTCTGGCTTTGCTCAGCGCTCGTTTGCAACAGCGTGAAAGCCGTTATGCGGTGCTGTTCGATCTGCTGTTAAAACTGGCGAATACCGTTATCGACAGCGACAAAGTGGCTGAAAAAATTGCGGATGAAGCACGTGATGATACCCCACAAGCGCTGGATGCGGTCTGGGAAGAAGAGCAGGTAAAATTCTTCGCCGATCAGGGGTGTGGCGAGTCGGAAATCTCCGCTCACCAGCGTCGTTTTGCCGGGGCCGTTGCGCCGCAGTATCTGAATATCACCACTGGAGGACAGCAATAATGCACTTCCTGAATACGTTCTTCTTTGACATCTATCCGTACATTGCGGGTTCTGTCTTTCTGATCGGCAGCTGGCTGCGTTATGACTATGGGCAATATACCTGGCGTGCGGCCTCCAGCCAGATGCTGGATCGCAAAGGGATGAACCTGGCGTCAAACCTGTTCCATATCGGGATCCTGGGGATTTTTGCCGGGCACTTCCTTGGCATGCTGACGCCACACTGGATGTATGAAGCGTGGTTGCCGCTTGAAGTGAAACAAAAGATGGCAATGTTCGCGGGCGGTGCCAGTGGTTTGATGTGTCTGATTGGTGGCGTACTGCTGCTAAAACGTCGTCTGTTCAGCCCACGCGTGCGGGCGACCACCACCGGAGCGGATATTTTGATCCTCTCGCTGCTGGTGATTCAGTGTGCGCTGGGCCTGCTGACCATTCCGTTCTCCGCCCAGCATATGGACGGTAGCGAGATGATGAAGCTGGTGAACTGGGCGCAGACAGTGGTGACTTTCCAGGGCGGAGCGTCTCAATATCTGGATGGTGTTGCGTTCATTTTCCGTATGCACCTGGTGCTGGGTATGACGCTGTTCCTGTTGTTCCCGTTCTCGCGTCTGGTACACATCTGGAGCGTTCCGGTCGAATATCTGACACGCAAATACCAGATTGTTCGCGCGCGTCACTAATCGGTTATCTGTTCAAGACAAAACCCTGCTCCGGCGGGGTTTTTTTATGCCTGTTTGCCGGATGGCGACGTTAACACCTTATCCGGCCTACACAGGTGTCAGTGAGCTTTGTAGGTCTGATAAGCGCAGCGCATCAGGCAAATTAGGGCATTGCAGATGAATGAGGTGTGTTGCTTTAGGAAGTGATGGTGGTGGGGGAAGGATTACTCAGCGCTGCGCGCTTCGCCCTTCGGGTCGTTGCCTTTGGCAACGCTTTCTCGCTACGCTCGAATCGAACCTTAGCCGAAGTTTCTCATCCTTCCCGCATGGGCAGAATATAGGGCATTGCAGATGAATTGGGTGTGTTGCTTTATGAAGTGATGGTGGTGGGGGAAGGATTACTCAGCGCTGCGCGCTTCGCCCTTCGGGTCGTTGCCTTTGGCAACGCTTTCTCGCTACGCTCGAATCGAACCTTAGTCGAAGTTTCTCATCCTTCCCGCATGGGCAGAATATAGGGCATTGCAGATGAATTGGGTGTGTTGCTTTATGAAGTGATGG
>NZ_JAOWDR010000058.1:55875-83099 GCF_030334525.1 Citrobacter sp. Ce119
TGGGGGAAGGATTCGAACCTTCGAAGTCGATGACGGCAGATTTACAGTCTGCTCCCTTTGGCCGCTCGGGAACCCCACCACAGGGTAAATTCATTATGCTGCTTGCATTCTATAGTGAGAAGGATTATTCGGAGCTAAAGCTCCTCACCCTTCGGGCCGTTGCCTGCGGCAACGTTCTCTCACTATCGCTCGAGTCGAACCTTGAAGTCGTTGACGGCAGATTTGCAGTCAGCTCCCTTATGATCGCTCGGGAACCCCACCAGGGGTAATGCTAGTTACTGGCCTGCTTCCGTTGGAAGCGGGGCGCATCATATCAAATGATGCGCCCCTGTAAAGTATTCCGTTGATAAAAAAGAACTGGTTGCCTGATTTTTACGCGTAAAGATGTAAAGGTAACCAATTAAATTATCAATCGATTACAGAATAATCGTTCGGTTGCCGTAAACAAACACGCGTTGAGCCAGCACTTGATACAGTGCGCGGCTTAATACATTTTTCTCAACGTCACGACCCGCACGCATCATGTCTTCTGCGGTGTAGGTGTGATCAACGTGAATCACGTCCTGCATAATGATTGGACCTTCATCGAGGTTATCATTCACGTAGTGAGCCGTTGCGCCGATGATCTTCACACCGCGCTCATAAGCCTGATGGTAAGGACGAGCACCAATAAACGCCGGCAGGAATGAATGGTGGATATTGATAATCTTATTCGGGAAGCGTGAAACAAACGTTGGCGTCAAAACGCGCATGTATTTTGCCAGCACGACATAGTCTGGTTGGTGCGCGTCGATAGCGTCGGCCATTTTCTGGTCGTGTTCGTCACGCGTTAAACCTTCGTGGCTGACCAGCTCAAACGGAATATCAAACCGTTCAACCAAAGGGCGCAGCGTTTCGTGGTTGCCGATAACTGCCGCGATTTCAACATCCAGACCGCCATAATTGGCCTTCATTAACAGGTCGCCCAGACAATGTGCTTCCTTGGTGACCAAAATGACGATACGGCGGCGTCCTGCTGGCGTTAATTCACGAATGGAGCCATCGGGTAGGGCACTATCCAGATCGGCAAGCAGCGTGACGTCGTTAAAAATACCCTCCAGTTCGGTACGCATAAAAAAGCGCCCGGTACGGTGGTCCACGAACTCATTGTTTTGCACGATGTTCAGTTCATGCTTGTAACAGATATTCGTAATGCGTGCGATCAGACCTTTTTGGTCGGGGCAAATAGTACGCAGCACTTTTCGTTGTAATGAATGCATTTGCAGCGGTGATCCTGTTGAGAATGTTTGCAAAATTGATACTGTCGGGCGTTGATTAGCCGCAGCACTTTTTAAATTTTTTACCGGAGCCACAAGGGCAGGTATCGTTTCGTCCAATTTGAGGGCGTGTACCGTCTATATAGTACCACTGACCGTTTTCTTTTAAAAAACGAGAGCGCTCGATAATTGCGCCTGTTTTACCTTGTTCAGAAAACCGTGCAACAAAGCTGACATAGCCGACATTATCTGTGTCTGCCGTGTCTTGTTCAAAAACGTTCAGCCCGAGCCATTCGGTGTGGGCAAATCCTGCGATAATGTCGTCGCGAAACGCGGCGGCATGACAGTCCGGATGCCAGGTTCTGATAAGGTAATCTGCGTCTTTCATCACAAAAGCGCAGTAACGAGAACGCATGAGATGTGACGGCGTAGGTGCTACTTGCGCGCCGGACACATAACGGTAGCAACATAGGCTATACTCGACAGCGCTACCACAGGGACAAAGCTGAGACACAAAGTACTCCCTGGAATAAAAAAACGGCGTAAAAACGCCAGAGTGGCACTATGTTAACTGAGCGGTAGCGATGTTGCTACGTCTGCAAGCCAGGGGAAGTTTGTACGTACAATGAGAAAAATAAAAATTGGGCTGGCGCTAGGTTCCGGCGCGGCGCGAGGTTGGTCGCATATTGGCGTTATTAAAGCCCTAAAGCATATGGGCATTGATGTTGATATCGTGGCAGGGTGCTCCATTGGTTCGCTGGTTGGTGCAGCCTACGCATGCAATAAGTTACCTGCTCTAGAACAGTGGGTTTGTTCTTTCAGCTATTGGGACGTTTTACGTCTGATGGACCTCTCGTGGCGTAGGGGCGGTTTACTGCGTGGTGAACGGGTTTTTAATCAGTACCGTAATGTCATGCCGGTAGAAGCGATTGAGCAATGCACCCGACGTTTCGCCACAGTGGCAACTAATCTGAGTACGGGGCGGGAGCTATGGTTCACCGAAGGTGATTTGCACCTGGCTGTCCGGGCCTCCTGCAGTATTCCTGGTTTGATGTCTCCCGTGGCGCATAATGGTTACTGGCTGGTCGATGGCGCGGTGGTAAATCCCGTTCCTGTGTCTCTAACCCGTGCGCTGGGCGCCGACATTGTTATTGCCGTTGATCTGCAACACGATGCGCATCTCATGCAGCAAGATTTACTCTCCTTCAACGTCAGCAGTGATACCGAAACGGGTGAGGATGCTGACGAACTCTCATGGCGTGCCCGCCTGAAAGAGCGCTTGAGCAATATAACGGCCAGGCGTACGGTGACCGCGCCGACGGCGATGGAGATCATGACGACGTCTATTCAGGTTCTGGAAAACCGTCTGAAACGTAACCGTATGGCCGGTGACCCGCCAGATATCCTGATTCAGCCGTTCTGTCCGCAAATATCCACGCTGGATTTTCACCGTGCCAGCGCAGCAATTGCTGCCGGACAACTGGCGGTCGAGAAGAAAATGGATGAGCTTCTACCCCTGGTGAAAACCAACGTCTAACGCATTTTTTTATTAACACTTAAGCAAATTCTGACAGGCGTGAGTAGCAATAGCATGCCACTATTTACTAAAGCCAGTCAGGGGGGAGAATATGACGCAGCCATTGGTCGGAAAACAGATTCTTATCGTTGAGGATGAGCCGGTATTTCGCTCACTCATGGACTCATGGTTTTCCTCTTTGGGAGCGACAACGGCGGTAGCTGGCGACGGACTTGAAGCACTGGATTTACTCGGGCATTTTAAACCCGACCTGATGATCTGCGACCTGGCTATGCCACGCATGAATGGTCTCAAGCTGGTGGAGTATCTGCGTAATCGTGGCGATCAGACCCCAATCCTGGTGATATCAGCGACGGAAAATATGTCCGACATAGCCAAAGCGCTACGATTGGGTGTCGATGACGTCCTGTTAAAGCCGGTGAAAGATCTTAATCGCCTGCGAGAAACGGTTTTTGCCTGCCTGTATCCCAATATGTTTAATTCACGCGTGGAAGAAGAAGAGCGGCTATTTCGCGACTGGGATGCGATGGTTGGTGATCCTGCTGCTGCAGCGAAGCTGTTGCAAGAATTACAGCCTCCGGTGTCGCAAGTGATTTCGCAATGTCGGATCAACTATCGCCAGCTGGTGGCCGCCGATCAGCCGGGGCTGGTACTGGATATTGCGCCGCTATCGGACCATGACCTTGCGTTTTATTGTCTGGATGTGACGCGGGCAGGGGATAATGGCGTTCTGGCGGCATTATTACTGCGTGCGCTATTTAACGGTTTGCTGCAGGAACAACTGGCGCATCAAAACCAACGATTGCCAGAGCTGGGTGCGTTATTGAAACAGGTAAACCATTTATTGCGTCAGGCTAATTTGCCCGGACAATTTCCTCTGCTGGTTGGCTATTACCACAGCGGATTAAAAAACCTGATTTTGGTATCAGCGGGGCTGAATGCGACATTAAATACAGGTTCCCACAATGTACAAATCAGCAATGGTGTTCCGTTAGGAACCTTAGGGAATGCATATCTTAATCAACTGAGCCAACGTTGCGAGTCCTGGCAGTGCCAAATTTGGGGGGCAGGTGGTCGCCTGCGCCTGATGTTGTCTGCGGAATGAACAACCGATAGGAGTGGGAATGAAATTGGCTCACCCCCCTCATGTTGTGAGTGCTACTATCAGCGCCAGATTTATTCGTATTTATCTTAATTATACCGATGCGCGTCCTTTTCAGACCAGAAGCTTGTCGCGGTACTGATATACTTGGATGCGATACAGATTGATGAACACGTTCAATACATGAACAGTCCAGGAGAGTTTTAAATGGCTGCCCTTAATTCAAAAGTCAAAAAGGCCGTTATCCCGGTTGCGGGATTAGGAACCAGGATGTTACCGGCTACGAAAGCAATCCCGAAAGAGATGCTACCGTTGGTTGATAAGCCATTAATTCAGTACGTCGTAAACGAATGTATTGCTGCGGGCATCACTGAAATTGTACTTGTAACTCACTCGTCTAAAAATTCTATTGAAAACCACTTCGATACCAGTTTTGAACTTGAAGCTATGCTGGAGAAACGTGTAAAACGCCAGCTTCTGGAAGAAGTGCAATCTATTTGTCCGCCGCATGTCACTATTATGCAGGTGCGTCAGGGGCTGGCCAAAGGTCTGGGCCACGCGGTATTGTGCGCGCACCCGGTTGTTGGTGATGAGCCGGTTGCCGTTATCCTGCCGGACGTGATTCTCGACGAATACGAATCTGATTTATCACGCGACAACCTTGCCGAAATGATTCATCGTTTTGATGAAACAGGCAGCAGCCAGATTATGGTTGAGCCGGTAGAAGATGTTACCGCTTATGGTGTTGTTGATTGTAAAGGCGTTGAATTAGCGCCAGGCGAAAGCGTACCGATGGTTGGCGTTGTTGAAAAACCGAAAGCGAATGTTGCGCCATCTAATCTGGCCGTGGTGGGACGCTACGTCCTCAGTGCGGATATCTGGCCTCTGCTGGCAAAAACGCCTCCGGGAGCGGGTGACGAAATTCAGCTGACCGATGCTATCGATATGCTGATTGAAAAAGAAACGGTTGAAGCTTATCACATGAAGGGCAAAAGCCATGACTGTGGTAATAAGCTGGGCTATATGCAGGCGTTCGTTGAATATGGTATTCGCCATAATACTCTCGGCGCTGAATTTAAAGCCTGGCTGGAAGATGAGATGGGTATTAAGAAGTAACCTCCTGGTATTATCAGGTCTGAACGGTGCTGCTAATCCAGCACCGTTTTTTTATACCTAATCCGGGTAGGGACTGTGTGAAGTACAGGTAAAAAAAATCCCGCCAGTGGCGGGATTTTAAGCAAACTATTTCTGAATTATTCCTTGATCAGGAAATCGTCCAGTTGTTTACCTTGTTCTTCCATCGCTTTTTTGATCACAGCCGGTGTACGACCCTGGCCAGTCCAGGTTTTAGTTTCACCGTTTTCGTCAACGTAGCTATATTTAGCCGGACGCGCAGCGCGTTTAGCTTTGGTGCCAGATTTAACAGCAGCCATGCTATTCAGCAGTTCGTTCGGATCAATGCCGTCAGCGATCAGCATTTCACGATATTGTTGCAGTTTACGAGTACGTTCTTCAACTTCAGCAGCTGCAGCGCTTTCTTCTTCACGGCGCTCGCTAACAACAACTTCTAATTTTTCCAGCATTTCTTCAAGCGTTTCCAGAGTACATTCTCTTGCCTGCGCACGAAGAGTACGGATGTTGTTCAGAATTTTAAGTGCTTCGCTCATTGTAGTAATCTCAAACTTATATTGGGGGTGGTTTGTTGAGCTAATAATAGAGCGATAAATTCAGTTGTGCAATAGCCAGGAATGTAAGGAATTCAAAATTGCGCTTTATTTAGTATCAGAATTAATTCATCTGTCTTAAATTCACCACGATGTTGGGCATAAAAAAGGCTTATTGGTGAGGGGGCTTCTCCGCGGCTGAGAGTAAAAATTCAAGATTCAGGTCACATTTTATGGTGTACAAATAGTATCTCTTTGCAGTGATTTCAACCTTTTGTATTAGTTTTGCTTACATGAATTCACTAATACATGGTGACAGTGGGTAGATTCAATAACAATAAGGAAAGGGTTTCTTTATTGCCGCAAGAAGATAAGTGGCATGGATAAATTTCATGAGCACTATTTGTGAAAGAGTGTGTATATACCCGTCCAGTTTCAGGCTGCCTGAGCTATGTCTGAGTGTACTCACGCTCCCTTGTAGCTTAAAGGGCCGGTTATTTAGGCATCACTGAACGAGTATGCACGTGCATTTATACGCCTTTGCGGACAACGCTACACCGACACTTTCGTGAAATATGCTACAATCCCGCCCATATTTATTTCCCCGGGTGAGGGCCTACGCTCAATGGCACAGCTATATTTTTACTATTCTGCAATGAATGCCGGTAAGTCGACTGCATTGCTGCAATCTTCGTACAATTATCAGGAACGTGGGATGCGTGCCGTTGTATATACAGCGGAAATTGATGACCGCTTTGGCGCTGGAAAAGTAAGTTCACGTATAGGTCTGTCGTCACCTGCAAAATTGTTTAACCAAAATTCATCATTGTTCGAAGAGATTCGCGCTGAGAATGAACAGCAAAGAATTCACTGCGTACTGGTGGATGAGTCGCAGTTTCTGACTCGACAGCAGGTTTATGAATTATCTGAAGTGGTCGATCGGCTGGATATTCCCGTGCTGTGCTATGGGTTGCGCACAGATTTCCGCGGTGAGTTATTTGGCGGTAGCGAATACCTGCTGGCATGGTCAGATAAACTGGTTGAATTAAAAACCATTTGTTTCTGTGGGCGTAAGGCCAGCATGGTGTTACGACTTGATCAGTCTGGAAGACCTTATAATGAGGGCGAGCAGGTGGTGATCGGTGGGAATGAACGCTATGTATCGGTATGTCGTAAGCATTATAAACAGGCACAGTCTGAGGGCTCTCTGACGGCGATACAAGAACGGCATTGCCACGACTAACTCTACGCGCTTCTGGGCGCTTATTAGCACGGGGTAGGCTTACGACCATTCGCTAATGTTCGCTACCCTGTCAGACTCTCTCCTGACGATATTCTCATATCCTCCTGGTCACACTTCTCTACACGCTGCTGAAGGGTCATACGCCGATTTTAAAAAAGCAAGACGTAAAAAAAACGGTCCCATCAGGGACCGTTTATGGTGAAACTAAAACTTATCTGGACGAATTAAGCGGATTTCTTCGCTTTCTTCTCAGCTTTCGGTGCTGCTACTGCTTCAGTCTTAGCGGCGGCCTGGCCTTCGCTGTATTCGCGACCGTAGTAGGTATCAAGCAGGATCTGTTTCAGTTCAGCAATCAGCGGATAACGTGGGTTAGCACCAGTACACTGGTCATCAAACGCATCTTCAGACAGTTTGTCCACGTGTGCCAGGAAGTCAGCTTCCTGAACGCCAGCTTCACGGATAGACTTAGGAATACCCAGTTCAGCTTTGATTTCTTCCAGCCAGGCCAGCAGTTTCTGGATTTTTGCAGCAGTACGGTCACCCGGTGCGCTCAGACCCAGATGGTCTGCGATTTCAGCGTAGCGACGACGAGCCTGCGGACGGTCGTACTGGCTGAATGCAGTCTGTTTAGTCGGGTTGTCGTTGGCGTTATAACGAATAACGTTGCTGATCAGCAGGGCGTTCGCCAGACCGTGAGGAATGTGGAACTGAGAACCCAGCTTGTGCGCCATTGAGTGACATACACCCAGGAAGGCGTTAGCAAACGCGATACCGGCGATGGTTGCTGCACTGTGTACACGCTCACGCGCTACCGGGTTTTTAGAACCTTCATGGTAAGACGCTGGCAGGTTTTCTTTCAGCAGTTTCAGCGCTTGCAGAGCCTGACCGTCAGAGAACTCAGAAGCCAGTACGGAAACGTAAGCTTCCAGAGCGTGAGTTACTGCATCCAGACCACCGAACGCACACAGTGACTTCGGCATATCCATAACCAGGTTGGCGTCAACAATCGCCATATCCGGAGTCAGCGCATAGTCAGCCAGCGGATATTTCTGACCCGTTGCATCGTCAGTAACGACCGCAAACGGAGTTACTTCAGAGCCGGTACCGGAAGTGGTGGTGACGGCAACCATCTTCGCTTTCACGCCCATTTTCGGGAACTTGTAGATACGTTTACGGATGTCCATAAAGCGCAGCGCCAGTTCTTCGAAGTGGGTTTCTGGATGTTCGTACATAACCCACATGATTTTCGCGGCGTCCATCGGGGAACCACCACCCAGCGCGATGATCACGTCTGGTTTGAAGGAGTTAGCCAGCTCAGCACCTTTACGTACAACGCTCAGAGTTGGGTCAGCTTCAACTTCAAAGAACACTTCGGTTTCAACGCCAGCAGCTTTCAGAACAGAAGTGATCTGGTCAGCGTAGCCATTGTTAAACAGGAAGCGGTCGGTCACGATCAGCGCACGTTTGTGACCATCGGTAATCACTTCATCCAGTGCGATTGGCAGAGAGCCACGACGGAAGTAGATAGATTTCGGAAGTTTGTGCCACAACATGTTTTCAGCTCGCTTAGCAACGGTTTTCTTGTTGATCAGGTGCTTAGGACCAACGTTTTCAGAGATGGAGTTACCACCCCAGGAACCACAACCCAGAGTCAGGGAAGGCGCGAGTTTGAAGTTGTACAGGTCACCGATACCACCCTGAGATGCTGGGGTGTTAATCAGGATACGTGCGGTTTTCATCATCTGACCGAAGTAAGCAACACGTTCTGGCTGATTGTCCTGGTCGGTGTACAGGCAAGAGGTATGACCGATACCGCCCATCGCAACCAGTTTTTCAGCTTTAATAACGGCGTCTTCGAAATCTTTCGCACGGTACATTGCCAGCGTTGGAGACAGTTTCTCGTGAGCAAACGGTTCGCTTTCGTCAACAACTTTAACTTCACCAATCAGAATCTTAGTGGTTTCTGGTACGGAGAAGCCTGCCAGTTCAGCAATTTTGTATGCCGGCTGACCAACGATAGCCGCGTTCAGCGCGCCATTCTTCAGGATAACGTCCTGGACTGCTTTCAGCTCTTTGCCTTGCAGCATGTAGCCGCCGTGAGTTGCGAAACGCTCACGCACTGCGTCGTAGACGGAGTCAACAACGACAACAGACTGTTCAGAAGCACAAATTACGCCGTTATCGAAGGTTTTAGACATCAGAACAGATGCAACAGCACGTTTGATATCAGCGGTCTCATCGATAACAACCGGGGTGTTACCTGCGCCTACGCCGATTGCCGGTTTACCAGAGCTGTATGCTGCTTTAACCATGCCTGGGCCACCTGTTGCAAGGATCAGGTTGATGTCCGGGTGGTGCATCAGCGCGTTAGACAGTTCTACGGAAGGTTGATCGATCCAGCCGATCAGATCTTTCGGGGCGCCAGCAGCGATGGCTGCCTGCAGAACGATGTCAGCTGCTTTGTTGGTTGCATCTTTAGCACGTGGGTGCGGAGAGAATATGATGGCGTTACGCGTCTTCAGGCTGATCAGAGATTTGAAGATTGCAGTAGAAGTCGGGTTGGTGGTTGGAACGATACCGCAGATGATACCGATCGGTTCAGCAATGGTAATGGTACCGAAAGTGTCGTCTTCAGACAGCACGCCACAGGTTTTTTCGTCTTTATATGCGTTATAAATGTATTCGGAAGCGAAGTGGTTTTTAATCACTTTATCTTCGACGATGCCCATGCCAGATTCGGCAACGGCCATTTTCGCGAGAGGGATTCGAGCGTCTGCGGCTGCCAGAGCGGCGGCACGGAAGATTTTGTCAACCTGTTCTTGAGTGAAACTGGCATATTCACGCTGGGCTTTTTTTACGCGCTCTACAAGTGCGTTAAGTTCAGCGACATTAGTAACAGCCATAATGCTCTCCTGATAATGTTAAACTTTTTTAGTAAATCATCTGCTCGATACGAGAGTATAGACAGACCGACGAAAATTTGTGTAACGTTTTGAAAATCAAACGGTTAATTAACGTCCACTTTACCTTGATTTACTAAAAGAGCTTATGCACTAGCGCCAGTTAACTCTAACGCGTTATCTCCAGGTGGCGTAAGCAAGATTACTCACTTCTGAGTAGTAATTGCGTGATCTGGATCAAGATTTAGCAAAGCTGACACCTTTCAGCAGGCCCTTTTAGCGTTTATCGGTAAGTGTTAACAAATTGATGGGGTGAATGCTAATAACATTAGCATATTCAATACATATTAATAACACTAACTATTGGTAGCGTATTTACGTAGATATACGCAGATAGGAGGTGAAGTATGCTGACAAAAGGCGTATCTTCAGCGCGGATTTTATCAATTTTTATGACTCATTTTATCCGGCTAACGCTTCGGAGCTAACCGTGATCCAAACGCTATTTGATTTTCCTGTCTATTTTAAATTTTTCATTGGGTTATTTGCATTGGTCAACCCGGTAGGGATCATCCCTGTCTTTATCAGTATGACCAGCTATCAAACGGCTGCTGCGCGAAACAAAACCAACCTCACTGCAAACCTGTCAGTTGCTATCATCCTGTGGACTTCACTGTTCCTTGGCGACGGTATTTTGCAACTCTTCGGTATCTCGATCGATTCGTTCAGGATTGCCGGCGGCATTCTGGTAGTGACTATCGCGATGTCGATGATTAGCGGAAAACTTGGCGAAGATAAGCAAAATAAACAGGAAAAATCAGAAACAGCAATTCGTGAAAGTATTGGTGTAGTGCCACTGGCGTTGCCGCTGATGGCGGGGCCTGGGGCGATAAGCTCAACTATCGTTTGGGGTACGCGCTATCACAGTGCAATTAACCTGTTTGGCTTTTTCGTCGCGATTGCGTTGTTTGCCCTGTGCTGTTGGGGACTGTTTCGCATGGCGCCATGGCTGGTACGACTGTTAGGCCAGACCGGCATCAACGTCATTACGCGTATTATGGGGTTGTTGTTGATGGCTCTGGGGATCGAATTCATCGTGACTGGAATCAAGTCCATTTTCCCCGGTTTGCTTGCCTGATATCCCTCTGCGGGATAAACGGAGCCGCTTGCGGCTCCGTTTCCTTTCATTATTAGTAAAACTTCTCACTAAAGTTGAAAATCAGCATAGTAATAATAAAAAATGCTGATGGTTATTCATTTGTTTATTCATTGATTTTATGAATGTAACACTCATCCGTCCGCCAGAGAGAGTCTGATATCGCTGTTATTTAATTAACATCATACTCTGGGGCTTGCTGAAGGATTATCGAAATGTTATTAGTTATTTCAGCGTTTTTTTCAGTTGAATGTGCTAATTAATAACCAATTGTTAAATTTATGTGCATTTTGGCATGATGTTGACTCCGGACAGGGTAGTTAACACCGCGCTTGATGTAGTGCATTGATTTTTATAGATTTTTTATAAAAAGCCTTCATTCGTAAGACTTTCTTAGTGAGATTTATTTCCAATAAAAGAGAATTGGTTAACAAATTTGTAAAATGTATTGGCGGTTAAGAAACGCATTTGATACTTTCCGGCCAGGTATTATGCAGAAGAATTCACGTTGATGAGAATCATTTGCAGTTAGTTTCTCTCAACAGGGTAATAGCGTGTTTCCGGCAGGGGAGGCACGTAGATAATCGACGTAAGGCGGTCATACGAATCGCCAGAATAAATAAAGTCGGTGATAGCAAGCAGTAAAACAAAAAACGACCTGACGGCAGAAAATCTCCGATGCCGTACAGTGATCCTGACAGGATTAACAGTCTGGTTAAAAAACCAGCCATAATAATGAGGGAGTACAAACACAATGACTAACATCACCAAAAAAAGTTTAGTAGCTGCGGGGATCTTAACTGCGCTAGTCGCTGGAAATGTTGCCACGGCGGCAGTTGTGCCAGCGGGAGTACAGCTTGCTGAAAAGCAGACTCTGGTGCGTAATAATGGTTCGGAAGTTCAGTCGCTCGATCCGCATAAAATCGAAGGTGTACCTGAATCCAACATTAGCCGCGATCTGTTTGAAGGTTTATTAATCAGTGATGTCGATGGCAAACCATCGCCTGGCGTGGCTGAAAAATGGGAAAATAAAGATTTTAAAGTCTGGACATTCCATCTGCGTAAAGATGCTAAGTGGTCTGACGGCACGCCTGTCACCGCGCAAGATTTCGTGTATAGCTGGCAACGACTGGCTAACCCAAATACCGCGTCACCGTACGCCAGTTATTTGCAGTACGGTCACATCGTCAATATTGATGATATTATCGCCGGCAAAAAGCCGGTCACCGATCTCGGTGTTAAAGCTCTTGATGACCATACCTTTGAAGTCACTCTGAGCGAGCCTGTTCCTTATTTCTACAAACTGCTTGTGCACTCATCTGTTTCACCGGTTCCTAAAGCAGCGGTTGAAAAATACGGTGAGAAATGGACCCAGCCCGCTAATATCGTCACCAATGGCGCATACAAACTGAAAGATTGGGTGGTCAACGAGCGCATTGTACTTGAACGTAATGCCAATTACTGGGACAACGCTAAAACGGTGATTAACCAGGTGACCTACCTGCCAATTGCTTCTGAAGTGACTGACGTTAACCGCTATCGCAGCGGCGAAATCGACATGACCTATAACAACATGCCGATCGAGTTATTCCAGAAACTGAAAAAAGAAATCCCGAACGAAGTTCACGTTGACCCGTATCTGTGCACCTATTATTACGAAATCAACAACCAGAAAGCGCCGTTCAACGATGTTCGTGTCCGTACTGCCCTGAAACTGGCGATGGATCGTGACATTATCGTCAACAAAGTGAAAAATCAGGGCGACCTGCCTGCGTATAGCTTTACCCCTCCTTACACAGATGGCGCGAAACTGGTTGAGCCAGAGTGGTTCAAATGGTCTCAGGAAAAACGTAACGAAGAAGCGAAAAAACTGCTGGCTGAAGCCGGTTATACCGCTGAAAAACCGTTGACCTTTGACCTGCTGTATAATACCTCAGACCTGCACAAGAAGCTGGCTATCGCCGCGGCATCTATCTGGAAGAAAAATCTGGGCGCCAACGTGAAGCTGGAAAATCAGGAGTGGAAAACATTCCTCGATACGCGTCATCAGGGTAACTATGATGTTTCGCGTGCTGGCTGGTGTGCGGATTACAACGAACCAACCTCCTTCCTGAACATGGTGCTTTCCGACAGCTCTAACAACACCGTCCATTATAAGAGCCCGGCGTTTGATAAGCTGATTGCGGATACGCTGAAAGTGACCGACGAAGCACAGCGTAGCGAACTGTATTCAAAAGCAGAGCAGCAGTTGGATAAAGATTCTGCGATTGTACCGGTTTATTACTATGTGAACGCCCGCCTGGTGAAACCATGGGTTGGCGGATACTCCGGTAAAGACCCGATGGATAATATCCACGTTAAAGACTTGTATATTATCAAGCATTAATGGCAAGACGTGGGGCGATCAAGGTTGCCCCACAGTGTCTTTTTCTTCGAACTATAAATACCTCTTTGGACAAAGAGAGGTATACCCTAAACAATTCACGTTGCAGGAAGGCGGCAACGCAGCGAATCGCCAGGAGCTTACTTAAGTAAGTGACTGGCGTGAGCGAGTAAAGCCAACGCATCTGCAGCTTGAAGTGTGACGGGTATAAAGGCACACGCCAGAAGGTACGGGCAATGTTAAAATTCATATTACGTCGCTGTCTGGAAGCGATTCCGACGCTATTTATTCTTATTACAATTTCATTCTTTATGATGCGCCTTGCGCCGGGAAGCCCATTTACCGGAGAACGCGCGTTACCGCCAGAGGTACTGGCAAATATTGAAGCGAAATATCATCTGAATGATCCTATCTCGACGCAGTACTTCAGCTATCTGAAGCAGCTGGCACATGGCGATTTTGGGCCATCCTTTAAATATAAAGACTATACGGTAAACGACCTCGTTGCCTCGAGCTTTCCGGTTTCTGCGAAGCTTGGCGCTGCCGCCTTTATTCTGGCCGTCCTCGTGGGCGTTAGCGCCGGGGTGATAGCCGCGCTGAAGCAAAATACGCGCTGGGACTACACGGTGATGGGGGTGGCAATGACCGGGGTCGTTATCCCCAGTTTCGTGGTCGCTCCCTTATTGGTCATGATATTTGCCATAACCTTGAAATGGCTACCCGGCGGGGGCTGGAACGGCGGGGCGCTGAAATTTATGATCCTGCCGATGGTGGCCTTGTCACTGGCCTATATCGCCAGTATCGCCCGTATTACTCGCGGCTCGATGATTGAAGTACTGCACTCTAACTTTATTCGTACCGCACGCGCTAAAGGGCTGCCGATGCGGCGGATTATTTTCCGCCATGCGTTAAAACCTGCGCTGTTGCCCGTGCTGTCCTATATGGGGCCAGCATTTGTCGGCATTATCACCGGTTCGATGGTTATTGAAACCATCTATGGTTTGCCGGGCATTGGCCAACTGTTCGTCAATGGCGCGTTAAACCGCGACTATTCGCTGGTTCTGAGCCTGACCATTCTGGTGGGTACGCTGACCATCGTGTTTAACGCGATTGTCGATGTGCTGTATGCCGTTATCGACCCGAAAATTCGTTACTGATACTGGAGCTCGCTATGATGTTAAGTAAGAAAAACAGCGAAGCGCTGGAGAATTTCAGTGAAAAGCTGGAGGTCGAAGGCCGCAGCCTGTGGCAAGACGCGCGTCGACGCTTTATGCATAACCGCGCGGCGGTAGCAAGCCTGGTGGTGCTGGTGATCATTGCGTTGTTTGTGACGCTGGCGCCGATGCTGTCGCAGTTTACCTACTTCGATACCGACTGGGGCATGATGTCCAGCGCGCCGGATACGGAGTCCGGACACTATTTCGGCACCGACTCGTCGGGTCGTGACCTGCTGGTTCGTGTGGCGATTGGCGGGCGTATCTCGCTGATGGTCGGCATTGCCGCGGCGCTGGTGGCGGTAGTCGTTGGTACGCTGTACGGCTCTCTGTCGGGCTATCTCGGCGGTAAAATCGACTCGGTGATGATGCGTCTGCTGGAAATCCTCAACTCCTTCCCTTTCATGTTCTTTGTGATCCTGCTGGTTACCTTCTTTGGACAAAATATCCTGCTGATTTTTGTTGCTATCGGAATGGTCTCCTGGCTCGATATGGCGCGTATCGTGCGTGGACAAACGCTGAGTCTCAAGCGCAAAGAGTTCATTGAAGCAGCACAAGTGGGTGGAGTGTCTACCGTACGCATCGTTATCCGTCATATTGTGCCGAACGTGCTGGGCGTAGTGGTGGTATACGCTTCATTGCTGGTGCCGAGCATGATTCTGTTTGAATCCTTCCTGAGCTTTTTGGGATTAGGTACGCAAGAACCGTTAAGTAGTTGGGGCGCGCTGCTCAGTGATGGTGCCAACTCGATGGAAGTCTCACCATGGCTGCTGCTGTTCCCGGCAGGTTTCCTGGTGGTCACTTTGTTCTGTTTTAACTTTATTGGCGATGGCCTGCGTGATGCCCTCGACCCGAAAGACCGTTAAGGAGTGCAGCCATGAGCGTAATTGAAACCTCTACCGCGCCGCTCGCGCAACAACAGGCTAACGCACTGCTGAACGTAAAAGATCTGCGCGTGACGTTTGCCACCCCCGATGGCGATGTTACCGCAGTAAACGATTTAAATTTTTCTCTGCGAGCCGGAGAAACGTTGGGTATTGTCGGTGAGTCCGGTTCGGGCAAATCGCAAACGGCGTTTGCTCTGATGGGCCTGCTGGCCGCAAATGGCCGTATCGGGGGTTCTGCAACCTTCAATGGGCGTGAAATTCTGAACTTACCGGAACGTGAGCTGAACAAACTGCGCGCCGAGCAAATCTCGATGATTTTCCAGGACCCGATGACTTCTCTCAATCCGTACATGCGGGTCGGCGAGCAGTTGATGGAAGTTCTGATGCTGCATAAAGGCATGAGCAAAGCGGAAGCTTTTGAAGAGTCTGTCAGAATGCTGGATGCGGTGAAAATGCCGGAAGCGCGTAAGCGCATGAAAATGTATCCGCATGAATTCTCCGGCGGCATGCGTCAGCGCGTAATGATCGCCATGGCGCTATTGTGCAGGCCTAAATTACTGATAGCCGATGAGCCGACCACCGCACTCGATGTGACGGTACAGGCGCAAATCATGACGCTGCTGAATGAACTGAAAAGTGAATTCAACACCGCGATTATCATGATCACCCACGACCTGGGGGTTGTTGCCGGTATTTGCGATAAAGTTCTGGTGATGTACGCCGGACGTACTATGGAATACGGTAGCGCGCGGGATGTCTTTTATAAACCCGTTCATCCGTATTCAATTGGTTTGCTGAATGCCGTACCTCGTCTGGATGCCGAAGGGGAAGAGATGCTGACTATCCCTGGCAACCCTCCGAACCTGCTGCGCCTGCCAAAAGGCTGTCCATTCCAACCGCGTTGCCCGCATGCGATGGACATCTGTAGCAGCGCTCCGCCACTGGAGGAATTTAGTCCGGGCCGTCTGCGCGCCTGCTTTAAACCGGTGGAGGAACTGGTATGAATGCGGTCACCGAACAACGAAAAGTGCTCCTGGAGATTGCCGATCTTAAAGTCCATTTCGACATTAAAGATGGCAAACAGTGGTTCTGGCAACCGTCTAAAACCCTGAAGGCGGTTGATGGCGTAACCCTACGGCTGTATGAAGGTGAAACCCTGGGCGTGGTAGGCGAATCAGGCTGCGGAAAATCGACCTTTGCCCGTGCGATCATTGGCCTGGTGAAAGCCACTGATGGAAAGGTCGCCTGGCTGGGTAAAGATTTACTGGGCATGAAACCCGATGAGTGGCGGGAGGTGCGCAGCGATATCCAGATGATTTTCCAGGATCCGCTGGCATCGTTAAACCCGCGTATGACCATTGGTGAAATCATTGCCGAACCGCTGCGGACTTATCATCCGAACCTGCCGGGTCAGGAAGTCCGCGACCGTGTGAAGGCGATGATGATGAAGGTTGGATTACTGCCCAACCTGATTAACCGCTACCCGCATGAGTTTTCTGGTGGTCAGTGTCAGCGTATTGGTATTGCCCGCGCGTTGATCCTCGAACCGAAGCTGATTATTTGCGATGAACCCGTTTCGGCGCTGGACGTATCCATTCAGGCCCAGGTGGTGAACCTGCTGCAACAGCTTCAACGTGAAATGGGATTATCGTTAATCTTTATTGCCCACGACCTGGCGGTGGTTAAACACATCTCCGACCGCGTGCTGGTTATGTATCTCGGCCATGCCGTGGAATTGGGGACCTATGACGAGGTGTACCATAACCCGATGCATCCATATACCAAAGCGCTGATGTCTGCGGTGCCGATCCCCGATCCGGATCAGGAAAGGAACAAGGTTATCCAGTTGCTGGAAGGCGAATTACCGTCGCCGATAAACCCTCCTTCCGGCTGCGTGTTCCGTACGCGCTGCCCGATTGCCGGACCGGAATGCGCAAAAACGCGTCCGGTTCTCGAAGGAAGTTTCCGACACGCCGTTTCCTGCCTGAAAGTAGACCCGCTATAATCGTGAGGGCTGACAAAGGTCAGCCCTTTTTTTTGGTGAGGTATCTGTGCCAGGTTTAGTCTCTTCCGTCCGCCGCGCGCTCTATCGCAAGTTATTCGATTTAAATACCCGTTCCGGGCGTCGCTTTGAAGGTCTGTGCGCGCTGTTCGCCTTGCTCAGCGTTATTGTTATCTTCATTGAGTCCGGAGTAGGGACGCAATACCATTTAACTTACGATGAGTGGCATATTTTTGTCTGGCTGGAGATCTTTATCACTCTGGTCTTTACTCTCGAATATCTTCTGCGCTTATGCTGCTGGGCCAACCCTGCTAAATATGTGTTTAGCTTCTGGGGGATAATCGACCTGGCCACTATTCTGCCACTGTATGTGATGTGGCTATGGCCTGAAATAAGTCTGAGTTATGTCTTCGCCTGGCGGGCGATGCGCGTCCTGCGCGTCCTGCGCATTCTGAAGTTGCTGCGCTTTATGCCTTCCCTGCGTGTGTTCTGGAATGCGTTAAAAAGCGCCCGGCATCAGTTGATGCTGTTCTATTCTTTTATTGCCATTCTGATGGTGGTTTTTGGCGCGATGATGTATCTGATAGAAGGGCCAAAATATGGCTTTACTACGCTGAATGCGTCGGTGTATTGGGCCATTGTAACGGTCACTACCGTCGGCTATGGCGATATCACTCCTCACACGCCGTTGGGACGTATGGTCGCGTCTGTGCTTATCCTGATTGGTTACTCGGTGATTGCGATACCGACGGGATTGATTACCACACACATGAGCAGCGCTTTCCAGCATCGACAGAATGAACGTAAATGTCCCCAGTGCCAGCAGGCGCAGCACGAACATAGCGCGCAGTTTTGTAACCGCTGCGGAAGTAAACTACCGGGCTAAAAATGAAAAAAGCTGCGAGAGCAGCTTTTTTGTTAGATTATTCACGCCAGAGAATATGGCAGAGTTTGTGATCTTTATCGCGACATAATAAAACGCGCGCAAAAATATCGTTAATCTCGCCATCTTCTGTATCTGCCAGACCAATCACCACTTCGGCAAAGAAATCAGGGTTCAGGTCAAAATCAACATGCTCCTGCCAGTCTTCTGCCGGATCGAATAACTCGGCACCGCCGCGCTCTTCAAACTGCAAATTGAACAGAATGATATCTGCCGGATCGAGGTTGTCCACAGCCAGTTCGAGAAAAATATCGTAAGCCTGCTCAAGCGTTTCGTCTTCAGTCAGACGATTGTTCAAATCCATATCCATAATGACTACCTGTTTACTGTCTGATGGGCACGTTTTACAGCAACGGGCTAAAGAAGTAAAACAGTCGCTCGGCGATCCGCTGCCAGAGAGGTCGTTTTACCCACAAACGGGCATCAAGCAGGCGGGAACGTGAAATATAATCATCCTGCACGGCGGCGAGATCGCCGCCGAATCCGGCATCGTCAATGACCAGCGTGATTTCAAAATTGAGCCACAGACTGCGCATATCCAGGTTAACGGTACCGACCAGGCTCAGCTCGCCATCAACCAGTACGCTCTTGGTGTGCAGCAGGCCGCCTTCGAACTGATAGATTTTGACGCCTGCCGCCAGCAGTTCAGTGAAAAAGGCCCGGCTTGCCCAGCCAACCAACAGGGAATCATTCTTACGCGGAAGAATGATACTGACGTCGACCCCACGCTGTGCCGCCGTACAAATGGCGTGCAGCAAATCGTCGCTGGGAACAAAGTAGGGCGTGGTCATAATTAAATATTCGCGAGCCGAATAAGCTGCGGTTAACAGCGCCTGATGAATCAAGTCTTCTGGGAAACCAGGACCCGAGGCGATAGTGTGAATGGTATGGCCGCTGGCCTGCTCAAACGGCATGATATTGACGTCTGGCGGCGGGGGTAAAATGCGCTTTCCGGTCTCAATTTCCCAGTCGCAGGAATAGACGATGCCCATAGCGGTGGCTACCGGGCCTTCCATTCTTGCCATCAAATCAACCCATTGCCCAACGCCTGCATCTTGTTTGAAGAAGCGCGGGTCGACCATGTTCATGCTGCCGGTATACGCAATGTAGTTGTCGATCATGATCATTTTGCGGTGCTGGCGCAGGTCCATCCGGCGTAAAAACACACGCATCAGGTTCACTTTCAGCGCTTCAACAACCTCGATCCCTGCGTTACGCATCATCGCCGCCCATGGGCTACGGAAGAACGCCACGCTGCCCGCCGAGTCCAGCATCAGGCGGCAGTGAATCCCGCGTCTGGCGGCGGCCATTAATGATTCGGCGACCTGATCGGCCATACCGCCCGGCTGCCAGATGTAGAACACCATCTCTATGTTGTGGCGCGCGAGTTGAATATCACGGATTAATGCCTGCATCACGTCATCTGAACTGGTGAGCAGCTGCAGCTGATTTCCCTTAACGCCGGCAATTCCTTGACGACGCTCGCACAGTTTAAATAAGGATGAGGCGACGCTGCTGTTTTCCTGCGCAAAAATATGCTTACAGGCTTTAAGGTCGTTCAGCCACTTGGCCGTTGACGGCCACATTGCCCGGGCACGTTCGGCGCGACGTTTACCCAGGTGGAGCTCACCGAAGGACAGATAAGCAATGATCCCGACCAATGGCAGAATATAGATGATCAAAAGCCAGGCCATTGCGGAGGGCACTGCGCGTCGTTTCATTAGAATGCGTAATGTTACGCCAGCAATGAGTACCCAGTAACCCAGAATGACCAGCCAACTCACCACGGTGTAGAAGGTTGTCATAAATTTAAAAATCCTTTTGAAAGCGTATTGTTAAGAGTTTACGCATCAGGATTAATCTGGCAAATAAAAACACGGGAAAACCGCTGGTCTGCATTCGGTGTGGCGTTATAATGGCCACTCAGTGACTGAAAGAGTAGTAAACATGAAGCGTAGTAGAACGGAAGTGGGACGCTGGCGGATGCTGCGTCAGGCTAGCCGCCGTAAAGCACGTTGGCTTGAAGGACAATCGCGTCGTAATATGCGTATCCACACTATCAGAAAGTGCATTCTCAACCATCAACGCAACTCGTTGCTGTTTGCGATCCGCAGTATCTGATCTCAAAAGGGCACCGCTGGCGGTGCCCAATGTCTGCTTTTCGTTCTGTTTTTAAAAAACCTTTTTGTACGGTTTTACTGAAACCTGCGCATAAACGCCTGCCGCCACATACGGATCGGCTTCAGCCCACGCCTGCGCGGCTTCTAAAGATTCAAATTCTGCAATCACCGTTGAGCCGGTAAACCCTGCTGCACCCGGATCGTTACTGTCAACCGCTGGCATGGGGCCTGCAGTCAGCAAGCGGCCTTCGTCATGCAGGAGTTGCAGACGAGCCAGATGGGCAGGGCGTACAGAAAGACGTTTTTCGAGAGAGTCTGCAATATCTTGAGCGTAAATAACGTACAGCACGGGTAGAGCTCCTTGAAGGGTAAAAGGTCATATTTACGTTATTGGAAAGGCCTGATAACTGCAACGGAAAGATAGCTGATATGTTAAGGCCATACTATGGAAATGGTTTTTTATCATAAAATCGCGTTTTAAATGCCAGTTAGCCTCACGGTCTTATTGAATATGATTGCTATTTGCATTTAAAATCAGGGCCTGGTTTTTTTACTGAAACGATTATGACTTCAATGACCCTTGATTTACCTCGTCGCTTTCCCTGGCCTACGTTACTTTCAGTCGGCATTCATGGTGCTGTAGTGGCAGGTTTGCTGTATACCTCGGTACATCAGGTTATTGAACTGCCTGCGCCAGCGCAGCCGATCTCCGTTACGATGGTTGCGCCTGCCGATCTTGAACCGCCTCAGGCCGTTCAGCCGCCGCCGGAACCCGTCGTCGAGCCTGAACCGGAACCAGAGCCGATCCCGGAACCGCCAAAAGAAGCGCCGGTAGTGATTGAGAAACCGAAGCCCAAGCCTAAACCGAAGCCAAAACCGGTGAAAAAGGTGGAAGAGCAGCCGAAGCGTGATGTTAAGCCAGCCGAGCCGCGTCAGTCGTCTCCGTTTGAAAATACTGCGCCTGCGCGTCCAACGACCAGTAGCGCCCCGGCAACGACTAAACCGGCGGTGAGCGCACCTTCTGGTCCGCGAGCCTTAAGCCGTAATCAGCCGCAGTATCCGGCGCGTGCCCAGGCGCTGCGCATTGAAGGCCGTGTGAAGGTCAAATTTGATGTAACCTCGGATGGCCGGGTTGAAAATGTAGAAGTTCTGTCCGCACAGCCTGCGAATATGTTTGAGCGTGAAGTGAAAAATGCAATGCGCAGATGGCGCTATGAGGCCGGTAAACCAGGTTCCGGGCTGGTGGTGAATATTGTCTTCCGCCTGAACGGCACAACGCAAATCGAGTAAACGTCAGGCCGAATTTGGCGGTCCGCCACCTGCCGGTAATGATCAAGAGTATGATTACCGGCAGGCGGTGCTGGCGCGAGCTATCAGGCCAGGGTAGGGATTGGACGAGGTTTACCGTCTTTATCAACGGCAACATAGATAAACAGGGCTTCGGTGGCTTTATAGCGCTGGCCGATAGGTTCTGAAGCAACTTTCTTTACCCAAACTTCAATATTAATGCTGATCGAAGTCGTCCCGCGCTTCACGCAGCGAGCATAGCAACAAACCACATCGCCTACGGCGACCGGGCGCAAAAAGCTCATTCCTTCAACCCGCACCGTGACCACACGACCATGTGCGATCTCTTTGGCCTGAATAGCGCCGCCTATATCCATTTGTGACATCAGCCAGCCGCCAAAAATATCACCGTTCGCGTTGGTATCGGCAGGCATAGCCAGAGTGCGTAAAACCAGTTCGCCCTGGGGAGTGTTATTCGTTGTTGTCATTGTAGAACCGACTATAGAGAAAGATTACAGGCGCGATGCTACTAGAATTTACGCGCTGAGAACAGAGGGATGGAGCGTGTGGAGCGGAAGTCAGTCGGGTTAAAGGAGATAAGGAACGCGAGGGGATAAAAATTCGCCAGATCCGTAGATCTGGCGAGCATGTATTACGATTTATCTTCCTGCGGAAGATGGCGGTAAATATAGACTCCGCTTAGTAACGTAAAGAGTAGAGTCAGGGCGGTCAGGCCGAATACTTTAAAGTTGACCCAAATATTCTGCGGTAGCCAAAACGCAATATAGATATTCGCCAGACCGCACAGGATGAAGAAGACGGCCCAGGCTAAATTAAGTTTTGACCATACCGGCTGAGGCAGGGTCAGCTCTTTGCCTAACATGCGCTGGATCAGCGGCTTTTTCATCACCCACTGGCTAACCAGCAGTGCACCGGCAAACAGTCCATAAATCACCGTTACTTTCCACTTAATGAATTCATCATTGTGGAAGAAGATAGTCAGGCCACCGAACACGGCTACCAGAACAAAGGTGATTAATGCCATCTTTTCGACCTTGCGATAGCGAACCCAGCTGTAAATTAAAACAACAGCCGTCGCGACAATCAGCGCCGAGGTCGCCGCATAGATGTCGTAGAGCTTATAAAAAGCAAAAAAGACAACCAGCGGTAAAAAATCAAGAAACTGCTTCATTCTTCGATTCCGTCATCAAAAGCACCGGGTACAAGCCCGGAAGCGTTCAGGGTTTATTGGCGAATCAGCATGTACAGGCGGAACAAATAGATCAGCAACACGGCGGAGATCATATTGCTCAGCGTATTCGCCAATACCGCGCCTACATTTGGCGTAAGTACCGCAAAACTTGGCGCAAAAAGCAACAGCAGAGTTTTTGCCAGCAGCCAACCGATCACTGCTGGCGCAACCAGGCGCATATTCGACCATGCCAGGCGCATACTGTTGCGCATAGCGGCAAAGACACCCATTTTGTCCTGTACCAACATCACCGGTGCGAGCGCCAGCAGGATGGCCAGCAGAATACCCGGCACCACAACCAGCATAATACCGATTTGCACCAGCAGAGTAGTCAGAAAAATCAGAATAAACAGCTTAGGCAGAACCGGCGCGCTGGCACCGATGGCGCGTAATGCGCTGACCCGATGACCGGCTGAAATCAGTTGAATCATCAGGATGACACCCCCGGCGAGGATGGCATTACCAATCAAGCCGGAAAACGTCGACGCCGCGGAGGCGCGTAGCAAAATTTGCTGTTGCTCCGGGGTCATGTTCTGTACCAGATCGAACAAGCCCACGCTGCTGGTTAACTGATCGCCTTCACTGAGTTGCGCAATTTGTGCGTCGGTGGGAGAAAAGGCATGCCCTAACACCACTGTGATAAACGCGCACAACAACGATACCAGCAAGATGGTAATGAATTGATTACGGAAAAAGTTTCCCGTGTCACGGTAAACGGATTTCGCCGTGATAGACATGCACTCTCCTTGAGTTTTGCAGGTGTTCATTTGCGGGCAATTGTACCCTGGATAACTCCACAGTGGCAGCATCGCGCGATGTATGGAAAAGCATATCTTTGTAAAGCCCCGGTAATTTTTGGCTATGACTTCAGCGTCATGCAAGAACGTTGGTTGTTCTCTGCGCATCACGGACAAGTAACCATCGCCATTCGGCAACGCAGGTCAGTTACTTGCGTGGCGAAAATATATCAAAATTGATCTGAATTAAGTTAACCAGGATTTTGAATGCAAGTTCTAACTTAATCTGGATCAATAAATGTTAAATTATCAAAGTCAATGTGATCCAGGTTAGATCACTTATTACTCCAATGTGGGTATATTCGTTCCGCTTTTATAACCATAACGATGGAGCGGACATGAAAAAATTAACAGTTGCAGCATTGGCTTTAACAACTCTTCTCTCTGGCAACGCATTTGCGCATGAGGCCGGAGAATTCTTTATTCGTGCAGGTTCTGCCACCGTCAGACCGACGGAAGGCGCGGGTGGTACGCTGGGAAGCCTGGGTGGCTTTAATGTCAGCAATAACACGCAGTTGGGTCTGACATTTACCTATATGGCAACCGACAATATCGGTGTTGAATTACTGGCAGCCACGCCGTTCCGCCATAAAATTGGTACTGCCACAACGGGTGACATTGCTACCGTCCACCATTTACCGCCGACCTTAATGGCACAGTGGTATTTCGGTGATTCCAGCAGCAAACTGCGTCCATACGTGGGTGTTGGTGTGAACTACACCACCTTCTTTGACGAAGGTTTTAACGATAACGGCAAACAGACTGGTTTATCTGACCTGAGCCTGAAAGATTCCTGGGGCGCGGCAGGGCAAGTGGGTATGGACTACCTGATTAACCGCGACTGGTTGATTAACATGTCGGTCTGGTACATGGATATCGATACCACCGCGAGCTACAAACTGGCTGGCGCGCAGCAGCATGACAGCGTACGCCTCGATCCGTGGGTGTTTATGTTCTCTGCGGGTTATCGTTTTTAAGTTCTTCTGCAAAACCCCTGCAAAACTCTTCTGCAAAACTGGTCATCAAATGACCAGTTTTTTCCATTCTTTTCCACGCGTGTCGTTGTAGTGATCGGTCATTACTTTACTGCTATGGCCCAACAAAATTTGTGTGTCGATACCTTGCTCCCTGAATATTCTTTCAGCCAAAGAACGTTGCTCATGGAAAGAAGGGGGAGCACCTTTGCTTGACCAGTCGTAGTCAACTGAGTCACGTGCTTTTCTGAACGCACCAGTTAGAGATGCCGGTTTTACCATTCCTCCTCTTTTGCCTTTCCCTTTGTCGTGGTGATGATTTAGTAAATACGGGCTAAGTATCCTGTCCCGGCATTGAGCGATTACATCTTCAAGAGATATGTTTATCTTGTTACAACGTAACTTTAAAGGTATCGCGATTTTGGCACCTGTTTTACTTTGTTCAACAAAGAGGTGACCATCCCTGACATCTGAAAATCTCATATTACAAATATCGGCCAACCGCTGTCCTGTGATGATGGCCAGCAGCATTCCTTTCTGCAGAAAGTAATTATCTTTTTCGGCTGCCTGATAGATCATTAGCCATTCTTCGAACGTCAGTCGTTGTCTGGAGACACGGACCTGCGGTTTTTTTGTAGCGTCAGATGGATTAAATCCTGCCGGTACTTCTCCTACCTGCTGTGCTTCTTTAAAAACATCCGACAGCACTTTGCGTACAATTTGTGCCATCCGTAGTTGGCCTTTATTCTTGTAGTCCTCGAGGATCCCAACTATATCCTTAACTGTTATGCTGTCGATTGACCGCATGCCAAGATGACTTTCGAAAACGTTAAGTGGGGCGTTTTTCTGCTTGAGCGTATTGAGTTTTATCTCTCCAGTTTCGTAACGCTGGTCCTGCAACTTTCGGTACCGAACAATCCATTCGCTTACCGTTGTAGAAAGCCCACATCGTTTATTAATTTCCTCTCTGATTTTAAAAGTGTGCCGCATTTGTCTTTCTGCGAGCCGGCTATTTGCTTCTACAGCTATTTCTTTAGCAACTTGCTCATCTGTTCCTAATCCATGAAATTTACCAGTTACAGGGTGCTTATACCTCCAGTACACCCTGTTGGTCCTCGAATCCAGGAAACATGACAATCCGGGAATGGTCACGTTGTGTTTTCGAGGTCTAGCCATCTTCTAAAATCCTTCTGAGTAATGGGTGATCTTGATTTTTAATTACTGGTTCTGTTGTGAGCCCAGTAAATCGTGCATTAGCCTCAACGCGCCAGCTTTTCCCTACACGGCAAGGCAAAGGAAAGATCATCCCGTTTTTAGCGTATTTGTTGAGTGTGGACTTGCTCGGAATCGGTTCACCGAACTCTGATCTCGCCCATTCAGAGAGTAAAATAAGTCTGGACATTTTCCCCCCAGAGTATGGCCCAGTGATGGGCCACTTAGTGAATATATGGAATCAGTTTGCGGTCAGACGTTGCCAGATTGCAGAGACGTATTTGACCTGATGCCTGGCGTCAGAAAGCGCATTGTGCATGTCGCCTTCAAACGGGACGTCGAAGCGCGGGTTGATACCGACAGATTTACCCAGTTCAACCATGGTCCTTACGTCCCTGTCATTCCAGAACGGAACAGCGAAGGGAGTCTCTGCTAATGCATATGCGCGGCGGAGAATGACGTTATCAAACGAGCATCCATTACCCCACAGCTGAACAGTGTGACTACCGTTAGCAGCATTTTCAGCAATGAAGTCAGCCAGTAGTTCAAGGGTTTCACGCAGCCCCATGGCCTCATCAACCAGAATTGCAGAGCGGGCTTCAGATGATTGTTTCAACCACCACTGAATTGTTGACGCATCCGGTTTCATGCCAAACGACATCGATGATTCAAGACTGACAACCTGGTAAAATTCGGCACCAGTGTTACCAGTTGAAGGATCAAAATATACGGCGCCGATAGAGACTATTGGTGCATCAGGACCGCTGCCCATAGTTTCCAAATCAACCATCAGGTGAGTATAAAAAGCGTTCAGGTGATCCGTATCTATATGGTGAACGGGTTCATTATTCAGGGAAGCTGGAGGCTCACCAGTTGCATCAGTGCTTTCAACTGGCAAAGCTGCTGCTTCGCCCTGAGGCACATCAGGATTGGCTTTGATTTCGCTGTTGTCAGTTTTTTCCATCTGCACATCGCTGGTGGTTTCCTCGGTATTGGCTTGATGTAATTTTTCTTCGACCGCGCGCTGGCGTACCTGGTCTACGACAGAAAGCGCTGGCGCCGGCTGGTTACCCATCAGGCCATCAATGGAGAAAACACCGTTGCCCATGTTGGCGATTTCTGGTTGCTCGGTTATTGCCTTCTGTTCAGCTGTGGACTTCTCTTTAATCTCGTTTTCCCAGCTTTTTTCTGGTACGTGACCGGCTGCCGCCAGAGTTTCTTCAGTTGGGTGCTGGTGGTCGGTTTCAGTCAGGTTTTTGTTGATGTAACGGCTCAGCAGTTCCGGGAAATGGTGA
>NZ_JAOWDR010000059.1:0-11270 GCF_030334525.1 Citrobacter sp. Ce119
GGCCTGCCAGCCCCTCCGTCACGCCTAAATCGCGGGCAATCGGCGTGAGCAGGCTGACGGGCATAAATTCAGAAGCAATCAGCACAAACACGCACAGGGTCATGGCAAAAATACCGCCCCAGTATGCGCGCTGATGAGGATGTGATGGTGTTTGGTTTAGCGTCGACATAGTGAAATTTCACGAAGATCAGGATAAAAGCCACCCGCCAGAGGCCGGTGGCTTTGCATCAATTCAGGAGAGGGTTTATTTCAGTTTGGTCTGGAAAAATTGTTCGAACTTCGCGAAAGGTATTTTTCCGGCCACGTTATCGTAGAGGTCCACATGATTTGCCCCTGGCACCACGACCAGTTCTTTGTCTTTACTGCCAATCGCCTTGAAAGCATCTTCAGCAAAATAGCGTGAATGCGCTTTCTCACCGGTCACAATAAGCGTGGGGATGGTGATTTCACTGGCGTAGCTCAGCAGCGGCATATTCATAAACGACAGTGGCATCGTTGCCGTCCACGCCCCGGTCGAGTTAACGGAACGCTCGTGGAAGCCGCGCGGCATGCGATAGTAATCGAAGAACTCTTTCAGTATCGGATGCGGATTTGCCGGCAGCGTTTCTGGCAGAACGCGCTCGCCCGCGCTGACCTTACCGTTGCTGTCGACGTTAATATCATGACCGCCGTGTGCGAACGTGCCGCTCTGCGCATCCTTCCAGCGCTGTTCATTCAGATATTGCAGAACAGCACGACGGTCGGCGGTGGAATAACGGTCTTTGCCATCCCCCACACCATGGCCCATCGCCCGGCTCATGTCGTACATCACGCTGGTAGCCACCGCTTTGACGCGGGTATCCATCGCAGCGTCGTTCAACGCCATGCCACCCCAGCCGCAAATACCGAGCAGCCCGATACGATTGCGATCCACCTCTTTTTGCAGCCCTAAGAAATCCACTGCCGCGCTGAAATCTTCAGTGTTGATATCCGGTGAGGCGACGTTTCGCGGATAGCCGCCGCTTTCCCCCGTGTAAGAGGGATCGAATGCCAGGGTAACAAATCCTTGTTCCGCCAGCGTCTGCGCATACAGACCGCTGGATTGCTCTTTCACCGCGCCAAAAGGCCCACTGACCGCAATCGCAGCCAGCTTGCGATCGCCACGGTCTTTAGGCAGGTAAAGATCGCCCACTAAGGTGATGCCATATCGATTCTGGAACGAGACTTTACGATGTTCGACTTTCTGGCTCTCAGCGAAGGTCTTGTCCCACTTATCTGTCATGGAAACAGGGGCACTCGGATTGGTTGAATCAGCAAAACTCATTGTTGAGGCTCCACTTAATGATGCGAATAACAGCATGGCCGGCATCGTAGTTTTTAGCGTTCGGGTGAAGGCTTTCATAAAAAATCCCCATAAAAAACAACAGAGAGATACAGGTTTCCGACGGACAACGCTGCGGTGCTTTGTTTTGATGGGCTCATTATAGTGAGCAGAATTAGTGCTGATTAGAGGGCGATTACTGCTAAGATTGATACCATATTGTTATAAATCAATACTGAATTTGCTGTCATTCCGGGGGGATTTTTCAATGGCGAAAAGGGAGAATTACAACGAGCTGTACTTGTTTATGCAGGTTGTACGGGAAGGCAGTTTCACCGCGGCTGCTCAGCGGCTGGGGCTCGCTCAATCAGGGGTCAGTCGTTCTGTTCGTGAGCTTGAAGAAAGGCTGGGCGTCCAGCTGCTGGTGCGTACCACGCGTAAACTGTCGCTGACGCAAGCAGGCGAGCAGCTCTATCAGAAGACGGCATCTGGATTTGATACGTTAGATCGTGGGCTTGCCACGCTGGCGCATTATCGAGAGACGCCCTCCGGCACGGTGCGTATCAATGCCAGCCAGCACGCCATTGATAAATGCCTGCTGCCTAAGCTGGCGGTATTTAAACAGCGCTACCCTGATATCAGGCTAGAACTGATGAATGAGAGCCGGTTCGTCGATATCATCGAGGAAAGATTCGATGCCGGCGTTCGTCTGGGGCCTGAAGTCGGCCAGGGCATGGTCGCGGTGCGCATTACGCCGGATATGGAGATGGCCGTTGTGGGTACGCCTGAACATTTTCACCGCTTCGGTTTTCCACAAACCCCGGCGGATTTAAAGGCGCATCCCTGCATCGCCTATCAGTTTGCCGATGGCAGCGTATATCAGTGGGAACTCATTCAGAATGATAAAAAAATCACCCATCAACCTGAAGGGCAATGGGCATTATCCGACAGCTATATGGAAGCAGAAGCCGCCCGGCTGGGTCTTGGGCTGGCCTATGTCCCTGTCGAACTGGTCGCGGATGATTTAGAACACGGTAATCTTATCAGGGTGTTGCAGCGTTACAGCCTGCGAATGGAAGGATTATTTCTTTATTATCCTCATCGCAACGTCTCCCCTGCCCTGCGAATGGTCATTGAGACGCTGAAAATTTAAGCGTACGCCATGGCGGCGTCTTCATTGTGCATAATGGTAGAAAGTATTCCTGCCTGAACTCAATATTTCCCATTTATAATCTGTGTGCAGAATAGCAACATTGACAATTGCATGTCTGTCTCAGGTCGCTCAATATTGTTTTTAAAGTAGTCTTATTGTTATTATCGTCTTCCATTCTAAGATTGAGTTATGCATGCCATGATCCCATTTAGGTTTAGTGAGATGACTCACGCCGATATTCCTGCTGTTCAGTCGTTCCTTATTGAACATCTTAATCTGTTCTTCAATGCTGGTAGATCCATGCCTTCTGGCGAAGAAGATCTCTTTGATCTCGAACGACAGTATCTGTTACAGGAAAGGAATTCATTACTTTGCGCATGGAGCGAAAAACAAGAATTAATCGCTACACTGGCGGTATGTCAATATAATGATCGGATTGCTGAACTGCGCGGACGCTATAACTTGTCTGAAACAGCGGAAATTTGTCGTTGCTACGTGGATGAACGCTATCGCAGACAGGGGATCGGCAGTCAATTGTTTTCCTTAGCTGAGGTATTTTGTCAGCAACATCAATATAAAGTTTTGTATCTTCACACACATCATTTTTTACCCGGCGGTTATCATTTCTGGTTGCGTAACAATTTTAACGTGATTATGGATATGCAGGATGAATGGCAGTTGGTACACATGGAGAGTTCACAAAAAAAAGATTCAACTGCTAATACGCAGCATTTTTGATGGTGATCAATATGTTTCATACGCGGAGATTGAATTATGTTCGTAATTTGATCAACATCAACCAATTATCATTTAGCTTCCCGTTGTTATTTTCATTTACAGCATCACGCAAAGAAAAAAACACACAACTATTTGTATTTATTGATTATTTTTAGTTTCCCACTCTCTTTTGCCTCTTACCCCCTATGGTTGACCTTGTTAACAATTGCCGTTAGAGTCGCTTTCGACAGCATTTCATTACATTTTTGTATATGAATAGGAATATGGTAAGAATTATTTAATTCAATTCCATAACTGCCCCCGCAACTGTAGGCGGATGCAGAATATCCTTGTGTGGTTAATAAGCCACAGGTCACTGTAAAGTTTATCTTTATGGGAAGGCTGATATTCTGGTTACCGTGAGTCAGGAGACCTGCTGTCAAAGGTGTATACCATTGAGTGGACGGGATGGTCCATGGGATGAATTATTTGACAAATGCAGTAGTGTATTTATGAATAAGATTTCGGCTAAGTAACGCTTATTTGCATTTTTTGCATATCTTCATTCTTAAATTTCACGATTGAATGTCATCTATCTTCATGTCTCCTCCCGATATATGGAATGAAATGAGCCATGACCAGATCTTCAGATTCTGGCATCAACGGGACGATGATAATGCACGCTAATTCTACCTTTTACTCCTCTAAAAAAACGCTTCTGGCTATTTTGGGCACGACTGCTCTGCTGCTTACTTCCGGTTTTTCTGCCGCGGCAAAAACCGAATATCCTCTGACGATTAAAAACTGTGGCCGCGATATTACCTTCAACCAGGCACCAACGCGCGTGGCAACGGTGGGACAGAATAGTACCGAGATTCTTTATTCATTAGGGCTGGCCGATCGCGTCGTGGGCACTTCACTGTGGTTTGGCCCGGTACTGGATACTTATAAAACAGCAAATGAAAAAGTTGCCGTTATTGCGCAAAATATTCCCAGCTTTGAAGGGATTGTGGCTAAAAAACCGGATCTGGTCGCCAGCCAGTTTGAATGGCAAATCGGCCCAGCAGGCACGGTTGCCTCTTATGAACAGTTTAGTGAACTGAAGGTTCCCGTTTATACCGCGCCGGCTGACTGTGCGAAAGATAACGAAGATGGTGGTGATGGTGTCCGTAAGGGTATGTTTGATATTGCCATGGTGTATCAGGAAGTCGCCGATTTGGCGAAAATCTTCGATGTTCAGGATAAAGGCGAAGCGTTGATTGCCAGCCTTAAAGCACGTGAAGCCGCAGCGAAAAATAAAATTACCGGAATGGATAAGAATGTTTCCGCGGTGTTCTGGTTCTCAAGCGCCGATTTGCAGCTCGATCCTTACGTTGCCGGGAAGTTTGGCCCAGCTGCGTGGATAGCCCAAACGCTGGGTGTGAAGAATGTGATTGATTCTGCCGAAGAATGGCCAACAGTGGGCTGGGAAACCATCGCTAAAGCTAATCCTTCGGTCATTGTGCTCGGAGAGATGAGCCGTCGGCGTTTCCCGGCAGATGACTGGAAGGTCAAGATGGAATACCTCAAGTCCGACCCTGTCACCAAACTGGTTCCTGCCGTCAAGGAAAACCATCTGCCGGTCATTGACGTACAGACAATGAATGCCGGGATCAGAACTATTGATGGGGTGGAAAAACTGGCGGATGCCCTTGTTGAATATGGCTTAGCGCATCCGCAGGCTGCTCATTAATCTACGTTTTGCGCTATATCCTCGGACGGTATAGCGCATCTCCGTTACTCAGGAACGCAGATAATCATGAGTGATTCACGCAGGATGCGTCGTGCCGTTGGTCAACTTGCGATGAGAATAGGTGGACATGCCGTTTGGGTCAGTGCGCTAATGTGCTGCGTACTGCTGGCGGGTATTTCCATCGGCGAAACGCTGATTCCCTGGCAGCACGTACTCAGCACGCTGGCAAATCATCTTTTTGATGCACACTACCCTGTCGATGCGCTGGATGCAGGGATCGTCTGGAACTATCGCCTGACCCGAGCGCTGGTCTCCGCCAGCTGCGGTGCCTGCCTGGCTGTTTCCGGCGTAGTGCTGCAGTCGTTGCTACGCAATGCGCTCGCTGAACCTTATCTATTGGGGATTTCTGCCGGAGCATCCACCGGAGCGGTGCTGATTGCTCTCACCGGGCTTGGGGCTGGGATCATCAGTATGTCATTGGGAGCTTTTATTGGTGCGCTGACGGCATTTATGTTCGTTGCGCTATTAGCAATGGCTGCTGGCGGTAGACAAGGCGGAGGTGTAACAACCCAGATCATCCTTGCCGGGATCGCCAGCTCACAGCTTTTCAATGCGATTACGTCGCTTATCATTACCCGCTCAGCAAACGCCGAGCAAGCGCGCGGTATTATGTTCTGGTTGTTAGGCAATTTGAGCGGTGTACGCTGGCCCGATGTTGTCTTAGCCATTCCAACCGCTCTGGTCGGTATCGTGCTGTGCTTCTGTTATGCCCGCCATCTCGACGCGTTCTCCTTTGGCGCTGAGTCTGCGGCATCGTTGGGTATTCCGGTAAAACGTACCCGTGCAGTACTGATTGCCGCCGTCACCGGCATGACGGCAATTATGGTCTCCATTGTTGGTGCGATCGGCTTTGTCGGTCTGGTTATCCCGCATGCCGCTCGTCTACTGGTCGGCAACCAGCATCATCGACTGCTGCCAGTGAGTGCGCTTACCGGCGCGATCTTCCTCATTATCGCTGATGTTATTTCCCGCACGTTACTCCCCGGCCAGGTTCTACCAATAGGCGTGATCACCGCTCTGGTTGGCGCCCCTGCGTTTTCAATCATTCTGATTAGAGGAAACCAGAACAAATGACGGTGAACCTCGTAAACCCTTTTATTACCTCTGCACAAGCCGTTATTGAAGCCTGTAATCTGCGCTGGAAGGTAAAAGGTAAGACGATTGTTGATGATATTTCACTCAGCGTAACGCCTGGCGAGTTTGTCGGCATCATCGGCCCCAATGGCTCGGGCAAAACGTCACTGATATCACTCCTGGCTGGTTTGCTGAAGCCGACTTCAGGACGAATCACTCTGCAGCAAAAAGCGCTCCAGCATTATTCGCGGCGTCATCTTGCTCAACAGGTGGCGCTGGTCGAACAACAGGCTGAAACCAGCGAGCGTCTTACTGCTTTACAAGCCGTTTCTCTGGGGCGGACCCCCTGGCTTAGCCTGCTCTCCCCCTGGTCCGCCAAAGATGACGTTATCGTGCAGACTATGCTGGAAAAGGTTGATCTCAGTGAATTACAGCACCGCTGCTGGCATACCTTTTCTGGTGGAGAAAAACAGCGCCTGCATATCGCCCGGGCGCTGGCACAGCAGCCACAGTTGTTGCTGATGGATGAACCCACCAACCATCTCGACATTCAACATCAGATTGGCCTGCTAAGTCTCGTGAAACGTGAAAAGCTCACGGTGATTGCTGCTCTGCACGACCTCAATCATGCCGCGATGTTCTGCGATCGCATCATCGTAATGACGTCCGGACATATGGCGATGCAAGGGAAACCATGCGCTGTTTTTACCCGCGAAAACCTCCACACCTGGTTTGGAATCGACGCCATCATTGAAAGGGATGCAAGTGGTGCAAACTGTTTTATTCGTTATCAACGGCCTGATGAATTTTAAGGAATAATCAATGAAATACCTCAAACAGAGTCTGCAAATTTTGTGTTTACTCGCTTTCGCCTCTTCAGCCTTCGCACAAACTCACGAAGTGTTGATGAAGAATCGTGGGTCTGCGGGGCCAATGGTCTATGAGCCGGATTATCTGGAGATCCAGCCTGGGGATACGGTGAAGTTTATCCGTAAACATAAAAGCCACAACGCGGCCTCAATCGCTGAGTTGTCTCCGGCTGGCTATCCTGGATTTATGGGCAAAATAGATGAAGAGATCGAAGTTACTTATGACAATGCCGGGTTTTACGGCATCAAATGTACACCGCATTACGCTCAGGGCATGGTGATGCTGATTAAGGTTGGAGATGCCTCGTTACCAGAAAGCTACCGTGCGTTCAAAGCGCCGGGTATTGCTGACAAGCGCTTTCAGGAAATTTACGCGCGTATCGACAAACATTAATCCGCGACACTTAAGGAGGTATACGAGGTGGCAGATAATAAACGTCCAGATGGCGAAATCCAGGAACAGCGTCGGGAATGCCTGTGTAAACTGACAAAATTTGTCGGTGCGGCAGGCGTCGCTGCTGCTGTCTGGCCGCTGGTTTCGGCCTTGGGCCCGGATGAAAAAACGCTTGGGGAAAATGAACCGATTGATGTCTCTCTTGCAGCGGTTGCTGCTGGACAAACCGTCAGACGTGTATGGCAGGGAAAGCTGATTCTTATTCACCATCGCACCCCGGATGAAATTATTACTGCCAGAAGTGCCGACCTGGATACGCTTATCGACCCACAGCCAGACAGCGCCAGGGTCTCTGCAGCCCATCCTCAATGGCTGGTGGTTCAAGGTTATTGCCCACATGCCGGGTGTGTACCTAACGCCCGACCGGGTGGGCTGGGTTGGATTTGCCCGTGCCACGGCTCAGAGTTTGATACCTCCGGGCGCGTGACGCGCGGGCCCGCAACGACCAACCTGGCAATCCCAGACTACGTTATTCATTCCGATGGTCAGGTCGTGCGTATCGGCGCGAAGGAAGTCTGAAATGAAGAATGAAAGCGTCTATTCGCTTCGCTGGCGTATTCCTTTCCCTCGCTCAATTGCCGGACTCTGGGTATTTGCGATCGGCGCTATCCTGCTGGTTATGCTCGGCGTGCAGATCTTTACGGGTATCGTGCTGGCGATGTTTTACGTACCGACGGCTGAGCTGGCATTTGACTCCATTATTCATATTATGCGCGCGGTTCGCCATGGAGAGCTGTTACGTAACATGCATGCTATTGGCGCGTCGCTCTTTTTCTTTGCCTGCTACATGCATATTTTTCGTGGCATGTACTACAACGTTTACCGTAAGCCCTGGACGACAATGTGGATGGTTAGCGTCACGCTGTATATCCTGCTGATGATGACCGCGTTTCTTGGTTATAGCCTGATCTGGGGGCAAAAAAGCTACTGGGCGGCAACGGTGATTACCCGATTTGCCCAGGCCATCCCGCTGGTGGGTGATTCAATTTACGCATATTTAGTCGGCAGCCATACTCCGGGGACACCGATGCTGGGCCGCTTTTTTGTTATCCACTTTATTCTTCCCTTCGTGATTGTCGTCGCCACGGTTTTCCATATACGTACAGTACAGTCGGCTTTTGCCCAGGCGATGAAAAAGAGGTTTAGCGAGAAAGAGTCCAGGAGCCTGTTGTTCGATTACAAAATCACCGATCTCGATGCTATAAAAATCACTCTTTTTTTGATGGTTTTCGCCTGGTTTTTATTCTTCGCGCCGCACTATCTGAGCAGCGCCGACAACTTTATTGCTGCTGACCCAACGATTACACCCGCGATTGTTGCGCCAGAATGGTATTTCCTTCCCTTTTTCTCCATCTTGCGCTGCTTCCCGAATGAATTCGTGGGGCTAGCCGCGATGTGCGGCTCAATACTGATTTTCTATTTTCTACCCTGGCTTGATACTTCCCGGGCTCGTTTTCGCCATTACAGCAAACTGGTTAAGTGCGGATTCTGGCTATGGGTTATTAATGCCTGCTTTTTAGGCTGGTTAGGGTCGAAAGCGCTGGTTGGCCCGGATCTTCTTGACGGTTTTCGTAATGATGAGGGCTGGATCCGTGCCGCATCCCAGCTTTCGACGCTGATTTGGTTTGCCTGGTTTTTAATCGTCTTACCTTGCCGTCGTTTTCTTGAAAAACAGGACTGATGATGAAACAACTATTGAAATTCAGCGTCTTGTCCTTCTCTCTGTTGGGGCTGAGTTCCTCATATGCGCAGGAAGCCAGGCCTGAACGCCAGGAATGGAGCTTTAGCGGCATTACTGGCCAATATGATAAAGAGCAGCTTAGACGTGGCCTGCAGGTTTATGAAGAGAAGTGTCGCGCTTGTCACGGCATGAAACACCTAACCTTTCGGACGCTGACCAGACCCGGCGGTCCAGAACTCACGGCTGAAGAAGCAAGAAGTATCGCCAGCGGCTATCAGTTTCCTGAGATTCAGGATGACGGCCAGATTGGTGAGCGGGACGGTACGCTAAATGACAGCTTTATATCGCCATATCTTAATGAACGTGAAGCACGATACCTTAACAATGGCGCTGAACCCGTTGACCTGAGCTATATCGTCCGTGCCCGCTCATACGATCGCGGTTTCCCACAATTTTTGTTAGATGCTTTTCTGCCCTACACGGACCAGGGGGCAGATTACGTTTACGCACTGCTAACCGGCTATCTGCCTGCCGATCCTGAACTGAAGGCTAATCGTTATTTTCCAGGCGGCGTGATTAACATGCCAAAACCACTGACGAGTGGAGAGATCCAATGGAGCCCGGCATCGAAAAAAGCTGAAACTGAGGAGCAATACGCCAGGAATGTTACCGCCTTTCTGGCATGGGCTGCCGACCCGGCGCTCTCTGAACGAAAGCAACAGGGAAATTACGTTATGGGCTATCTGGCTATTATGTTGGGCTTGCTATGGCTATTACGACGAATGAAGAGGCGTTCGCTAATGTAGGTCTCGCGAGGTGGGGCGATTACTCAGTTCACCAGCATTCAACCGGGCAGCCGCGCTGTTGCCTTGCACGACTAAGACAAGTAAAGGAAGGCAAAATATAAACCGAGCTAAACAAAAAAACCAAGCTATTAAATAGCCTGGAGTCCATATTTAGCGGAAGCGTAGCCCGCTTCCGCTAAAACTAATTTGATTATGCCGGAGGATCTCTAAAGATGAATGGCACGATTATGCAGAATACTTACACGATCACCTTCGGCGTAGTGGCAGTTACACAGAATAACTTACAGGTTTCTATCACTACATCGACTTTCGACACACCATATATTCACTAAAGTTACCAATAATAGTACCGAGTTTTCCATTGCTTAGACTGACAATGTATGTGGCAGCGGCATATTGAGATGTCCAGTAACCAGTATAATCTGTGATTGGATTCGTCGACACAAAACCTGATCCGTTGAAAGTAGTCAGATTACCCCACTCACTCCAAAGCCCACCGAGAGTTCCACGCTTACCATCACTTCTTTCACTCCCATTAAGTTGTTGTATTGTCGGCACTTTAGAAAAATTCGAACCGCAAAAACTAGCTTCATCCATGTCGGTCCCGGTAGTTGTACCATTATTGATGAACCAATTTTTCAGCGTAAAATCCCAACTGATAATTTTACCCTCACCACTAATTGGTGTGCCGGTAATAGTAACTTTACTTCCGGTTCCTGTATCGTTAAATGAAACCACTCCATCCTTTACTGTCACCCAAGGAGCATCGGCTTTCCAGTTAAAGTCTGAAGCGTTACCGTTTTTCAGCTCAATGGTGAACATCGCCCCTTTAAAACCTGTCGTTGGGAAGCCTTCATCCTTTCCAAAGATATAACCATTGACTGCAATGTCTTTTATTGAAACATCCGCCACGAAGCTGACCTTTTTATCCGCGTCCACCATCGTGCCGGTGCTGCCTGCCCTCGCGCTCACCTGAATGTCCGACACCGCCGTCGTGGTGCTCGTCAGCGTCACCGTTGTCTGACCAGCGGCGTTGGTGGCGCCGTCCGCCGCCACCGTCACATGGTCAGGCTTATCCGCCTGCGCCGTCACCGTCTGATCCGCCACCGGGTTGCCGTTCGCGTCCGTCACCGTCACCGTATAGCGGAAGTTGCTGCTGCCGTCGGCAACCCTGCTGACCTCATCCCCCTGCAGCAGAACCGACTTCACCTGCGCCGTGCCCGCGTCCGCCGTCAGGGTCACCGCCGGCTTATCGTTGCTCGCCGGACGAGCCCCCTGCATCGCCTGCACCGTCACCTGCCCCGCTTCCGTCCCCGTCAGCCCGGCCGTATAGCGTCCCGCCGCCCCCTCCGTGAACCCCGTCACCTGCGTGTCACCCGCGCCCGCCACCTTCGCGCTCAGCGTCGCGGCCTGGCCCGACACCG
>NZ_JAOWDR010000059.1:11320-719127 GCF_030334525.1 Citrobacter sp. Ce119
CTGCCCGCCCTCACGCTCACCTGAACGTCCGACACCGCCGTCGTGGTGCTCGTCAGCGTCACCGTTGTCTGACCAGCGGCGTTGGTGGCGCCGTCCGCTGCCACCGTCACATGGTCAGGCTTGTCCGCCTGCGCCGTCACCGTCTGGTCCGCCACCGGGTTGCCGTTAGCGTCCGTCACCGTCACCGCGTAGCGGAAGCTGCTGCTGCCGTCGGCAACCCTGCTGACCTCATCCCCCTGCAGCAGAACCGACTTCACCTGCGCCGTCGCGCCGTCTGCCACAAAGTGCGCCGTCGCGGTCTGGCTGCTGTCACCCAGCGTTGCCGTCACCGTGCTGAGGCCCGCCACCTTACTGGTCAGCGGCGCCGTCGCCCGGCCTTTCTCGTCCGTGGTCACCGTCTTCGCGATGACCGCCCCGTTGTCCGCCGTCAGCGCCACCGCCTGGTCCGCCACCGGGTTGTCATGTGCGTCCGTCACCTGCACCTGTACGCTGTCCGCGTCCTCACCGTCCGCCTTCGCGCCGTCCTGCGTCACCGCCAGGGCGCTCACCTGCGCCGTGCCCGCGTCCGCCGTCAGGGTCACCGCCGGCTTATCGTTGCTCGCCGGACTCGCCCCCTGCATCGCCTGCACCGTCGCCTGCCCCGCTTCCGTCCCCGTCAGCCCGGCCGTATAGCGTCCCGCCGTCCCCTCCGTGAACCCCGTCACCTGCGTGTCACCCGCGCCCGCCACCTTCGCGCTCAGCGTCGCGGCCTGGCCCGACACCGCATTGCCGTTGCTGTCCCGCAGCGTCAGCGTCAGCGTCGAGACCGCCTGACCGTCCGCCACAATGTGATCGGGGGCGGCAACAAAGTCCGACTTGTCCGGCGACACGGCCCCTGCCACGAAGCTGACCTTTTTATCCGCGTCCACCATCCTGCCGGTGCTGCCCGCCCTCACGCTCACCTGAACGTCCGACACCGCCGTCGTGGTGCTCGTCAGCGTCACCGTTGTCTGACCAGCGGCATTGGTGGCACCGTCCGCCGCCACCGTCACATGGTCAGGCTTGTCCGCCTGCGCCGTCACCGTCTGGTCCGACACCGGGTTGCCGTTCGCGTCCGTCACCATCACCGCGTAGCGGAAGCTGCTGTTGCCGTCGGCAACCCTGCTGACCTCATTCCCCTGCAGCAGAACCGACTTCACCTGCGCCGTCGCGCTGTCTGCTACGAAGTGAACCTCAGTTGTATCGTAGTTACCGTTAAGCATCGTCGCCGTCACCGTGCTGGCGCCTGCCACCATACTGGTCAGTGGTGCCGTCGCCTGGCCTTTCTCGTCCGTGGTCACCGTCTTCGCGATGACCGCCCCGTTGTCCGCCGTCAGCGCCACCACCTGACCCGCCTTTTTGTCCGTCACCTGCACCAGCACGCTGTCCGTACCCTGACCGTCCGCCTTCGCATTATTCTTGTCCGACTTGATAGTCACCCCGTTATCGGATGGCACAACGTCAATCTGCATCGTTGCCGTATTGGACTGGTTGTCATGGTTGTCCGTCGCCATCGCGCTGATCTGATACGTCTGCGGCGTTTTCTGATCACCGCTGAATATATAGGCCGGCAGCATCACCTCAATTTCCGTGGGAGTCAGTATTCTGTAGCGTCCACCGCGGGCCATCAGCTCCGGAGAAACCGACCAGTCAACCCTCTTCAGGCCGTACTTGACCTTTGCGATCGTCAGCGGAATGGTGATGGTTTCCATCGCCTGTGCCCTACGCCGCTCCGGCAGCCCTATGCGCAGCAACTCCTGCTTACGGTACTGCATAACAATGTTGTAATTGCGGTCAACAAAATCGTATTTGTTGCCGGCCAGACTGCGCATTAAATCCACGTTATCGGGGCTGACCTGCTGATACCACGGCACTCCCAGCCGATAGTTAATATCCAGGGCCATTCGGGTATCATTTGAGTCACCAACCGAGCGGCTGGCAGAAAGGGTCATCAGGGGGAAAGGGGTGTAACTCAGGCCCGCAGTCAGCACGGCAGGATTGTCCTTCAGGGTGTCAGGACTGGTGCTGTCACTGACGGAGACGCCCCTGCCGAAATACTGCTCGTATTTCAGGCTACCGCCGAGATAGGGCCAGGCGGGCAGATATCCCTCAGCACGTATGTCGAAACCGTTTGCCGGACGCTCATCGTAGTCCTCCATCTCTGAAAGTACCGACTGGTGCCAGTTCGTCAGCCGAATATAACCGTTAACCCCCAGCTTCAGGTAATCGCGCCACAGCTCTGCACCGCCACCAAGACGCCGGTTTTTACCCGTATAGTCATAGTCATAGAAAACGTTTCCACCCAGCATCCAGTCGTCCATATACGTCCGGTAGCCGGCACCGAGGTTAACTGTATTTCTCTCCTGGCCCCGGCGAACGCCCAGTTGGGTAAAAATAAGATTCTGGTCGGTGTCGTGAAGAGGAATGAGCATATCACCGGAAAACTGCCCGCCGCTCCCCAGCGAGACCTTAGCGTTACCGAACTGATTGAGCCAGTCGTTTACTCTCTGGTTAATCAGTCCTTCGCCAACTCCCCGGGCATAATTAATGGCAGCATCCGTTCTGTTCTCGCTGGAGAACATGGACCCCATCTGCATGGCACCGGAGGCCAGCGTCCCTTCAGGTTCAGACGACCGTCCCGCAACATGCCTCTCCAACATGTTTTCTGACGGAACCTTCAGCGGCCTCCCCTGCCCCAGTACCGGCCGGGTCAGATCTGGCAGACCGGGTGATACCCTGGGCTCCGGAATCAGTCTGGCATCGGGGACTGCCCGCTGACCTTGCGGGCCGGCAGAGAGTGGGACCACAGGCGCTACAGTTTGCCCTTCGCCAGAAACTACTGGCGGGGAGTCGTGATGCCCCGCCGGTTCTCCAAATATAAGTGAGTTCAGTCCATGAATTGTCCCCTGCATATCTGCAGACATATCCACATCCGCACGAACCGGTGCCGGAAGCAGCGTCAGTACGGGTGTAATAAACTGTATAATAATAAGCAGCCATGCAATAAAAGCATTACGTCTGATGTCAGGGGACATGGACTATTCCATCATTAGAATAATAAACACAGATTAAAAAACGGACAGGAGATATATAATATCATTCTGCAGATTACAAAAAAAAACCGGTCAGGCATCCAATATAAAACAGGATGCATAACAGCGTAAGAAAAAGAGTCAGTGCCATTTCCATCACAAGCCTCTCTTACCCTTTCAGTATTTTTATGATTATCTCCACAACCCGGCATTAGTGCCTCATGTAGTATGCACCCGGCACCATTTATTTCCGGACAGACAGCCAAGGAAATAGCTTAAATTCCGTATAGCTCTTTTATTTTTGCTTTAACAACCTGATATCCAGCATAATTAACGCGGTTACATAAGGTATCCAGCCTCATATCAAGCCTCATGGTATATACTGCTTTCGCATCGTCCCCCATAATATTTTTATTGGTGTTCAGAAACGTATACCCGTTGCCAATTTTTATATAGTCCTGTGAATATTTTTGATACTGCTCACTTCCGGCACGCCGCAGAAAATTAAAATTATCCACACAACTGTTGTTGCTGGAAGTAATAGTATAAACCGGAGTCAGGGAGTTTCTTCCGCTGGCGTACTTTACTGACGGGGTCATATTTTTACTGACTGACTTATTGTCCGGGGAATGAGCCGCGCCAGAGGATGAACAGGCCGCCAGAAAAACTAGCGAAGCAATCGGAATCAGTTTTAATATCATGTAAAAACCTCGTTTAATTAAGAGAATGAATTATCCAACATGCAGGTTCACCATCCTCAAGGAAATGCCGGGATCAGCGTTCCATCGAGTCGTATCCGTATTCGCAGACCCAGCTTATTCAGCCAACTTAACCTGAGGCGGTAGATGCTCCTACCCTGTTCGATAAGAGCACGCATCATCGGCCGCTGTTTCTGCGTCGGTTCACGGAGCTCAAGTTACTTCATAAAGACCTCGGCCCAATTGAACAAAAAAAGAACCAAATTTGTGCAGAAAACAAGCCGAGGATAGTATGCGTAGACATATTGATCAACAAAAACGATCAATTAATTATTATTGATAGCCATTGACTATCACGAAAGGCGTAATCGATCGATATTTACATTGAACTAAATCGCCGTAAAATTGATCAAAATCAATATACAATTCTAATCATTTGCTGACTAAGGATTATTCGTAACGCGCAATCAATACGGTCTGAGTTTATTAGACCGGTGCATATTCCTGCTGGCTATCTGAAAAACCGGCATCACAGTTTTTCCTGAACTTCAGTTTTTAAGTCAACAGAACCAGATAGACTCATCAATAGTCTAAAAATCATTAATGATGGCCCCTCTAATCACAATGAAACGAATCATGACTGTTGCAGATCATCGATGTAACGATATTTTCGACAATGTATAGGTTTGTTGTATCCTCGTTTACCCGGCTGTGATGGTGGGGTCAGTCCATTAACGGCAGGGAGTGTCTGGATTATCCATAGCGATTCAATCCGTATTATTTTGAAACATTAACTCTTACCTTGTCATAGCTAAACAATTCATAACCAGAAGTGATTTTTTAATTTACCGTTCAAGCCACATAGCTATAATAAGGCATCTTTCAAACAGGAGTTATTCGTTGGACAGTTACCCTAAATTAAATAACAAGGCAAGCTAGCAAAAATGTTCCTGTCGCTGCTTGCCGGTCCCGGTGGGCAGTAATTTCACCTAACATGTGATTGCGCCTCAAAATAACTAATAATTAGCGTGATGTTCTTATCGAAAATCATCCCGCCATAACTAAATTAACCCCGTATCTTCAAGAGGAGAAGCGCTATGACGCATAACATTTCTGATGAACCTCCATCGAGAGGGCTAAGCACAGGCTGACTATCTGCATTGAAATCAGGTGTATGCAATGGAGGTGGTCATGACAGTTGCCTTGAAACTGTCGGTTAATGGCCTTTCATTTAATGCACTTAGGTGAGGTGTAGCATGTTGCTCACAACCAAACGTTATATTTTTTATGTTGATGCTAATAGCACCATTCATTTTTCAACTCTGGCGGATGCCTGTCTGCCCGTCCGGAATTCATCACCACTCGCCATCAATAAAAAGCTCGCTAGCGGAAAGTCTTTCGTCAGTGGGTTCCTGCAAAAACTTGCAAATAAAAGACAGCGTGCTGTTGAGGATTATATCAACACGTTACTGCCTTAATTCGTAATGTACCATAGAGGCTTGAGTTAAGCTGACGCGCCTCTATGGCCATTTTGGGTTTATAAATTTCATCCTGCATTATTCACTCATGTTCAGTGAAGGTCATCCCCTGAGCGTGAATAATGAGCGGAGATTCTTATTATGCATGCTTTGACAAAACATAGAAGCAAGACGACTTCTGTGCTTAACGATATGGTTGTCTGTTTTATTCTTGTGGCAAGTATTGTCCTCTTTATCTACGGTTGGCGGGGGATGCATAGCGCATTCAATGGGCACGACTTACCCGCACTAAGCCTCGATTATCATGTTCTTCCTTATTACACGCTTCGTACCACCATGCGCCTGGTAATCGGGCTATTTTATTCAATGCTATTTTCAATCGTCTTTGCGGTGCTGGCAGCAAAATTTGCGCCTATGAGACGCGTCATTTTGCCCTTAGTCAACTTTATGGAATCTGTCCCGTTAGTTGGATTCCTGACTTTCACCACCGCCTTTTTCCTCGGTCTTTATCCGCACAGCGTTATGGGGCTTGAAGGTTTAGCGATATTCGCAGTCTTTACCGCACAAGCATGGAATATGATGCTGACGCTGTACCAGACACTCAGAGTGGTACCCAACGAGCTGGCAGAAGCGACGGAAGTATTCCGCTATAACCCTTGGCAGAAATTCTGGCGTCTGGGATTCATCTATTCGTTCCCGGGGTTACTGTGGAATACGATGGTATCGCAGTCTGCCGCCTGGTTTGCGTTGATTGCCTCAGAGATGCTGACAGTAGGAGGAGGCAGTACAAATTTACCGGGTGTTGGCTCTTATATTGGTATTGCGCTTCAGGAAGGTAGTCCTTCTGGCGTCGTCCGGGGAGTATTAGCGCTAATCGTTAATATCATCATCTTTGACCAATTACTGTTCCGTCCGCTGGTCCGCTATGCCCATCAGTTTAAGTACGAGGATGTGAGTGACAGAAAGGTACCAAGTTCATGGTTCTATCAATGCCTGAGCAATTCAATGACAGGGCGAGGACTGGGGCTCGCCTGCAAACGTTTCTCCCTATTCTGGTTATTTGTATTACCAAAAGCATGGTACGGGTTACGACTTCATCGCTTGTTTGCTTTCCTGGGACAAATGAACTGGCTTTGGTCAAATCTATGGTATCTGGCTATCGTTGTTGGATGCATTTATTACGGCCACCAGCTGTGGTTATTCATTCCTAAGGAATATCTGGCTTCACTTCCCGGCTGGATGGGGTTGACTGCTGCGAGGGTCATTGCGGCCATGGTGCTCAGCGTCATTATTTTTACGCCGCTTGGCGTCTGGATCGGTCTACGGCCTAAACTGGTACGTTTTTTCCAGCCGATTATCCAGGTTTTAGCCGCGGTTCCTGCCAACGTCTTTTACCCGTTGATTGCTTTTATGATTGTGGTATGGCACCAGGACCTGGGGAGCTGGACCATCCCGATGATTATGCTGGGTACACAATGGTATGTGCTTTTTAACGTCATCGCGGGCACATCGATGATCCCCAGCCAAATGGTTGAAGCGAGTAAAGTTTGTCATCTTCGTGGATGGCTGTGGTGGAGTAAATTCACACTTCCGGCAATTTTCCCTTATATCGTCACTGGAGTTATTTCAGCAGCTGGGGGGGCATGGAATACCGCAATTGCCGCTGAAGTACTGAACTGGGGAAAAATTACATTACAAACTCATGGGCTCGGTGCCTTTATCTCTCTCGCCAGCGATGCCGGCCTAAATCAGCAAGAAGCACTGGGATGCCTGGCAATGTGTTTCATGGTTCTACTGTGCATTATTTTCATCTGGCAACCCATGTATCGCTATGCAGAAAACCGTTTCAAATTCGACTAATGATTAATAATCAGCCATCAGGACATGTTATGAAGCATTCAAAAGCTGTATTAGAAGTTAAAAACATCTCTAAATCTTTCAAAAAAGACCGGGAACAAAAAGTTGTTGTGCTAGAACATATTAATCTTGAGGTTAAGGAGAATGAGATTGTTGCATTACTTGGGCGTTCTGGTTCGGGTAAATCCACGCTGCTGCGAATGGTGGCCGGTCTTGTCGAACCTGATTTTGGTTCCATCGTGTGCTGCGATCAGCCAGTTAATGGGCCGGGAAAAAATACCAGTATGGTCTTTCAATCATTTGCGCTATTCCCATGGTTAAATGTGTTCGATAGTGTGGCTCTTGGGCTGCAAGCACTGGGACTTTCGTCTGATGAAGTCGGTAAAAGGACGATGGACATGTTGGATTTGATTGGCCTCATCGGCTATGAAAAATCTTATCCACGGGAGCTCTCGGGGGGGATGCGCCAGCGTGTCGGGTTTGCCCGGGCACTGGCGGTTGAGCCGGATCTTTTACTGATGGATGAACCTTTCTCCGCGTTGGATATATTCACCGGCAACAAGCTACGCCAGGATCTCATCGAAATGTGGGAAAATAGGGTTATTAAAACACGCTCGATGCTCCTGGTAACCCACAGCGTTGAAGAAGCGGTAATGCTTTCAGACCGGGTATGTCTTCTTGGCGGGCATCCCAGCACAATAACAGATATTTTCAGCATTAACATCGAGCGCAATCAGAGAACCAAGGAAAGTATTTCTACGATGGTTGAGAAGATAAGCGACACTCTCAATGGGCTGATTGCCGCCAGCGCGTAATTTAAGGGGGATAATGATTACCTCATGGACGAGCTAATCATTACAGTTGTTATGCATATTCATTCCTTTTAATAACAATGGGCTTTGTTGAATACATCGGGTTCAGTTCAAGCCTGCTGGCAAAAAAAAGTCCATTTTCAGGCAATAAGCATGTTTTCTGACATGCCTGCCTCAGTCATTCTGTTCAACCCAAAACACTGACCAGAGCCTCTGCTACCTCACTATCGTACAAGTGTAATGATTAGAGCTTTTTCTTTAAATTGTTCAATTCGTTGCTGGCATGCCCCTTGGTTCTCAAGGGTTGATTTCTGATGGCCTTCACTCATTTTTAGACTTATTTCTGACTTTGTTATCATGGTAGAAAATAATAAATCCAGCGAGACTCTGATGATGACCACCATTACGGAAATCTGCGTTTCGAGAATGGTGCGAAATTTATTATTGGGGACATTCTGTTTTTTGTTGGTCCAGGGATGCTGTGGTCTGCCGGTAATAAGCTCTTTCACGGACAGTCTCATCAGGAAGTAAAACGATCGCATTATGGATTGCTTTACTGGCTCTAGCGATTAAGGAGACTCTCTTTAGATATATGCTTGCGACCGGCCGAGGCATAACTCTTCACTACTTATTGCGAATGCCTGGCACGCGCGATCCGATGCTGCATCATCCGTAGTGGTGGCGTTCGGTATCACCGGGAATTTGCTGGGGCTGCACTTTATGGATTTACTGGTCGTATTTATTGTCGCTAAATTCATTACCCGAATGGGATATCAGTTCGCCTCAGATGCCCTGCATGACTTGATGGGTCGCTCTATCGATGCTCAGACGGACTCGCTACACAAAATTGCCTGCTGACAACCAACTGTGTGCTTAGGCTTCATGAATTCGATAGCAATGTGAGCTCAGGCCATAGGTTACATAACATATTGTTAAATGGGAGCGGCTGAGTCACGACGTGACTTGAATAGTTTTAACCTCCGGCAGCTATTGCTGCAAAGCCCGCACCGAGTGCTACAGCAAATACAGCAACGATGACAACTGCGGTTACTCCAGCGCCAGCCCCTATTGCTGCTGCTGTTTTTCCTTTCGATATGTCTTTTTTATCAAGCGAAACCATATCATCAAAGGAAACCGCCTGCCCGGTACTTGTAAGCAGCGCCCGCGGTGTGGTTGTCTGAACAGTAACAGTATCATGGCTACCATCTTTTAATTTGTACTGTACAACATCACCTTCGTACAGTGGCGGATTGAGAAGGTAATAAGAGTAATTATTCTCAAGCTTTTTCGGTTTCACCTGCACCGAATCATAAGTTGAACAACCTGACATCAGCATCGTTGAGGCCATCATTATTCCAGCCAGTATTTCTTTTGATTTCATTTTAACAAACCTATATTTAAAAAATAATTATCTTGATGTCTATATATCTATGAAGAAGCATATACTTGTGACATAGCAAAGGCAAACCTTACAGGTAACGATTGGTTATCGTAAAAAAAATGTAATCCACTGCTGGCATGAACAATACAACCTGGAAAATATAACGTTAGTTATTACATTAACGCAGTGATTCACAATCCAAAATTAGCATTGAAAAACTAAACAAAACATATACGAACAACAAGTAATAAAAATTTTCTCAGGCGTAGTCCAGATTAATATATTGAAACATATTTGCCGCCTTCAAAATTGATAAATCATAGCAATCACACCATATAAAAAACGACGATAATCGATTATAAAACAACTACTTAAAAAACTCATTCCATTCATCAATGATCATTATTCGTATAATTCATTATATTTTCAAATAAACATCAAGCAGATTTGTATTACAAATGACAGAATATAAAAAGGTATCTTCCTACTATGAAGAAAACGTTGGAACTGATGAATAAAGCCAATGAACTTGAATCCATGGGATTGTTACGCCGTGCGATATCGGTCTGGCGAGAAATTCAGTCAATTAGTGATGGGGATATGAAGTCAACTGCTATAATGAAACAAAGAAAACTGACCACACTCCTTAGTAGTCGACTGAAAGATGCAGAAAGAAACCAGTATAACTGTCGTAAAAACATCAACGAAGACCGTGAAACAATCCTTCAACATCTTAAAAATGGTAAGACTCCGCGAGAAATTGAGATGTTAACGTGGAGGTCGACTTCTTTTATTTACAGCTGTAAAAAAAAGTTACAAGAGAGTTAATTCATGAATAATAATAATTATTATTCCAGGAATAAATATCCATTGAACACAGTACGAAAAGGCCAACATGATCAATGGTATGATCTGGCTCAGCGACTGTTTTATGAAGCTGATATCAAAATTAATGGTTCTCGACCATTCGACATTCAGGTACATGATAACCGTTTTTTCAAGCGAGTTTTACAGCAAGGCGCTCTTGGCCTCGGTGAAAGCTATATGGATGGCTGGTGGGATTGTGAAAAGCTGGATGAAATGGTTACCAAAACTCTCCGCGCTGACCTGGACGGGATAATAAAAAGGAACATGAAGAACATGGTCAGGCTTGCTGGAGAAAAATTGCTCAACATGCAATCAAATAAGTGGGCCTGGATAGCAGGTACAGATCATTATGATCTTGGTAATCGCCTGTTCTGTTTAATACTCGATCCTTATATGCAATACTCTTGTGGTTATTGGCGTAATGCGGAAAATTTACATACAGCGCAACAGAATAAGTTAAAACTTATTTGTGAAAAATTGCAGCTTAAAAAAGGAATGACGTTATTAGATATCGGTTGTGGCTGGGGGGGGCTTGCTGCGTATGCGGCTGAAAATTATGGAGTTAGAGTAACGGGAGTAACTGTCTCAGCCGAGCAAATAAGAATGGCCAGTATCCGTTGTAGCTCATTAGATATAGATTTTAAGTTAATTGATTATCAAGATCTCCCAACACTTACACAAACCTTTGATCGCATTGTCTCGATAGGTATGTTTGAACATGTTGGAGCTAAAAACCATCTGACTTATTTTAATATTATTAATCAGCTTTTAAAAAAAAGTGGCTTATTTTTACTCCATACTATCTGTTCGAACAAAACTGACCATAATGTAGATCCATGGATAAACAAGTATATTTTCCAACATGACAGTTTATCGTCAATTTCTCAAATATCGAGTGCGAGTGAAACTTGGTTTGTTACAGAAGACTTACACAATTTCGGTACAGATTATGACAAGACTTTAATAGCATGGGAGCAACGTTTTAACTCTTCATGGCATCTTTTGGAAGATGATTACCCCCCTATATTTAGAAGAACGTTCGATTACTATCTTAACTCTTGTGCAGGTGCTGTTCGTGCAAGGAAAATACAACTTTTGCAGTTCATTTTTACTAAGGGTATTTAGGAAGGTTAGATACTACAAGGTGTAAGTACACTTATCAATGAAAAGGCAAGAAATATGCAACCGCTAGAGAGAAATAAAAAAACACAAAATATCATGTTAGCATTATGCTGGGTGATATTAATTGCAGCATTTATTTTTTATTGTTTTGATTTTTATTGGTTTTGGTAAAATCCATCTAAGACTCAATAAGTAATTACATTAATAATCAACAGGAGTAGCCATAATGATTATAGATGAAAATAAACAAATGCATATTTTAAATGCTTTCAAAACAGCACTTCCCTCAAGAATAAATCATCACGAGTGGAATCAATTAGTTAAATCAATTGGTAGTACAAAAGAAACCTATGCGTATATGGCTCTTTTAATCGATGAAGGTTTTCTTACTGGTACTGTTATCTTTGATGAATCACCTGACAGTGACGGAGGATGGCATGTTAATCTTCATTCGATACGTATCACCGCCCAAGGGAATCGACGTTACCAATACTGGATACTATCGAAAGATATTTATGGAAAATAATCAAATTATCTGACAACAATTCAATGAAGCGTGTTCCATACATTAACTTACCTTAAGGTCTCTTATGTTACAAGTTAAAAAAATACGGTATTCCGCCCATCATATTTGTCTTGAGTTACAAAATGGACTCATTATATCGGTCCCTTTCATTTGGTTCCCATTGCTTAAGCAGGCAAATATAAAAGATTTAAAAAACTATAGAATAACAAAAAACAGTATTGAGTGGCCTAACATTGGTGAAGCATTCACTCTTACCGAAATTTTAAATAGTGCTGGCTATCCGTATCCGGAGAGTATGGATAGCTAGAACCATTTTAAAAAAGGATGGGACGAGTAACAAGTCAGTTAAGCTAATCTTAGTTGACTTGTTGATTCTGTTAATAGACCCGTTTTAGTTCCAAGCATTTTTTGAGATCTTGGCCAAATTGACCCTGACCTAAATCATTGCAGTGCTAAATCAGAGATCTTTGTCTTTCCAGAGACTTTGGATGAATTTAGCCGGAGCCATGTCATTTGAGAATGAATACATACCGGCAGGCGCTTGCCCAGCACCCACCCCCCCTCCATCACACCGACCACATCCTCGCCTTTCAGCGACTTTCCATCATGGATCGCCAAACATTCCAAACTAAGCAGTTGATCTAAATGAAAAATAAATATCTATACGGTTCTGTTAAGCAGCTTACGGTAGAGGCTGTAATACCTTGTTTAAACTGAAGTTTAATGTCCCCATCTCTATCTTAAGAATACACTCATCATCTCATAGAATATAGCAATGCCTGTAAAAGCACTTTGTTTAATAAATATATAGGTTTCACTCTGTATAATTAAAAATTAGTTAATGCCTGTCCATTTCCGTCAGAGATTTGGGTTTTATAACTCTCTCCTGTCCAAATGGAAAAGTGTTGCGCCCAGAAATGAAGCTATTATTCATTCTGAATGTGCCAATCAAGGGTTATGATTTACGAGCGAAAAAATTTTAACACTAAATAACAGATTAACACGCGATATTTATGAAAAATGTATCATTTTTAAAATTTCTGACAAACATCGTACTGGCTCGTGGTTCTCTGCATGGCAAATGGAAGAACAAGAAATTTCGATTCATGTATCTTTTACGGTGCATAATCAATCCTGCCTCCAGTATTCTTTATTTTTATGAGTTATGTTCACTTAGTGAAGCGAATAAGATCCTGGAAATACAACCTACGTTGCCGGCCAAAATTCATCGCCCTTATTTACATAAAGGTGGACTAACCAAGACTCGACGTAAAAATATCATTGGACATTACCGTTTTATCCAGAGTCTGCCAGTAAAATATCAGGAATTTTTATTTCCGGACAGTGATGTATTATTGACTCAGTTTAATGGGAAAAATGGTGAGGAGCTTAATATTTATTGCTCTTCTGGCGGTTTTGATCGCGAGGGAGAACTGATGTTGTCGCTCTATTATAACACGATCCCGGTCGCTCGTTTGTCATTCTCTATTATCCCAACGCCAAAAGGGCATTGTGCGTTTATTGGTGGTTTACAGGGTGCTCCAAAAAATATTGGACCTGACGTTATTAGGGATGCAACTAAGGCCTGCTATGGACTATTTCCTAAGCGGATCGTTTATGAGGCTCTGTGCTCATTAATGAGTTGCTGTGATATTTCTGATGTTTTAGCAGTCAGCGAACAAAGTCATGTTTTCAGGCAACTGAGATACCGGTATAAGAAACGTAAGTCCTTTGTTGCCACATACAGTGATTTTTGGGAATCGATTGCTGGCCGTCCATATAGTAACTGGTATCAGTTACCGGTGAATGTCGAGCGTAAGTCATTTAATGCGCTTCCCAGTAAAAAACGCTCAGAATACAGGAAAAGATATGCTTTGCTGGATTATATTCATGAGGAAATTAGGGATCGCCTGCAAGGCAGGCCAAAAGTCCAGAGCGCTGACTAAAGCTATCCGGGCAGATTAATCATCTTCAACATTAATGTCATGTACGCATGCTGCAGTACTGGCTAGATGGAAATCAATAACATCGCCGAAAACGCTTTAAGGTGCGTGGTTGTGGGCTAAATAAACTGGCTGTTCCCGGATTCCGACAGTGGTTGTGGAAACGCGGCGGGGTTGTGCTCGCCGGTCGACACCTACCCTCAGAACAATGTGGAACCCGAAAAATAGCTGCGTTCCGTCGGCATTTATGTGCAACCGAGCCTGGCAGCCTTTGCCTAAATACCCACATAGCTGACGCTCATAGACATAACACTCTTCTTCTGCAAACTGGCGTAAGACACCAGAAATTCGTCGGCAGCCATTGTTCCTCTGGTAACGTCAGGTGTAAAAATTCACTGATTTTTAACCCTTAACTCTCTGTATTATTCCCGGATCAATCAATTGCGCTTGTCATCAATTCTTTTGCCGAATGCAGCCGGATATAAGCAATCCACGCCGCCAGCAACGTTAATCCCCCGGCAAACAGGAAGCAGACAACATAGCCAAAATGTTGAGCAACAACGCCGCCGATAACGCCTGCCAGAATGGCGATTGCCGCGTCAGTACATTGAAAGAGGGTGAAGTCGACCCCGGCCTGCAAAGGCGATGAAAGCGACATCAGCGTGGCGTAAAGACAGACCAGCGCGCAGGCCAGCGAAATGGACTGGACAATAACCAGACACTGGAGAATCGACAGCAGCAGATGACCCGGCGTTATCAGGAGCGTCATCACCACCGCCAGCAGCGCGATCCCCTGGATGCCATAAGCCGTCAACAGCGCTCTGCCGGGTGAGGTGTATTGCATCAGTAATCCGCCGGCCAGCGTTCCTGCTATTCCCGCTGCAATATTGCCGCCGCTGAACAGCGCGCCCAACGCTGACATGCTTAACCCATGATCCAACAACAGCGGAGCCAGAAGGGGCAGCACAAATCGCATGCCTGAATTCAGCATTAATACCAGCAGTAAGCCCAGGCGCGTCTGTTCCCTGCTTAGCGCATAACCTAAGGCCGGAACATGCGGGATAGTCGCTGTTCGCTTCGGCTCTTTAATACGCCACAACGGGAATGACAGCGCCATAATCAACACCGCCATCATTAGCATGGCGACAGGCCAGCCGGATGATGCCGACAGCATCAGGAACACCCCGCCTCCGCACATCATTCCCAGATAGCTACCGCCGACCTGCACGCTGTTTCCCCAGCCGTAACCCGCACGGGTAAGTTGATCGACGCAAAAGCCGTCGCTGGCGATATCAATGGTGGAGGCAACCGTGCCTGCCACCATAAACAGAACAAATAACGCGACGATTTGCGTATCGGGAAATCCCCCTTCTCGCCCGAACCAGCCAATCGCTGCGGCAATCGTCAGGATCGCCGCTAACACAACCTGACCACGCAGAATTAACATGCGGGAACGGCGTTCCTGGCTGCCGGGCGGAAGCCGCCAGCGTTCGATCCACGGCGCCCAAATAAACTTCAGCGCCCAGGGCAGCATGAACAGGGTTGTCGCACCGGCCAGCGCCAGCGAACCGCCTGCAGCTCGCACCAGCGCGGGTAATGACTGCATAGACAGCGCCGATACCAGACTTTGTGTCACATAGACGCCGGCAATAGCAAAAATCACCCGTCCGGCCGTCAACGTCAGTGGTTTCACATTCGACTGAACATCACTCATGTTCCCATACTCCAGGCGCGGAAACCCCTACGTCGCGCCACGCGCGCGCGGCCAATTGCGCCTGCCACATTGCCTGATAACGTCCATGTTGAGAGAGCAATTGCGCATGGGTACCCTGCTCAACCACCTGCCCTTCTTTCATCACCAGAATGTTTCCGGCCCCGGCGATGGTGGATAAACGGTGAGCAATGATAATCACCGTCCGGTTGTGAACCAAATTATCGATCGCTTTTTGCACCGCCAGCTCACTTTCAATATCCAGCGCTGCGGTCGGTTCATCGAGAATGACGACCGGCGCGTTTTTCAATAACGCCCTGGCAATAGAAATTCGCTGGCGTTCGCCGCCCGAAAGCTGACCGCCCATCTCCCCCATTGGCGTCAGCCAGCCTTGCGGAAGACGGGAAATAAACTCAAGGCACTGTGCCGCGCGGGCGGCCTCTTCCACCTCCTGTTGCGTCGCCTGTGGGCGCGCGATACGGATATTCGCCAGCAGTGTGTCATCGAACAGCCAGACATCCTGGAAAACAACAGAAATCAGACTATTGAGCTGTTCCGGAGTCAGGCGACGAATATCTACGCCGCCAATAGAAATCTGCCCTTGCTGTGGATCGGCATAGCGCATTAACAGTTTAGTGACTGTGGTTTTGCCTGCGCCGGAGGCACCCACCAGCGCGCTCATACTGGCTGCCAGGAACGTCAAAGAAACATGATTAAGCGCGTGGCCGTCGCCTTCTTCGTAGCGATAGCTGACGTTGTCAAAGCGGATATCGTAACGTTCCGGCATCTCGCTTTGCTCTGCAACGGGAAGCGGCGCTACCGCCATAAACTGCTCAATCCGTTGCAGGGCGCTGGCGATCAGTTCCACAACTGAGGTGTAGCTGATAAACATCGCCATCGGTTCTGAAAAGCGCATAATCATCGCGACGGCGGCAATCAGAAAGGCGAGGTTCAAAGTACCCGTCCCCACCCAGACGATCCCGGATAACACCACCACCTGCAGGCCCAACTCCACGACGCTGGCGATCAGCATCGTCGCGCCTGCGCCCTGACGATGGGTGCGGGTCTGTAAGTTTTCCAACGCATTGAAATGCGCCAGCAGCGCCCGGCTTTTTTCAGCATCGCTGCCGCAGGTACGCAATACCATCATCCCCTGAGCAAACTCAACGATATCTCCGCTCAGCTGCTGGTGCGCTTCCCCCAGCGTCTGCATTTGTCGCCGCATCGCCGGGCGGCGCCAGTAATAAAACGGCACCAGCAGAGGGAAAATTAGCAACATCACCAGCCCCAGCCGCCAGTCTATCCACAAAGTCGCCAGTGACGCCGTCAGCGGCGTGACGATGGTGAGCAGCAAAATATTGGCTATCGCAATAACATAATTGAGGTTTTCATCCACGCTGCCCAGCAGTAAGGCGTTCATTTCGCCCGCCCTGCCGCGCTGGAGCTTTTCCAGCGGCACGCGACGTAACTGCTCCCCTATTCGCAGGCGTAACTCATGGGTGGCCTGCGCCAGATGACCACGGTATTCAAAGCCCAGGCCATACCAGCGTAGCGCCAGCGTCACAAATGCAGCAACGCTGAAGGCCACAGCCCAATTGAGAAGTTGCGGCGCGTCTCCCCGTAACAGCGCATCAATGATCGGATAAAGACAGGCAAAGGCGATCCCCTGCATAAATGCCGCCAGCAACAAGGCTAGCATACAGCGTCGCAGCATCCTGGCCTGGCTGCCAACGCTGGAGATAAGCTGGCGCCAGATGACGCGCCAGGCGAGGTTATCCGCAGGATTATTGTCTTTCATTTTCCGCCACCTCTTCCTGTGTTCCACCCGGCAGCCAATGCTGCGCCTGCTGATAGTGTTGCCAGAGCCGTTGATACAGCCCCCCCTGCGCCAACAGTTGCGTATGGCTCCCCATTTCCCTGAGCTGTCCGTCGGAAAACAGCAATATCACATCGGCCTGAGTCACCATTGAGAGTCGATGCGCGACCATGATGACCGTCCTGCCACGCATGGCTGCCGCGAGCGCCTTGATAAGCGCCGCCTCGTTTTCCGGGTCAGCAAACGCCGTCGCCTCATCGAGTACCAGAATGGGGCGATCTTGTAAAAGCGCCCGGGCGATGGTGATGCGCTGCCGCTGGCCACCGGAGAGAAATACGCCGCGTTCCCCAACTCGCGTGTTGTAACTTTCTGGCAGCGCGCTAATAAAATCATGGGCCTGCGCCACTCTGGCCGCGGCGATTACCGCCTCCAGCGGCGTATCCGGTGCACCCAGACGAATGTTATTGGCTATCGTGTCGGCAAAAAGGAAGTTGTCCTGAAACACAAACGAGAGTTGCTTCATTAAGGTGTCCGTCTGCATATCGCGCAGATCCACGCCGCCAATACGGATATGGCCTTTGTCCGGATCGGCGTAACGCAGCAGCAAGCGCGCCACTGTGCTTTTTCCGGCACCGCTAGGCCCAACCAGCGCCACAATTTTCCCGGCGGGCACATGAAAGCTTACCTTCTGCAACGCGGCGCCAGTACGCGCTTGCGGATAATGAAAGCTCACCTGCTCGAAGGTAATGCTCGCCTCTTTCGGTTGCTGGTCAAACAGCGGCAGCGATAACTCCGGCATCGCGAGAACCTGATAAATACGTTGAATGCTTAAACGTGTTTGCGCGACCAGATTATTGAGCATCATCATTGGCATCACAGCTTCGGCCATTCCGCTGCCCAGCAGTAAAACGGCTACCCACGCGATAAAATCGAGACTGCCATAATGCAACAGGCCGTATCCCGACCAAATCAGGACAAACAGGGTCGGGAGAGGATTCAGAATTGAGAATGAGAAACGCGCTGAAAAACCGGCTTTGCGATACCAGGTTTTGAGCACATCGACCCACTCTTCAAGAGCGCGTTGATAACGCAAAAAACTGGTGCTGCCGCTATCAAACATTCTCACTACGGGCATGGCCTGTACGAACTCAATAACCGCCGCGCTGACTTGCTCACGCGCCTTATGATAACGCTGAGCCATATCTTCCGAACGCTGGCGGGTGAGCACGAGAACAATTAAGCCAAACGCCAGTACCCCCAGCGTCGCGATTGCAAGCCGCCAGTCCAGCCAGAACAAGATAACGATTGTCGCCAGCGGCATGATGATCGCGCGGGCATAGAGCGGCGTACTGTCGGCCACAAAGATATGTAACGACTTCACGTCATCCAGCATCACTTTCGCCACTGCCCCGCTACCCATTTGCTGTAACACACCAGGCGGAAGCTGCAATGCTTTACGGGCTAGCCTGCTGCGCAGAATATTCTCCAGATGAAAAGCCGCATAATGAGAAGTGTTAAACGCCAGTAGGCGCAGAACAAAAGTTAAGACCACGCAGCCGATCAAGCCGCCCAGCGTCCAGACCGGAAGATCGTCTGGCGTCGCACGAATATCGCGTAAACTCCACGCCAGAAAAAGAAGAGCCCCCAGGCTGGTTAATGCCGCCAGTCCTGCCAGCGCCATAGCTAAAATAACCTTCCTGCGAACAGGGGTAATCACCTGCCAGAGAGGAAATCGGGACGGTGATTCAGTATTGGATGATTGAGATGACATGGGAGTAACTGAATTTCCTGATGAATTTTTACAGACACCAAAAACGGCAATTCATGGTGGCGTTCTGATAATTAATGTGAATAATAACCATTATCAATAACTCATCTACCCCATTCAGTTCTTTTTTTACCCGCATTGGTCTAAGCCACAGGGAGATAACCCGGTCATGACGGAGTCACCGCAAACGCAATCTGAAATCTCTATTCACCAGTTGGTGGTCGGGAAACCTGCAAACGATGGCAATATTCCTGCTCAGTGTGAACTGCTGCGCTATTCGTTGCAGGAAGGTATGGATATTTTGCTCTGGAGGGGCCATTTTGCGCGGCCTGAGACGTTGCAGCTACACGATGATCTGGGCAGGATTAACTTCTCGTGCATCCTGGAAGGCACATCGCGATTTGCGATTCAGGGACTCAGGCGCCGCACCGAATGGGAGCTTACGCGCAATCGCCATTACATTACCCATACGCCAGACTGCCGCGGCAGCGCCTCCTATTGTGGCCGATTCGAGAGCATTACCCTCTCCTTCAGTCCTGAAACTCTCGCGCAGTGGGTACCGGATATTAGCGCGCCCATTAAGAATAAGATCGATTCCCACTGCTGTTGCCAGCAGCAGCGTTGTAATGCTGAAACCCACTTAACGGCTCAGGCCTTGCGTCACGCGCTGATGCGCATGCACGACGGCTTCAGCCATGAACAAAAGCCGTCGACGCTATGGTTGCAGGGGCAAAGTCTGGTCATGCTCAGTCTGGTGCTGGATGAACATCGTGAAGACGCCAGTTGCCTCTCCTGCCACTTCAACCCGATGGAACGCCAGAAACTACTGCGGGCGAAGGATCTGCTGCTGGCTGATCTAACGCAAGCGCCGGGCGTCGCGGAACTGGCCAGAGAATCCGGTCTGAGCGTTCTCAAAATTAAGCGAGGCTTCCGCGTTCTGTTCAACAACAGCGTCTATGGCCTGTTTCAGGCTGAACGAATGCAGGAAGCCAGAAAACGACTGGCTAACGGCAATACCTCAGTCATGACGGTGGCGGCCGATCTGGGCTATGCCAACGCCAGCCATTTCTCTGCCGCCTTCCAGAAACAGTTCGGCGTAACCCCCTCGACCTTTAAACGCTTGATTTAACCGGGGTCCCGCCCCATAAATTGCTCCCTGACGGAGGCCTGGATACCCCATCCGGGCCTCTGCTCTTTCCACTAGTCACCAACCCGAAACGGGCATAAATAAACCCGTTTCGGGTAGCACCTCTATTAGAAATAGTTATCATTTTCAATTCACTATTGTCGGTATTTTTGGCGTTTCGCCGTCTTACAGGGACTCACAACAATGAAAATGACACGGCTTTATCCTCTGGCCTTGGGGGGATTATTGCTCCCCGCCATTGCTAATGCCCAGACTTCACAGCAAGACGAAAGCACGCTGGTGGTTACCGCCAGTAAACAATCTTCCCGCTCGGCATCAGCCAACAATGTCTCGTCTACCGTTGTCAGCGCGCCACAGTTAAGCGACGCCGGCGTTACCGCCAGCGACAAACTCCCCAGAGTTTTGCCTGGGCTTAATATAGAAAACAGCGGCAACATGCTTTTTTCGACGATCTCGCTACGCGGCATCTCTTCGGCGCAGGACTTCTATAACCCCGCCGTAACCCTGTATGTCGATGGCGTTCCTCAGCTTTCCACCAACACCATCCAGGCGCTTACCGATGTACAAAGCGTGGAGTTGCTGCGTGGCCCACAGGGAACGTTATATGGCAAAAGCGCTCAGGGCGGAATCATCAACATCGTCACCCAGCAGCCGGACAGCACGCCGCGCGGCTATATTGAAGGCGGCGTCAGCAGCCGCGACAGTTATCGAAGTAAGTTCAATCTGAGTGGCCCTATTCAGGATGGCCTGCTGTACGGCAGCGTCACCCTGTTACGCCAGGTTGATGACGGCGACATGATTAACCCCGCGACGGGAAGCGATGACTTAGGCGGCACCCGCGCCAGCATAGGGAATGTGAAACTGCGTCTCGCCCCAGACGACCAGCCCTGGGAAATGGGCTTTGCCACCTCACGCGAATGTACCCGCGCTACCCAGGACGCCTATGTGGGATGGAATGATATTAAGGGCCGTAAGCTCTCACTTAGCGATGGTTCACCAGACCCGTACATGCGGCGCTGCACTGACAGCCAGACCCTGAGTGGAAAATACACCACCGATGAGTGGGTTTTCAATCTGATCAGCGCCTGGCAGCAGCAGCATTATTCGCGCACCTTCCCTTCCGGTTCGTTAATCGTCAATATGCCTCAGCGCTGGAATCAGGATGTACAGGAGCTACGCGCCGCTACCCTGGGCGATACGCGTACCGTTGATATGGTGTTTGGGCTGTACCGGCAGAACACCCGCGAGAAGTTAAATTCAGCCTACGATATGCCGACAATGCCTTATTTAAGCAGTACCGGCTATACCACCGCTGAAACCCTGGCCGCATACAGTGACCTGACCTGGCATTTGACCGAGCGATTTGATATCGGCGGTGGCGTGCGCTTCTCGCATGATAAGGCCAGTACACAATATCACGGCAGCATGCTCGGCAACCCGTTTGGCGACCAGGGCAAGAGCAATGACGATCAGGTGCTCGGACAGCTATCCGCAGGCTATATGCTGACCGACGACTGGAGAGTGTATACCCGTGTAGCCCAGGGATATAAACCTTCCGGGTACAACATCGTGCCTACTGCCGGTCTTGATGCCAAACCGTTCGTCGCAGAAAAATCCATCAACTATGAACTTGGCACTCGCTACGAAACCGCAGACGTCACGCTGCAAGCCGCGACGTTTTATACCCACACCAAAGACATGCAGCTCTACTCTGGCCCGGTTGGGATGCAGACATTAAGCAATGCGGGGAAAGCCGACGCTACCGGCGTTGAGCTTGAAGCGAAATGGCGGTTTGCGCCAGGCTGGTCGTGGGATATCAATGGCAACGTGATCCGTTCCGAATTCACCAATGACAGTGAGTTGTATCACGGCAACCGGGTGCCGTTCGTACCACGTTATGGCGCAGGTAGCAGTGTGAACGGCGTAATTGATACGCGCTATGGCGCACTGATGCCCCGACTGGCGGTTAATCTGGTCGGGCCGCATTATTTCGATGGCGATAACCAGTTGCGGCAGGGCACCTATGCCACCCTGGACAGCAGCCTAGGCTGGCAGGCGACTGAACGGCTGAACATTTCCGTCTATGTCGATAATCTGTTCGACCGTCGTTACCGTACCTATGGTTACATGAACGGCAGCAGCGCCGTCGCGCAGGTCAATATGGGGCGCACCATCGGAATCAATACGCGTATTGATTTCTTCTAATAGTTTATAAAGGGATGCAGCAACCGCATCCCTATTACAACTGAATTGGTATATTCAACAACGACGAAGATACGACCGACTCTACAGTACTGCTGCCCCATATTGAACAAGCCCCTACTGACGCCGAAATCTTAACCGATCATACTGATGTCATTTACTCCACCAGCGTTGAGCCCATTGTGACAGGGCGTAATGCTGCACTGACACAGATTGAGACACAGATACGCCAGCTTAACGATATCACCGAAGTATCGGTGGCAAAACGGCTCTGGACTGGGCTATGAAGCAGGATTTTCGCTGCGGCGGCTGGTTACTGGAAAAAACTGAAACTGCTATGAAAGTCATCACCCGCAACCTCGATCGCGGTATATGGCGGGTCATGATCGGCAGTGCGAACCAGACGGCAATGGCATACTGGAAACCAATAAAAAAGAAAAAACCCAAGTCGCATAACGACTTGGGTTTCATGTTTGGCGGAAGCGTAGAGATTCGAACTCTAGAACCCTTTCGGGTCGCCGGTTTTCAAGACCGGTGCCTTCAACCGCTCGGCCACGCTTCCAATGAGGCGCACTATAAACATCCCGAACGGACCTGTAAAGCACCAATGTGTTCGTTTGCCTGAAAAACAGCCAAAATGTTATTAATCGACTGAAATAACAACAAATTGACCGTTTATTCAGCACAAATGCAGGACTGCAGCACTCAATGTTTTTTGATGAACATATCTTTGGTGTAGTAGTTTCCCCGGTTATCCGGCGCAAATCCCCCCACCCACGGCTTCACGAGATGCGTACGGACATAGTGGTAAACCGGAATCGCTGGCACATCCTCGCCTAAAAGGTCTTCAGCCTGCTGGTAGTATTTGCCTCGCTCCTGGAGCGAAGTTGCTTTCGCTGCATTTCGCATCGCTTCGTCAAAGGCGGGATTACTGTACTTCGTTGTATTTTCACTATCACCGGTACGGAAAATATTGAGGAAGCTTGAGGCATCATCATAATCGGCTATCCACGCATAGCGCACGACGTCAAAATTACCGGTATGCATAGTATCCAGCATGGTTTTCCATTCCTGATTTTGCAGTTTCGCCTCTACGCCAAGATTTTTCTTCCACATTGACGATGCGGCAATGGCAATACGCTGGTGCGTTTCGAAGGTGTTGTAGAGCAGATTTACGTTAAGCGGATGTTCAGGGCCAAAACCGGCTTCAGCCAGCAGTTTCTTCGCTTCGGCAATACGTTTTTCGAGCGGCCACGACGCATATTCCGGCGCATGCAGTTGAACTCCCCCTATTTCCGGCTGGCTGATAACCCACGCCGCGCGTTGCCCCTGCCCCATCACCTTTTGTGCAATGATGTCTTTATCTAACGCCATATTTAGCGCCCGACGCACGCGCGGGTCATTAAACGGCGCTCGGGTCGTATTGAACTGATAGTAATAAGTCGAAAGCTGAGGTGAAACATGGAGTTCATCGCCCATCGTCTTCTTCAACTGCGCGAACTGATTGACCGGTACGCTATACACAATGTCGATTTCACCAGCCTTATAGCGGTTAACGTCAGCGGACTCGGAACTGATGGGCAAATAGGTGACCTTATTAATAATCGTGTGCCGATCGTCCCAATAATGTGGGTTACGCTCGGCAACAATGCGCTCATTGACCACCCACTGCGATAATTTGTACGGTCCGCTACTGACAAAATGTTCTGGTCGGGTCCACTTATCGCCAAAGCGGCCTATTAGCACTTTATCCAGCGGGACCAGCGACGGGTGCGCCAGCATCGCCAGAAACGCCGCCGTCGGCTGCGTCAGGATAATCTCCAGCGTGTTGTCATCGAGGGCTTTTACCCCCAGCGTGGCGGGATCTTTTTTCCCTTGAGCAATATCGAGGGCGTTTGCAACATGCATATTGCCCAAATACGAAGAATAAGGTGAAGCCGTTTGCGGCGAGACCAGGCGCTGCCAGCTCCAGACAACATCCTGCGCGGTAATAGCAGAACCATCTGACCAGGTTATGCCCGGGCGTAAATGAAAGGTCCAGACGGTATTGTCTTTGTTCTCCCAGGACGCGGCAAGACGGGGTTCAATAGACCCATCGGGCTTAACTGCCACCAGTCCGTCGAACATATCGCTGATTAAATTAAACTCAACGTTGCTTTCAACTTTATGCGGATCCAGCGACGCTGGCTCGCTGCCGTTATTTCTGACCAGTTCCTGTTTTTCTGCAAGTAGTGTTCCTGCGGGAACATTAGCCGCTCTCGCCGCGCCGTTAATAGACATCAAACAGACAGCTAACAGCGTAAACGTCAAAATCTTCGATTTATGTTGAATCATTCCCTTTACCTTATTGCTCTGTTTTAGGTAGACACCGTTGTCACTGTCAGAGAGATTCGGGAATAACGCAATATTTTTCAGTTACCTGGCAGATGTGGATCTGACATTTTTGCACATACAGTGCTAACATCTGATTCGGGAGCTTTTGTTGAAATAATATGCTTGAGCCCGGCGGGTTAAAATGCGTAAAGATGGGTAAAACCGCTGTGTCATTCCCCTTGATTTCATTATCCTCCATCATTAATTACATCTGTCATAAGAGAGTGACTCATGGATCGTATTATTAGTTCTTCGCGCGATCGTACATCGCTACTCAGCACGCATAAGGTGCTGCGCAATACCTATTTCCTGCTCAGCCTGACGCTGGCGTTTTCGGCGATCACTGCGACTGCCAGTACCGTACTGATGTTGCCTTCTCCGGGACTTATCCTGACGCTGGTGGGTATGTATGGTCTGATGTTCCTGACTTATAAAACGGCTGATAAACCGGTTGGTATTCTGTCAGCTTTCGCTTTCACCGGCTTCCTGGGCTACATTCTGGGACCGATACTGAACACATACCTGTCTGCGGGCATGGGTGATGTTATCGCCATGGCTTTGGGCGGTACGGCGCTGGTCTTCTTCAGTTGCTCGGCTTATGTACTGACCACACGTAAGGATATGTCCTTCCTCGGCGGTATGCTGATGGCAGGTATCGTGGTGGTGCTGATTGGTATGGTTGCAAATATTTTCCTGCAACTGCCGGCGTTACATTTGGCGATCAGCGCGGTATTTATTCTGATTTCTTCAGGCGCAATCCTGTTTGAAACCAGCAATATCATCCGTGGCGGTGAAACCAACTACATCCGTGCCACCGTCAGCCTGTACGTTTCGCTGTACAACATCTTCGTCAGCCTGCTGAGCATTCTGGGCTTTGCGAGCCGCGATTAAGATGTCCACTCGCATTATCCAGCCCCGCTTATGCGGGGCTTTCTTTTTTGGTAAACTGCCACCAGTTTGACTAACGCAGTGACGAATAATGTTGATCTTTGAAGGTAAAGAAATCAGTACCGATAGCGAAGGCTATCTGAAAGATACCACGCTGTGGAACGAGCCGCTGGCGGAGAAAATCGCTGAAAACGAAGGTATCGTCCTCTCCCCCGAGCACTGGGAAGTGGTGCGTTTCGTACGCGAGTTTTATCTCGAGTTTAATACCTCCCCTGCTATTCGCATGCTGGTAAAGGCGATGGCCAACAAGTTTGGCGAAGAGAAAGGCAACAGTCGTTATCTCTACCGCCTGTTTCCGAAAGGTCCGGCTAAGCAGGCGACTAAAATTGCCGGCCTGCCGAAACCGGTGAAATGTATTTAATAGCGGATACTAAATCCCTTTAGCTCGTCGCCAGGGCGGTGCGGTTCACTGAGAACCCGATCAACCCTGGCGCTGCTCGGTCCCCCAGCTTTCAACCACTTCATCAGTTGTTCCACCCGATCGCTTTCACCGCAGGCGACAACCTCTACGCTGCCGTCATCCATATTCTTCGCGTAACCGGTCAACCCCAGCCGTTGCGCTTCATGCTGGGTGGTGTAGCGAAATCCTACCCCCTGAACCCGGCCATAGACCCAGGCGATGATGCAAACTTTCGACATTGCGGTTCTCCTTATCAACGTAAATGAAGGAACAGGTACCGAGGCCTCATCGCACCTGTTTCGGCAGACATCCGTAATGCTGGCGAAATCTTGCAGTAAATCGTGAACCTGACAGATAGCCACAGCGTAACGCAATTTCGCCAATCGGCAGCGTGGTCGACTGTAGTTGAGAGAGCGCACAGGACATGCGCACCTCCTCGACTATCTGCCGGTAACTCTGCGATTCCATCTGTAATCGTCTGCGTAACGTCGAGGTACCGATAGACAGGTGACCGGCAATCTCCTGGGCTGTCCATAGCTTAGCAGGGGATAACATAATAAGTTGTCGCACCTGTTCAGTAAGATTAAACCGTCGCTCGATAAGCAGAGGCCCTGCCACACCATCATGCAGTAGCGCCAGCAATAATCCCATCGCCTGATGCTCCTGCAATTTTGCAGGTAAGTCCTGGCGTACTGCATCCAGCAGGCTTTCCCACATAAATGCCAGTCCGTTGCTCATTGGCGTACATAGCGACGTCAATTTTGCCGGAGGGAAATCCTCGACCCAGTTATTTTTAAACGCGGTAATGATGCTCGTCGATAGCAACAGCAAATCCGAGCGAAATGCTCCCTGTTCCGGCTGATTAATAATCTCCAGAGGCGTATTCGCCGGGATGATAATCAGCTCACCCGGTCCTGCAACCAGACGATTTTCATCCTGAATAATGACCTTACTTCCCTGCGTAATATGGCAAATAGCAGCAGAAAACAGTTTAACCCGATGCAAGCGGTGCAGGTGGCCGGAACGCACCTCAGCGGTGGTAAGGTTGTTATGGCGAAAATGTACATCCTGCACCAGATTATCCTCTTTATTTTCTTGCGTAAGTGGCGGTTAATTCAGCTTTGGCAATCACGTGGCTGTTCAGCATAAAACCGACCAGGGCACCGCTGGCGTTACTGTCAATCGGCAACGCGTCTGTATTTAACGCCCACACGGTAAACTGATAGCGATGAGGTTTATCGCCCGGCGGTGGACAGGCACCACCGAATCCAGCATAACCGAAATCATTGCGTCCCTGAACTGCTCCTGCGGGTAACTTATCCATGCTGGCCCCGCCAGGAAGAGTGTGGATCTGAGCAGGAATATTTACGACGGTCCAGTGCCACCAGCCGCTTCCCGTTGGCGCATCAGGATCAAACAGCGTAATGGCAAAACTTTTGGCATCAGTTGGGGGATTTTGCCAGCTCAGTTGCGGGGAGATATTGTCGCCACTGCAGCCAAATCCCTTAAACACCTGTTTTTGCGTTAACTGCAGGTTAGCGGGTATGTCGGTGCTGTTGAGGCGAAACGTCGAGGCGGCAGAGGCATTAAAACTCAACGCGACAATGGCAGCGGTAGCCAATGAGTAGACAGCTTTCATTGCATTTCCTTTTCTGATTAAGAAATAGCAATGTAAACGGTGGGCATAAAAGAAACTGTGCCTCTGTGATAGCGTTTTGTGCCGAAACGCTCAACGTCATACGCTGATGATTGGCCTCACCATCTGTGCTACTCTACGCGCCATTTTATTTTAATGGTTTCAGGTTGGTACTTTACTCCAGCCCGCGTCACTGTTTGTGAGAGGTTGCTCCGCATGACTGAATCTACAATTCCACATTATCCTCGTTTAGTGTTAGCCAAGGGGCGCGAAAAATCATTACTTCGCCGCCATCCGTGGGTATTTTCCGGTGCTGTCGCCCGTATGGAAGGTAAAGCCAACCTTGGTGAAACCGTTGATATTGTTGACCACCAGGGTAAATGGCTAGCACGCGGTGCCTTCTCACCGGCGTCACAGATCCGTGCACGCGTCTGGACCTTCGACAAGTCTGAATCCATCGATATTGATTTCTTTACCCGTCGTCTGCAGCAGGCTCAGACATGGCGTGACTGGCTGGCGAAAAAAGACGGTCTGGACAGCTATCGTCTGATCGCCGGAGAATCCGATGGTCTGCCGGGTGTCACTATTGACCGCTTCGGCAACTTCCTGGTGTTGCAGTTGCTCAGCGCCGGTGCTGAATATCAACGCGCCGCACTAATTAGCGCCCTGCAAATTGTTTTCCCTGACTGTGCCATTTATGACCGTAGCGATGTGGCCGTGCGTAAAAAAGAAGGTATGGAGCTGACCCAAGGGCCAGTAACGGGCGAACTGCCTCCTGCCCTGCTGCCTATCGAAGAGCACGGAATGAAGCTGCTGGTTGATATTCAGCATGGTCACAAAACCGGCTATTACCTCGATCAACGCGACAGCCGCCTGGCCACGCGCCGTTATGTGGAGAACCAGCGTGTGCTGAACTGTTTCTCTTATACCGGCGGTTTTGCGGTCTCAGCATTAATGGGCGGATGCCGTCAGGTGGTCAGCGTGGACACCTCTCAGGAAGCGCTCGATATTGCCCGCCAGAACGTTGAACTGAATAAGCTGGATCTGAGTAAAGCCGAATTTGTGCGTGATGATGTGTTCAAACTGCTGCGCGCCTATCGCGATCGCGGTGAGAAATTTGATGTCATCGTGATGGATCCGCCGAAATTTGTCGAAAACAAAAGCCAGTTGATGGGCGCTTGCCGCGGTTATAAAGACATCAATATGCTGGCAATTCAGTTGCTCAACCCTGGCGGCGTACTGCTGACATTTTCCTGCTCTGGACTGATGACCACCGATTTATTTCAGAAAATCATCGCCGATGCCGCAATAGATGCTGGTCGTGATGTACAATTTATAGAGCAGTTCCGTCAGGCCGCCGATCATCCGGTGATCGCTACCTACCCGGAAGGGCTGTATCTGAAAGGGTTTGCCTGTCGCATCATGTAACTTGAAAAGTGGAATATTACCCTTACATAGAGGGTATCTATTTCCCGGGAGGTGACTATGATTGCCAGCAAATTCGGTATCGGCCAGCAGGTCCGCCATTCCCTGTTAGGTTACCTCGGAGTGGTCGTGGATATCGACCCGGAATATTCGCTTGATGAGCCGTCAGCCGATGAGTTGGCGGTTAACGACGAACTTCGCGCCGCTCCCTGGTATCACGTGGTGATGGAAGACGATAATGGTCTGCCAGTGCATACGTATCTGGCCGAAGCACAGTTGAGTAGCGAACTGCAGGAAGAACATCCGGAGCAACCGTCGATGGATGAACTGGCGCGAACAATCCGTAAACAGCTTCAGGCTCCGCGCCTGCGTAATTGATCCTAACACAGGCCCGATGGCGCTTTGCTTATCGGGCCTGTGCATTTCATACGGCTACAGCCCAATCCTACTTCGCCAGCCCCAGTCGCGGGATCTCGATCGCCGGGCAGCGGTCCATCACTACCGCCAGCCCCGCATCACGCGCCAGCACGGCCGCCTGCTCGTTAATGACGCCAAGCTGCATCCACAGCGTCTTAGCACCAATGGCGATAGCCTCCTGAGCAACGCCCCAGGCCGCTTCAGAATTACGGAAGACATCGACCATATCCACTTTCTCTGGCACATCCGCCAGCGTTGCATAGCCCTGCTGCCCCAGCAGCGTTTTCCCGGCAACCTTCGGTGAAACGGGAATAACGTGATAGCCCTGATCGAGTAAATATTTCATCACGCGATAGCTTGGGCGATCGGGTTTATCGCTTGCGCCAACCAGTGCAATCGTACGAGTAGATGTCAAAATGCCAGCAATATCGGTCTCTTTCATCATTTTCCTCCAGGCTGTTTAGCAAAGTGTACGACAAACCTGCCCCTGCAACCATTCATCCCATACTGGCGCATGAGAGCTAAACTCAAAAATATGTCTATATGTTAGTAAACATGATTATCGAAAAATTTAGATACATGTTTGCAGATATTTTCTGGACAGGAGAAACCTATGAAAGCCGGCATTGTGACAGCCTTAATTGCCCTGTGTTTGCCGGTAACCGTTTTTGCTACCTCTTTACGCCTGTCTAATGATATTGACCTTCTGGTGCTGGACGGAAAAAAAGTCTCCAGCTCATTACTGCGTGGTGCCGAAAGTATTGAGCTGGAAAATGGTCGGCACCAGCTTGTATTTCGTGTAGAAAAAACCATTCGTTTATCGAGTCACGAAGAACGTCTGTACATTTCGCCTCCGCTGGTCATCAGCTTTGATACCCAACTCGTCAGCCAGGTTAATTTCCACCTTCCGCGGCTGAACAATGAGCGGGACGCAACGCATTTCGATGACGCTCCACGCGTGGAACTGCTGGATGGGGATGCCATGCCTATCCCCGTCAAGCTGGATATTTTGTCTATCACCTCCACGGCAAAAATCGTGGATTATGAAATGGAGACTGAACGCTATAACAAAGCGGCTAAACATGCTTCATTACCGCAGTTTGCTACGATGATGGCCGATGACAGTTCGCTACTTTCCGGGGTATCTGAACTGGATCGCGTGCCGCCCCAGTCGCAAACGCTGACCGAGCAGCGTTTAAAATATTGGTTCCAGCAGGCCGACGCACAAACGCGAAGTAACTTTTTGCAATGGGCTCAGAAACAGCCGCCTTCATGACATTTATGTTCGCATACGCATTTTTTTGGTCTTTCTCTTGCAGCGTCAAGAGCTTCCAGTACTCTGTAACCAGGTTAACTTGGGAGCTGTACTATGGAATTAACGACTCGCACATTGCCAGCGCGTAAACACATTGCGTTGGTTGCACACGATCACTGTAAAAAGATGCTGATGAGCTGGGTAGAACGCCACCAGCCGTTGCTGGAAAAGCACGTTCTGTACGCCACAGGAACAACAGGAAACTTGATCCAACGCGCGACAGGAATGGACGTCAACGCCATGCTGAGCGGCCCGATGGGCGGTGACCAGCAGGTAGGTGCGCTGATTTCAGAAGGGAAAATTGATGTGCTGATCTTCTTCTGGGACCCGCTTAACGCCGTACCCCACGATCCTGATGTCAAAGCCCTGCTGCGTCTGGCGACGGTATGGAACATTCCCGTTGCCACCAACGTGTCGACTGCTGATTTTATTATCCAGTCGCCAAACTTCAACGATGCAACGGACATCCTGATCCCGGATTACGCCCGTTATCTGGCAGAACGCCTCAAATAAACGCTAAGCAGGCGGTAATTACCGCCTGCTTTTCAGGGTTTCCGGATCACCGGAACGTCTAATTGCTTAAGCTCATCAACAAAGCATGATGGCGCGTCTTTGTTAAACAGTAGCCATACCCGATGACGCGCGCGCGTTAGCGCCACATACAGCAAGCGTCTCTCTTCGGCATCCGGGAAATCTTCCACCGCCGGGAGCAATGCCTCTTCCATAATCGACTCGCGGGCCGGGGCTGGAAAACCGTCATTCCCTTCATGAAGCCCCACAACAATAACATAATCCACCTGCTGTCCTTTACTGGCATGGATAGTCATAAATTCCAGCTGTAGCTTGGGCCAACGAGTGGCTGCTTTCTCCAGACTGGCCGGTTTGAGATGATGGTATCGCGCCAGCACCAGAATTCTCTCGTCTGCCTTTACAAATCCCGACAGCTTATCCAGCAGCAGATCCAGTTGGCTTTCATCGAGCAACGTGACGGCTTTTTTATCGCCAGTCACCAGACTGTTGAGCGGTTTCGTAAGCTGATGGGGGTTTTGCTGGATAAACTGGTTTGCAACTTCGCCAATACGGCTATTAAAACGGTAAGTGGTATCCAGATTACAACGATCACCCTCGCCGAAGTTTTGCTGGAATGCGGTGGTCAACGAAAGCTGAGCCCCACTGAATCGATATATTGCCTGCCAGTCATCACCTACGGCAAACAGCGTAGTCTGTGAGTTTTGTTTGCGCAGTGCGGCTAACAAAGCGGCACGCTGAGGAGAAATATCCTGAAATTCATCAACCAGAATGTGCTTCCACGGACTGATAAATCGGCCTTTTTCCAGAATGACAATTGCCTGATGGATCAATCCGGAAAAATCGACGGCATTCTCATCTTTCAGTGCGCCCTTCCAGGCCTTGAGCAGTGGTGACATCAGTTTTATGCGTTTACTGAACAGATCGCGGATCTCCTCCGGAGCATTGGCGATCATCTCCGCCTGCGCTCCGCCATGCATACGCATCAGGCTGACCCAGCGATCCAGCCGGGAAGCCAGCCGGCGTTGCAATTTTTCGTCATCCCAGAAGTTACCTTCAGGTACCGACCACTGCATCTCTTCTTCTAACCATTGCCGCCAGCCCTTGGCCTGCGCCTTTTTCTCACTACACTGTTGACGCCATGTCGTTATAAAAAGTTTGCTGCGAGCAGAGGCATCATTTTCCAGCTTGCTGACCGTCGGGACTTTTTTGCTCCCCTGCGAAATGATGTGTAGCGCCAGTGAATGAAACGTCCGTGCGGTTATCTCTTCCGTATGCAGACGTTCACGGATGCGATCGTCCATCTCCTGGGCCGCTTTACGTCCGAACGCTAACAGCAGGATTTGTTCAGCTGCCGCTTCCCCCCGCGCAAGTAACCAGCCCGCACGGGCGACCAGGACGGATGTTTTTCCGCTTCCGGCACCCGCAAGAACCAATAATGATTGTTCACCATTCACCACCGCCCGCGCCTGGGCCGGATTCAACGGCGAGGATTCAATTTGCTGGAAAAATTCGCCATGCTCTTCCAGCATGGCATCGGTGTACGCCTGGTTGTGCTGTAAGCGACAAGCTTCAATGTCTTTCAACCATGCCTGGCATTGGCGTAACGCTTCACGGCAATTTTCAAATTCTTCCAACCGATTGAGCGGGAGCGGCAGTGCGGCAAAAGTACGACGGATCTGCTGCTGTAGTCCTGACGTCTGCTCGCGCGTCAGCCATTTATTTTCACTGGTACGCGCCGCAATCGCCTCGAGTTGTTGGTGTAAAACTCCCGCAGCGACGTCGCTCATTTCCTGGCTCCACTGCTGCCAGAGCGAATTCAAATGGTGATGAAAGCGCTGGGTTTCCGCCCATTCCGTACCGTGAAGACGTACCACTTTATCGTCCGGGAGTACAAACTCCAGCTCGCCCCATACCAGACCGCGTTTACAATGGATAGCCAGTAACTGATTGAAGGGAATAAGATACTCGTGACGATCGCCGGAAACCTTAATCCCGGCATTAAGAATAACGGCCCGATCGTAAGGGTGTTGTGCCAGACGTTTTCCAAGAGAAGTTGCTTTCAGTTCCATAAGACTCAAGCGGATCCACACGAAGAGATTTGCTTATCAGTGTAACCGCCAGAGAAAACGTGCTCCAGCCCAAAAAAACGTTACAATTGCCGAATTCACAGAAAACCAGAGTTAACCGAGGGTTTATGCGTACTGTTCTGAATATTTTAAATTTTGTGCTCGGTGGATTCGCCACCACCTTAGCCTGGCTACTGGCTACGCTGGTCAGTATCGTGCTTATTTTTACTCTCCCCCTGACCCGCTCCTGCTGGGAAATAACCCGGCTCTCGCTGTTTCCTTATGGCAACGAAGCGATTCATGTCGATGAGCTTAATCCAGCGGGCAAAAACGTCCTGTTGAATACTGGCGGCACGGTGCTCAATATTTTCTGGCTGATTTTTTTCGGCTGGTGGTTGTGCCTGATGCACATAGTCTCCGGTATTGCCCAGTGCATTACGATTATTGGTATCCCGGTAGGCATTGCGAATTTCAAAATCGCGGCGATTGCACTGTGGCCAGTTGGTCGCCGGGTGGTATCCGTAGAAGTAGCTCGCGCAGCGCGTGAAGCTAATGCGCGTCGTCGCTTCGAATAATCAGGACCGATGGCCTTTATGTTAAGTCCTCTGCTCAAACGCTATACCTGGAACAGCACCTGGCTTTACTACGTGCGAATTTTTATCGCACTTTGCGGCACAACGGCGCTGCCCTGGTGGCTGGGCGACGTTAAGCTGACCATTCCGCTCACGCTGGGCATGGTCGCTGCCGCGCTTACCGACCTGGACGATCGTCTTGCAGGCCGCCTGCGCAATTTAATCATCACGCTGGTGTGCTTTTTCATTGCCTCGGCCTCGGTCGAACTGCTCTTCCCATGGCCATGGCTGTTTGCGATTGGGTTAACGCTTTCCACCAGCGGCTTTATACTGCTCGGGGGTTTAGGCCAGCGCTATGCAACCATCGCCTTTGGCGCGTTGCTGATTGCCATTTACACGATGCTGGGCACCTCGCTTTACGATCAGTGGTATCAGCAGCCGATCCTGCTGCTGGCTGGCGCCATTTGGTACAACCTGTTAACCCTGACCGGCCATCTTCTGTTTCCCATCCGCCCCTTGCAGGACAATCTGGCGCGTAGCTACGAACAGTTAGCGCACTACCTGGAACTGAAATCGCGTCTGTTTGATCCCGATATAGAAGATGAAAGCCAGGCGCCGTTGTATGATTTGGCCCTTGCGAATGGGCAACTGATGGCGACGTTAAACCAGACGAAGGTATCTTTGCTGACTCGCCTGCGTGGCGATCGCGGACAGCGCGGAACACGTCGCACGCTACATTACTATTTTGTGGCGCAGGATATTCACGAACGCGCAAGTTCCTCGCATATTCAGTATCAAACGCTGCGCGACCATTTCCGCCACAGCGACGTGATGTTTCGCTTCCAGCGCCTGATGTCGATGCAGGGACAGGCGTGTGCACAACTGTCTCGTTGTATTTTATTACGTACGCCTTATCAGCACGATCCACACTTTGAGCGCGTCTTCACCCATATAGATGCTGCGCTTGAGCGCATGCGCGCGAGTGGTGAGCCTGCCGACCTGCTCAACACGTTGGGATTTTTGCTGTCAAACCTACGGGCCATCGATGCCCAGTTGGCAACCATTGAGTCCGAACAGGCCCAGGTCCTTTCTCGTAATGAGTCTGAAAACCAGCTTGCCGATGACAGTCCGCATGGATTCAGCGATATCTGGTTACGGCTGAGCCGTAATTTCACGCCTGAGTCGGCCCTGTTTCGCCATGCTGTCCGCATGTCGCTGGTACTTTGCGTCGGCTATGCCATTATCCAGATAACCGGCATGAACCACGGGTACTGGATCCTGTTAACCAGCCTGTTTGTCTGCCAGCCAAACTACAACGCCACCCGGCATCGCCTGGCACTCAGGATTATCGGCACATTAGTCGGGATCGCCATTGGTTTACCGATCCTGTGGTTTGTACCTTCTCTCGAAGGGCAACTGATACTCCTGGTGATCACCGGCGTGTTGTTTTTTGCCTTTCGTAACGTTCAGTACGCGCATGCCACCATGTTTATCACGCTGCTGGTACTGCTGTGTTTTAACCTGCTCGGTGAAGGTTTCGAGGTTGCGCTACCGCGCGTGATAGATACGCTGATCGGCTGTGCCATCGCGTGGGCTGCTGTTAGTTTTATCTGGCCAGACTGGCGTTTTCGTAATCTGCCGCGGGTGATTGAACGGGCTACCGACGCTAACTGTCGTTATCTTGATGCTATTCTCGAGCAATACCATCAGGGGCGTGACAATCGTCTGGCATACCGTATCGCCCGTCGTGACGCGCACAATCGTGATGCGGAACTTGCTTCGGTGGTGTCGAATATGTCGAGTGAACCGGATGTCACGGCCCAGACGCGCGAAACGGCGTTTCGCTTGCTGTGTCTTAACCATACGTTTACCAGCTACATTTCCGCTTTGGGCGCACACCGTGAGCAGTTAACTAATCCGGACGTTCTGGCGTTGCTGGATGATGCCGTCTGTTATGTAGATGATGCGCTTCACCATCAACCTGCCGACGAACAGCGCGTATACCAGGCGTTGGACGGTCTGAAGCAGCGAATTCAGCATCTCGAGCCACGTCCGGACAGTAAGGAGCCACTGGTCGTACAGCAAGTTGGGTTACTGATTGCCCTGCTCCCGGAAATTCGGCGTTTACAGCAACAAATTGCCGTGCTGCCATCTAATACCCCGGTTCCGGCGTAAGAGAACTTACCCACTCACTCAGCTCCTGGCGACGCGTTGCCGGGAGCGCGGCTTCATGCACTCCGCCGACCGCCCCTTCAAGGGCATAGAGAATTTTTACCGTCAACGCCGGGTTATTCTGCCGCAGTTTCAACCAGCACATCTGGGCTCCCAGCGATCGCAATGTCCCCTCGTCCTTAATACCTGCTTCGTTTAGCAAGGTCTCCAGATGAAACGTCATATTCGGTAATTCCCGCAGACGATGTTGTGCAAAGCGGCTCTGTTTTTCCTTAACGGCTGCATCCAGTGAATATCGTGATAGCGATACCAACTGCTGCTGGTTTTGCCACAGGGCATCGTTCACCTGGTAATAATTGAGCACAACCGGACGTCCGCGCTTAATAAATGTCAGCCAGACAGGAGAATTTTTCACACAGTACTGTGCGCTCTGCTCACAGGCGCGCAGATATAACTCACCGCTGGCGACCATGGCAAAGACCGTATCGCCAACCGTCAGACTGTAGCCACCAAACAGTGAGCGATAGTGAATTGTTCCCAGAGAAGCCAGATATTCTTGTGATTTATAGATCCTTGCATAAGAAAGCTCTTTCATAAAAATCCTTTTAAATCATAACGTAAGCAAATAATTTGCAGTAACTGATCCGTTAATGACGAAAATAGGCAACTTATGCGTATGGGGCAAGATGAATTTAATGTTTCCCGTGACGACGACTAAAAATTGCGAACCTGTTTCCGAAAATAAGGTTGATCTTTATTGATGGCAGGGTTACTGTATATCCATACAGTAACTCACAGGGCTGGATTGATTATGTACACTTCAGGCTATGCAAATCGTTCTTCGTCGTTCTCTTCCGCATCAAGCAGTATTGCGCGCGTTTCATCAGAGAATGCTACCGCTGGGCTTATCAGTGAAGTGGTCTATCGCGAAGACCAGCCCATGATGACGCAGCTTCTGCTGCTGCCCCTGCTGCAACAGTTAGGGCAGCAATCACGCTGGCAGCTGTGGCTGACCCCTCAGCAAAAATTAAGCCGTGAGTGGGTACAGTCGGCTGGGCTTCCATTGACCAAAGTCATGCAAATCAGCCAGCTCTCCCCCTGCAATACGCTGGAATCGATGGTTCGAGCGCTGCGCACAGGTAACTACAGCGCTGTCATCGGCTGGCTGACGGAAGAATTAACCGAAGATGAACATGCCGAGCTGGTAAAAGCGGCAGATGAAGGTAATGCGATGGGGTTTATCATGCGTCCTGTTCGCGCTCAGACACTTGCGGGGAGACAGCATTCCGGGCTAAAAATTCACTCGAATTTGTATCATTGAGTAAAATTAGGATTTATCCTGGAATTTTTTTTCATGTTTTAAATTGCCGTTGAGCTATAACGTGTTTTCCGGCTGAAGGCCTGTCTGAAGCGGTTTTCAGGAAATCCTCAGTACATTTATTCATCTATAAATGTTAAATATTGTGTATACAAGCCTTTTTTTTTCATATGCCTGACGGACTTCACACTTGTAAGTTTTCAACTACGTTGTAGACTTTACATCGCCAGGGGTGCTCGGCGTAAGCCGCAGATATCGGTAGAGTAACTATTGAACTGGTCCCCGGGTGAAGGATTTAACCGTGTTATCTCTCTTCGGAGATATTCATGGCGAATTTTGGATGATAACGAGGCGCAAAAAATGAAAAAGACAGCTATCGCAATTGCAGTGGCACTGGCTGGTTTCGCTACCGTGGCGCAGGCCGCTCCGAAAGATAACACCTGGTACACTGGTGCTAAACTGGGCTGGTCTCAGTACCATGATATTGGCAACAACCAGATCAACAACTCCGGTCCTACCCACGAAAGTCAACTTGGTGCTGGTGCGTTCGGTGGTTACCAGGTTAACCCGTATGTTGGTTTCGAAATGGGTTACGACTGGTTAGGTCGTATGCCGTACAAAGGCGCTACTGATGCTACCCACAATAACGGCGCTTTCAAAGCTCAGGGCGTTCAGCTGACCGCTAAACTGGGTTACCCAATCACTGACGATCTGGACGTTTATACCCGTCTGGGTGGTATGGTTTGGCGTGCAGACGCTAAAAACAACGAAGGCTTCAAAGACCACGACACTGGTGTATCCCCAGTATTCGCTGGTGGCGTAGAGTATGCAATTACTCCTGAAATCGCTACCCGTCTGGAATACCAGTGGACCAACAACATCGGTGACGCGAACACCGTTGGTGGTCGTCCGGATAACGGTCTGTTGAGCGTTGGTGTTTCTTACCGTTTCGGTCAGCAGGAAGAAGCAGCTCCAGTAGTTGTTGCTCCGGCTCCGGCTCCAGAAGTACAGACCAAGCACTTCACTCTGAAGTCTGACGTTCTGTTCAACTTCAACAAAGCTACTCTGAAACCAGAAGGCCAGCAGGCTCTGGATCAGATGTACAGCCAGCTGAGCAACCTGGATCCGAAAGACGGTTCCGTAGTTGTTCTGGGCTTCACTGACCGCATCGGTTCTGACGCTTACAACCAGGGTCTGTCCGAGAAACGTGCTCAGTCCGTTGTTGATTACCTGATCTCTAAAGGTATTCCTTCTGACAAAATCTCTGCACGTGGCATGGGCGAATCCAACCCGGTTACTGGCAACACCTGTGACAACGTGAAAGCTCGCGCTGCACTGATCGACTGCCTGGCTCCGGATCGTCGTGTTGAGATCGAAGTTAAAGGTATCAAAGACGTTGTAACTCAGCCTCAGGCTTAAGTTATCGTCTTATAAAAAACCCCGCTTTGCGGGGTTTTTTTTCACCTTTTATCAGTCAAAGCATCACTGTAAACAAACATATCGCCATTCTGTCGTTATTCTTTTCCCAGCAGCGCCTGTAAATCCTGCTTCAATGTCGACATTTTGTTCGCGTACTTCTCTTTATGCTCCGCATCTTCAATCAGTTGCACAATGGTTTCAGAAAGCGTTTTTCCACGCCGCTGCGCAAGTCCTGCTAAGCGCTGCCAGACCATAAATTCCAGATCGATTGATTTCTTTCGCGTATGCTGATGCTCAGCGTTAAAGTGCCGCTTACGCCGCGCTCGTATGGTTTGTTTCATACGATTTAGCAGCGCAGAGTTCATGTGTTCTTCAATCCAGGAGTTAACCCGAACCGGTTCATTTTCGAGGGTTAGCAACAAATCAACGGCTTCTTCGGCAGCGCTGGCCTCTACGTAACGGGTGATTAATTCCCCCTCACGATGCTTCTTCACCAGATACTTCCATTTCCAGCCGCTTTCAAGGTTTTCAAGTTGTTGATATTTCATTGCGATCTCAATGTTACCGTGTAACTCTTATCAGAATATCAGCTTTTTCGGCATCTGAAGAAAAGAATATCCAGCCTGTGAACTGTCGCGTGCCATCACATCCGTTTCACGGCGCTTTCCACGTGTGCAGTGATGATGGTTACGGTATAATCTCGTTTTTTACAACAGACTAAAAAACATCAACTTTGACCATTACGAAACTTGCATGGCGTGATCTGGTTCCTGATACCGATAGTTATCAGGAAGTATTTGCACAGCCGCACGTCACTGACGACACCGATACCTTACTTAGTGAGACTCAGCCACGTTTACAATTTGCGCTAGAGCAGCTTCTACAGCACTGGACGACGTCCTCGTTTATGCTGGTAAAAGCGCCGGAAGAGCTTGAGTATATCGACCTTATCGCAAAGGCTGCACGGCCTCTGCATTCAGATGCAGGAAGTCTCACCGGGGGGCATTATGATATCTCCGGTCACACTATCCGCTATCGTGCGGCTGAGAGAGCAGAAGACAATTTTGCCACGTTAACTCAGGTAGTCAGCGCTGACTGGGTTGAAGCCGAACAACTGTTTGGCTGTCTGCGCCAGTTCAACGGCGAAGTTACCCTGCAGCCAGGTCTTGTGCACCAGGCCAACGGTGGTGTGCTGGTTATTTCATTGCGCACCCTGCTGGCCCAACCATTGCTGTGGATGCGCCTGAAAGCCATTGTCAGCCACGAGCGTTTTGACTGGGTAGCTTTTGATGAGTCTCGCCCACTGCCCGTCTCCGTTCCATCTATGCCCCTTAAACTGAAAGTGGTATTAGTCGGTGAGCGTGAATCACTGGCAGATTTCCAGGACATGGAACCTGAGCTGGCTGAGCAGGCTATTTATAGCGAGTTTGAAGATAATCTGCAGATTGTGGATGCCGAAACCATGACGCAGTGGTGTCAGTGGGTAACGCATACCGCTACGCGCAATAATTTACCCTACCCAGCCCCTGATGCCTGGCAAGTGCTAATCCGTGAAGCTGTTCGCTATACCGGTGAACAGGATACATTGCCGCTTAATCCGCTGTGGATAACCCGGCAGTTCAAAGAAGTAGCACCGTTATGCGAGAGCGAAACCTGCAATGCTGAGCAGTTCAGCCTGATGCTGGCCCAGCGCGAATGGCGAGAAGGTTTCCTCGCCGAACGTATGCAGGATGAGATCTTGCAGGAACAGATCCTGATCGAGACGGAAGGCAAGCGTATCGGCCAAATCAACGCCCTGTCGGTGATTGAATTTCCTGGCCACCCACGCGCATTTGGAGAACCTTCACGCATCAGTTGTGTGGTTCACATTGGCGATGGCGAATTTACGGATATTGAGCGCAAAGCCGAGCTCGGCGGAAATATTCACGCGAAGGGGATGATGATTATGCAGGCGTTCCTGATGTCGGAACTCCAGCTTGAGCAGCAAATCCCCTTCTCCGCCTCGCTGACCTTTGAGCAATCCTACAGCGAAGTAGACGGCGACAGTGCGTCCATGGCCGAACTGTGCGCATTAATTAGCGCCCTCGCCGACGTTCCTGTAAATCAAAGCATCGCCATTACCGGTTCTGTCGATCAGTTTGGTCGGGCGCAACCTGTTGGCGGTCTGAACGAGAAAATTGAAGGTTTCTTCACCATCTGCCAACAGCGTGAGCTAACAGGCACGCAGGGCGTTATCATTCCTTCAGCGAACGTCAGACACCTGAGCCTGCAGCCCGCACTGCTACAGGCCATAGAAGAAGAAAAATTCACTATCTGGGCGGTGGACGACGTAACCGATGCGCTGCCGCTGTTATTAAATCTGGTGTGGGATGGCGAAGGCCAGACAACGCTGATGCAAACTATCCAGGAGCGTATTGCGACAGCAACGCAACAGGAAGGTCGTCACCGTTTTCCCTGGCCGCTACGTTGGCTGAACTGGATTATTCCGAACTGATCGGACTTGTTCAGCGTACACGTGTTAGCTATCCTGCGTGCTTCAATAAAATAAGGCTTACAGAGAACATGGTAGATAAACGCGAATCCTATACAAAAGAAGACCTTCTTGCCTCTGGTCGCGGTGAGCTGTTTGGCGCAAAAGGGCCACAACTGCCTGCACCAAGCATGCTGATGATGGACCGTGTCATCAAAATGACCGAAACCGGCGGCAACTTTGACAAAGGTTATGTTGAAGCTGAACTGGATATCAACCCGGACCTGTGGTTCTTCGGATGCCACTTTATCGGCGATCCTGTGATGCCAGGCTGCCTGGGTCTGGATGCCATGTGGCAGCTGGTTGGATTCTATCTCGGCTGGCTGGGCGGCGAAGGTAAAGGCCGCGCGCTGGGCGTAGGCGAAGTTAAATTCACCGGCCAGGTTCTGCCGACCGCGAAGAAAGTCACTTACCGCATTCACTTCAAACGCATCGTCAACCGTCGACTGATCATGGGCCTGGCTGATGGTGAAGTGCTGGTTGATGGTCGTCTGATCTACACCGCTAACGATCTGAAAGTGGGTCTGTTCCAGGACACTTCCGCGTTCTAATTTGCAGACTGGCTATAGGCCTGACAAGACGCCTGGCGTCGGCCTAAGATACTAATCAGGTCTGTAAAAGGCGAAACCTCCGCTCTGCGGAGGTTTCTTTTATCTAAAGAGACAGAATCAGGCCATTAAAACCCTATCCCCCATGGCTTCTCGCCAGCCTCCCAGCCAGTATGACCTCTGATTCAGCGTCTGATAGGGACACATTTCTTTTGAGCGTCCGGCAATGCCGGCCTGATATCCACGTTGATGTGCCCGTTCCAGGCGATCTCGTTTTTGTCTCTTCATGCCTCGTTTCCCTCATCTTTGGGTCTGGTGGAAAAGAAAACAGTGATTACTAAGTGTGCAATCACACTAAAACGAATACCCCTAAACATCAGGCTCGTCAATGCGCAAAATTCACGCCAGTGTCATATTTGTGAGCTACCCGCAAAATCATTTGTACAAAAATAATCAGTCAGAACAGCTATCTCCACGGCTAAAAAAATAAAAAAAACCGCCCCTGGCAATGAACCAGAGGCGGCATAATTTACAATTATTTAAGCTTAAGGGATGCGTTTCAGCTCTTGAGCAATAGCCGTCGCTTCCTGACTCCAGGCGTTGGCAAGAACCTTCACCATCTCATCGTAGCCGTCTTTAGTCTGCACAGCTTCGATGTGGAATGGACGTTTGATTAACTGTCCCTGGTGATTCAGTAGCCATTCACCGCTGACGATAACCTTACCATCGTACCGACCGTGGAACCCGGTTACGGTGACGTTCAGCGTGTCCTGAGTGCTTCCCAGCGGCTGCGAAGCGACAACCCAACCAGGCAGTTGCATACTGAGGTTCGCCACCAGCGTATTACGCAGTTGCTGATCTAATGGACTGGCCCAGAGATTATTATTTGCTATCACATATTGCACATCGCTGGTCTGGTAAACCACCCCATTACCCGCCAGATAGTCCGGGACAGCAATCTGCTCAACCCACAGCAGACGATTACCCTGGTTGGCAGAGCTTTGTACGCCCCCTTGCGCGATAGGAAGCTGGTAATAGCTTTTATTTTCTCCGCTGGAGCTGCATGACGTCAGCCAGACCGCCATCATCACCACTAGCCACTTTTTCATTGTTTCGCCCTCTTCGGCTCTGGATCTTTTTTGTCCTTCGCTTCAAATACCAGCGCGTTGCTCTTATCGTTCAGCGTTTTCAGTACCGGCTGCAGTTCACGCAGCACCTGATCCAGACGCTGCATATCCGCTACCATCTTGTTGTAGGCGGCGGACCCCGGCTGGAAGCCCTGCATGCTACGATTCAGTTCACGCAGCGTGTTCTGCATATCCGCTGGCAGATCCTGCATCGACTGGCTGGACGTGATCTTATTCATGTTGTCCAGTGTGGTCTGCAGATGCTTCATCGTGCGCTGACTTTCGGACAACGTATTGGTCGCCTGCTCAATCATCGGATTCAACGGCAGATTGTTAATCTTATCCAGCGCTTCCATCAGACGTTGCTGGATCTGCGCCAGACCGCCGCTCACGGTCGGAATGATTTGATAGCCATTAAATTCGCGCACGCCGGTAATTGGCGGTTCTTTCGGGTAGAAGTCGAGATCAACATACAGCGCGCCGGTCACCAGGTTCCCGGTTTTCAGCGATGCCCGTAATCCGCGTTTAAGCAGTTGCTCCAGATGAGCGCCAACATCAGTGTCCTCTCCCAGTTGCGCCTTCAGACGTTCTGGTTCAATACGAACCAGCACCGGAATACGGTAATCATTGTTGAATACCTGGCGCATATTCGGTGAGAAGAAAGGTACTTTACTTACCGTACCCAAACGGATGCCTCTGAATTCCAGCGGCGCGCCAGGCTGCAGGCCACGAATCGAATCTTTAAAGAACATCAGGTAATCAATATGATCGGTATACAGGGAGTCCTGAATACTTTTTTGATCGTCATAAAGATTAAACGCGGACTGTTGCGCGACCGGTTCGCCCTGCTCTAAGCCTTCCGGCACATCAAAACTTACGCCACCGCCAAACAGCGTGGAGAGCGATCCCATTTCCACACGCATACCTGCCGAAGTAAGATCCACGGCGATCCCGCTGTCTTTCCAGAAACGTACATTGCTGGTCACCAGACGGTCGTTAGGCGCATTGATGAAAAGCTGGTAGCTGATCGTACGCTTTTGCGCATCAAATGTGCTGGTTTCAACCGAACCCACACGATAGCCACGGAACAGGACGGGATCACCAGGGCTCAACTGACCGGCTTTTTTGCTGTCCAGAATCACACGGATCCCTTTCGCATCTGGCGGCGCAAGCGGCGGTGAATCCAGCAGTTGGTAATTTTCCAGCTTGCTTCCTTTATTGCCAGGCTGCAGTTCAATATAAGCCCCGGACAATAGCGTGCCGAGCCCACTGATACCTTCACGTCCAACCTGCGGCTTCACCACCCAAAAGACCGAATCTTTATGCAGCAGTTTTTCCATACCGGAGTTAAGACGCGCTTTAATCTCCACATGGGTCAAATCATCCGTCAGGATTGCGCTCTCGACGATACCGACATCAACGCTGCGGCTCTTAATCGTCGTTTTACCCCCTTCAATACCTTCGGCATTGGTGGTAATCAGCGTGACTTGTGGCCCCTGATGGCTGTAGTGATAAAACAGAACCCAAGCGCCAATAAGTGCAGTGACGATAGGAAATATCCACACGGGCGACCAGTTTTTTACCTTTTGCACTTTGGCTTCCCCACTTTTAGATTCCATGCTGTCAGGACTCCTCATGGCCTGGTTCTGGTTCACGATCCCACGACAGACGCGGATCAAATGTCATCGCAGAAAACATTGTCATAATGACGACTAAAGCAAACATCAAAGCACCCATCGCAGGATAAATATTCATTAACCCTCCCATGCGCACCAGCGCAGAGAGTACCGCAATCACAAAAACGTCAATCATTGACCAGCGACCGACAAATTCCACAACTTCATAAATCAGGTGCATACGTTCACTGTCGCGTTTGCCATGCCCTTTGGCGTCCCAGCATAGCCAGGCAATGGCGATCATTTTCAACGTCGGCACCATAATACTGGCGATAAAAATAACCGCAGCCACCGGATAAGAGCCTTCGCTCCAGATTAAAACCACGCCCTCGAGTATTGTTGACGGCAGCTTTGACCCGAGCAGATCGGTAATCATGATTGGCAGAATATTGGCCGGAAGATAAAGCATGATCGACGTAAACAGTAATGCCAATGTCCATTGCAGACTGTTTTTACGCCGCACATAACCTTTCGTCTGACAGCGCGGGCATACCCGTTCGTCAGCGGGAAGAATAGCAGTGCAGCAGGAGCAGGAACGCAGCCCCTGTCGAATGCCGGGTACGCCAGGTTTCAAGACCTGCTTAATCACCGGCATTGGCGCAATATCATCCCACAGCCAGCGGCGGTCAACGCACTGGAATGCGCGCAGTTGCAGAACGCAAAAGAAGCACCACGGAATAAAACTGCTGCCCACGCCAATATCGCCGTAGGCCATCAGCTTAACGAAGCTGACCAGCACGCCAGCGAGGAAGATTTCCGCCATCCCCCAGCTTTTTAACTGAAACAGAACGCGCGCAAGACCCGCTTTAAGTCTGCCGGGCATCTGCACCCGATTCACCAGCAGCAGAATAGTCAGCAGACAAAACGCGGGAACCAATTGCACAAATAATAAAAAGAAGGTGCCCAGACTGGCGTAGTCTTCCGAAAAGAGAACGCTTGGGATCTCCAGCAACGTGACTTCGCTGCTCACCCCTGCGACATTCATATTCACAAAGGGAAAGAGGTTTGATAAAAGCAGCATGAACAATGCTGCTAACACATAGGCGGTAGGACGCTGCCGTGGCGCGTCCCACTCAACCGTTAATGTAGTGCCACATCGTGGACATGCCGCTTTCTGACCATGCTCAAGGCGAGGTAACGCCACCAGCATGTCACACTGCGAGCACAGAATATGCTTCGCGGCATGGTGATGTTCGCACATATGTGCTCCTTTAAATTATGCGCCACTCTTCAAAGACTCAAGATACTCCCAGCGCTCAAAGGCTTGCTCAAGTTCTTGTTCTGCTTCGTTCAGGTTAGCTAATACCTGTTGCGTTTGCTCGTGCGGCTGACTGAAAAAAGCGGCGTCAGCGACCTGAGCTTGTAATGCTTCCAGTTTAGCTTCCAGTTCTTCAAGCAGCGCGGGGAGCTGCTCCAGTTCGCGCTGCAGTTTATAGCTTAGTTTGCTCGTGCCACGTTTGACAATTTCTGCTTTAGGAGCAACAGCTTCCTCTGTTTTTTTAGCGATCGGTTGTTTAAACGCCACATACTGAGATTGCTGGCTACGCGCGTCATGGTAACCGCCGACATAACGACCAATTTTGCCGCCGCCTTCGAAGATCCAGCATTCAGTAACGGTATTATCCACAAACTGACGGTCGTGGCTCACCAACAGCACGGTGCCCTGGTAGCTATCAATCAGCTCTTCAAGCAGTTCCAGCGTTTCGACGTCCAGATCGTTTGTTGGTTCATCGAGAATCAAAAGATTACTGGGTTTCAGAAAAAGACGCGCCAGCAGCAGGCGATTTCGTTCCCCACCAGAGAGCGCACGCACTGGTGTCATCGCGCGTTTCGGATGGAACAGGAAGTCCTGCAGGTAACCCAGCACGTGGCGAGGTTTGCCGTTAACCAGCACCTCTTGCTTACCTTCAGCCAGGTTGTCCATCACGGTTTTGTCCGGATCCAGCTCGGCGCGGTGCTGATCGAAATAAGCGACTTCCAGCTTGGTTCCGACATGAATGCGTCCGCTGTCAGCCTGAAGCTGACCTAGCATCAGCTTCAGCAGCGTCGTTTTGCCGCAGCCGTTAGGTCCGATTAGCGCAATCTTGTCGCTACGCTGCACCTGCGCGGAGAAATCTTTCACCAGTTGCTTTCCGTCAACCTGGTAATCAACATTTTCCATTTCGAAGACAATCTTGCCAGAACGGCTCGCCTCTTCGACCTGCATCTTCGCCGTGCCCATCACTTCGCGACGTTCGCCACGCTCGCGACGCATGGCTTTCAGCGCACGCACTCGGCCTTCGTTACGGGTACGACGCGCCTTGATGCCCTGACGGATCCAGACTTCCTCCTGCGCCAGCTTGCGATCAAATTCCGCGTTTTGGAGATCTTCTACCCGCAGCGCTTCCTCTTTATCCAGCAGATATTGATCGTAATTCCCCGGATAGGTCACCAGCTTGCCACGGTCGAGATCGACAATGCGTGTCGCCATATTGCGAATAAATGAACGGTCGTGGGAAATAAAAATAATCGTCCCATTGAACGTTTTCAGGAACCCTTCCAGCCAGTCGATGGTTTCAATATCCAGGTGGTTCGTGGGTTCATCCAGCAGCAATACGCGCGGGTTGCTCACTAACGCGCGGCCCAGCGCCGCCTTACGCAGCCAGCCGCCCGAAAGCGAAGAAAGCGCGGCGTTAGGATCCAGGCCCAGTTGCGCCAGCACTTCATTAATGCGACTTTCGAGCTGCCACAGATTGTGGTGATCGAGCATTTCCTGAACCCGCGCCATCTCATTCAGGTTTCTGTCACTCGGGTCGGTCATCACCAGACGCGAAATATCGTGATAACGCTTCAGATACTCGGCCTGTTCCTCAATACCTTCGGCAACGAAGTCATAGACGCTGCCCTCGACATTACGCGGCGGATCCTGTTGCAGACGCGCTACAACCAGGTCCTGCTCATAAATAATACGTCCGTCGTCAAGACCCTGTTCACGGTTCAGGATCTTCATCAACGTCGACTTGCCTGCGCCATTACGGCCTACCAGACAGACGCGTTCGTTATCTTCGATATGCAGTTCTGCATTATCAAGAAGCGGGGCATCGCTGAACGACAGCCATGCACCATGCATACTGATCAATGACATCTATTTATCCTTTCAGGCTGCGGTAATCAGCCAGCAATTGTGGATCTGTCGGTTACGGGCAAAGTCCTGGGAAAGCGTTTTTTGGGTAATTTCTTGTGCTTTCAATCCCAGTTCAGTCAGACCGTCGAGATCCATACGGAACCCACGTTTGTTGTTAGAGAACATTATCGTGCCGTCTTTACGCAGCAGACGTTTCAGATCTTTCATCAGCGCCAGATGGTCGCGCTGCACATCAAACGAGTCTTCCATACGTTTTGAGTTAGAGAACGTCGGCGGGTCAATGAAAATCAGATCAAACTGTTCATTGGCATCGCGCAGCCAGCCCAGGCAATCGGCCTGAATTAAACGGTGAGCGCGACCGCTCAGGCCATTCAGACGCAGGTTGCGTTCCGCCCATTCCAGGTAGGTACGCGACATATCAACCGTCGTGGTGCTACGCGCACCACCCAGTCCGGCATGTACGCTGGCGCTGCCGGTGTAGGAGAACAGATTAAGGAAATCCTTACCTTTACTCATCTGTCCCAGCATGCGGCGCGCAATACGGTGATCGAGGAATAAGCCCGTATCAAGATAGTCTGTCAGGTTAACCCACAGGCGCGCGTTGTACTCGCTTACCTCAATGAATTCACCCTTCTCATTCATCTTCTGATACTGATTTTTCCCTTTCTGGCGTTCACGGGTTTTCAGCACCAGTTTATTTGGCGCGATTTCCAGTACCGACAGCGTTGCGGCAATGATGTCGAACAGGCGTTGACGCGCTTTTTGCGCATCAACCGTCTTCGGTGGGGCATATTCCTGAACCACGACCCACTCACCGTAACGGTCCACTGCAACGTTGTATTCCGGCAGGTCAGCGTCATACAGGCGATAGCATTCAATCCCTTCCTGACGCGCCCATTTTTCCAGCTTCTTAATATTCTTGCGCAGGCGGTTGGCATAATCTTCCGCTACCGTGGCAGGCTTGCTGTCCGCGGTGGTCTCTGCAACGTGATAGTTCTTCTGGACACAATCCAGCGGGCCGTTTTTCGCTTTGAACTGCTTGTCGGCACGTAATTGCAAACTGCTGAGCAGATCCGGAGAAGCGCTGAACAGCGACAAATTCCAGCCGCCAAACTGGTTTTTCATCGTACGGCCCAGCAGGCTGTGCAGGGCAATCAGCGCCGGTTCGCTATCCAGACGTTCGCCGTATGGCGGGTTACTGATAACCGTCCCGTACGGTCCTTTTGGCAGCGGATTACTCAATTTGGCGACATCTTTCACGTCAAACGTCATCAGATCGGCAATCCCGGCGCGGCGAGCGTTACTACGCGCTTTTTCAATCACGCGCGCATCACTGTCAGAGCCGTAGAAATGCGAGGTATAGTCAGCCAGTCCCTTACGCGCACGCACCTGCGCTTCGGCTTTAACTTCTTGCCAGACGGCTTCGTCGTGCTGCGCCCAACCGCTGAAGCCCCAGTACCCACGGTGCAGGCCCGGCGCGCGATCGGTTGCCCACATCGCCGCTTCAATCAGCAGCGTGCCGGAGCCGCACATCGGGTCGAGTAACGGTGTGCCAGGCTGCCAGCCAGAACGCATAACAATAGCGGCGGCCAGCGTCTCTTTAATCGGCGCCTGACCCGCGCGATCGCGATAACCGCGCTGATGCAAACCATCACCACTCAAATCGAGCGCAATGCTGGCGGTATCTTTGTTCAACCAGACGTTGATGCGCAGATCCGGAGATTCACGATCCACATTCGGACGCGGCAGATTTTTACGGGTAAAGGCATCGACAATCGCATCCTTGACCTTCAGCGCGCCGTACTGGCTGTTACGAATGGTTTCGTTCAGGCCGCTAAAATGAACGGCAAAGGTAGCACCGGGATTAAATATCTCTGTCCAGTCGATTGCCTGAACGCCGAGGTACAGATCAAGATCGCTGTAGACCTTGCACTCTCCCATCGGCAGGATAATGCGCGAGGCCAGGCGGCTCCACATCAGGCTCTGGTAAACAAGCCGCGTGTCGCCCTTAAAATGGACCCCACCCTGAACGACCTGACACTCCAGCGCGCCGAGGTTTTCAAGTTCAGTTTTTAACAGCTCTTCCAGCCCACGGGCCGTACTGGCAAACAGAGAATTCATAATGTCACTTTTACTCCTGGAAAATTGCTGCGCATTATAGCTAATATGGGCTGTATGTCATAAAGTTGAAGGCTTATTTTCGTTCAAGGGGCTGTGCAGTGGTAACGTTGACCCGACTTTTTATTCATCCGGTTAAATCAATGCGTGGAATTGGACTCACGCACGCCCTGGCAGACGTTAGCGGTCTTGCCTTTGATCGTATATTTATGATTACCGAGACTGACGGGACGTTCATTACCGCCCGACAGTTCCCACAAATGGTCCGCTTTACGCCTTCCCCTTTCCACGATGGGTTGCATCTTACGGCCCCAGACGGCAGCAGCGCGCTCGTGCGATTTGCCGACTTCGCGACCCAGGATGCGCCGACAGAAGTATGGGGAAACCATTTTACCGCGCGTATTGCGCCTGCGGCTATCAACCAGTGGCTTAGCGGCTTTTTCTCCCGTGACGTACAACTACGCTGGGTCGGTCAGCAACTGACGCGCCGGGTGAAGCGTCACGCGGATATTCCTTTGTCCTTCGCCGATGGCTATCCCTACCTGCTGGCCAACGAAGCATCTCTGCGCGATCTGCAACAGCGATGTCCGGCAAGCGTCAAAATGGAACAGTTTCGCCCCAATCTGGTAGTTTCGGGGGCTGACGCCTGGGAAGAAGATACCTGGAAAGTGATTCGCATTGGCGAGGTCATTTTTGATGTGGCAAAACCCTGTAGCCGCTGCATTTTCACGACAGTTAGCCCAGAAAAAGGCCTGAAACATCCGTCCGGTGAGCCGCTCGCCACGCTGCAAACCTTCCGAACTGCGGTGGATAACGGCGACGTTGATTTCGGCCAGAATCTTATCGCGCGCAACAGTGGTGTTATTCGCGTAGGCGATGAAGTAGAAATTTTGGCTACTGGTCCTGCGAGAGCGTATGGCGCGGCTGAATCAGACGATACTGTACAGCAACAACAGCCTGATGCCACCGTGCTTATTGACTGGCAGGGACAGACTTTTCGCGGAAATAATCAGCAGGTATTGCTTGAACAGCTTGAAAACCAGGGTATCCGGGTTCCCTATTCATGCCGGGCTGGAATTTGCGGATGCTGTCGAATTCGACTGCTGGAAGGCGAAGTTAGTCCACTGAAAAAATCAGCGATTGGTGATGACGGGACGATTCTGTGCTGCAGTTGCGTTCCCAAAACGACAATCAGGCTGGAGAGTTAAACCGCCTGTTCAAGGCTGAAACTGTCGGCAATAACCTGCGGTTTCAGTCTGTCATTCATTATTTTAATCGCGTCGCCAAGTTGCATTGTACGCCCAGCAATAACCACACCAGGTTGTGCAAGCAGACAAAGCGCGGCGTTTTCCCCCGGCTCAACCACTAACAGGTTTACCTGTTCATCGGTATCGCTTAAATCAACACAGGCAGCGTCACCCACGACCGGCGACCAGTTAATACCGTGTGCGACAAAGTGCCAGCTTTTTGGCATTTGCGGTTTAAGGTAACGAATCGCCACCAGCGCATTAAGCACCAGTTCCGCTTTTTGCTCTTTGGCTAAATCAAGGTAGCGACATTTTTCTTCAAAGGAAAAATAAAGCGCGGCGTCATCGACACAAAAACCCGACGGAGAAAATGCATCAGGAGTGAGCATTTTACGAGCAAAACGCGAACGGAATAACATGCCATTGGCTAAATCGAGCATCATACGATCGTGCTCTTCATCATAATACCAGCGCCAGTTATCGTCGGGTTTAATTCGCATCAGTTTCTCTCCTTTCCTTAATCATCGCCGTTACGACAGTATCCTTTTGCCGCTTCGTTTATTGCCCTAATAATAAAAGCTCAGAATGTTTAAATAAGCAACAGTAAAGGAATATAAAACAACCAGGGCCAGAAATAAAGCCCTGGATTGTGATTAAGGTAGCATTCAGATATTGGCGACGATTTCTTTAATCAACGGCGGGCCTTTAAAAATAAAGCCTGAATAAATCTGAACGAGGGTTGCACCGGCAGCTATTTTCTCACGCGCGGCAATCACCGAGTCGATACCGCCAACACCAATAATCGGCAGTTGACCTTTTAATTCCTGAGACAGCTGGCGAATAATTTCTGTACTTTTTAATTGCAATGGTCGACCGCTCAGGCCCCCCATTTGATCGCAATTTTTCATTCCCTGAACGAGAGAACGATCGAGAGTAGTGTTAGTTGCAATTACGCCATCAATATTATGACGAACTAAACTGTCAGCAACCTGGATCAGTTCTTCCAGAGAAAGATCCGGCGCGATCTTTACCGCCACCGGAACATATTTATGGTGGATCGCTTGCAGATCATTTTGCTTATTTTTAATTGCCGTCAGGAGATCGTCCAGCGCCTCGCCGTATTGCAGTGTACGTAATCCCGGCGTATTTGGTGAAGAGATATTAATCGCGATATAACCGGCGTAAGCATAGACTTTTTCCATACAAATCAGATAGTCATCTTTGCCATTCTCTACCGGAGTATCTTTATTCTTACCAATATTAATCCCCAGAATACCGTCAAAATGCGATTTTTTAACGTTCTCAACCAGGTTATCAACCCCCAGGTTATTAAACCCCATGCGGTTGATCAAACCTTCCGCATCGACCAGACGGAACAGACGCGGTTTATCGTTACCCGGCTGAGGCCGCGGCGTCACGGTACCAATCTCAATGGAGCCAAATCCCATCGCGCCGAGTGCGTCAATGCACTCCCCGTCTTTATCCAGTCCGGCAGCAAGCCCGAGTGGATTTTTAAACGTCAGCCCCATACAGGTAACCGGTTTTGCGGGTACTTTCTGGCGGACAAGCGCTTCGAGCGGCGTGCCGGTAATGCGACGTAATTGCTGGAATGTCAATTCATGGGCGCGCTCTGGATCGAGCTGAAAAAGGGCTTTACGAACGAAGGGGTAGTACATGAACTCTCCTGGATTCCCGGTGTGCAAACCGGGGGCGTATTATGTGCGATCGCGAGCAAAAAGGGAATTGACCTGCGGCAATAAATAGCAATCGTTTTCCTCGCCCCTGCCTTTTTATTCAATTTCCAACTTTTCTATCCCGTATAAATCATTTCGATAAACAAAGCCTCTCTGCCAGACTGCATAAATTGTTATCAATGTTAATTAAAAGCAAACAATTGGTTATAAGGGGAGAATGAAATTATGCGCGTCATCACTCTGGCGGGGAGCCCTCGCTTTCCTTCTCGCTCCAGTGCGTTACTGGAATATGCCCGAGAAAAACTAAACGATCAGGATGTCGAAATCTTTCACTGGAATCTGCACAACTTTACCCCGGAAGACCTGATCTATGCCCGTTTCGACAGTCCGGCGCTGAAGACATTTATCGAACAACTGCAGGATGCTGACGGGCTGATTGTCGCAACCCCGGTCTATAAAGCCGCTTACTCTGGCGCACTGAAAACGCTGCTCGATTTGCTCCCCGAGCGGGCGCTGGAAGGAAAAGTGGTTTTGCCGCTGGCGACAGGCGGCAGCGTAGCGCATTTACTGGCCGTCGATTACGCCCTGAAACCGGTCCTGAGCGCGTTAAAAGCTCAGGAGATCCTGCACGGCGTGTTTGCCGATGATTCGCAGGTCATCGATTATCAACATAAACCGCAGTTTACGCCCAACCTGCAGCAGCGTCTGGACAGTGCGATCGACACCTTCTGGCTGGCGTTGCATCGTCGCGATATCCAACTCCCTCAACTGAACACCCTGCGAGGTGCCGCCCATGCTTGATCTTCTCAAGCGTCACACGTCCTGGCTGGCGCTGACCGGGCTGTTGTCACTGTCAACTCTGGGGCATGCCGCAGAATCGGCCCCCGATGCCCTGCGCATTGGTTATCAAAAAGGAAGCGTCAGTATGGTGCTGGCTAAAAGCCATCAGCTACTGGAGAAACGCTACCCGCAGACCAAAATCTCGTGGGTTGAATTCCCGGCTGGGCCGCAAATGCTGGAAGCACTCAATATCGGCAGTATCGATCTCGGCAGTACCGGTGACATTCCGCCGATTTTCGCCCAGGCCGCCGGAGCCGATCTGGTTTACGTGGGCGTTGAACCGCCTAAACCAAAAGCCGAAGTAATTCTGGTGCCGAAAAATAGCCCGATCCAGAGCGTCGAGCAGCTTAAAGGACATAAAGTCGCCTTTCAGAAAGGTTCCAGCGCCCACAATTTACTGCTCCGTGCGCTGCAACAAGCCGGGTTGAAATTTACCGATATTCAGCCGACTTATCTGACTCCTGCAGATGCGCGAGCGGCCTTCCAGCAAGGAAACGTGGATGCGTGGGCTATCTGGGATCCCTACTATTCCGCCGCATTACTGCAAGGCGATGTACGCGTGCTAAAAGACGGTTCAGACCTCAAACAGACCGGTTCGTTTTATCTCGCAGCACGTCCTTATGCCGAGAAAAATGGTGCTTTTGTACTTGGCGTGCTGGATACCTTTAGCCAGGCCGATGCGTTAACCCTCAGCCAGCGCCAACAAAGCATTTCCCTGCTGGCTAAAACCATGGGCCTGCCCGAGCCGGTCATTGCGTCTTATCTGGATCACCGCCCGCCAACCACCATCACGCCCGTCAGCGCTTCTGTTGCCGCTCTGCAACAACAAACCGCCGATCTGTTTTATGACAACCGGTTGCTGCCGAAAAAAATCGATATTCGCCAGCGTATCTGGCAACCCACTCAACAGGCAGGAGAAAAATTATGAGTCTGAACATGTTCTGGTTTTTACCCACCCACGGTGACGGCCATTATCTGGGGACAGAAGAAGGTTCGCGCCCGGTCGATCACGGATATCTGCAACAAATTGCGCAAACGGCCGATCGCCTGGGATTTACCGGTGTTCTCATCCCAACCGGTCGCTCCTGCGAAGATGCCTGGCTGGTCGCCGCCTCGATGATCCCGGTCACCCAGCGATTAAAGTTCCTGGTCGCGTTGCGTCCAAGCGTAACCTCGCCGACGGTCGCCGCGCGTCAGGCTGCTACGCTCGACAGACTTTCAAACGGCCGGGCGTTATTTAACCTGGTGACCGGTAGCGATCCACAGGAACTGGCTGGTGACGGTGTGTTCCTCGATCACACCGAGCGCTATGAAGCCTCTGCTGAATTTACTCAGGTCTGGCGGCGACTGCTGCAAGGTGAAACGGTGGATTTCAACGGCAAACATATTCATGTTCGCGGCGCGAAGCTGTTTTTCCCTCCCGTACAACAACCCCGGCCACCGCTTTATTTCGGCGGCTCGTCTGATGTCGCACTAGACCTTGCTGCCGAGCAGGTTGATCTCTATCTGACCTGGGGCGAGCCCCCTGAGCAGGTGAAAGCGAAGATTGAACAGGTGCGAACCAAAGCGGCGGCGCTTGGGCGCAAGATCCGCTTTGGTATTCGTCTGCATGTGATCGTACGGGAGACAACGCAAGAGGCATGGCAGGCAGCGGATCGTCTGATAGCCCATCTGGATGACGACACCATTGCCAAAGCCCAGGCCGCCTTCTCAAGAACGGATTCAGTTGGTCAGCAACGAATGGCGGCACTGCACAACGGTAAACGCGACAAACTGGAAATTAGTCCGAATCTGTGGGCAGGTGTTGGACTGGTTCGCGGTGGCGCGGGTACCGCGCTGGTCGGAGATGGTCCGACGGTCGCGGCGCGTATCAACGAGTATGCCGCACTGGGAATCGACAGCTTTGTGTTGTCCGGGTATCCGCATCTGGAAGAGGCATACAAGGTTGGCGAGCTGCTGTTCCCTCACCTGGATGTCGCTATACCAGAACTTCCGCAGCCACAACGCCTGCAACAACAAGGCGAAGCGGTGGCAAACGAATTTATCCCGCGCAAAGTCGCGCAAAGCTAAGGAGCTGCGAATGACAACGCCGAAAAACAGGTGGTTATTGCGCCTCGCGCCCTGGTTTTTACCGGTAGGTATGGTGGCGCTCTGGCAGCTCGCATCATCAATGGGCTGGCTGTCCACCCGCATCCTGCCCTCACCGGAGGGCGTTGTCGAAGCCTTCTGGACGCTTTCCGCCAGCGGCGAGCTTTGGCAGCATCTGGCAATCAGCTCATGGCGCGCGCTGATCGGATTCTCCATCGGTGGATCGATTGGCCTGACGCTGGGACTGATCAGCGGTCTTTCGCGTTGGGGAGAACGTCTGCTGGATACTTCGGTGCAGATGCTACGTAACGTACCGCATCTGGCGCTGATCCCGCTGGTAATTTTGTGGTTCGGTATTGATGAATCCGCCAAGATCTTTCTCGTCGCCCTGGGCACGCTGTTCCCGATTTACATTAACACCTGGCATGGGATCCGTAATATCGATCGTGGGCTGGTAGAAATGGCACGCAGCTATGGGTTGTCCGGCTTTTCACTGTTCCTTCATGTGATCCTCCCAGGAGCCCTGCCCTCAATTATGGTCGGCGTACGTTTTGCTCTCGGACTGATGTGGCTGACGCTTATCGTCGCAGAAACCATTTCAGCCAATGCCGGTATCGGTTACCTGGCGATGAACGCCCGCGAATTTCTGCAAACCGATGTGGTCGTGGTGGCCATTATTCTCTACGCCCTGCTCGGCAAATTGGCCGACGTCAGCGCCCAATTGCTGGAGCGAATCTGGCTGCGCTGGAACCCGGCTTACCATGTGAAGGAGGCTACCGTATGAATACCGCTCGCTTGAACCAGGGCACGCCGCTGTTGCTGAGCGCCGTGACGAAACAATACGCCGCCAATACGGTGCTCAATCAGTTAAATTTGCACATTCCGGCCGGACAATTCGTTGCCGTGGTTGGCCGCAGCGGCGGTGGTAAAAGCACGTTGCTGCGTCTGCTGGCTGGACTGGAGTCCCCCTCCTCAGGCGCATTACTTGCCGGAACCACCCCACTGGCGGATATTCAGGATGATACGCGAATGATGTTTCAGGATGCGCGCCTGCTGCCATGGAAGACGGTTATCGATAATGTGGGCCTGGGTCTGAAAGGTCAGTGGCGCGATGCGGCCCGAGATGCGCTGGCCGCAGTTGGGTTGGAGAGTCGTGCTCGCGAATGGCCGGCTGCGCTGTCCGGTGGACAAAAACAGCGTGTGGCCCTGGCGCGGGCATTAATTCATCGCCCCGGTTTGCTGCTGCTGGACGAACCCCTCGGCGCTCTGGATGCCCTAACCCGCCTTGAAATGCAGGATCTGATTGTTTCTTTATGGCAAGAGCACGGCTTTACCGTTCTGTTGGTCACTCATGACGTCAGCGAAGCGGTGGCAATGGCCGATCGCGTATTGCTGATTGAGGATGGAAAAATCGGGCTGGATCTGACGGTGGATATTCAGCGCCCCCGCCGTTTGGGATCGGTGCGGTTAGCCGAGCTGGAAGCGGAAGTGTTGAACCGGGTCATGAAACGCGGCGAGACGGAACAACCGATCCGTCGACATGGATAAACACTCAGAAAACAAGGCCCGGTAGCGCTTACCGGGCCTTTTGCCGGATGGCGGCGTTACCGCCTTATCCGGCCTACTAAACTACAGGTCAACGTTTCAGGCTAACGCTTTGTCAATCTTCTCATACAGATCGCCGGAGAGATTCTCCAGACCTTTCAGTTGTTCCAGCGCCGCACGCATCTTCGCCTGACGTTTTGCATCATAACGTTTTAAGCGAATCAGCGGCTCAATCAGACGTGATGCCACCTGAGGGTTACGGCTATTGAGTTCAGTCAGCATGTCGACCAGGAACTGATAGCCGCTACCATCTTCCGCATGGAATGCCGCCGGGTTGCTACCCGCAAAGGCACCGATCAGAGAACGGATTCGGTTCGGGTTACTCATACTGAAAGAGCGATGCTTCAGCAGGCCACGAACCGTTTCCAGCACGTTTCTCGCCGGGCTTGTGGATTGCAGGATAAACCATTTGTCCATCACCAGGCCGTCATGGTGCCACTTATCGTCATACTCCTGCATTAGCGCGTCGCGACAAGGCAGTTGTGCCGCCACTGCCGCCGACAGCGCCGCCAGCGCATCGGTCATGTTGTTGGCTTCGCGGTACTGCTTGCTTACCAGCGTGTCAGCCAGATGGGTTTCGCCAAAGGCCAGGAAACGCAGGCAGGCGTTACGCAGCGTACGCTTGCCAATATCGGCATGCTCAACGCGGTACTCATCAAGATGATTAGCGTTATAGATGGCGAGGAATTCATCCGCCAGCTCGGCTGCCAGCGTGCGGGTTAACGCTTCGCGTACTTCGGTTATCGCCACCGGATCGATGATGTCGAACAGTTCTGCAATTTCATTTACTGAAGGCAGCGTCAGGATCTCTGCCGCCAGCGCCGGATCGATTTTCTCATCCAGCAGAATTGCGCGGAATGCATCGGCCACGTGTACCGGCAGCGACAGCGGCTGGCCCTGCTGATGCCGGGCAACGTTAAGCTTAATATAGGTCGCCAGCAGGCTTTGCGCCGCGTCCCAACGAGAGAAATCGTTACGCGCATGACGCATCAGGAAGGTCAGTTGCTGATCGCTCCATTTGTATTCCAGTTTGACCGGCGCGGAGAATTCGCACAGCAGCGCCGGAACCGGCTGAAAGTAGACGTTATCAAAGACAAACGTCTGCTCTGCCTGAGTGACGTTGAGTACGGAATTCACCGGATGCCCGCCTTTTTGTAGCGGGATCACTTTCCCTTCGTTGTCATACAACTCAAGGGCGAAAGGAATATGCAGCGGCTGTTTTTCGGCCTGATCCGGCGTGGCCGGCGTGCGCTGGCTGATAGTCAGCGTGTACTGCTCAGTTGACGGATTGTAGTCATCACGCACGGTCAGAATCGGCGTACCGGACTGACTGTACCAGCGGCGGAAATGCGAGAGATCGACGTTGGACGCATCTTCCATCGCCTGCACGAAATCATCACAGGTGGCAGCACTGCCGTCGTGACGCTCAAAGTACAGTTGCATCCCTTTCTGGAAATTAGCCTCACCCAGCAGGGTGTGGATCATACGAATCACTTCAGCGCCCTTTTCGTACACGGTCAGGGTATAGAAGTTGTTCATTTCGATGACCATATCCGGACGGATAGGATGCGCCATTGGGCTGGCATCCTCGGCAAACTGCAGGCCACGCATGGTACGCACATTGCTGATCCGGTTTACCGCACGTGAGCCGAGATCGGAACTGAACTCCTGATCGCGGAACACGGTTAACCCTTCTTTCAGGCTCAACTGGAACCAGTCGCGACAGGTCACGCGGTTGCCGGTCCAGTTGTGGAAATACTCATGACCGATGACGCGCTCAATATCGAGGTAGTCTTTGTCGGTGGCGGTATCGGTACGTGCCAGCACATATTTGGAGTTAAAGATGTTCAGACCTTTATTCTCCATCGCGCCCATGTTGAAGAAATCCACGGCGACAATCATATAGATATCGAGGTCATACTCGAGGCCAAAGCGCTCTTCATCCCATTTCATGGAGTTTTTCAGCGAGGTCATCGCCCACGGCGCGCGGTCAAGGTTGCCGCGATCGACGTACAGTTCCAGCGCTACTTCACGCCCGGAACGGGTAGTAAAGGTGTCGCGAAGAACGTCGAAATCGCCGGCTACCAGCGCAAACAGATAGCACGGTTTCGGGAACGGATCCTGCCACTGTACCCAGTGACGACCATTTTCCAGTTCCCCCTGCGCCACGCGGTTACCGTTGGAGAGCAGGAACGGATATTGGGTTTTATCGGCGATAATTTTGGTGGTAAAACGCGCCAGGACATCAGGCCTGTCGAGATACCAGGTAATATGACGGAAACCTTCCGCTTCACACTGGGTGCACAGCGCGTCGCCGGACTTGTACAGTCCTTCCAGCGCGGTATTGGCCGCTGGGCTAATTTCATTCACGATACGCAGCGTAAAACGTTCCGGCAGTTGACTGATGACCAGAGCGCCCTCTTCTTCTTTATACTCTGTCCAAGGCTCGTCGTTCACGTGGATCGACACCAGAGTCAGATCTTCGCCATTCAGGCGCAGAGGCGCATCAGGCGCGCCATGACGGACAGCCTGGCTCACTGCGGTGACCACGGTTTTTTCAGCATCCAGGTCAAAGGTCAAGTCAATATCAGTAATCTGGTAATCCGGCGCACGATAGTCGTGACGGTATTTGGCTTGTGGCTGTTGTGTCATAAAAAACCTTTAGCATCTTTGGTAGAGTCTCGGCTTCAGTCTATTCCTGTTGCGTAAATCGCGCTACGCAGAATGTTCATCTTTTCAGGCACAAACACCCTTTTTGCTACATTTTTATAACACGCGGCACGAAATGCCATCGACCAGAAAGACAGCTTATGGTGTGATCGGGGTTCAATAAATCGCTAAACAGGGTATACTCCAGCGGTTTTCTTAGTTGTTTATTGTACTAAACGCTCCCGTGAGAGGATGCTACTGCGCACCTATGACACAATTCGCTTCTCCTGTTCTGCACTCGCTGCTGGATACAGACGCTTATAAGTTGCATATGCAGCAAGCCGTTTTTCACCACTACTATGATGTACAAGTAGCGGCTGAATTTCGTTGCCGTGGCGATGACCTGCTCGGTATTTATGCCGATTCTATTCGTGAGCAGGTGAATGCTATGCAACACCTGCGACTGCAGGAGGACGAGTACCAGTGGCTCTCCGGCCTGCCTTTCTTTAAAGCTGATTACCTCACCTGGTTACGTGATTTCCGCTATAACCCGGAACAGGTTTGCGTCACTAATGATAACGGTAAGCTAAACATCCGCTTAACCGGTCCGTGGCGTGAAGTGATCATGTGGGAAGTCCCGCTGTTGGCGGTGATTAGTGAGCTGGTACACCGTTACCGTTCACCTGAATCAGGCGTCCCGCAGGCACTCGATGAGCTGGAAAGCAAACTAGTAGAATTCTCTGCTTTAACGAAAGATGTCGATATGTCTCGCTTCCATCTGATGGATTTCGGTACGCGCCGTCGTTTTTCGCGTGAAGTGCAGCAAGCTATCGTTAAACGCCTGCAGCAAGAGTCCTGGTTTGTCGGCACCAGTAACTACGATCTGGCCCGCCGCCTGTCATTAACCCCAATGGGTACGCAGGCGCATGAGTGGTTCCAGGCTCATCAGCAAATCAGCCCTGAGCTTGCCACCAGCCAGCGCGTTGCGCTGGCCGCATGGTTAAATGAATATCCTGACCAACTCGGCATTGCATTGACCGACTGCATCACCATGGACGCGTTTTTACGCGACTTTGGCGTTGAGTTCGCTACCCGCTATCAGGGTTTACGCCATGACTCTGGCGACCCGGTGGAATGGGGTGAAAAAGCCATCGCCCATTATGAAAAACTGGGTATTGATCCGCTGAGCAAAACGCTGGTGTTTTCAGATAATCTCGATCTGAAAAAAGCGATTGAGCTATACCGCCACTTCTCTTCTCGCGTGCAGTTGAGTTTTGGCATTGGGACACGACTAACCTGCGATATTCCCCAGGTTAAGCCGCTCAATATCGTTATCAAACTGGTGGAGTGTAACGGCAAACCAGTAGCGAAGTTATCTGACAGCCCGGGTAAAACCATCTGCCATGATAAAGCGTTTGTTCGCGCACTGCGCAAAGCCTTCGATCTCCCGCATATCAAAAAAGCCAGTTAAGCCTTCCAGGGAGCCATTTTGGCTCCCTTATTCGCGTTTATTTCCGAAATCTTTCACTCCAGCTACGAATTCTGCTTGTCTGATTGCAGATGCCAGGTAACATAGGTATCCCCCCATTACGGGTGGACATGTGTTTATATATCCGACTATTAACAGAGAGAATATTATGAGCGTTGTGCCTGTAGCCGACGTACTCCAGGGCCGCGTAGCCGTTGACAGCGAAGTCACCGTGCGCGGATGGGTGCGTACCCGCCGAGATTCAAAAGCTGGCATCTCCTTCCTCGCCGTTTATGACGGTTCCTGCTTTGATCCTGTACAGGCCGTCATCAATAATTCTCTGCCCAATTACAATCAGGACGTACTGCGCCTGACGACGGGTTGTTCAGTTATCGTAACGGGTAAAGTCGTTGCATCACCTGGACAAGGACAGAGCTTTGAAATTCAGGCCACTGAGGTTGAAGTAACGGGCTGGGTTGAAGATCCTGACACCTACCCAATGGCAGCTAAGCGTCACAGCATTGAGTATCTGCGTGAAGTGGCGCACATGCGTCCGCGTACCAACATGATTGGTGCAGTCGCGCGTGTACGCCATACGCTGGCGCAAGCTCTGCATCGTTTCTTCCACGAGCAGGGTTTCTTTTGGGTATCGACTCCGTTGATCACCGCTTCCGATACGGAAGGTGCCGGTGAAATGTTCCGAGTGTCTACGCTGGATCTGGAAAACCTGCCGCGTAACGATCAGGGCAAAGTCGACTTCGATAAAGACTTCTTTGGTAAAGAAGCCTTCCTGACCGTTTCTGGTCAGTTGAACGGCGAAACCTATGCCTGCGCCCTGTCCAAAATTTATACCTTTGGTCCGACGTTCCGTGCAGAAAACTCTAACACCAGCCGTCACCTGGCAGAGTTCTGGATGCTGGAGCCAGAAGTGGCTTTCGCCGACCTGAACGATGTTGCAGCTCTGGCTGAAGCGATGCTGAAGTACGCGTTTAAAGCCGTACTGGCAGAGCGTGCAGATGACATGAAATTCTTCGCTGAACGTGTCGACAAAGACGCGATTTCGCGCCTGGAACGTTTCATTGACGCAGACTTCGCTCAGGTGGATTACACCGACGCGGTTAGCATCCTGGAAAAATGCGGCAAACAGTTTGAAAACCCAGTTTACTGGGGTGTGGACTTGTCTTCTGAACACGAACGTTACCTTGCTGAAGAGCATTTTAAAGCGCCGGTGGTGGTTAAAAACTACCCGAAAGATATCAAAGCGTTTTATATGCGCCTTAACGAAGACGGTAAAACCGTTGCAGCAATGGACGTACTGGCTCCGGGAATCGGTGAAATCATCGGTGGTTCTCAGCGTGAAGAGCGTCTGGACGTACTGGATGCCCGTATGCTGGAGATGGGTCTGAACAAAGAAGATTACTGGTGGTATCGCGACCTGCGTCGCTACGGTACCGTGCCACATTCCGGCTTCGGTTTGGGCTTCGAGCGTCTGATCGCTTACGTTACCGGCGTACAGAACGTCCGTGATGTTATTCCGTTCCCGCGCACCCCGCGTAACGCTACGTTCTAAACCTGCATTTAGAGACAAAGGCCAGCATTGCTGGCCTTTTTTATAGCCACATCACATTTTGGGATCCCCCTCCCGCGTTAAACACAACCCTTCCTCTTCTCCCTTCCTGTTACGTAATATTTCACCGCAACACATTTGAACAAAAAATAATCAGTATTTTTATTGTGGATTAGCATTTTCTGACTAAATAGTACATTTTCTAACCATTTGCACGGCGCTCCGGACGTCCAAAAATAGCCATCTGTAAAACAGAAACTTCCTGTCAGATCAGAGAAAAATGGGGATTATCTAAATTAAACATAAGAAAATCATATAAATAGAAATAGAAGCGGTGATTTTTAGCGCAGAGACATCTGAAGTTTGAAGTTGTTCACAAAGTTGCACAAAAATAACATTTAGTTACACATTTTTTCTTTTTGAAACTAAATCTTTAGCTTTGTAGCACTTTGACGGTAGCGAAACGTTAGTTTGAATGGAAAGATGCCTGTCAGACACATAAAGACACCAAACTCTCATCAATAGTTCCGTAAATTTTTATTGACGGAATTTATTGGCGGCAGTGGCAGGTGTCATATAAAAACCGATGAGGGTAATAAATAATGATGAAGCGCAATATTCTGGCAGTGGTTATCCCTGCTCTGCTGGTAGCCGGGGCAGCTAACGCTGCAGAAGTTTATAACAAAGATGGCAACAAAGTAGACATCTACGGTAAAGCTGTGGGTCTGCACTATTTTTCCAAGCACAACGGTGATAACGCCTACGCGCCTAACGGCGATCAGACCTATGCCCGTCTTGGTTTCAAAGGGGAAACTCAGATTAACGACCAACTGACCGGTTACGGCCAGTGGGAATACCAGTTCAGCGGCAATAACGCAGAAGGCGGTGACGATGCCCAGAAAGGCAACAAAACCCGTCTGGCGTTTGCTGGTTTGAAATTTGGTGACGCAGGCTCCTTCGATTACGGTCGTAACTACGGCGTTGTATACGATGCTCTGGGTTACACCGATATGCTGCCAGAATTCGGTGGTGATACCGCTGCTTCTGACCAGTTCTTCTCCCAGCGTAACGGCGGTCTCGCAACCTACCGTAACTCTAACTTCTTCGGTCTGGTTGAAGGCCTGAACTTCGCTGTACAGTACCTGGGTAAAAACGAACGCTCTAGCAGCCCAACCCGTTCTAACGGCGACGGCGTTGGCGGTTCCGTAAGCTACGAAATGGATGGTTTCGGTATCGTCGGTGCTTACGGTGCAGCTGACCGTACCAACGCGCAAGAGCAGCTGGCCTATGGCCGCGGCGCGAAAGCTGAGCAGTGGGCGACCGGTGTTAAGTACGATGCGAACAACATTTACCTGGCAGCGAACTACAGCGAAACCCGTAACGCAACCCGTATCTCTAACGGTTATGCTAACAAAACTGAAGACGTGCTGTTGGTTGCTCAGTACCAGTTCGACTTCGGCCTGCGTCCGTCCCTCGCCTATACCAAATCTAAAGGTAAGGACATCGAAGGAATCGGCGACGTAGATCTGGTGAACTACTTCGAAGTGGGTGCGACTTACTACTTCAACAAAAACATGTCCACCTATGTTGATTACATCATCAACCAGATCGATTCTGACAACAAACTGGGCGTAGGCTCTGACGACACCGTTGCAGTGGGTATCGTTTACCAGTTCTAATAGCAGACCTCTTTGTTAAATGCCTAAAAAACAGGACTTCGGTCCTGTTTTTTTATCTCTGCTAGCGGATTCTTGCGTCTTAAAAAAACACCTCAGCTTTTCGTCAGTAACGGTTGGCATTTTGTAAATCTACCGTTAACCTGATAGCGGACTTCCCTTCTGTTATCACTATGGAACCTCGTCATGTTTGAGAACATTACTGCCGCTCCTGCCGACCCCATTTTGGGTCTGGCTGATTTGTTTCGTGCCGATGACCGCCCTGGAAAAATAAACCTGGGGATCGGTGTATATAAAGATGAGACAGGCAAAACGCCGGTACTGACCAGCGTTAAAAAAGCCGAGCAATATATACTGGAAAATGAAACCACCAAAAATTACCTTGGCATCGACGGTATTCCAGAGTTTGGTCGCTGCACTCAGGAATTACTGTTTGGTAAAGAGAGTTCGCTTATCAACGACAAACGCGCACGTACAGCTCAGACCCCTGGCGGCACTGGCGCATTGCGTGTGGCAGCTGATTTCCTGGCTAAAAACACCTCAGCTAAACGCGTATGGGTAAGCAATCCTAGCTGGCCAAACCATAAGAGTGTCTTTAACTCTGCCGGTCTGGAGGTTCGTGAATACAACTATTACGATGCGGCGAATCACTCATTAGATTTTGATGCGCTGCTGGCAAGCCTCAGCGAAGCGCAGGCTGGCGACGTGGTGTTATTCCACGGCTGCTGCCATAACCCAACCGGTATCGATCCTACGCTGGAGCAGTGGCAAACGCTGGCTCAGCTTTCTGTCGAAAAAGGTTGGTTGCCGCTGTTTGACTTCGCATACCAGGGCTTTGCCCGCGGTCTGGAAGAAGATGCAGAAGGTCTGCGCGCATTCGCAGCGCTGCACCAAGAGCTGATCGTCGCCAGTTCCTATTCCAAGAACTTTGGTCTGTACAATGAGCGCGTAGGTGCCTGTACGCTGGTGGCTGCCGATGCTGAAACCGTCGACCGTGCATTTAGCCAGATGAAATCCGCCATTCGTGCTAACTATTCCAACCCACCAGCACACGGCGCATCCGTAGTCGCCACAATTCTGAGCAACGACGCACTGCGCGCCATCTGGGAACAAGAGCTGACTGATATGCGCCAACGCATTCAGCGCATGCGTTTACTGTTCGTGAATACGCTGCAGGAGAAAGGTGCAAACCGCGACTTCAGCTTTATCATCAAACAGAACGGCATGTTCTCATTCAGCGGCCTGACCAAAGAGCAGGTTCTGCGCCTGCGTGAAGAGTTTGGTGTCTATGCCGTCGCTTCCGGACGCGTAAACGTGGCAGGGATGACGCCAGACAATATGGCGCCGCTGTGCGAAGCGATTGTCGCAGTACTGTAATCTATCGCGCACAAAAAAGGCCGCAATAGCGGCCTTTTTATTAATCTGTGTGTTACCAGACGGGCATTTCATCCTGCAGGAACGGGTTATGTAGCCGTTCGTTACCCAGCGTAGAAAGAGGGCCGTGACCCGGAATAAACGTCACGTCATCACCCAACGGCAACAGTTTACGTTTAATCGAATCAATCAATTGGCTGTGATCCCCGCGAGGAAAATCGCTGCGCCCTACGCCACCTTTGAAAATCACATCACCTGAAATCAGTAACTTTGATTGTTCATCAAAGAAGACCACATGTCCTGGCGTATGACCCGGACAATGCAGCACCTGTAACGTTACATTGCCCACGCTTACCCGGTCGCCTTCATTCAACCAGCGATCCGGCGTCAGCGGCTCACAATCGCCCAGGCCAAACATGCGACTCTGAGCAGGGAGTCCTTGTAGCCAGAACTCATCTTCTTTTTCCGGGCCAATAACTGGTACACCATAATGCTGTGCCAGTTCAGCCGCCGCGCCTACGTGATCAAGGTGACCATGGGTAAGCAGGATCTGCATAAGCGTCAGACCGCTGGCATCCACTTCCTGTTTGATTTTCTCGGCATCTCCGCCAGGATCGACCAGCGCGGCCAGACGAGTCTGCTCACACCAGATCAACGAGCAGTTCTGGGCGAATGCAGTGACCGGAATAATACGATAGTTCATACAGCTCCTGTTTCATTAAGCTTATGGATCACCAGTGCCGTGCAGGCCCGGTGTCGATATGCACAAAGTTACTGCTGGGGTAGTATCCTACACCACCTGCGCGCATAGATAACGCAGCTTTGCGAATATTGCTTAATGCGATGCCTTCGATATGGAAATCCATGGCCTGGCCTTTAGTGTGGTAGCTTTTCTTTGCCACACCGCGGCTGCGCGCACGGAGTTCGTTATTGGTATCGATAGAGCGATAGCCTGAGATAAGCTGTACGGGTTTACGCGTGCCCAGCAGGCCCTGCAGACGGAAGAGTTGATCAAACAGTCCCGGGTCAATGGATTTCACTTTATTGGCCCGAAAATCACGGAAAAAGTGGTTAAGTTTTGCTAATTCGTCCTGAATATAGCCCCTGCCATCAAAAAACTCTGCTTTTATTGACTCACCGGTATGCAGGTTATTCAGAGTCAATATACGCGGACGTGGGGTAGAGAGTGTGGCAAACGCAGGCGTAGGCAGGATGGCAGCGCCGAGGGCAATGCCACCAAGCGCCAGCAGTTTGCGGCGATTAGCGTCAAATTTGTCCATGGTATTAAGGTCTACAAGGTCAATGTTATCGTATGTATGCTCTAGCGCACGCAGGAAACCTTATCTGGCTAAGTAGTCCACGTCAAGGCTCCCAACCCCAGGAAATACGGGGCTTGCAGCCATTTCGCCCCGTTTCCAACATAACTTACGACAATCATTTTCCTCGAACTGCTTCATTTATCTGATTAATTGTTCGGCTTTTGACACAATTTGTGCACTGGATCGCGCTGTCAGATCGTAATTGTAAATATCTGTACGATACTGCGTACGACCATCCGGGCCAACAAATGCGGTCAGATAGTAGAGGTTGACCGGGATATTCTGGCGAATATTCACGTACCGCGTATCCCCTTGCTTCAGGGCATCCGAGATGCGTGTATCATTCCAGCCCGCATCCTGTAGCAGCATATTTGCCAGCTCAGAGGCCTTATTCACCCGCACGCAGCCGGAGCTTAATGCCCGCGTATCCTTCTGGAACAGATTGTGGTTCGGCGTGTCGTGCAGATAAATAGCGTCCGAACTCGGCATGTTGAATTTATAGCGTCCGAGCGAGTTACGCGCTCCCGGAGCCTGCTGGAAGCGGAACGGCAGATTGGAGGCAGTGATGGTAGCCCAGTCTACCTGCCACGGATCTATCGTCTCTTTGCTGTTCCAGCCGCGCATCACGGTATAACCGTGACGCTCAAGATACCCCGGATCATTCCAGACCTTAGGCAGGATATCTTTTCGGGCCAGCGTTGGCGGCACGTTCCACGGCGGGTTAACGACTACGTTATTCAGCGCGCTGCTCATCATTGGCGTTTTACGATCGGGACGCCCGACGATCACGCGCGAGGCCAGCACCTGATTGCCGTTCTGATAATAAACCAGCGAGTAGGCAGGAATGTTCACCATGATACCGGTAGACAACTCACCAGGCAGCAGGCGCAAGCGCTGAATATTTAATGCCAGCACCCCCGCACGCTGAGCCGGCGTCACGTTCAGCCAGTCACGCGTCGCAGGGCCAATCGCACCATCGGCTCCAAGCCCCTGCCACGTCTGAAAACGCTTTACCGCGTCAACAAGTTCACGATCGTAAGCGCTACGACCTTCTTTGGCAGCCGGACTGACAACGGATTCCAGCATCCCGGTGCGGCGTAAAATTTCACGCAGCGCAGGGATGTCGTTACTCCACTCTCCCGGGCGCAGCGTTGCGGTACTGGTTAACTGCGGCCAGGGGCGCGTATCGCCCACCAGCTTGAGCAGCGATTCATGCATTGCCGCATACTGTGGATGCTGAGGCGCCAGGTTGGCAATAAACGAAGTCAGTTGACCATTATCCAGCGCCACCTGCCACTGATTGATCACGGAAATTGGCGGGGTCGTCAGCGCATAGGGCTTATTACTATAGAGCCAGCGATTACCTTTGACGGGGATGTTGGCGATAAAGTGCAGATAGCCCATCATCGCATCAGAGAGGACGATGTCCCGCGCCTGGCCCGTAACTGCCGGATCAGTCAGAAGTGCGACCCAGGTAGTAAACTGCGGCTGAAAACCGGCAATCGCCACCTCGGCTAACTGTTGCTGAAAGGCTTTTACCGCATCACGATTTTCCCACATCGGTTTCATTTCGCGTGCGGCATACAGCAGTTCCAACTGGCTCATATACACCGGCGTATAGCCCGCTGGAAGTTGAGATTGTAGTTCAGCGCGGGCGTTATCAACTGACACACCCTCAGGCAGCGGTTGAATACCCGCCATGATAGCCGTCGCGGAAGATTGAACCTGCGGCTGTGATAACGCTGTTGGCTGTTCACTGACGGTCGCTGAGCTATCGCCAGGGATCATTTCAGGCTCATCGGCCTGCGCATTGAACAGTGGAGCGAATGTTACGGCCAGGCACAAACTGATTGCCGACAGCCGACGACCACACATTTTATTAAGCAACATCCCTTGCCCCCTGTTTTCTTTATCATACTTTGAGTAGCCAGGCCGTGTGTATTCCCCTTTTATTTTAACGGGGTCGGACCTGTAAAACGCCAATACAAGCTGAAGTATGACGAGCAAGCCTGTGACGCGTTAGGCTTACCTTTAGTATATAAACATGAAAAAGTTTTTGCCTAACCTAATGTAAAGAAGTCTAAAGAAATTACACCAGGTATTGAGAATTTTCGGAAAAAAAGAAGGCGGCCATTTAGCCGCCTTTTTGTTTAGCTTGCCTGCGAGGAAGCATCTTCGGTGCCAGGGAGCGGCTCAGGTAACTGAGGCGCAAACCCGCGCAGACCCACCACGTGAACGTGTTCGGTGTTCTGGAAGACTTTACGCACCAGTTTATAGGTAGTGCCTTTCTCTGGGCTGATGTTTTCCGGCGCGGCGATAATCAGCTGCATTTGCAGACGCTCGCACAGTTCAAACAGGGTCGCGATAGAGCGCGCATCGAGTCGCGCAGCTTCATCAAGGAACAGCAGACGGCAAGGAGAAATATCTTTCCCGCGTAATCTACGCCCTTCGTCTTCCCAGCTTTGTACAACCATCACCAGAATAGACATCCCGGTCCCGATCGCTTCACCCGTTGACAGCGCGCCAGATTCAGCTCGCAGCCAGCCGTCAGAGCCACGGTTAACCTCAACTTCCATTTCCAGATAGTTACGGTAATCCAGCAGCTCTTCACCAATGGTTTGCGGCGTACGTTGCCCCATATCAATTTGCGGATTCAGACGCTGATACAGCTTCGCCAGCGCTTCAGAGAAGGTCAGGCGATTACTGTTAAACAGATCCTGGTGCTGTTCATGCTGTTCGGAAAGTACGTCCAGCAAGGTAGCATGCGTCTCACGTACGTTGACGTTCAGACGAACGCTGTTTACCTGGCCAAACGACACGCTTTGCAGTCCCTGGTTCAGCATGCGAATACGGTTCTGTTCGCGCTGAATGGTCTTACGGATGATATTTGCCACGCTGCGAGAGCTGATCGCCAGCTTCTGTTCGCGGGAAGTCAATTCTTCCGTCAGACGGCTCAGCTCAATCTCCATCTGTTCGATGGCTTCAACCGGATCGTCGGTACGGATAATATCCTGGCGAATACGTTCACGCAGATGCTGGTAAACCGCGACAAAGAACTGAATTTTACGCTCTGGGCGTTTTGGATCTTCAGACATGCGCAGCACATCGCGCAGGTGTTCGTTATCCGCAACCGCCAGACGCAGCGCACCGAGCGCCTTATCCGACATCGAACGCAGTTCATCACCGGAAAGGTACGCCAGCTCACGACGGTGCAGGCGGCGTTCAACGCCGTTATCTTTCACCATCCGCATCACCGCACACCATCCAGCTTTTGCGGTAACCACCTGCTCGCGCATCTCAAAATAATCACGTTCCAGCTTGCGCAGCCTGCGGGTCAGGTTGTCCATCTCCGCTTCGCAGAAGGTCAGAGCTTTTTCCAGTTGGTTACGGCGTGCACGGTTATTGCTGAGCTGCGCATGTAGTTCATCACGACGAATACGCGCGCGCTCTTCGGCACCACTGTCCGCACGAACACCGATATCCTGCAGTTCACGTTGTAAATCGTTAAGCAGCTCTTTTTTGGTGTCATAGGAGCTTTTCAGCGACGCCATGACCTGGTTGTACTGGCTTAACTGTGCGGCGTGGCTGCGTAGCGCTTCACGGGCGCGAGTACGTTCCGCTTCCGCCTGTTCCAGGCGCTCACGCAGTTTTTCGTTCAGATCGCTGTTGCCGCTAAGCATTTCGGCAGAGTCGGAATAGCTGAAATGCGCCCGACGCTGCACCACTTCGGTCAGGGCAAAAGCCTGCTGACGCGCATCGCGCTGCATTTGCTGGGAATACGCGTAGTCTTCCTTCAGCTGTTCAAACTGCTCAGGGTCATTTTGCAGAACAGAAACGATAGGTTCCAGTTTGGCTAACTGATTGCCGTGCTGCTGCACAAAACGCGCCGCTTCCTGGGCTTCATCCAGACGCTCGCGAATTTCGTCCACGCGATCGGCCAGCGTGTCATCCGCCAGCAGATTCAAACGCGGCAGCAGGCGGTTAAGCGCTGATACTCCCTCTTTCGCCTGTTCAAACTGCATACGGCTTTGCTGGTTATCATTTTCATGATTGGTTAGCGCACGTTCCAGTTCAACGCGACGGCCATTCAGTTGGCGAATTTCCGCTTCAGGATCGTCTTCAAACGCCACCGACAGATGGCTGCCAATAAAGCGACTAAACGCCTGATGCAGACGCTGGGTTTTCTGGACGTCAAAGGAGAGCGTGGCGAAACGTTCAGACAGCCCTTCACGCTCGGCATGCAGGGTTTCGATACGGCTTTCGCGCGCTGCACGACCAAAAATCGGCACCGTCGGGAAGCGGGAATAACGCCACTGACGCTCGGCGGTTTTCACCACTACCGCTTTTTCCAGCTCATCGACGCTGAACACGCTGTCATCAAACGACTGCGGATCCCCTTCAATGAAATAGAGATCTTCCGGGCAATCCGTCAGCCCTTCAAGCTGTTCGGTAATCAGAGACAGATCCGGCACCACGATAGCATGACGCGAAGGTCCATACAGCGCTGAGAAGTACGGCGCATCTTCAAGGCTAACGTCGTCATAGATTTCTGACAGCAGCACGCCGCCGAAGCGTTCCGCGAGCGCGTTCAGGCGCTGATCTTCCGCCCCACCGGGCTGACTTAAACGTTCAATCTCTTCATCAACCGCAGTTTTGCGCGCGCCGACTTCATCACGCTCAACAATGGCTTCACGCTCGCGCTCCAGCAGTTGTTGCAGATACTCGGTTACGTCCTGGCTTGAGGTAAACTCTTCGCCGCACTGCTCGCTAAGCTGGTTCAGGCTATTTTGCGCGGCCAGCCAGACAGGCGCGCGTTTCATCAGATGCTGGATACGAGACTGAAGTTGCTCCTGCTCCTGGCGCAACGTCATACGCTGTTCGCTGGCAGAAGAAACGCTGTCCGACAAGGCGGCGATACGCGCTTCCAGCTCCTGATGCAGGGCTTCCAGCTCATCGATATCGAACTGTTTACCCTGACGTTTGCAGAATTCAGCCAGTAGACGCTCGGCGTCTTGTTGTTCGCGCAGACGCTGCTCCAGCTCGCTGAGTCGCATACGCAACGGCTGAACCTGTTCCGCCAGATGGCGCTGTTCAACACCTTCCCGTAGCAGTTCACGCGCCACACTCCAGGCCTCACCACGCGCCAGTGGGCCATTGATAGCCGCCACCAGCTGATAAGCCTGTTCGAACTGACTGTGCGCGGTTTGCGCCACGCTCATTTTTTGTTCCAGCGTCAGCAGTTTTTCAGTAGCTTCCTGCTCTTTGGCCTGGAAAGTTTCCAGCCATTCGGCAGCGCTGTCGGCGGTCAGATCCGGTAAGTGGCAAAGCTCTTTCGCCCGGTTCAGCGCCTGGATCGCCTGAGTATACTGGATGGCTCGCGTTTGCTGGACGTCCAGCGCCTGCTGGTAATCAGCAAGCTGGCTTTTCAGCTCATCCACTTCCAGTTCAGCGGCTTCTGCGCGGGCTTCGTTTTCATCCTGGCGGTCAACGGCTTCCGCAACCACCTCATTTTGTTCTTCAAGCCGGATCTGCAGTTCTTCAAGATCCGCTTCATAGCGTTCAATTTTTTCCTGCTGACGCAGCGCGGTTTGCACCAGATTAAGGTGATCGCTCGCGGCCTGGTAATCCGCTTCCAGATCGCCTTCCGCCCCGTTGTGCTCACCCAGCTCGCGCGCCATATCCACGTGCTTATACTGCTCTGCCGCCAGCTGTTTGCGTGAAGTATGCAGCTCACGACGGTATTCCAGCGCTTTATCGAGATGAATACGACGTTCGTTGGCGTGGCGCATATAATCCGCGGCCACATAGTTGGTCGCTTCGCTGATCAAATGCTTAAACAGGTCGCGGTCAGACTGGGTTACACGAATCGCTTCCAGCGTCATACGGTTTTCACGCAGCGCGGCTTCCATATCCTGGAACGCTTTACGTACGCCGCTATTTTCTGGTAGCAGGTAGTCACGCAGTGAACGGGTAATGGCGCTGGAGATCCCGCCGTACAGCGAGGCTTCAATCAGACGATAGAATTTACTACGGTCAGACGCGGAGCGCAGGCGGCGGGCAATGATGCCCAGATCGAACATCAGCGAGTGATAATCAGTTATTGAGTTGAACTGCTTAAACTGCACGCCTTCCATCTCATCAAGCTTCTCTTTCAGCTCAGAGAGGGACAGCACGCGCGCCTGGCGTTCATTCAGCGTTTCTGTCACCAGTTGGGTTGGCTGCACTGACATCGGCAGTCCCTGGATGGCAAACGGTTTGATATCCACTTTGCGATCGCGACCGGCAACCTGTTGCAGACGCACACCCACGACCACGCGCTGATGGCGCGAGTTGAGGACATCGAGCATTGAGTAACAGACACCCGCCTTCAGCTTACCGTGCAGGCCCTTGTCACGTGAACCGCTGGTTGCCCCGGCTTCGGTGGTGTTACGGAAATGCAGCAGCGTTAAGTCCGGGATGAGTGCCGTAACAAATGCCGCCATGGTGGTGGATTTACCCGCACCGTTACCACCGGACAGCGTGGTAACCAGTTCGTCAAGGTCGAACGTACGGGCAAAAAAACCATTCCAGTTAATCAGCGTAAGTGAGCGAAATTTACCCCGTTCAATCATTATTCTTCTTCTCCACTGTCCGGCTGATTCTCTTCAGGCTCGTCGTTGAGCTGCAGGCGGTTCTCGACCGGCATCGCTTCGCCATCACGAATTAAGCGACGCTGCGCTTCGCGCGGATCGTCACCGCTGCGCACGTCCGCGCCAAAGCGGAAAACGGATTCCGTAATCCGGAATTTGCTGCTGTCGTGGCCCATAAACCACACCATGCCTAAACGGCGCAGGCGGTTTAACGAAGAACGAACCTTTTCCTGGAGCTTCTGACGATCAACGTCTGAACCGGTTGAACGGTTGTTCACCAGCTTCAGCAGCTTCGCTTCATCAGCCAGCGTTAGCAGTTCGTCGTAAAGCTCTTGCTGAGTAAAAATCCCTTCGTTCGCCAGGCGTTCCGGGCTTAGATAGAGATAGCAAAGAATTTTACCGACCATCATGTCCAGTTCAGACAGGACCGAACGGGGAATGAGCGTCGTTGAACGCGGGCGAAGGTAGAAGAACCCTTCCGGCGCACGGATCAATTCCACGTTATAGCGGCTGTAAAACTCTTCAAAATATTCCTGAAAATCCATCAGGAAGGCATGATTATCCAGTTCATCCAGACCGATGTGACGGCCCGAACGTAAGGCGCTATCCAGCGCCGGAAATAACGGATTCGCCAGCGCCTGCGCCAGCTTTACCGGCATCACTTGTTCAATATTTGTCAATGACATGCGCCTGTACCTTGGCTCCGTAATCATTAATCGGCTGCCATTTGGCTGGCAGTCCGGTGAAATCTGCTTGCGCTACGCCAAGGCGTACCGCCTGATCGATAACAATACGCGCGACGTCGAAATGACGCGCACGTGGGTATTGCGCCAGATACTCGCGCACTACCAAACCGAGATCCAGTGGTGTTTGTCTGGATTTGTAGATAGCCAACTGTTCTTCGATGATCGCCGCCAGTTGTTCACGGATCTCGTTAAATTCTTCATATTCCAGATCTGCCGGAAGCTCACCGGTGACCTCTTCGTCACGCAGCACCATCTCCTCGTCACGCATATCCAGCAGACGATCGGCGTTGGCATAGGTCAGCGCCCACGGTTCGTCAAAATAGGTCTGCACGGACTGACGCAGACGCTGGGCAAAGACACGGTTTTTATCCATATCGATCGCGGTACGGATAAACTTATGCACGTGACGATCGTAGCCGATCCACAAATCAATAGACTGCTGACCCCAACTGATAATACGGTCAAGCTTGCTTTGTAAGTCAAATACCAGCCGATCGACGAAATGTAAATCGTCATGCGTCATCGTAGCGTCCTGGATGCGTAACAGGTTAGCCTGCAGCTTATCCCCCGCCGCTTCCAGCGTATCCTGCAGTTCACGCAGCGTACCAGACGTTTCAGAAAGCAGCAGTTCACAGCTGGAAATAGCCGCCCGCCAGTCTTTATTCAGCAGTTGCGCAATATCGTCTTTTACCTGCTGCTGCTGTTCATCCATGATGCGCTGGGTCAGATCAATACTGTCGAAAATCTCCGCCACCGAGTATTTCAATGGCGCATAGACGTTGCGATGCCAGTGGAACTCATCGCCGCCTTCCGCTGCCGCATCCGCCGCGCGTTTCAGTTCACCTGCAACAATCGACAACTGCATCGAAAGACGCAGCGTAGAGAATTCACGCTGACGAATATAGTAATCCGTGATGCCAATTCCCAATGGCGTTAAACGGTAAATGGCGTTGCCTTCCGCCTGCTCGCTGGTAAAGCGGTTCAGCAGACGTTGACGTACCATATCGTTGATCGCGTTGTTGGCGCGTACGCCGATGGTTTCGCTGGTTTGCTCAAACGCATCACTCACATGGCGGAACGCATCCACCAGTTCACCTTCACTCATCTCGCCGTCGAGTCGCTCACCGTTTAGTGTGGCAACCGCCAGCAGGAACGAAAGTCTGTCTACCGGCAGAGAGATGGAGAAGTCATTTTTTCTGGCCCAGGCAACCAGTTCGGGGACTGTCTGGGAAAATTCACTCATAAATTATCCTTGCATCTGCGGTTTGCGCGCGGTGACATGAATATAACGTCCAAGGCTGATAAACGGCTCCTGGCGACAATAGCGCGTTTCTATTTCTGTTAAAGCGTCAAAACAGTCATGCTGTTTTTGTTTATCACGCAGATAATCATGAAACACCCTCACGCCCGTTTTACCGGTTATCTCCCAGCCAATCTCCTCCAGCCAGCCATAGACCTGCTGAGGGTCGCGCGGAAAATCGGGAGACAACGTGCGCCGTTTCTTTTTATACATTCCCTGCTGTACATAGCCGAAATTACCGACCAACACATTACGCATCAACAGACCGTTTGCATTGTAGAACATCAGCGATAAAGCACCGCCCGGGCGTAACATCGACCACAGTGTTTTTAAGACGGCTTGCGGGTCGGCCACCCATTCCAGCACAGCATGAAACAATATCAGATCAACCTGAGAATCCAAATGCTGTGGGATGTCCTGAGCGGCACAATGTATAAAATGCATGTTGTCGCTCACACCTTGCTCTTTTGCCGCCCGCTGCGCTCGCGCCACCATCTCAGCAGAAAGATCGCACAAGGTAACGTGATGGCCCCGCTGCGCCATCAGAATAGCTGTCTGCCCTTCTCCGCCACCCGCATCAAGCACATGCAATGTTTGACCCGCGTAGCCGACAAGAAGTTTGTCCAGATCCTGCCAGAGGATCGTCTGACGAAGCTGACCTTTGGTGGTGCCGTAAATGTTACGGGAAAACTTCTCTGCAATGTCATCAAAATTGCGGTCCCGCATCGGGCTCTCCACATACTGGCTTTAGGGTGACTAAGTAAAACCGCTATTTTGTCACACCCACGCCGAGAATGAACCTTCCTGGTGTAATATCCCTGCAGATCCCCTGCTGTATGGTTAAAAAAGGAACCAAAAAGAATGCTTTTTACGCTGAAGAAAGTGATTGGCGGTATGATGCTGCCGCTTCCGTTGATGCTGCTTGTGATGGGCATCGGCCTGGCGCTGGTCTGGTTCAGCCGCTTTCAGAAAACGGGGAAAGTGTGTATTAGCCTGAGTTGGCTGGCGCTGTTACTTCTTAGCTTACAACCCGTCGCCGACAGTCTGCTGAAACCAATTGAGGACAGTTATCCAACATGGCAGGATACGCAAAAAGTGGAATACATTGTAGTGCTGGGCGGAGGGTATACCTGGAACCCGCAGTGGGCGCCAAGTTCTAACCTGATCAACAACAGCCTTCCGCGTCTGAATGAAGGTATTCGCCTCTGGCGTGCTAACCCGGGATCGAAGCTTATCTTTACCGGTGCTGCGGCAAAGAGCAATAACGTCAGTACTGCAGAAGCGGGAGCCCGCGTAGCGCAGTCGCTGGGGGTACCAGTCGATGACATCATCACCCTGGATCAACCCAAAGATACCGAAGAAGAAGCCGCAGCGGTAAAGCAGGCCATCGGCAACGCGCCGTTCCTGCTGGTAACCTCTGCCTCGCACTTGCCGCGTGCCATGATTTTCTTCCAGCAGGCCGGGCTACATCCGCTGCCAGCACCGGCCAATCAGTTAGCGATTGATTCACCGCTTAATCCGTGGGAGCGCGCAATTCCTTCACCTGTCTGGCTAATGCATAGCGATCGTGTGGGTTATGAAACCCTGGGACGCATCTGGCAGTGGCTAAAAGGATCGGAACATTGATAGCATTTTTGCCTGATGGGGACGCTGACGCGTCTTATCAGGCCTACGTGTTCAGCGCAAAATTGTAGGCCACGTAAGATGTTCACGTGTTCATCAGGCGAGCCACGGCAGCAATGATTTTGTCGCCAGGTCAAAGTTGGAGCGATTAAAACGTCCGGTGTTGACCAGTTGCGCGACCTCATCCCATAACACGTACAACCAGCGCCGCCAGATAAATGACTCCGCCACTGGCGCGCGTTGCAGGTACTGCCAAAGCAGGCTTTCGGCCAGCGCATTATCCATCAGGCGAAACAGTTCATATTCTCTTGGCGCCCACAGCATCAACCCCGGTCCCACCATCGCCAGAAGCTGATCGCTGCGGGCGTCTTTGAGCATGCTACGTAAACTGAAATTACCGTGGATCAGCACACAATTATCATTGAACCCTTCAAATAAGGCGGGCAAACACTCACGGGTGCGAAACAGGATCCGCTTATCCTGCATCGTCAGCCCGGTATTGTTGAACTGATTTAGCGTAGTCCACAGCACCTCAACGCGCTGACGATACCAGGATGGCCAGATATTCTCTTGCGTGTTATCCACCATTCCCACGCAGCCACGGCTATCCTGCCGATGCCATGACAGCAGACCTTCTACTATCTGATCTTTCAAATGTTCCCAGCGTTCAGGCGTTCGGGCTGGCGCTTCCACTGGTACGCCGCGTAGACGCTCAAGCAGCAGCACATCAGGACCGGGATGCTCCTCGTGCGTTAAGACCCCATAAATGACGGGCATTCGAACCGTACCACTGCGCGCCAGCATGGAGGTTTTCCATGCCAGCTGCTGCGCCATACCCGGCGTGGTGAAACTCCTCGCCATCAGCGGCATCGGATTTCCCTGGCTGTCATACAGCGACCACAGGGCCGTATCCGCTTTTTCATTCACGCATTCTATACGACTGAGTTTTTCACCCAACAGATGGCTGAGTTCGGCACGCAACTGTTCCATTTCAGATTGCCCTCATAAATGCTACTGCTTTCATAATGAGCGTCGTGCAGACAGATGTCACCCGGATGAGATCAATTGATGAAAAGAAAAGTGGGGGGAAAGCGTAACGATACGACACTCCTCCCAAAAATTCGCGTTACCAGGGGGAGTGTCGTGAGAAAAACTAACGCATTTCGGCGCGAACGCGCTCAAGATCTTCGGCAGTGTCTACGCCGGTACCGGGTACTTCTTTGGCGACGGCAACGTGAATTTTTTCGCCGTACCACAGCACACGTAGCTGCTCCAGCATTTCAATATGCTCAAGCGGGCTGGGCTGCCAGTTAACATAGCGGCGGATAAAACCGGCGCGATAGCCGTAAATACCCAGATGGCGCAGGAAGGTGTCACCCACCGTTTCCAGGCTCCTGGCAAAACGATCGCGATCCCACGGGATGGTCGCGCGTGAAAAATAGAGCGCATACCCTTCGGCGTCCAGAACGACTTTTACCGCATTCGGGTTAAATGCCTCTTCCGCACTGTGAATCGGGGCCGCAAGTGTCGCCATACCGACCTGGCGCTGCGCCAGATTCTCTGCGACCTGGCGAATAATGACCGCCGGGATCATCGGCTCATCACCCTGTACGTTCACAATAACGGTATCATCGCTAAAACCACATTTCTCAACGACTTCCGCCAGACGCTCCGTACCGGACTGGTGATCGGCGCGAGTCATGCATACTTCGCCACCCACCGCTTCTACCGCGCGAGCGACATCTTCGTGATCGGTCGCAACGATAATACGTTCAGCGCCAGATTCACGCGCACGCTCCAGAACATGCACGATCATCGGCTTGCCGTTGATATCCAACAGCGGCTTGCCCGGCAAACGTGTGGACGCATATCGCGCAGGAATAATGACCACAAAACTCATGATTTACTCTCATCAGCAGTCAGAACGCGGGCTTCAGTTTCCAGTAAAACGGGAATACCATCACGCAGTGGGAAAGCAAGGTTATCCAGTTTACAAATCAGTTCCTGTTTTTCCTGGTTAAACCAGAGTTTGCCATTGCATACCGGGCAGGCAATGATTTCAAGCAGACGATGATCCATAGTTCCTCCAGATGGACCGGATTGTGAATCCGTAAATATTAACATAATCGCTTAAAGGGCTGGGTCTATTTCCCAACCATGGCGTACATCAGCAAATAAACCTTCAGGATAGCGTCCCAGCGTCACGCGTGTTGCCTGCTGCCAGCGGGCAAAATCATCAATCGCCTGAAACAATCCTTTTTGCAGAGTAACCCCAGGTTTGACGCCATCCTGTAACCACAATGAAATCACATCCAGCACGCCCGTTTTGCGGTGCATTTTGGCATCCATCCGCCCAACTAATTGCCCGCGATGCAGCAACGGCAGGACGAAATAACCATACTGACGTTTCGGCGCCGGTGTATAACATTCCAGCCGGTAGCTAAAATCGAATAGCTGTTCTGCCCGTTTACGATCCCAAACCACCGGATCAAAGGGCGATAATACTGCGCTATGGGTCGCCGTTAATTTACCCGCCAGCGCCTGCTCCAGCAGCGGCTGAAAGTGACTGTGCAGCCACAGGGTTCCCAGCCCTTCGACGTCGACAGGAATAATTTGTTGCTGCTGCGCGCGCACGTTACACCAGTTTTTTAGCGCCGGGCGCTTGAGACGGTAGTAGTCTGCCAGCCACTGTTCGCGAAAAATCCCCAGGCTACGGGCGCTGTTATCCAGCATGGCGCTTTCAGCATCCTCCTGCGAAAGCAGGTCGCGTTCATCATCCCAGTGCGGCATGACGCGATGGGTTAGATCATACACTCGCTGGAAATTACGCCTTTCCACCACCATGACTTTCCCGGCAGTGAACAGCCCTTCAAGATGACGCTTATGCGGCTTCCATTCCCACCAGCCGCTGGCCCCCTTGCGCGGATGCTCAAAATCGGCAGAGCGTACTGGTCCGTTATGTTGGATGTGCTGGAGCAGTTGCTCAATTTCATGCGCATGTTCTTTCATCCATGCCGCTTTATATTTCCAGCCCATTTTCTCCGGGGCCAGCATGCGGTGGCGTATCAGCATAAAGTCGCTGCGCGGCAAAAAGCAGGCCTCGTGCGCCCAGTATTCCATCAATGCGCCCTGCTGCAATGCGTCATCCAGCCACTGGGGGGAATAATCGCCCAAACGACTAAACAGCACCAGGTAAGGGCTGCGCGCCACAATATTGATGGTATCGATTTGCAGTAACGACATGCGAGAAATGGTGGTAAGAATATCTGCTGGGGTTGCCCGACGGCGTGTTTTTTTCAGCAGCCCTTGAGCGGCAAGGTGAAGATGACGGGCATCCGTCAAAGAAAGACGCGGCAACGACATTTATGGCCTCATAAATGATTCGCTGCCGCAGCGTGAATCAGTTAGCGAGTCAGCGAGATTAAGTTATCCAACAACACATCAGGCCGATCGCCTGACAAATGAGCGTCAACAGGTAAATACCACCAGTTTTCATCGGCAAATGCCCGGCACTTAACCGCATCTTTTTCCGTCATTACCAGCGTTTGTCCGGCGTCTACAAACGCACTGACGTCACTGTAGGTCAGAGACTGATGGTCTGCCAGCGCAATGCTTTTTTGTATGCTGGCACCACACGCTTGCAGCGTGGCAAAATAACGCGGTGGGTGGCCAATGCCCGCCATGGCGACAATATTGGTCAACTGCGCCACATCGCGGCGTTCACCCGTGCGTAAATTAACGGCCAGCCCCGGTTCAAGTCGCATAGGGATTTCCCCTGGCTGCGCAACGCCACCGTTAACGATAGTCGCATCAACCGATTTAAGCCGACCTGCGCGCTCCCGCATAGGACCAGCGGGAAGCCACCAGCCATTGCCAAACCGACGTTCGCCATCAATAACCACGATTTCAACATCTCGCGCCAGACGATAGTGCTGTAGACCATCGTCTGTCACAATAATCTGCACGTCATGTTGGGCCAAAATGGCTTTTACCGCATCCGATCTTACCGGGGATACCGCCACCGGCACGCCGGTACGTTGGGCGATCAGCACCGGTTCATCGCCCGCTTCTGCGGTAGTAGTATCAGCGGTCAGCAACAGCGGATAAGCAGGCGCTTTCCCGCCATAACCACGCGACACCACGCCCACGCGGATCCCACGTTGCCGTAGTTGTTCAACCAGCCAAATCACCACCGGTGTTTTGCCATTGCCGCCGGCGGTAAGGTTTCCGACCACCACAACCGGTACTGGCGCACGCCACGCGCGTTTAATCCCAAGCTTGTAGCATAAACGGATCCCGCCACTCACCAGGCCATACAACCAGGAGAGTGGGAGTAACAGTCGCCACAGCGGCGACTCACCAGACCAGATTCGAGCGATCATTGACCGAATTGCATTTTGTGTAATTGCGCATACACCCCACGCTGCTCAATAAGCTCGCTATGGGTTCCGCGCTCAACAATAATACCGTCTTCCACCACGATGATTTCATCCGCCTGTTCAATGGTAGAAAGGCGGTGGGCAATCACCAGAGAAGTACGGTTTTTCTGTAACTCATCCAGAGCAGCCTGAATCGCGCGTTCAGATTCGGTATCGAGTGCCGACGTTGCTTCATCAAGGATCAGAATCGGACTGTCACGCAACAAGGCGCGCGCGATAGCGATACGCTGGCGCTGACCACCGGAAAGCAGGACGCCGTTTTCGCCAATCACCGTATCGAGGCCATTGTCCATCTTATTGATGAAATCCATGGCGTAGGCCATTTGCGCCGCTTTTTCGATCTGCTCGCGGCTGTACAAATCGGTACGCGCATAGGCGATGTTGTTGGCAACCGTATCGTTAAACAGGTGCACATTCTGCGAAACCAATGCAACCTGATCGCGCAGGGATGCCAGGGTATATTCGCGTAGATCGTGTCCGTCCATCAGGATCTGCCCTTCATCAATATCGTAGAAGCGCGTAATCAGGCTGGCGATGGTGGATTTACCTGACCCCGAACGCCCAACCAAAGCAACGGTTTTGCCCGCTGGAATGTTCAGGTTGATGTTGCGCAGCGCAGGCACTTCACGTCCTGGATAGGTGAAAGTCACGTTGCGGAACTCAAGATTACCGGTAGCACGTTCGATTACGCGTGTACCTTCGTCTTTTTCCTGCTCGCTATCCAGAATCGTAAATAAGGTCTGGCATGCCGCCATACCGCGCTGGAACTGCGCGTTGACGTTGGTCAGCGATTTCAATGGACGCATCAGCGCGATCATTGACGAGAAGACAACCGTAATTGTCCCTGCTGTCAGGTTTTCCATCACGCTTGGGAAGCTGGCTGCATACAACACGAAGGCCAGCGCCAGAGACGCGATCAGCTGGATGATAGGATCGGAGATAGAAGAGGCAGAAACCATCTTCATGCCCTGCAAGCGCATCTTGTTGCTGACTTTATCGAAGCGCTTGGTTTCGACTTCCTGACCACCAAAAATCAGAACTTCTTTGTGCCCTTTTAGCATCTGCTCCGCACTGGTCGTAACCTGCCCCATGGTGTTTTGCATGTTTTTACTGATGCTACGAAAGCGCTTAGAAACTATACGAATAGCCACTGAAACAATTGGCGCCAGTACAATCAGGATCAACGACAGTTGCCAGCTGTAATAAAACATCATGATAAACAGGCCAATAATTGAAGCCCCTTCACGTACCACGGTGATCAGCGCGCCGGAAGACGAGGACGCTACCTGCTCTGAATCATAGGTAATACGTGACAGCAGCGTACCTGTAGACTGCTTATCAAAAAAGGAGACCGGCATACCCATCATATGACCAAACAAGCGGCGACGCATGGTCATGACCACTTTGCCTGACACCCATGAGATGCAGTAACTAGAAACATAGCTGGTAAAGCCGCGGAGAACCATTAGTCCAATGACCACCAGCGGCATCCACAGCAGCACCGAGCGATCCGTTTTACCAAAACCATCATCCAGTAATGGCTTAAGGAGCGATAGCATGAAGGTATCGCTGGCCGCGTTAAGTATTAACGCTATACCCGCCACGATCAGACCCGATTTAAAAGGCGCTATGGTTGGCCATAGTCGGCGAAACGTCTGCCACGTAGAGAGATCTTTATCGTTATGCATTCAAAAAACCAGCATTTGTTAGAATAGCCGCATATTCTACCCGTTATCATCCGACACGCCAAACCACTGATGATACCAACGAGGTAAAATCTGATCCCGCAAGCTGCGTACTCGCCAGTTTTTTGGATAAAAATCCAGCGTAATCTGCCCCTGATGTGGTGTATCCAGCCATTGATAATTTTGTTGTCGATAACGTTGCTCCACTTTCCAGGACGGTAGACGCCAGGCATTATAACGGGATGCCGAGGCTAACGCGGCCTGTCCGCCCACCCGCTGAATCAGCGCCAGTGATGATGAGGTATTGCTGCCATGATGCGGAACCTGCACCACCGTAGACTGCAGATGCTGCCAATAGTGACTTAGCATTTTTTGTTCAGCGGGAGACTCAATATCGCCGGTCAGCAGAATACTCTGATTCCCATCATCGACCTTTACCACGCAGGAGTGGTTATTCCCCGCATCTGTGTTTCCACGTACCGGCCAGTGCGCAGTGAAGGTTAACCCTTGCCACTGCCAACGTTCCCCACGAAAGCACGGACGATGCCCTTCCCAACCTAATGGACTTCTTATCCATAACGACGGCCAGGCTTGCTGCAGCGAGCGCAACCCACCCCGGTGATCCATATGCTCATGGCTTAAAATTACCCCTTGCGGCTCCAGATTGTGCCAGCGTAGCCAGGGAATAATCAGCTGTTGCGCGCTATCGCCTTCAGGCCATGCCAGACCAGTATCGTAAAGCAGCGCTTTCCCATTACGCGCAATCACCATCGCCAGCCCCTGCCCGACATCCAGCATATGCACTTGCCACACGTCAGTACGTGACGTTTGCCAGAACGGGCTGCTCAATAAAAGGGGCACTGTGACACAAACTACCGGTAGCGTTCGCCAGACGTTCAATCGATATACGATGAGCAGGAGTGCGGGTAAAAATGCAAGCCATTGCCAACGTGCATCAATATTGATCCACCCTTCAGGCAGGCTCCTGAGCCCCCAAAATAACAGCGCCAGCGAGCGATCTGCTGAATACCACAAGCCCGATTCAATCATCGCCAGCCCGGTTAAATGCACGATCATGCCTGCTAATATCAACGGTACGGAAATAAAGGTGACCAGAGGTACGGCGAATAAATTCGCCAGAAATGAGGTCAGGCTGAAACCATGAAACATCGCGATTTGTACTGGCAGAAGCAGAAGCGTAATTCCCAATTGCAAATGAGCAAGCGCCAGAAATTGACGTCCAACGCGCGATAGCGGCCAATCTGGCATTGGAACCCATTGATACCAGAACAGCAGTGCCGCAACGGCAAAAGCAGACAACCACAGACTCTGTGAAAGAACGGCGACAGGATCCACCACCAGAATGGCTGCCAGACAGCAGACCAAAACCGACCATCCACTCCACTGCCTGCCACTGAGTTTTAGCGCCCCCCAGACCAGCAGCGCAACAACCGTCCGTAATGCCGGGGGCTGTAGTCCCGTTAGCCAGGCATAGAATGTTGCACAGACTACCCCACCCACTAAAGGAACCTGCCAGCAAATCCAACTGGCTGGCATAAAAAATTGTCCCGCGCGAACTAACCCTGCAGCCAGAAGTGCGGCAAACGCAATATGCAGCCCGGAAATCGCCATCAAATGGGTCGTACCGGTATCACGCATAATGGTTTTCACCTCTTGTGACACCGATAAACGCTCACCCATTCCCAGACCCAATATGACTTGCTGCCAGGGATAATCGGCGAGCGCAGTTTTCAGCGAGGAGAGATACCGCGAACGCAAACTGCATTGTGGTGAGATAACCGAAGCCTGCAAAAATCTTCCCGTCAGCGGCAGGTGCTGCGCCAACGCGTAACGCTGGCTATCAAACCCGCCCTCGTTCAATTGGCCATGTACAGCACGAACCTTCAGCGTCATCGCCCATGTCTGACCCGCGCAAACGCCGTCGGGTAAGTACTGTCCATACAGAATAATTCCGATGGCGGGAAATATCCGCTTCCCCTGCAGATGCGTGATCTGGCCGTAGTGCGTTGTCATGTTATCGGTTGCGGTTATCCGCACGATAGCCTGCTGGGTTTTCGCAGGCAGCGTATTACCGGCCCACAGCGCATCTTTCGCGGCGAGAACGCCCCAAAGAAAAAACAGCAGAGTTACACCGGCGAAACATACAGGCCTGCGAGAAATAAGACAGAGCAAGCATGCCAGGCAAAATACGACGCTGATGCACAGCATGTCAGGTAGCCCAGGTAAGAGCATAAGCGGGAGAATGCCGAATAATGCACACGTACCAACCGTTGTTATTTTCATCAGTCACCTCCCTGTAACAGGAAGTGTGCGGTAATATGCACCGGTTGTCTGGTGCCAATTTAGCGTTATACGGCGTGCGTTCCGCTGGTATTTAACAGCGCATGTAACGTACAAATTAACTGGGAGGAGGATTCCAGGATGGGCAGGCAGAAATGAAAAAAGCACCCATGCGGGTGCTTTTCTCGGCGTTAAGTCTCGCTAAAAACTTAACCGTAAATATTGGCGCGATCGCGCAGTTCTTTACCTGGTTTAAAGTGCGGAACGTATTTTCCTTCCAGATCCACTTTATCACCGGTCTTCGGATTACGTCCGGTGCGCGGTGCGCGGTAATGCAAAGAGAAGCTGCCGAAACCGCGGATTTCAATACGCTCGCCCTGCGCAAGAGTCGAGGCCATATGTTCCAGCATTTCTTTCACTGCATCTTCAACCGCTTTCGCGGGAATATGAGGTTGCTGGGTTGCAAGTCTTTCAATCAATTCTGACTTGGTCATGATTCCTCCGGTTCCTTAAAGGCATAATTAGCTGCTGCATTGATTAAGGGCGGCCTTAGCCGCCCTTTGTCATTGATTACAGGACGAATCCTGTAATCTGTCAAGCTACTCGTCACCCTTTGTGCTGTTAACAGCACAAAGGATTTAGGAGCACTCGATATTACTCGCCTTTAGCTGCTTTGAAAGCTTCAGCCATTGCGTTGTTAGAGAAGTTAGCATCTTCCTGTTTGTTAACAGTTGCGATTGCATCTTTCTCATCAGCTTCGTCTTTAGCACGAACAGACAGGCTGATTGCGCGGTTCTTACGATCAACGCCGGTGAATTTAGCTTCAACGTCGTCGCCAACGCTCAGAACCAGAGTTGCATCTTCAACGCGGTCGCGGGAAGCTTCAGAAGCGCGCAGGTAACCTTCAACGCCGTCAGCCAGTTCTACGGTTGCGCCTTTAGCGTCAACTGCAGTGACTTTACCGTTTACGATTGCGCCTTTCTTGTTCAGTGCAACCCAGTTGTTGAACGGATCTTCTGCGAGCTGTTTAACGCCCAGAGAGATACGCTCACGCTCTGCGTCAACCTGCAGAACAACTGCTGCGATTTCGTCGCCTTTTTTGTATTCACGAACTGCTTCTTCGCCTGCAACGTTCCAGGAGATGTCAGACAGGTGAACCAGGCCGTCGATGCCGCCGTCCAGGCCGATGAAGATACCGAAGTCAGTGATAGACTTGATTTTACCTTCAACACGGTCGCCCTTGTTGTGGGTTTCCGCGAACTGCTGCCATGGGTTGTTTTTGCACTGCTTCAGACCCAGGGAGATACGACGACGTTCTTCGTCGATATCCAGAACCATAACTTCCACTACATCGCCAACGTTAACAACTTTGGACGGGTGGATGTTTTTGTTGGTCCAATCCATTTCGGAAACGTGAACCAGGCCTTCAACGCCTTCTTCGATTTCAACGAAGCAGCCGTAGTCGGTCAGGTTGGTCACGCGACCAGTCAGTTTGGTACCTTCTGGATAACGCTTAGCGATAGCTACCCATGGATCTTCGCCCAGCTGTTTCAGGCCCAGAGATACACGAGTACGCTCGCGGTCGAACTTCAGCACTTTAACAGTGATTTCGTCGCCAACGTTTACGATTTCGCTCGGATGCTTAACGCGTTTCCATGCCATGTCGGTGATGTGCAGCAGGCCGTCAACGCCACCCAGATCAACGAATGCACCGTAGTCAGTGAGGTTCTTAACGATACCTTTAACTTCCATGCCTTCCTGCAGGTTTTCCAGCAGCTGATCGCGTTCTGCGCTGTTTTCGGATTCGATAACGGCACGACGGGAAACAACAACGTTGTTACGCTTCTGATCCAGCTTGATTACTTTGAATTCAAGCTCTTTGCCTTCCAGGTGCAGCGTGTCGCGGACCGGACGAACGTCTACCAGGGAACCCGGCAGGAACGCGCGAATACCATTCAGCTCAACAGTGAAGCCACCCTTGACTTTGCCATTGATAACACCAGTAACGGTTGCAGCTTCTTCGTAAGCTTTCTCCAGCGTGATCCAAGCTTCGTGACGTTTAGCTTTTTCACGGGACAGCAGGGTTTCACCGAAGCCGTCTTCTACTGCATCCAGAGCAACGTCAACTTCGTCACCAACCTGGATTTCCAGCTCGCCCTGGGCGTTTTTGAACTGCTCTGCCGGAATGGCGGACTCAGATTTCAGACCAGCGTCAACCAGTACTACGTCTTTGTCGATAGCAACAACAACACCACGAACGATGGAACCCGGACGGGTTTCGATTTCTTTTAAGGATTCTTCAAACAGTTGAGCAAAAGATTCAGTCATGTTTAATCTTCAGGTTTCATATTTAACGTCCACCTGGCTCCATGCCGGATGGGGTTGTTTAACATACCCGCTGTCAATCCATTGCAACGGGGGTACTGCAAATTCGGTCGCACTTAAGCGAGTGCCAGTTTTTGGCGCGCGTATTGTAACGCTTTTTCAATCACTTGCTCAATGCTTAATCGGGTTGAATCCAAAACTAAAGCATCAGCAGCGGGAACCAGCGGCGCTACAGCACGGTTACGATCGCGATAATCGCGTTCTTCGATCTCGGCCAAAAGGCGTTCAAAGTTAACACTAAAGCCCTTTTCCTGCAACTGTAGCATACGTCTATGCGCACGTTCTTGCGAGGAGGCGTCCAGAAAAATTTTCACCGGCGCATCCGGGAACACCACGGTCCCCATGTCACGTCCGTCGGCGATCAGACCGGGCGCTTCACGAAACGCGCGTTGACGGCGTAACAGCGCTTCACGTACGCGAGGAAACGCAGCGACCTGAGAGGCGGCATTCGCCACTTCCTGGGTGCGGATTTCGCCGCTGACATCTTCACCTTCCAGAATGACTTCAAGGTTGCCGTCCGTTGAGATAAAACGCACATCCAGGTGTGAGGCAAGCGGTACCAGGGCATCTTCAGATGTGACATCAACATGGTGATGCAACGCTGCGAGCGCCAGTACGCGGTAGATCGCGCCTGAATCTAACAGATGCCACTGCAATGCTTCCGCCATTGCCTTGCACAAGGTGCCTTTACCTGCACCGCTTGGGCCATCAATGGTAATAACCGGGGCAATTGCCGTCATCTTTTTCTCCTTAAACGGGCATACGTTAACGTGAACGCCGCGCATTATACGCGCCAACGCAAATAATCGTTAACACAGAGTGTAAAAACCCGATTAGTCTGTAACGATATGAGGAAGAATTGCGCAATTATAGCGGGCTGGTGAGAAACCAGCCCGGAAGATGACACTGATTTACTTTTTATCTGCAGCGATGCGTTCACGCATATGCTGAGCGCGATCGTCAGATGCTGGGTGAGAATCCATCAGCGATTTGGCATGGCCTGCGTCCATCGTGGCAAACTTATCAAACGCAGTCACTAAGCCCTGACGGTCAATACCGCGTTTTTTCAGCAAGTCATAGGAAAAGTCATCCGCATCTGATTCCTGACTACGGGAGAACGCTGAATTAATCACGCCTTCTGCCAAATCGCCCAACTGAGACTGGGAAAGCTGAGAAGCGACGCCGCTGGTCGCAGAAATAGCATCACGCGCAGCCAGAGTGGCATACGCGGTCTGCATTGCTTTACGCGAGTGCCCTAAAGAAACATGGCCCAGCTCATGACCCAGCACGCCTTCTATTTCATTGTCGGTCATCAGGTCCATCAAGCCCGAATAAACACGTACGCATCCATTCGCCATTGCCCAGGCATTGATATCACTGGTCATATAAACTTTATAGTTAACCGGCGTTCCATCAATGTTATTCCCCAACGCTTTCGCAATTTTATTCAGGCGCTTAGTGTACTTGCTTTTCGCGCCCGCCAGCTGATTTTCGCTATCCATCTGCTTACATGAACTGTTAGAGAGGGCTTTGACATCAGCATCAGAAAGTGTCGCTGCTTTATAAGCAGCCATACCGGAACTGGCAACAAGGTCGCCATTCACACCATTTTTACAACCAGCCAGCAACGTGGCGGAAACTGCTAACGCCAAAAAGAGTGATTTATGCTTCATGCTAATCTTCCGTTGATATTTATAGTAAAAACAAATAAATAAGTTAAATCATCAACAAATTAGCATTAGTTGAAAGCATAAAAACAGTGCGGTTACGGACCTCGGAACGCCAGTCCTGGAGGACCGGCGTTCCGGGAGAATCAGGCAGGAGTACTAATACGCGCCAGCTGTTCGAAATAATCCGGGAAGGTTTTGGCCGTACATTTCGGATCCAGAATGGTCACCGGCGTGTCAGAGAGCGCCACCAGCGAGAAACACATCGCCATGCGGTGATCGTTGTAGGTCGCGATATCTGCAAACTGTAACGTCACTGGCGGCGTGACGCGAATATAGTCTTCGCCCTCTTCAACGGTCGCGCCCACTTTACGCAGCTCAGTCGCCATCGCGAACAGGCGGTCGGTCTCTTTGACGCGCCAGTTGTAGATGTTACGCAGTGTGGTCGTCCCTTTTGCGAACAGCGCAGCCGTGGCAATAGTCATCGCCGCATCAGGAATATGGTTCATATCCATATCTACCGCATTGAGTTCACCGTGGGTACAGGCAATAAAGTCATCGCCCCAGGTAATAGTCGCCCCCATTTTTTCCAGTACATCAGCGAAGCGAATATCTCCCTGCATACTGTTGCGACCAATCCCGGTTACTTTTACCGTACCGCCTTTAATGGCCCCCGCCGCGAGGAAATAGGAAGCGGAAGAAGCATCGCCTTCGACCAGATATGCCCCCGGAGACTGATACTGCTGCTGCCCTTGTACGACAAAGCGCTGGTAGTTCTGATTCTCAATTTCAACACCAAACGTTTTCATCAGGTTCAGTGTGATATCAATGTAAGGTTTGGATACCAGTTCGCCTTTGATTGCGATCGTCGTATCCTGCGGCGCCAGCGGCGCAGTCATCAACAGCGCAGTCAGGAATTGGCTGGATACGCTACCGTCTACCTCAACCTGTCCCCCGGCGAAGCCACCGCGCAAACGTAAAGGCGGATAGTTTTCCTGCTCCAGGTATTCAATATTCGCTCCGCCCTGGCGCAGCGCATCAACCAGATGACCAATCGGGCGCTCCTTCATGCGCGGTTCACCCGTCAACACGATGTCATTGGCGCCCAGGCATAACGCTGCGGCCAGCGGGCGCATTGCGGTTCCGGCATTGCCAAGGAACAGCTCTACTGCACCTTCTGCGTGCAGCGCACCGCCATTACCGATTATCTCGCAACGCGTGCGATCGGCAGAAAGGGTATAGCTGATCCCTAACGCATTCAAAGCATTAAGCATATGGCGGACATCATCGCTGTCCAGCAGGTTGGTCAGGACAGTGGTGCCATTTGCTAATGCAGCTAGCAGCAAAGCGCGGTTAGAAACACTTTTGGATCCAGGCAGATTGATGGTGCCATCCACCCGCGCAATGGGTTGTAACGTCAGGGATTCCATTAAACTCGACTCTCAAAAACAGACATAAAAACCCCACAGACAGGCTGTGGGGATGAAAAATACAGCAGATTAACCGCGGCGACGCTCGAAATCGACCATGAAATCAGTCAGCGCTTTTACACCTTCAAGCGGCATTGCATTGTAGATGGACGCGCGCATACCGCCGACCACACGGTGCCCTTTCAATGCGTGCAAACCCGCAGCAAATGACTCTTCCAGGAAGAGTTTATCCAGTGCGCTGTCAGCCAACTGGAACGGGACGTTCATGCGTGAACGGTTGGATTTCGCCACATCGTTACGATAGAAATCACTGTTATCAATGACGCCGTACAGCAGTTCCGCTTTTTGCTGGTTAATTTTATCCATCGCGTTAACACCGCCCTGCTCTTTCAGCCATTTAAAGACCAGGCCAGATAAATACCAGGCAAAGGTTGGCGGCGTATTGAACATGGAGTCGTTGTCGTTCAGCACGGTATAGTCGAGGATTGACGGGCAGGACACATGGGCTTTACCCAGCAAATCTTCGCGTACGATAACAATTGTCAGCCCGGCCGGGCCGATGTTTTTCTGCGCCCCGGCGTAAATTACGCCATAGCGGCTAACGTCAAGCGGTGCGGAAAGAATGGTAGAGGACAGATCCGCCGTGACCACCACGTTGCTGGCAAAATTCGGCGTTTCTTCGATCGCAATACCATCGATGGTTTCATTCGGACAATAGTGCAGATACGCCGCGTTGTCAGAAAGCTGCCATTCGCTCATTGGCTTAACAGCGCGCAGTCCGTCAACGGTAACTTTGGCATCGATAACGTTTGGCGTGCAGTACTTTTTCGCTTCTTTAATTGCGCTGGCGGCCCAGTAACCGGCATCGACGTAATCCGCAGTTGTTTTATCACCGAGAATATTTAACGGGATACCGGCGAATTGTCCGCGACCACCGCCATGGCAGAATAACACTTTATAGTTGGAGGGGATGCTGAGAAGATCGCGAAAATCCTGCTCCGCTTCTTCTGCGACCTGGATGAATTCTTTGCCACGATGGCTAATTTCCATCACCGACGTGCCAAGACCGTTCCAGTCGCGAAGATCCTGTTGAGCCAGTTTAAGAACTTCTGCCGGTAACATTGCCGGACCTGAACTAAAATTGAAGACCTGAGCCATTTCCCCTCACCACGTTGTGTTGTTGTCCAATCAACATCCTGTCATTGACGATAATCCGGTGACAGACATTGGTATAAGTTATTCCTGTGGATATCGGTTTTATCATTCAGTGACACGCGCCGCAATGGGTAAAACTGACCAGGGTAAAAATGTGTCATCCGTCACACAACAGAATCTATCGGATTGACGGGTAAAAACCGAGATTTTCGCTGTCAGGTGACCCGTTTTGCCCGACTGGCCTTCGACCATTCTGGATTTGCACAGCGCGGACATAATTGGTGATCTCCGGCGTTCATGTGCACCACTTCGCTACAACGTATGCAGGCATAGTCCCCTGCTTCAGGTATGACTTTAAATCGTTGCGTACAGCGTTTAGGCAGAATACTGAGCCCCGGTTTTACGTCTTCATCGGCAAAGAAGTAGACGCTGATTTGCCCGTTCGTCTCCAGAATAGCCAGTTTCACCTGCCCCAGTTGCTCCACACCGTTCAAACGCAGTTCCATAAAGAATTCGAATTCCGTCATATTGGCGCTACTGAGCTTTGACCATGCCAGCTCTCCGTCCTCAATGATCACGACGGGTTTCCCCTCCAGCAAATCCTCCATTTTTTCGCTATGCGCCATCAGCCACATCACCAGCCGATACAGCACGGCAAGAGTAATAAAGACCACCAGCACCGGCAACATTGGAACATCGTCATAAAATGCCACGTCTCCCGCCGCAGAACCCAGCGTAAGGATTATCAAGACTTCAAAAAGCGACATCTGGCGTACGCCGCGACGTCCGGTGATTTTTAAAAACAGAAAAACCAATATAAAGGTATAGAGGCTGCGTAGCGCGACTTCTCCCAGAAAATCCATGGGCACCTTATCAAGCGCCATACGGTGTAAATCGAAAGCTTTCATTATTATGCTCTAAACGTGGTTGGCTGTAGGAAAGCATAGCTAATACTTTTATTTACGCCTGAACTCCGGCGACGATAGCGCCGTTCATTGAAAACCCGTATCATTGCGCGCTTTCCGTACGACAAAAGTGATTTTCATGACGCAAACATTTATCCCCGGCAAAGATGCCGCTCTGGAAGACTCCATCGCTCGCTTCCAGCAAAAATTGCTCGACCTCGGTTTTCAAATTGAAGAAGCCTCGTGGTTGAATCCCGTTCCTAACGTCTGGTCGGTACATATTCGCGACAAAGAATGCGCGCTGTGCTTCACCAACGGTAAAGGTGCGACGAAAAAAGCGGCGCTGGCTTCCGCGCTGGGCGAATATTTTGAGCGTCTGTCGACTAACTATTTCTTTGCGGATTTCTGGCTGGGTGAAACTATCGCCAACGGCCCGTTCGTACATTACCCGAACGAAAAATGGTTCCCGCTGACTGAAAATGACGACGTACCAGAAGGTCTGCTGGATACACGTCTGCGTGCGTTTTACGATCCAGATAACGAATTGACCGGCAGCATGCTTATCGATCTACAGTCTGGTAATGAAGAACGTGGCGTCTGCGGTCTGCCGTTTACCCGCCAGTCGGATAACCAGACTGTCTATATTCCGATGAACATTATCGGCAACCTGTATGTTTCTAACGGCATGTCTGCGGGTAATACGCGTAACGAAGCGCGTGTTCAGGGCCTGTCTGAAGTCTTTGAACGTCATGTGAAGAACCGCATTATCGCGGAAAGCATCAGCCTGCCGGAAATCCCGGCTGAAGTGATGGCGCGCTATCCAGCAGTGGTGGAGTCCATTGCCAAACTGGAAGCGGAAGGTTTCCCAATTTTCGCCTACGATGGCTCGCTGGGCGGCAAGTACCCGGTGATTTGCGTTGTCTTGTTCAACCCGGCCAACGGTACCTGCTTTGCTTCCTTCGGCGCGCACCCAGATTTCGGTGTTGCGCTGGAGCGTACCGTCACTGAACTGTTGCAGGGCCGTGGTCTGAAAGATCTTGATGTCTTCACCCCGCCGACGTTCGACGATGAAGAAGTGGCGGAACACACTAACCTTGAAACCCACTTCATTGATTCCAGCGGCCTGATCTCCTGGGATCTGTTCAAGCAGGATGCCGACTATCCGTTCGTTGACTGGAATTTCTCCGGCACTACGGAAGAAGAGTTCGCCACCCTGATGGCTATCTTCAATGCTGAAGATAAAGAAGTGTATATCGCCGACTATGAGCATCTGAGCGTTTACGCCTGCCGTATTATTGTTCCGGGAATGTCTGACATCTATCCGGCAGAAGATCTGTGGTTAGCCAACAACGCCATGGGTGCCCATCTGCGTGACACCATCCTCTCTCTGCCAGGCAGTGAATGGGATAAAGAAGACTATCTCAATCTGATCGAACAGTTGGACGAAGAAGGCTTTGACGACTTCACCCGTGTACGTGAACTGCTTGGTCTGGCGACCGGCGCGGATAACGGTTGGTATACCCTGCGCATTGGCGAGCTTAAAGTGATGCTGGCGCTGGCTGGTGGCGACCTGGAACAGGCGCTGATCTGGACTGAATGGACGATGGAATTCAACGCATCTGTCTTTAGCGCTGAACGAGCCAACTACTACCGCTGCCTGCAAACGCTGCTACTGCTATCTCAGGAAGAAGATCGCCAACCGCTGCAATATCTGAACGCATTCGTTCGCATGTACGGAGCCGATGCGGTTGAAGCGGCAAGTGCGGCATTAAGTGGCGAAGCGCCGTTCTACGGGCTGCAACCCGTTGATAGCGATCTGCAGGCTTTCCCGGCGCATCAGTCTCTGCTGAAAGCCTACGAAAAACTGCAGCGCGCGAAAGCTGCACACTGGTCAAAATAGTGACAATCAACCTGCGCTGAGTAGGCTAAAGGTATTGTCTGGGCTATATTACGGGGCGCTTTATGCGCCCTGTTTTTTATTTTGGTCAAATCAAAAAATAAATGTAAAAACAAGGTTAAATATTAGTAGTTGATATTAAAAAAATTAGCTTATTAATGTGGTTTTTTATCTCAATTACTCCATTTTAATTAACCATCTGACAGGAGACAAAAAGAAAAAATTCAACTCACTTTATAATTTTTAAAATTTATTTTTATATGGATAATCAACAAGTTACTCCGTAATCGCATAAAAACCATGCGTCTTACGGGCCTATAAGCCAGGCGAGATATGATCTATATCAAATTCTCATCTATAATGCTTTGTTAGTATCTCGTCGCCGACTTAATAAAGAGAGAGTTAGTGTGAAAGCTGACAACCCTTTTGATCTTATTCTTCCTGCTGCAATGGCCAAAGTTGCCGAAGAAGCAGGCGTCTATAAAGCAACGAAACATCCGCTTAAGACGTTCTATCTGGCAATTACTGCCGGTGTATTCATTTCAATTGCCTTTGTTTTCTATATCACCGCCACAACCGGTACCGGAGCTATGCCTTTCGGCATGGCAAAATTAGTAGGTGGTATCTGCTTTTCCCTGGGGCTGATTCTTTGTGTTGTCTGCGGCGCAGACCTCTTTACCTCAACCGTATTGATTGTCGTAGCAAAAGCCAGTGGTCGTATTACCTGGGGCCAATTGGCTAAAAACTGGCTTAACGTTTATGTCGGTAACCTGGTTGGTTGCTTGCTCTTCGTACTACTGATGTGGCTTTCCGGCGAATACATGACCGCCAACGGCGCGTGGGGGCTCAACGTCCTGCAGACAGCCGACCACAAAGTGCACCATACTTTTGTTGAGGCGGTAAGTCTTGGCATCCTGGCTAACCTGATGGTGTGCCTGGCGGTATGGATGAGCTACTCGGGCCGCAGCCTGATGGACAAAGCGTTTATCATGGTATTACCGGTCGCAATGTTTGTTGCCAGCGGTTTTGAGCACAGTATCGCAAACATGTTTATGATCCCTATGGGTATTGTAATACGCGATTTCGCCACCCCGGAATTCTGGGCCGCTGTTGGGTCTTCTCCGGAGAATTTTTCTCACCTGACCGTGATGAACTTCATCACCGATAACCTGATTCCGGTTACGATCGGTAACATTATCGGCGGCGGTTTGTTGGTCGGGTTGACATACTGGGTCATTTATCTGCGTGGTAACGATCATCATTAATCTGATGATGCCCATTACACGCAGTAAATAAAAAATCCACTTAAGAAGGTAGGTGTTACATGTCCGAGCTTAATGAAAAGTTAGCCACAGCCTGGGAAGGTTTTACCAAAGGTGACTGGCAGAATGAAGTAAACGTCCGTGACTTCATTCAGAAAAACTACACTCCGTATGAGGGTGACGAGTCCTTCCTGGCTGGCGCAACTGATGCGACCACTGCACTGTGGGACAGCGTGATGGAAAGCGTTAAACAGGAAAACCGCACTCACGCGCCTGTTGACTTTGACACCTCCGTTGCTTCTACCATCACTTCTCACGACGCTGGCTACATCAACAAAGCGCTCGAGAAAATCGTTGGTCTGCAGACTGAAGCTCCGCTGAAACGTGCAATCATTCCGTTTGGCGGCATCAAAATGGTTGAAGGTTCCTGCAAAGCGTACAATCGCGAACTGGACCCGATGCTGAAAAAAATCTTCACCGAATACCGTAAAACCCACAACCAGGGTGTATTCGATGTTTACACCAAAGACATTCTGAACTGCCGTAAATCCGGTGTTCTGACTGGTCTGCCAGATGCGTATGGCCGTGGCCGTATCATCGGTGACTACCGTCGCGTTGCGCTGTACGGTATCGACTACCTGATGAAAGACAAATACGCTCAGTTCGTCTCTCTGCAGTCCGATCTGGAAAACGGCGTAAACCTGGAAGCAACTATCCGTCTGCGTGAAGAAATTGCTGAACAGCACCGCGCACTGGGTCAGATCAAAGAAATGGCTGCTAAATATGGCTGCGATATCTCTGGTCCGGCTACCAACGCTCAGGAAGCTATCCAGTGGACTTACTTCGGCTACCTGGCCGCTGTTAAATCTCAGAACGGCGCAGCAATGTCCTTCGGTCGCGTATCCACCTTCCTGGATGCTTACATCGAACGTGATATCAAAGCAGGCAAAATCACCGAGCAAGACGCTCAGGAAATGATTGACCACCTGGTCATGAAATTGCGTATGGTTCGTTTCCTGCGTACTCCTGAATATGATGAACTGTTCTCCGGTGACCCGATTTGGGCAACTGAATCTATCGGTGGTATGGGCGTTGATGGCCGTACTCTGGTTACCAAAAACAGCTTCCGCTTCCTGAACACCCTGTACACCATGGGTCCTTCTCCGGAGCCGAACATCACCGTTCTGTGGTCTGAAAAACTGCCTCTGAACTTCAAGAAATTCGCCGCTAAAGTGTCCATCGACACCTCTTCTCTGCAGTACGAGAACGATGACCTGATGCGTCCGGACTTCAACAACGACGATTACGCTATCGCTTGCTGCGTAAGCCCGATGGTTGTTGGTAAACAAATGCAGTTCTTCGGTGCGCGTGCAAACCTGGCGAAAACCATGCTGTACGCAATCAACGGCGGCGTTGATGAAAAACTGAAAATGCAGGTTGGTCCTAAATCTGAACCGATCAAAGGCGACGTTCTGAACTTCGACGAAGTTATGGACCGCATGGATCACTTCATGGACTGGCTGGCTAAACAGTATGTCACCGCGCTGAACGTTATCCACTACATGCACGACAAGTACAGCTACGAAGCCTCTCTGATGGCGCTGCATGACCGTGACGTTATCCGCACCATGGCGTGTGGTATCGCTGGTCTGTCCGTTGCTGCTGACTCCCTGTCTGCAATCAAATATGCGAAAGTTAAACCGATTCGTGATGAAGACGGTCTGGCTGTAGACTTCGAAATCGAAGGCGAATACCCGCAGTTTGGTAACAACGACCCTCGCGTTGATGATATGGCGGTTGACCTGGTAGAACGTTTCATGAAGAAAATTCAGAAACTGACTACTTATCGTAACGCTATCCCGACTCAGTCTGTTCTGACCATCACCTCTAACGTGGTTTATGGTAAGAAAACCGGTAACACCCCAGATGGTCGTCGTGCTGGCGCGCCGTTCGGACCGGGTGCTAACCCAATGCACGGTCGTGACCAGAAAGGTGCTGTTGCCTCTCTGACCTCCGTTGCTAAACTGCCGTTTGCTTACGCTAAAGATGGTATCTCTTACACCTTCTCTATCGTTCCGAACGCACTGGGTAAAGACGACGAAGTTCGTAAGACCAACCTGGCTGGTCTGATGGATGGTTACTTCCACCATGAAGCGTCCATCGAAGGTGGTCAGCACCTGAACGTGAACGTCATGAACCGTGAAATGCTGCTGGATGCGATGGAACATCCGGAAAAATATCCGCAGCTGACCATTCGTGTTTCTGGCTACGCTGTACGTTTTAACTCCCTGACTAAAGAACAGCAGCAGGACGTTATTACTCGTACCTTCACTCAGACCATGTAATTGGTTTTGACTGAAATCGTACTTTAAAAAGCGTACAATAAAGGCTCCACGTAAGTGGGGCCTTTTTAATAGCCTGCTTTGTCAGCTATCTATACTTATATACTCGATGGATTTCGAGTTGCATTGAGGCGGCAACGGAGTGAATCCCCTGGAGCGTACAGAAGTACGTGACTGGGGTGAGCGAAGGTAGCTAACAAAGATGCAGCTTGAAAGACGAAAAGTATGGATAGCAGCCAAAACAGACTCGACACAGTTAATAACTGTGCACTAACACAGGCCCCGGATGGGCCACACCTGGAGATACACCGCAATGTCAGTTATTGGTCGCATTCACTCCTTTGAATCCTGTGGCACTGTTGATGGCCCGGGCATCCGTTTTATTACCTTCTTCCAGGGCTGCCTGATGCGCTGCCTGTATTGCCATAACCGTGACACATGGGATACGCACGGCGGCAAAGAAGTCACCGTCGACGAGTTAATGAAAGAAGTCGTGACCTACCGCCACTTTATGAACGCATCCGGTGGCGGTGTGACGGCGTCCGGCGGCGAAGCTATTCTGCAAGCTGAATTCGTACGTGACTGGTTTCGGGCCTGTAAAAAAGAAGGTATTCATACCTGTCTGGATACTAACGGCTTTGTTCGCCGCTACGATCCGGTTATCGATGAGTTGCTGGAAGTCACCGACCTGGTCATGCTCGATCTCAAACAGATGAACGATGAAATCCATCAGAATCTGGTCGGCGTATCGAACCATCGTACGCTGGAGTTCGCGCGTTACCTGTCCAATAAAGACATCAAAGTGTGGATCCGCTACGTTGTCGTGCCTGGCTGGTCTGACGATGACGACTCTGCGCACCGCCTGGGTGAGTTTACCCGCGATATGGGCAACGTTGAAAAAATCGAGCTGCTGCCATATCACGAGCTGGGCAAACACAAATGGGTGGCAATGGGCGAAGAGTACAAACTGGATGGCGTCAAGCCACCAAAGAAAGAGACCATGGAGCGCGTGAAAGGCATTCTCGAGCAATATGGACATAAAGTGATGTATTAATGTTTATGCATTAAGGAAGTAAATCATGGATAGATTTTTGCGATACGGAATATTCGCACTGCTCTTTATATTCCATACAGCTTCGGTCCGGTCAGATTCCGGACCGAAGATTCGTTATCTGTATAACGATGACACCACCGAAGAAACAGTCGCTTTCTTCTACGATAACTCCTTTGCTCGCTGTGCCGAATGCAATCCGTACAGTCAAAGTGATATCGATGCGCTACGCTCAACGCCGTTCGATACCCGAATGGGCAATATTTATAAAGTCGCTGATAACAAAATCTGCATCAACGCAGCAGAGTGTTTCCCTCTCCCATTAAAGATTCCAAAAGAGTCCCCCTGGAAGATAATTGATTATCGTTGGGTTGCTGACACACCTGACTATCAGTTAGATAACAATAAATTACCCGCAGCGCAAAAACAGGAAATTACACAAGCCAGTTTGATAACCGCCAGGTTCCAATTAGATCCGTCAGTCAGTGAAGAAGACGGTAATGAAACCAGCGCCGACCACGCTTACTACGTCGCGCAAACCATGGAATCTCTTGAAAAATATAAGCTCCAGATTGTTGATACCGAAAAACGTTACCTGGTTTTTCCCCTTGATAATGGGCTGAAAATCACGGTAGATATGCAAAAAGGTAACGATGGCTTGCCCATTGATTCCTTGTTATACCGCCCTGGTCATGTACCAATAATCATTGATTTAACCGACAGTGAGCTGGTTGCTGCCCACTTCTACCTCTCAGGCCACTAAAGGATTTCACGATGAGAGTACTTGTTTCAGCATTTTTTTTGCTGTTCGCTCAGAGTACGAATGCCGCCGGCACCTGTGATATCAACGCCATTGTGCAGCATGCGTGGCCGGAGGCAAAACCAGCAGCGGAAGGTAAGATGCTCACCAAAAGCAATCAGGTTATCGATATCACGGGCAACTCAGCGCAAAGCGTAATTTGCCGCGTCTGGCCCGCTCACCCGGAACTGACATTGGCGGCGATTCCGCTGATGGCACAACAGGATAACGATTACGATCATACTGGCGATCTGGAACTTTTGGTACTGGACTCCGCGAGCCTCGACGTTAAACAACGATTACGCCTGCCCGAAAGGATGAATGACGACGCTATTCGAATTTCCGGTCTGATACTGGATACCGCTCGCTGGAAAGTCGCCACTAACCAAACCGCATTTGGCTTGCGGATAGCCCGCACCGGCAGTTCCCGTGTAAATCCATTTAGTGAAGATGTGCTATCGCTGTTTGTTATTGAAAATGACCAACTACGAACGATATTAAACGGTATCGTCCTTGAAAACAGTACCGGGGAATGGGACGGGAACTGTGAAGGAACATTCAACGATATTACTCGTACCCTCTCACTTACGCCTGACTCGCATAATGGATACGTTGATATTCGTGTAAGAGAGAAAAGTGTAGCATCCAACGCCAATCTTCAGGCTGATGCTGAGTGTACCTCAAAAGATAAGTCCAGCAAGGCGAGCTGGACCCTGCTTTATAATGGAAAACAGTATGTCGTCCCCAAAAATCTGGCGCCACTTGAGTAAACGGTTCAGGACATAAAATATTCCGAGAGCTTATTCGCCACGCTTTCAATTGAGAAAATGCTCTTCTGATGCGCTTTACGGCACTCCGCATAGCGCTCATCTTGCTCCTCCAGCGCATTGAGTAATTTGTCCGCCACCATCATTGCACCGGCGATTTCTGCGAAACCATACTCCCCCTCACCCTTCAGGGCTACGGCGGCCTGTAGATTCCAGTCCGAAAGACGGCTAAGCGGCGCAAAGGTGCCGCGGGTCAGCGAAAGGATCCGCGCGCCATGCTGCTTCGCCAACGCCAGCGCTTGCATCATATCAGCCGATGCCTGCTCAGTGTGCACCACAATGATTCCCTGGCTCTGCGGTTCAACCATCATGGATGAGGTTGTGAGGTAAAAACGATCGACAAAACTTGCCGCCTTACCCATTTTAATCAGGTTCATTTGTAAGAACAGCGCGACGGGCACCGCCGTACCAACAGCGTATATCGCGACAGAATTAACCTGGTTGATCCACGCCGCAGCAGCCTGTAATTCTTGCGTATTAATGATGGCATGGCTGTCACGAATGCTCGCCACTACGGCAGAGACCTCATCATTTTCCTGCTCTTCAGGACGCGCAGCTCCCTGCTCCAGCGCAAGCGCAGTTCTGAAATCAGAAAAACCTTTAAAACCAAATGCGCGGCAAAAACGGGTAATACTCCCTTCACTGGTTTCAATAGAATCCGCTAACTCTGTGATCGTATGTCTCATCACAAAATCAGGGTTCTCCGTCACAAAACGGCCCACTTTTTCCAGAATTGGGCTTAACCCTCCAGCCTCATTTCTGATGTTTATCAGTAAGTTAGTGTCAATCTGACTCATTTTTCGCCTTTTTGCTCAAAATGCAAACACAGTCACATCTTTCTGCCCACGTTAAGATAATAATTTTTTTCACAACAAGAGCAATGAAAATAATTATTTTTACAAAACAGGAGAAAAATAAATGAAAGGTCTCATTGTCTGTCGTACCGGTATGGGCAGTTCCTTAATGCTCAAAATCAAAGCGCAAAAAATCATCGACAAGCATGGCTGGGATATTGAACTCGAACATGACGTATTGTCCGGTCTTGCCACCTGGCAAGGGATTGATTTTGTTATCACCATGCGCGACCTCACCGATGAAATCGAAGCTGCTGGATTCAGAGCCATCGGTATAACCGACTTGATGAATAGCGAAGAAATGGAAACTGCGCTCACCAGCGTAATTCAGGGCAACTAACCTCTCCCGGAGGCAATATGGATCTCCTCAGGTTTATTGTATTCGACATTTTGGGTGTAACCCCACTTTTAGTTGGATTTATTGCATTAATCGGTCTGCTCATTCAACGCAAGCCGATTGAAAAAGTATTATCCGGCACCTTCAAAACCATCGTTGGATTTCTGGTCTTTGCGGGTGGCGCGGGGCTGGCAGTGACATCTCTGGGTAATTTCCAGACATTGTTTAGCGATGGATTTGGACTCAAAGGAGTGATGCCGTTGGCGGAGGCGCTAACCGGCCTGGCCCAAACCAAATTTGCCATGTGCGTATCACTCATCATGGTTATCGGCTTTGGCTGGAACTTACTTTTTGCCCGTATTACACCGTTTAAATACATTTTTTTGACCGGCCAACATAATCTGTATCTCTCGGCATTGCTCACCGTCACGCTGAAAGCGCTCGGTTACAGCGATGGCGTTACGATTATGGTTGGTTCTGTATTGTTAGGCCTTGCTGCCTGCATCTACCCGGCCATTGCCCAACCGTGGATGCGTAAGATCACCGGCAATGATGAAATCGCCATGGGTCATTATGTCACACTGGCTTACGCGGCCTCAGGCTGGATTGGCTCGAAGGTCGGCGATCCCAAAGAGTCGACGGAGAAACTGAATCTCCCCGGATGGCTGGGGATTTTTAAAGATTACATTGTCTCAGTCTCTATTTCGGTCAGTATTTTCTATTACATCGCCGCACTGGCAGCAGGGAAAACAGCGGTTACCGCGGTAGCAGGTGGCATGCACTGGTTGGTCTACCCGCTTTTTCAGTCACTGACCTTTACCGCCTCGCTTTACATCATTATTACCGGTGTTCGTTTACTGCTTTCAGAGATCGTTCCGGCATTTCTCGGGATCTCGGAAAAATTCATTCCTAATGCCAAACCGGCGCTCGACTGCCCGGTTGTATTCCCTTACGCGCCAACCGCTACCGTACTTGGTTTTATCTCTTCGTTCGTCGGCGGACTGGTGGTGATGGGAATACTTGCGCTGATTGGTCAGACGGTAATCATCCCCGTCGCGATCCCCTATTTCTTCATTGGGGCAACGGCTGCCGTCTTTGGCAACGCTTCAGGAGGCTGGAAAGGCGCAGTGGTGGGAAGCTTTATTACAGGCATTCTCATCGGCATTGGTCCCGCACTTATCTACCCAATTATGGAATCGGTAGGACTTTCCGGTACCAGCTTCCCGGAAACCGATTTCGTCGCGCTTGGTCTGGTGGTGTATTACATCGGCAAAATGCTGCCCTGATAAGGAGTAAACATGAATATTGATGAATTGAAATCTCATGCGCGATCTGCCCGCCGCGATATTGTCACCATTATTTACGAATCCGGTATTGGTCATCCCGGCGGCGCACTCTCCATTATTGATATTCTGACCTGGATTTATCATGAAGAAGTTCGTCTGAATGAAACACCTCGTGCCCGGGTGGTGATGAGTAAAGGCCACGCCGTCGCGGCACAGTACGCCATGCTGTATCAATTGGGGAAAATATCCCGCAGCGAATTTAGCACCTTTCGTCAGATTAACTCGCGTCTGCAGGGACATCCGAGCGTGAAATCACTTCCCGATGTGGATGCAACGACTGGACTGCTTGGCCAGGGTCTGTCAATTGCGCTGGGGATGGCTGCTGCCAAAAATCGCGCGGGGGATCCCAACCGCGTTTTCGCAATCATCGGCGATGGGGAGATGCACGAAGGCCAAATATGGGAGTCACTGCAACAGGCCGCTCATATGCGGATGGACAATCTGGTCGCCATCATCGACTACAACGGTTTTTCCTCACACGATCCGGTCAATGACGTCATCAATCTCGAGCCACTGGCCGACAAAATCCGTAATTTTGGCTGGCACGTACTTGAGCTACAGGATGGTAACAACATGTGCCAGGTTGCCGACACTTTGCAGCTATCTCGTTATCTGAAAGGCAAGCCGGTAGCTATTATCGCCCGCACCACCAAAGGCAGCGGCGTGAGCTATATGGAAAATAACGGCGACTGGCATTCTAAAACACCCAGTGCGGAACAATACCAGCAAGCTATGGAGGAATTACAGTCATGAGAGCACCACGCGATGAGATTGGTAATGCCCTGCTCGCTTTGAGGGAGAAAGGCTATCCAGTTGTCGTTATCGACAGCGATTTGGCGAGCTCCACCCGCACCGATCAGTTTCAGAAGATCTGGCCTGAAGCATTCTTTGAAATGGGAATTGCCGAAGGCTCCGCGATGAGTTTCGCCACAGGTCAGGCATTGGAAGGTAACATTCCTTTTTACGTTAACTTCGCGATGTTCGTGACTGGTACAGCATGGACACAGCTTCGTCAGGCTTGTTACGCAAAGGCCAACATTAAGCTGGTCGGTAGCCATCCAGGTATGGATGACGGCCCGGATGGCGCTTCGCACCATGCGCTGGAAGATCTAGCCCTGACTCGTGTATTGCCAGGAATCACGATTCTGACTCCGGCAGATGCCGAAGAAGTTGAGGCTGCATTTGAGCAGGCAGTAAACATCCCCGGCCCTGTCTACATTCGTGTTGCCCGGGAACCGATGCCCGTACGCGATAAATCAGTTGTCCCCCGAGTATCCGATATCGAGGCCGTGGAGAGTTCAGGCAACGACTTCGCCATTGTTTATGAAGGAACAGTTCTTGAACAAGCGAGTACGGGTTACGCCCAGCTCAGTGCGCAGGGGAAAAGGGGCAAACTGATTCATGTGGCAACGCTAAAACCGTTCAATCGTCAGCGTTTCCTGCACCTCATTGCCAATTGCCCACGTATCGTCACGATTGAAAATCATACGATTAACGGCGGACTGGGTGGCCAGATTGCTGAAGTGCTGGCTGAAGAAGGAATCAACTCACGATTGTGTCGCCTTGGTACTCAGGACACATTCACCGAATCGGGCAACAGCCGGCAGTTGAAAGAGAAATACGGAATTTCAGCCTCTGCAATCTGTGAAGCACTCAAATAATCTGGTTGGCAGACCGTTACACGGTCTGCCAACTACAATGGGGATAAAACGATGCTATCTACGCTATTTTCAGCCTGGCAGTTTCGCGAACAATGCGGCACCTGGCAGGAAGCCGTGCAGTTGGCCTGTCACCCTCTCGAAGTGCAAGGCGTAATTACACATAGTTATACTCAGGCAATCATCCATGAAACAGAAAAACATGGCCCATGGTATATATTAAGTCCAGAATTTGCCCTGCCTCATGCTCGACCGGATGAAGGCGTGATTGGCAGTAAAACACATCTGTCGCTATTGAGCCTGAAAGAAGCAGTCCTGTTTCCCGGACACCCGGATGTGCGGTTAATCATTGTTCTTGCCGCAGCCAACAGCACTCAACATATCGAAATGATCCAACAGTTGGTGTGCTGGCTGGATGAAGCGGAGCGCTTACACCAGTTATCCCATACCACCAGCCTGGCGCAGTTTCTCTCTATTCTTGAAGTGAGTTAACGCATTACTGTTTCCTGCGCGCCAGAAGCGGGAAAATCAGCCCCAATCCTACCAGCACAAACGGCGTCACGATAAAATCAGGCGTGGGATTATGCGCGGTAAAATGAGCGAGCGGAAACGGCAGGGTGTAAAACTATAATCTTCTGCACACTTTATTTTCAGGGCAAAAGCGTGTGATTAAATAATGCAGGTTCCCATAAAGCATACATAAACAGTATGTATGGGAACCTGTTCGTATTCTGTTAAATCAGGTCAAATATGCGCAATAGAATTGGGCGTATGGCCCGTCTTACGCAACAGCATCAGTAAATAAATAAACGATACGCTGGCGATCATGATAAACAGCAAGCTATCTGAATAATTCTGCATCAGCATCGCGGTAAATGAAGGACCAAGCAGGCTGCCCACGGTATAGCTTAATAACAATGCCTGATTCATGGCGACCAGTTGATGGTGTTCCACCTTTTCACAGGCCCAGGCCATCGCTACCGGGTAGAGAGTAAAACCTGCCGCCCCCAACATAAACAACGCGGGCGCCATCGCCGCCTGATTCAGCATGGCAATACTCCCGACGATTACCACGAAAACCTGAACGCGTAAAACCAGCAGGCGTCCCAGCTTATCCGCCAGACGGCCAATCGGCCATTGCCCCAGGATACCGGCGCTAACCAGAACCGCCATCCAGAAACCAATGCTGGCGTTGCTCACCCCCTGATGGTTGAGATACAGCGGCATCAGGCCATACAAGGACCCCAATACAATCCCGGAAATAATACAGCCGTTAACGCCCAGACGCGCCTGTCGCAGCTTCAGCATGGAGACAATAGGCGTAGACTGCTGTTCATCACCCTGCTGATTGGCAATGCGCGTAAAGAGCAGTGGTAAAACGCCAGCCAGGATTGTACCCGTCACCCACGGCAGAACGTTCATCAATTCAGTTGATACTTTACTAACCAGCAACTGGCCTAAAAACGTCCCCACGTAATAGATCATCATATAAGCGGCAAGCAAACGTCCGCGATTACGCGAAGTCCCACTGCACATCAGCGCACTTTCCACTACCACCCAAATCATGGCGCAGCCAACACCGGCAATAAAGCGCCATGTCATCCAGCTCCAGAATCCCACCACAATCCCCAGCCCGACACAACCTACGGCAAAAATAAGCGAGGCGATGTAATAGCTGCGATTAAAACCAAGGTGTTTTATTAAATACCCGGTCAGCAACGTCCCTACCAGATTACCGGTAAAATAGGACGAGCTCACCACGCCTACCTGCCATGTGGGCAGATTTTCATGGGCGAGCCAAAGCGGGACGAGCGTGTTTAACACGGCGATCGCCAGGGTCAACAGAAGCAGCCCGCATAGCAATAGCATGACGGGACGGGTATAGGTGGACATGAATAAAAACCGTGAGGAAGTTCAAATTTCATGCGCATCATGCCACTGCCAAAAACATTGTCAATCGGCGTAATCAGAGGGCTGAGGCGCTTTCTGGACGATCGATTTGCATTACTGATTCTTAATGTGAATAGATAAAAAGCACAAAAACACATCTGCTTGTTTTTATTGATCTAAAACAAAAATCTCGCGTTGCGTTCAGTCGAAAAATTTCATGGACTCCCCTTACTTTTATTTCTTACTAAACTCTATGCGGGATACAGAGCTGCATTGTCTTCAAAATAGAACAGTGAGTTCTTATTTATCTATCTAATCCAAATATCGTTCTTTTCGTAGACTTAAACTCATCAAATTTCCCCCACCGATGCAGAACAGGAGAAATACCATGACTAAACCTTACGTAAGACTTGATAAAGATAATGCGGCAGTACTGCTGGTCGACCATCAGGCTGGCCTGCTCTCTCTGGTTCGGGATATCGATCCCGATAAATTTAAAAACAACGTGCTTGCGCTCGGTGACTTAGCAAAATACTTCAAACTCCCGACGATTCTGACAACCAGTTTTGAGACTGGACCAAATGGGCCGCTGGTGCCGGAACTAAAAGCTCAATTTCCCGATGCGCCTTATATTGCTCGCCCCGGAAACATTAACGCGTGGGATAACGAAGATTTCGTGAAAGCAGTAAAAGCGACCGGCAAAAAGCAGCTGATTATCGCCGGTGTCGTGACGGAAGTTTGCGTTGCCTTCCCTGCGCTCTCGGCGATTGAAGAAGGTTTTGACGTCTTTGTTGTCACCGATGCTTCAGGCACATTTAATGAAATTACCCGCCATTCAGCATGGGATCGGATGTCGCAGGCCGGTGCTCAATTGATGACATGGTTCGGCGTCGCATGTGAGCTGCACCGCGACTGGCGTAACGATGTCGAAGGTCTGGCGACGTTGTTCTCGAATCACATTCCGGATTATCGCAATCTGATGACCAGCTACGACACGTTGACCAAGCAGAAGTAAAACCAGGGCGAACCCCCTGGCCTGATGTATTGTTAATGGCGCTTCACTTATCAGGCCTACAGATCGTGCAGGCCTGATAAGACTTGAGTTAATCCGAGATACTATAAATTAACCCGCCACCGCCATACCAACGGTCATATGCAAACCGTAAAACACGCCACGACCAATCAGCTCACCGACCAGAAGCAAAATAAACGCCACAGAAAGCAGCGGAACGGCAGGCTGGTAGCCCTTCACCTGCGGCACAATCCAGCAGCACAGCGCTAATGCCAGCGCCACAATCCGCCACGCCATCAGCGATCCGTAATCCGGAACCAGCGCAGAAGCCTGTTGAATCGAACTGTGGATCGTCGCCAGTTCAGCCCCCTGCATGACAGACATGATGGCGCTCACGACCAGAGCAAGCACTGAGATAGCCGGCAGCAGGCGCATTGCCCAACCATCCACGCCAGCAATTCTGAGTAACAGATATCCCAGCAGCGGCCCGCCCATAAACATCGTCAGGAAGAAGCCCAGCGGCGTCCAGACGCTGTACCAGGTCGGCACGGTATCGATGGTGTTATACACGCGTACCATCATCCAGACAAAAACCACGCCCAGCACCATGGTGACAACTAACCACAGATTACGTAATGCGGGCGACATTTTTTTCAACGTAGCCAGCAACCAGCCGATACCGCCAACAGCAAAGAAAATTGAGCCACTGGCAATCTCATTACTTAATGCAGAAGATCCTACGCGATTGAGTGAGTTAAAAGCGCGCATCGGCGAGCCCAGATGGAGCATGGAAGCAATAAAGCCAATGCCCATTAATACCCACAGCCCGAACATGCAGGCAATCACGCGCTGCTGCGATTCTGGACGTAAGTCGCCTTTCATCAACGCCAGCGCCAGAACGATAAAGCCGCCAACCACACACTGTCCGAAGACCGTGAAGATCATCAGCGGCCATTCATGCCATCCACTTCCCATCTTACACCTCCTTCGGATTAGCCAGATAACCTGTTGTATCCCCGGTCGGGCGGCTATTGGCGTTAGGTTTGATGACAATACTCGGTTTGGTAAAGTGCGCACCCGGCAGTGGTGCGACCGCTGCCAAAGTACCGTGTTTTTTGCGCAACTCTTCAATCGGACCAAAATCCAGCGCACGCAGTGGGCAGGACTCCACGCAGATAGGTTTTTTGCCTTCAGCGACGCGCTCATGGCAGCCGTCACATTTAGTCATGTGCCCTTTTTCAGCGTTGTACTGCGGTGCGCCGTAAGGACAGGCCATGTGGCAATACCGACAGCCAATGCACACATCTTCATCGACTACGACAAAGCCATCTTCACGTTTGTGCATCGCACCGCTCGGACATACCTTGGTACAGGCCGGATCTTCACAGTGGTTACAGGCAATGGAGAGGTAATAGGCAAAGACGTTCTGATGCCAGACGCCGTTGTCCTCCTGCCAGTCACCGCCTGCGTATTCATAAATGCGGCGGAAGCTGACTTCAGGGGTTAAATTTTTGAAATCTTTGCAGGCCAGTTCGCAGGTTTTGCAACCGGTGCAACGACTGGAATCAATAAAAAATCCATACTGGGTTGTCATCGGCTACTCCTTACACCTTTTCAACCTGAACAAGGTTCGTGTGTGACGGGTTCCCCTTCGCGAGAGGAGACGGACGCTGGGTCGTCAGAACGTTAATGCACCCGCCCTGATCCACGCGTTTTGCATCCGGGTCATACCAGGCGCCTTCTCCTAATGCCACCACGCCGGGCATCATACGTGGTGTGACCTTCGCCTCGATATGCACTTCACCGCGGTCGTTATAGATGCGCACCTTGTCGCCGTTGTTAATGCCGCGTCGCTGCGCATCCATCGGGTTGATCCACATTTCCTGGCGGCAGGATGCTTTCAGAACATCTACGTTGCCATAGGTCGAGTGGACGCGAGACTTATAGTGGAAGCCGGTCAACTGCAGAGGGAATTTCTCCACCAGCGGATCGTTTAAGCTCTCAAAGCCTGGGGTGTAAATCGGCAGGGGATCGATCACATCACCTTCAGGAAGCTCCCAGGTTGCCGCGATCTCAGCAAGCTGCTGCGAATAAATTTCGATCTTACCTGACGGCGTGGTCAGCGGATTAGCTTTAGGATCTTCACGGAATGCCTTATACGCCACGTGATGCCCTTGCGGATCGCGCTGTTTAAAGATCCCTTGTTTACGGAATTCTTCAAACGTTGGCAGTTCAGGAATCGCTTTGCGCGACTGCTCGTAGAGATGGCGCATCCACTCTTCCTGAGTACGACCTTCTGTAAACTGCTGCTCGACGCCAAGGCGCTTCGCCAGCTCGCTGGTCATCTGGTAAATAGTCTTGCATTCGAATCGCGGCTTGATCGCCTGATCGGTGAAAATCACATAGGACATGTTGCCGCAGGAGGCATCCAGCGCGAAGTCCATCTGCTCAGATGCGGTGCAGTCCGGCAGCAAAATGTCCGCGTATTTCGCCGAGGAAGTCATATGGCAGTCGATGACGACGATCATCTCGCATTTGTTCTCATCCTGCAGGATTTCATGCGTACGGTTGATATCAGAATGCTGGTTAATCAGGCAGTTACCGGCATAGTTCCAGATCATCTTAACAGGAACATCAAGCTTGTCTTTACCGCGTACGCCGTCACGCAGGGCCGTCATCTCCGGGCCTCGCTCAATCGCGTCCGTCCACATGAACATCGAAATGCTGGTTTCAACAGGGTTTTCCAGCGTAGGCATACGTTCAAACGGCAAACTATATGAGCCCTCACGCGCCCCGCTGTTGCCGCCGTTGATCCCTACGTTACCGGTCAGGATAGCCAGCATAGAAATGGCGCGGGTCGCTATTTCACCGTTGGCGTGACGCTGCGGTCCCCATCCCTGGCTGATGTATGCTGGTTTAGCGCTACCGATTTCACGCGCCAGTTTGACGATTCGATCAGCGGGAATACCAGTAATCTGCGCCGCCCACTCCGGAGTCTTGGCAATACCGTCCTTGCCCTGCCCTAGAATATACGCCTTGTAGTGACCGTTCTTCGGCGCATCGGCCGGTAAGGTTTTCTCGTCGTAACCTACGCAGTACTTATCGAGGAACGGTTGGTCAACCATGTTTTCGGTGATCAAGACATACGCCAGACCATTAACCAGCGCCGCATCAGTTCCTGGACGGATCGGGATCCATTCATCCTCACGACCAGCGCCGGTATCCGTGTAGCGGGGATCGATAATGATCATGCGGGCATTGGATTTTTGACGCGCCTGTTCAAGGTAATAGGTTACCCCACCCCCGCTCATACGGGTTTCACCAGGGTTATTCCCGAACAGAACCACCAACTTGCTGTTTTCAATGTCTGACGGGCTGTTACCGTCAGCCCAGCCGCCGTAAGTGTAGTTCAACCCGGCAGCGATTTGCGCTGAAGAGTAGTCACCGTAGTGGTTAAGGTAGCCGCCGCAGCAGTTCATCAACCGTGCTACCAGCGTTTTACCCGGCGGCCACGAGCGCGTCATGGTGCCGCCCAGCGTACCGGTGCCGTAGTTCAGGTAGATAGACTCGTTGCCGTAGTCTTTAATAAGACGCTGCATATTGCTGGCAATGATGTCGTAGGCTTCATCCCAACTGATGCGCTCAAATTTGCCTTCTCCACGTTTGCCGACGCGTTTCATCGGGTATTTCAGCCGATCGGGATTATAGACGCGACGACGCATGGAGCGACCACGCAGACAAGCGCGCACCTGGTGCAGACCGTCATAGTTGTCATCGCCGGTGTTGTCGGTTTCGACATACTTTATTTCACCATCGACCACATGCATACGCAGCGGGCAGCGGCTACCGCAGTTCACCGTACATGCGCTCCAGATCACCTTCTCATTAATCTGTGACGGATTAAGGGCTTCTGCGGCATTTGCAATACGGGTAAATGGCAGGGTAAACGCGCTACTGGCCACCGCCAGTCCGCCTATTGCCGTCGTTTTCACCAAACCGCGGCGACTAACCTCAGCTGCCAGCACGGCATCGGGGATTTTAGTTTTCATAGTGGCTCACTCTGCTGCTCACAATAAAAAAATACAAACACTCGCTGTATAGTTTTTTATATAACGTTAATATCGATATACAGGCTGTTAAATACTGAATTTGCTAAAAGACAGAGATAAATACTGACTTTCATTCGAAGGCAGTATTACTCCTATGGGAGTAGTCGTTATTGTCCGACGTCAAACGGGCATAAAAAAAGCGCCCTGAGGCGCTTTTTTAGCAGAGAAAGGTAGCTTAGCCGATGAATTCCAGGCCATTCATGTACGGACGTAACACTTCAGGAACCTGAATACGGCCATCAGCCTGCTGATAGTTTTCCATCACCGCAACCAGCGTACGCCCAACCGCCAGACCGGAACCGTTCAGCGTATGCACTAAACGGGTCTTTTTGTCGGATTTGCTACGGCAACGCGCCTGCATGCGACGAGCCTGGAAATCCCACACGTTGGAGCAAGAAGAAATTTCGCGATAGGTGTTCTGCGCCGGGATCCACACTTCCAGATCGTAAGTTTTGCATGCGCCGAAGCCCATGTCACCTGTGCACAGGATGATCTTACGGTATGGCAGACCCAACAATTGCAGGACCTTCTCGGCATGACCGGTCATCTCTTCCAGCGCATCCATCGAGTCTTCCGGGCGAACGATCTGCACCATCTCAACTTTATCGAACTGGTGCATACGGATCAGACCACGAGTGTCACGACCGTAAGAACCGGCTTCAGAACGGAAGCACGGCGTATGCGCGGTCATTTTGATCGGCAACGCATCTTCGTCAATGATTTCGTCACGTACCAGGTTGGTCAGCGGCACTTCCGCCGTTGGGATCAGCGCATAGTTGCTGCTGTCCGCTTCTTCATCCAGCGGACGCGTGTGGAACAGATCGCCCGCGAATTTCGGCAGTTGGCCTGTACCGTACAGCGTGTCATGGTTAACCAGATACGGAACGTAGTTTTCGCTGTAGCCATGCTGTTCGGTGTGCAGATCCAGCATGAACTGAGACAGCGCACGGTGCATACGCGCGATCTGCCCTTTCATGACGACGAAACGAGAGCCGGTCAGCTTAACTGCCGCAGCGAAATCAAGACCCGTGTGCATTTCACCCAGGGTAACGTGATCGCGCACTTCAAAATCAAACTCACGCGGCGTACCCCAACGGCTGACTTCGACGTTGTCATTTTCATCTTTACCCACCGGAACTTCGTCCGCTGGCAGGTTAGGAATGGTCAGCGCAATGTCGCGGATCTCGGCCTGTAAGGTATCAAGTTCAGCTTTCGCGGCATCCAGCTCTTCGCCCAGTTTGTTCACTTCCAGACGTAAAGACTCGATATCTTCCCCGCGCGCTTTTGCCTGGCCGATGGATTTCGATCGAGAGTTACGCTCTGCCTGCAGGTTTTCAGTTTGTACCTGCAGAACTTTACGACGCTCTTCAAGAGCGCGCAGCTTATCTACATCCAGCTTAAAGCCCCGGCTTGCCAGTTTTTCTGCGACTGCGTCTGGCTCATTACGCAGCAGATTGGGATCGAGCATGCTTATCCTGTGCTTATCGAATTAAAATAGGAGAAAGTGACCACAGCCTGCGGTCACAGGGATACAGAGACAACATTACCGCAACGATAACACTAACGGTAGCGTTTTATAGGGCTATTTTGATCCTGTCCGGCGAGCCAGGCGAGCTTTTCGCCAATCTTGCCTTCAAGACCTCTGTTTGTGGGGTGATAATAGCGTGTTTGTGCCATTTCCTGCGGGAAGTACTCTTCTCCGGCGGCATAGGCATTAGGCTCATCATGGGCATAACGATACTCCTGACCGTAGCCCATCTCTTTCATCAGCTTCGTTGGCGCGTTGCGCAGGTGAACCGGCACGTCGTAATCCGGACGTTCACGGGCATCAGCCAGCGCAGCTTTGAAGGCGGTGTAAACCGCATTACTTTTCGGCGCGCAGGCCAGATAAACAATCGCCTGAGCAATGGCTCGTTCACCTTCCGCGGGTCCCACACGGGTAAAGCAATCCCACGCGGAAATCGCCACCTGCATGGCGCGAGGGTCGGCGTTGCCGACATCTTCAGAGGCAATCGCCAGACAGCGACGGGCAACGTACAGCGGATCGCCGCCAGCGGTGATGATTCGCGCATACCAATAAAGCGCCGCATCCGGGGCGCTGCCGCGTACCGACTTGTGTAATGCGGAGATGAGATCGTAAAAACGATCGCCTTTATTATCGAAACGCGCGCTGCGTTCACCGGCAATTTCAGTGAGCAACTCGGCCTTCAATACGCGCTTGCCAGAATCATCAACTTCGGCCATATCGGCCATCATTTCCAGCGTATTCAGCGCCCGACGCGCGTCACCATTGACCAGTTCAGCAATCGCCCGACGCGTCTCTGGAGGCAGTACGATATCCTGGCCGCCGTAACCCCGCGCTTTGTCTGACATCGCCTGGTCCAGCACTTGTTCAATATCGTCGGTGGTTAACGATTTCAGTAAGTAAACGCGCGCACGCGACAGCAGCGCCGAGTTCAGCTCAAACGAGGGGTTTTCAGTGGTTGCGCCAATAAACGTGATGGTACCGTCTTCAATATGCGGTAAAAACGCATCCTGTTGGCTTTTATTAAAACGGTGAACTTCATCCACAAACAGGATCGTACGCCGGCCCGCGTTACGATTCTGACGCGCACGCTCAATCGCTTCACGAATTTCTTTTACACCAGAGGTCACTGCCGAAATTCGTTCGACATCGGCGTTAGCGTAACGGGCAATAACTTCGGCAAGCGTAGTTTTCCCCGTCCCCGGCGGCCCCCATAAAATCATGGAGTGCAGATGTCCGGCCTCGATAGCGCGCGGCAAGGGTTTACCCGCAGCCAGCAGATGCTGCTGGCCGATATACTGCGCTAAATTTTCTGGCCGCATACGCGCGGCCAGTGGCTGAAAAGTATTATCAGAAAAGTCGAGCGACAGATTGCTCACTCACACGCCTCTACTTACGTTGATCGTCAACCGTTACACCTTGCGGCGGGGTAAAGGTGAATTTAGAGGGTTCAATCGCACCATTCTGCTGAGATTTCAGCTGATAGCTGCTGCGCTGATCGTCTTGTTCAACGGCGCTAAACTGGTGGATAGTCCCGTCACGCCCAACATTGATAGTAAACTGCTTCAGGTTGCCGCTGCTGGTTTTTGGCGTCAGCACGAAATCATCGCCGTTTTGCTTAATGTTGTACTGCTGCCAGTCACTTGCCTGGTTACGCGCAATCAGCATAAATGGCGTATTGCCCGTAGCGTCTTTCAGCCAGGTCGCAGTCGCCTGCTCAACAAACGGGTTGAAGAACCACAGCGTTTTACCATCGGAAACCAGGATGCTCTCATCAGGTTGCGTCATATGCCAGTTAAACAGATTAGGACGTTTAACCCATAAGTCACCCTGACCTTCCTGCACCGCCGCGCCGCTACCGTCCGTGACCTTCTGAGTAAAGCTGGCATGGAAGCTACTGACTTTATCCAGGCGGCTTTTCAGGTCGCTGGCAGCGTCAGCCCAGACGCTGCTCACCATAAAGCTCGACAGTAATGCACAGGTGATTGCGATTCTTTTCATCGTTATTCCTCAAAATACGTCACTCCCAACGGGGAGATCCCTCTGCTATCCATTTCAGGCCAAAAATCAGCATGAGGAAAGTAGAAAATACTGAATTACTTAACTTTGCAATCATTCGAAGGGCGGCGGAGCCAGCACTTCACGATTACCATTATGCCCTTGTTCGCTGACAATACCCTGCGCTTCCATCTGCTCGATGATGCGCGCCGCTCGGTTGTATCCGATACGGAACTGACGCTGGACGCCGGAGATTGAGGCTTTGCGTTTCTGGGTCACAAAGTTTACCGCCTGATCGAACAGCGGATCCAACTCTTCGCCACCATCAAAGCCGCCACCGCCGCCTTCGCTTTCGCTGTCAGAAGTAATGCCGTCGACGTACTGTGGACGACCGCGCGCTTTCCAGTCCTGAACCACTGCGTGAACTTCTTCATCGCGGACAAAGGCGCCGTGAACACGCACTGGGATCGTCGAGTTCGGTGCGGAATAAAGCATGTCACCCATACCCAACAGCGATTCCGCTCCGCCCTGGTCAAGGATGGTACGCGAGTCAATTTTGCTCGACACGGTAAAAGCGATACGCGTCGGGATGTTTGCTTTAATCAGACCGGTGATAACGTCAACCGACGGCCGCTGGGTTGCCAGCACCAGGTGGATCCCCGCCGCACGCGCTTTTTGCGCCAGACGAGCAATCAGTTCTTCCACCTTTTTGCCAACTGTCATCATCAGGTCGGCGAATTCATCCACCAGCACAACGATATACGGCAGTTTTTCCAACACCGGATGCTGAACATCCATGCTGTCGCCCGGCTTCCAGTACGGGTCCGGAATCGGACGTCCCATGCGGGCGGCTTCGGCGATTTTCTCGTTATAACCAGCAAGGTTACGCACGCCAAGCGCTGACATCAGCTTGTAGCGACGTTCCATTTCATTGACGCTCCAGCGCAAGGCGTTAGCAGCATCTTTCATGTCGGTCACGACTTCTGTCAGCAGATGCGGAATGCCTTCATAAACCGACAGTTCCAGCATTTTCGGGTCAATCATGATAAAGCGAACGTCTTCCGGCTGCGCCTTGTACAGCATGCTGAGGATCATGGCGTTCACCCCAACAGACTTACCGGATCCGGTTGTCCCTGCTACCAGCAGGTGCGGCATTTTTGCCAGATCGGCCACCACCGGTTCGCCCGCAATATCTTTACCCAGCACCACGGTCAGCGGAGATGAGTTATCACGGAATTTAGCGTTATCCAGCACTTCACGCAGATAAACGGTTTGACGTTTTTTATTCGGTAACTCCAGTCCGACATACGGTTTGCCTGGTATAACCTCAACCACACGTACCGCCGCGGTGGACAACGAACGCGCCAGATCTCGCGACAGGTTAGAAATACGCGCCGCTTTAACCCCAGGAGCCAGATTAAGCTCAAAGCGGGTAATCACCGGGCCTGGAGAGTAGTTCACCACATCGGCTTTAATGCGGAAATCCGCCAGACGCGCTTCCACCAGACGTGCCATTTGCTCCAGCGCGAAAGTATCTATCGGCTCAACTTCGCTCGGCGGCGGTGTGAGCAAATCTAACGATGGCAGCGGCGTACTTGGACGGTGCGCCGGACGACTGTCGCCATTACGCATCAGGAGCGGATGGATCAGACTATCCTGCGTTGGCGGTGTAGCCGGCTGTGCTGGCTGCTGATAGTGCTGCTGCGGAGCGACTGGCTGCGCCGGTTGCTGATAATGCTGCTGCGGTGCGACTGGCTGCGCCGGTTGCTGATAATGCTGCTGCGCTGCGACTGGCTGCGCCGGTTGCGGATATTGCTGCTGCGGTGCGACTGGCTGCGCCGGTTGCTGATAATGCTGCTGCGGTGCGACTGGCTGCGCCGGTTGCTGATAATGCTGCTGCGGTGCGACTGGCTGCGTCGGTTGCTGATAATGCTGCTGCGGTGCGACAGGTTCCTGGTACTGTGGCGCAGACTCCGGCATTACGCCTGGCGTAAACAACGGCTCATGCGGGCCCTCATCCACCAGCGTTTTCATCGGCGAAAATTCAAAGTCATCGAGCGAGAACGGATTTGCCCCGGCAGGCTGTTCACCGGAATAGCGTTGCTGTTGGGAAGAGGCAAACTGGCGAGCCAGTTCCGCTTCTGCGGCTGAATCTTCGTCATCAGTGTGATTGGTATCATCCTGATACTCTTCGCCATAGCGGTGCTGCTGCGATTGGGCAAACTGACGCGCCAGCTCATCTTGCTGCATCGCATCAATTTCATCGTCACTGTACGCATCTGTATCAAGCTGCTCTTCGCGCGCTTTCTCTTCAGCCATACGCTGTGACGGCAATTTGATGCCATACGACGCCAATTCCCGACGAGTAGGTACGCGCACACGATTCGGACGCGGTAACTGCGGACCAATACCCTCTTTCACCTGTGGACGCGGCGCACCGCTACCCGCAAGGCTAAAGACAGGTGCTGCGGCAGCGGCGCCCGCCCCCAATGCGGCGCTTTTTAATCCGGCAGCCAGCGGCGCAACGGCAGCAACAGACTCAACGGGCGGAATGGATGCAGCCGTCGGCATAGATGGCATAGACGGCTTAACACGTTCAGGCTCCTGAACAGGCTCTGGTATCGGTTGATACCAGGCAGCCAGTTGCTCGCGCTCGCGCGCACGTTTCTCTTCCACTTCTTCAAAATAGTAGAGCGGCGGACGAGTCGGTTTAACCTCTTCTAGCAGCGGTTCAGATTCCACCACAGGAGGTTGTTCAACTACAGGCTGCTCGAACGTATTGTTCTGTTGAAGAGTTGATTCCTGCTGATACACAGGTTGCGGCACGGGCTCCGGCTGATAAACAGGCTGCTGGAGCGTGGAATTTTGTTGAAAGGTTGCTTCCTGCTGATACACAGGTTGTTGCACAGGTTCCGGCTGAAAAGTGGATTCAGGTTGCCAGTTTTGCTCCGTGGTGAACGCCTGCGGTTGCGGCGCAACGGGTTGCGCATAAGCGGGTTCAGCGGTCTGTGGCGCGTAATATTGCGGCTGCGAATTCTGCTCCACAACCGGCTGCTGCCATGGCTCATACTGCTGTTGTACCGGTGGTTGCGCGTACTGGGTTGGCTGCGGATAACCTTCTGGCGCTGGTGCAATCACCGCATCACCGGTTTGCGGGCCAGGCGCGGTTTGCCAGGCTACGGCTGGGGCCTGTTGTTCCAGAACAGTGCTGGTCACGGGCGATGTTTGCAGCAGCGGATCAACCGGCGCGCTCCAGGCCTGCGCGGCCGTTGTAGCTGCCGCGGCGGCGGCTACTGGCTCTGTCACCGAATGACCATTCAGCAGTGGGTCGAGTTCGTCATATTCAGGCAGCGTCGCGCGATTACCAGAAAACAGCACATCGTTAGGATCGGCAACAACGCCACGGGCGCTGTATTCAATTTCGTCTTCATCATCCATGCGTTTGCCGGAGAACAGCGCCGCATCGGTATGACGGCCAAGCGGGTTGGTAAATTTCTCCGCCAGACGCTTACGACGCGCTAACGCACCGCGCAGAATACGAGCCCGGCGCGATTCATGGGGTTTGCCATCAGCGGCATCGACAGACTCGTCTTCATCTTCATATTCTTCGTCATCGACCCAGGTATCGTCGCGGCGGGTACGGTTGCTGGCAAAGGTCAGGATATTGAGTAACCAACCGCCCAGTTTTTCCGCAATACTCACCCACGACCAGCCGGTAAACAGCGTTAATCCCGCAGCCCAAATGCACAATAGCGTCAGCGTACCGCCGCTGCTGTGCAGTAAGGGTTGCAGCGTCGTACTGAGCAGACTGCCGATCACGCCGCCAGAGGCGAAATACCAGATGTCATCGGCATTGATTGCGGCAAGCCCGCAGGAGGTGAGAATCAGTGCCAAAACGCCAATAATGCGCAGCGAAACGGCAAAATAATCGATGTATTCGTCGCTGGCCTGGTGTCGCCATGCAAACCAGCAGCCGCCGACAATGATGACGGGAATGGTGTAGGCCATGACGCCGAAAATAAAGAACAGCGTGTCCGCCAGCCATGCTCCGGGTATTCCGCCCAGATTATGGATAGGTTCGTGCCACGCGGTTTGCGACCAACTGGGATCCGAAGGGTTAAAGCTGAGTAAGGCAGCCATCAACCAGACGGCAAAAAGGGCAATAAGAATCAGTAGCGCTTCCAGAAGTCGGCGCCCGCTGCTTAACTTCGTCAATGTGACGTCTTTGTCTTCAGTGTATTCCTGGCTCAAAAACGGCTCTCCAGGTTTCAGGCTTTTCCTGCCCGATGCTAAAACGGACAACAGCACCGGGTCACCCCGGCACTGTTGCTGTATGGATTAACAGGAGTGTAATCAAACTGCGTCGATTTTGCACCTGTTCCGTGTTAGCGCGTCTTAATTACCAGACGATTGCTCTGTTTGACTTCTTCCATTACTACATAGGTACGTGTGTCATTCACGCCAGGCAGACGCAGCAGGGTTTCCCCTAACAGCTTACGATATGCCGACATATCCGGTACGCGTGTTTTCAGCAAATAGTCGAAATCACCGGAAACCAAATGACACTCTTGAATTTCTTCAAGTTTTTGTACCGCAGAGTTAAATTGTTCAAACACATCCGGGGCGCCACGATTCAGAGTAATCTCAACAAAAACCAGAAGTGATGCATCCAGATAATGTGGGTTTAACAGCGCTGTATAGCCCTGAATGAAACCCTGTCTTTCCAACCGACGCACACGCTCAAGGCAGGGCGTTGGTGAAAGTCCCACACGTTTAGAAAGCTCGACGTTAGAAATACGCCCATCCTTTTGCAGCTCATTAAGAATGTTACGATCGATACGGTCGAGATCTTTGCCAGGGCGCTTCTTACTATCTACCATTATTATTGTCTCTCTGTATTCCTTCCCTACTCCTGCCTGACTCTACCAACATCACTGTTCAGAGCCGCTACCCATCAAAATAAACCGCAACCCAGAGGGATTTTCGGTTCGCAATGCCTGGGCTTATGGTGAGAAGACCGTTGCCTGTCGGCGGCTATCGACATCACGAATGGCATCTGTCCACACCATGCGTAGATTTCGCTAACACGGTAAACATGGTATCTACATGCATGATTATGCAGCATATACATGACACAGTTTTTTTCTTCCTTGAATGTTTTCGCAAAACAGCAGGTGATTGTCAAAGCAAAACATCGATTTTTAGTACAACATGCCAGTTATTCATTCGCAGTGATGGAAAATCGTCATTTTATCACCTTATAACTGACCGATTTTAAGTAGAAATCGTTATAGTATTACGCCTAATCCACCCGCTCATCGGTTTCTGCTATTACACATATTGTTAACAAAATCGCCATACTCTTTTTTTACGCCTGCAAATTCCCTACAATCCTGCTCATTGCCTGCCAACAACTATGGGGATCTCATGGGCGCAACCAAACACAGTAAACTTCTTATTCTGGGCTCTGGCCCTGCAGGATATACCGCTGCGGTCTACGCTGCTCGCGCTAACCTGCAACCGGTACTGATTACCGGTATGGAAAAAGGTGGTCAGTTGACCACAACGACAGAAGTGGAAAACTGGCCTGGCGATCCGCACGATCTCACGGGCCCCCTACTGATGGAGCGTATGCACGAACATGCGACCAAATTTGATACTGAAATCATTTTTGATCACATCAGCAAAGTTGATCTGCAAAATCGTCCTTTCCGTCTGACCGGCGACAGCGGTGAATACACCTGTGACGCGTTGATCATCGCTACCGGCGCTTCAGCGCGTTATCTGGGTCTACCCTCGGAAGAAGCATTCAAAGGCCGTGGCGTTTCCGCCTGCGCGACCTGCGACGGTTTCTTCTACCGTAGCCAAAAAGTTGCGGTGATCGGCGGCGGCAACACCGCTGTTGAAGAAGCGCTGTATCTGGCAAATATCGCATCTGAAGTGCATTTGATTCACCGCCGCGACAGCTTCCGCGCCGAAAAAATTCTCATCAAACGTTTGATGGATAAAGTTGAAAACGGCAACATCGTGCTGCACACCCACCGCACGCTGGAAGAAGTGACCGGCGATCAAATGGGCGTTACCGGACTGCGTCTGCGCGATACGCAAAACACTGACAACGTGGAGTCACTGGACGTTGCCGGTTTGTTTGTCGCTATCGGTCACAGCCCGAATACCGCCATTTTTGACGGTCAGCTTGAGCTGGAAAATGGCTACATCAAAGTTCAGTCCGGTATTCACGGTAATGCCACACAAACCAGCATTCCGGGTGTCTTCGCAGCCGGTGACGTGATGGACCATATTTATCGCCAGGCGATCACCTCTGCGGGCACGGGCTGTATGGCTGCGCTTGATGCCGAACGTTATCTCGACGGCCTGGCGGACGCTTGCAAATAAGTTTTACAAATCAGTAACAAAAGTAAAAAAGGCGACTATAAGTCGCCTTTATTTTTGCCTCGTTGTAACATTGCCCTGCCCAAAAATTCCAATAACTCACCTGCTAAGCGTGCAATGAATAAAACCCGTCAAAAAGAGCTGACCCGCTGGTTAAAACAGCAAAGTGTAATTTCCCAACGATGGCTGAACATTTCACGCCTGTTGGGATTCGTGAGCGGTCTGTTAATCGTCGCTCAGGCCTGGCTCATGGCCCGAATTCTGGACCATATGATAATGGCCAATATTCCCCGAGAGGCGCTTCTGCTTCCTTTCATCGTGCTGGTATTGATTTTCATCCTGCGGGCATGGGTCGTCTGGTTACGCGAGCGGGTCGGGTTTCACGCAGGGCAGCATATTCGCTTTGAAATTCGCCGCCAGGTGCTTGACCGTCTGCAACAGGCAGGTCCTGCCTGGATACAGGGTAAACCAGCCGGGAGCTGGGCTACGCTTATCCTGGAGCAGATTGACGATATGCATGACTACTATGCGCGTTATCTGCCGCAAATGGCGCTGGCCGTATGCGTCCCGTTATTGATTGTGGCTGCGGTGTTCCCGTCAAACTGGGTGGCCGCTCTTATACTGCTCGGAACAGCTCCGCTGATCCCATTGTTTATGGCAATGGTCGGTATGGGCGCAGCCGATGCTAACCGCCGCAATTTTCAGGCTCTTGCTCGTCTCAGCGGCCATTTTCTTGATCGTCTGCGGGGCATGGAGACGCTAAGAATATTTGGTCGTGGTGAAGCCGAAACGGAAAGCATCCGCGCTGCGTCACAGGATTTCCGCCAGCGCACCATGGAAGTCCTGCGCCTGGCATTCCTGTCATCCGGTGTCCTTGAGTTCTTTACATCGCTTTCTATTGCGTTGGTCGCGGTTTACTTCGGTTTTTCCTACCTCGGAGAGCTCGATTTCGGCCACTACGGGACGGGCGTCACGTTGGCTGCTGGCTTCCTCGCGCTCATTCTTGCGCCGGAATTTTTCCAGCCACTGCGCGATCTGGGCACCTTTTATCACGCCAAAGCGCAAGCCGTTGGTGCAGCAGACAGCCTGAAAACCTTTATGGAAACCCCGCTGGCTCATCCAGAGCGTGGCGACATTGAGCTGGCGACGAAAGACGCCGTTTCAATTGAAGCGCAAGATCTGGTCATCACCTCGCCGGAAGGCAAAGTGTTGGCCGGGCCGCTCAACTTTACCCTGGCAGCCGGTCAACGCGCTGTACTGGTTGGACGCAGCGGTTCCGGCAAAAGTTCGCTGCTCAATGTCCTGTCTGGTTTCCTCTCTTATCAGGGATCGCTGCGAATTAACGGCTTTGAGCTACGTGATCTGTCGCCTGATTGCTGGCGTAAACAACTGTCATGGGTCGGGCAAAACCCGCAGCTTCCAGCCGCCACGTTACGTGAAAACGTGCTGCTGGCTCGCCCCGATGCCAGCGAGGAGCAGCTACAGGCCGCACTCGACAGCGCCTGGGTCAGCGAGTTTTTACCCCTGCTTCCGCAGGGCGTGGATACGCCAGTAGGCGATCAGGCGGCTCGACTTTCCGTCGGACAAGCGCAACGCGTTGCCGTGGCTCGCGCCTTACTCAATCCCTGTCAGTTACTGCTGCTGGACGAACCCGCCGCCAGCCTTGATGCGCACAGCGAACAACGCGTGATGCAGGCGTTGAACGCGGCATCACGCCGCCAGACCACGCTGATGGTGACACACCAGTTGGAAGATCTTACCGACTGGGACGCTATCTGGGTGATGCAGGACGGGCAGATCGTTGAACAAGGTACCGGGACCGAACTTAGCTCAGCCAACGGGGCTTTTGCGACATTACTGGCTCATCGTCAGGAGGATATCTGAATGCGCGCTTTGCTACCTTATCTGACGCTGTATAAACGTCACAAATGGATGTTAACGCTGGGGATCGTTCTGGCGATCGTCACGCTGCTGGCAAGTATTGGTTTGCTGACGCTTTCAGGTTGGTTCCTGTCGGCTTCTGCGGTGGTTGGTGTCACCGGGATTTACAGCTTTAACTATATGCTTCCTGCCGCAGGCGTACGTGGTGCAGCAATCACCCGTACCGCGGGGCGTTATTTCGAGCGCCTGGTCAGCCACGACGCCACGTTCCGCGTGCTGCAACATTTGCGTATTTATACCTTCAGCAAACTCTTGCCGCTCTCGCCTGCTGGCCTGTCTCGTTATGGACAGGGGGAATTGCTCAACCGCATCGTAGCAGATGTCGACACGCTCGATCATCTGTACTTACGCGTACTCTCTCCGCTAGTGGGCGCTTTTGTCGTCATTATGGTAGTTACACTGGGGCTAAGCGTTCTCGATTTCACGCTGGCTATCACTCTCGGCGGTATTATGCTGCTGACCTTATTTATCCTGCCCCCGCTCTTTTATCAGGCAGGCAAGAGCACCGGACAAAGTCTGACGCATCTGCGTGGACAATATCGTCAGCAGTTAACGTCCTGGCTGCAAGGCCAGGCTGAATTGACCATTTTTGGCGCCAGTGAACGCTACCGCGCTCAAATGGAAGCCACCGAGTTACAGTGGCACGAAGCCCAGCGACGCCAGTCTGAATTAACCGCGCTGTCACAGGCGGTCATGCTGTTAGTTGGCGCGCTGGCGGTAATAATGATGTTATGGATGGCCTCAGGCGGCGTGGGCGGCAACACCCAGCCAGGCGCACTGATCGCGCTGTTTGTTTTCTGTGCGCTGGCGGCGTTCGAAGCGTTGGCGCCAGTCACCGGTGCGTTTCAGCATCTCGGTCAGGTCATTGCCTCCGCGCTGCGCATCACCGAGTTAACCGAACAGCAGCCAGAAGTTACCTTCCCGGATGCCGGCTCTCCGGTTCCTGAGCAGGTCACCCTTACGCTACGCGATGTGTCATTCAGCTACCCGGGTCAGGCACAAAAAGCGCTCGATACCCTTTCCCTGCAAGCCTCACCCGGTGAACACATTGCGATTCTTGGTCGTACCGGCTGCGGCAAATCAACGCTGCTGCAATTGTTGACCCGCGCATGGGATCCGCAGGGTGGCGAAATCCTGATTAACGAGCAGCCGATTGCTACCCTTAGTGAAGCCACGCTGCGCCAGTGCATCAGCGTCGTGCCGCAGCGCGTACACCTGTTCAGCGCAACCCTTCGCGATAACCTGCTGCTGGCGGCACCGCACGCCGACGATGACGCATTAGCCGCGATGTTGCGCCGCGTCGGTCTGGACAAACTGCTTGAGAATGATGGACTCAACGCCTGGCTGGGTGAAGGCGGTCGTCAGCTTTCTGGCGGTGAGCTCCGTCGTCTGGCTATCGCCCGCGCCTTATTGCACGATGCTCCGCTAATGCTGCTGGATGAACCTACCGAAGGGCTTGATGCCACAACGGAAAGCCAAATGCTTGAATTAATTAGCGATGTCATGCGCAATAAAACCGTACTGATGGTGACACACCGCCTGCGCGGGTTGTCGCGTTTTGATCAAATAATAGTAATGGACAACGGACAAATTATTGAGCAAGGTAATCACGCAGATCTGTTAGCCAGGCAGGGGCGTTATTACCAGTTTAAGCAACGTCTGTAAGCTATTATTGAACGATCAAACTCGCGTAGTGGAGTTTCGCTGTCATGCGCCTGGTGCAACTGTCCCGCCATTCTATAGCCTTCCCGTCACCGGAAGGCGCTTTACGCGAGCCTAACGGTTTGTTGGCGCTTGGCGGCGATCTCAGTCCCGCCCGCCTGCTGATGGCCTACCAGCGCGGTATTTTCCCATGGTTTTCACCCGGCGACCCCATCCTCTGGTGGTCGCCCGATCCGCGCGCTATTCTTTGGCCCGAGAAATTTCACCTCAGCCGCAGCATGAAACGCTTTCATAAAAATTCGCCTTATCGCGTGACGCTCAATTACGCGTTTGGTCAGGTGATTGAAGGCTGCGCGAATGACCGGGAGGAAGGCACCTGGATAACGCATGATGTGGTGGACGCATACCATCGCCTGCACGAACTGGGGCATGCGCACTCTATTGAAGTGTGGCGACACAATGAATTAGTGGGCGGTATGTATGGTGTGGCGCAAGGCACGTTGTTTTGTGGCGAATCGATGTTCAGCCGTCAGGAAAATGCGTCCAAAACCGCACTGCTTGTTTTTTGCGCTGAATTTATCCGTCAGGGCGGAAAATTAATCGACTGCCAGGTATTAAATAGCCACACAGCTTCGCTGGGGGCGGTCGAAACACCGCGTCGGGAGTACCTTGAGCACCTGAGCAGACTGCGTCAGCAGCGGCTACCGAGCCATTTCTGGGTTCCCAGGACGTTATTTTTACCTCAGAGGTGAATGTTTTCGGCACATTTTTTGTCGGGGTGTTATAATTGTCGCGCAGAGTTGGTTTAGCCCATTACCCCGCCGCCGTTAAGGAACAGTTCGCGTCAGGCAACGCCTATCGTTTATCTCCTCGTTCCCTTACACGTTGCGCTTTAAGTGCAGCTTTGCTGTGTGGTTAGAGTAATGCGCCAAACCCGATTTGCTGTGTTTTAAACGCACAAATCTTTACTTATTAAAAGAACTTCGGCATTATCTTGCCGGTTCAAATTACGGTAGTGATACCCCAGAGGATTAGATGGCCAAAGAAGACAATATTGAAATGCAGGGTACCGTTCTCGATACGTTACCTAATACCATGTTCCGCGTAGAGTTAGAAAACGGTCACGTGGTTACTGCACACATCTCCGGTAAAATGCGTAAAAACTATATCCGCATCCTGACGGGCGACAAAGTGACTGTTGAGCTGACCCCGTACGACCTGAGCAAAGGCCGCATTGTCTTCCGTAGTCGCTGATTGTTTTTAACGCCCGAATGGCGTCCAGATTATAAAAGGTCGGTTTAACCGGCCTTTTTTGTGGGCTGAGGTCAGGTATTTAATCCTCAATCATCCGCGCATATTCTTCCGTTAAGAAATCCACTAATGCGCGCACTGAAGGTAATAATCCCCTGCGTGATGGGAAGACGGCGTGAATAATTTCTCGCTTAGGTTCCCAGCCGTCAAGCAACGCGACCAGTTCACCCTCGGCTAATTGATCTTTTACCATCAACTGCGGAAGTTGCACAACACCTACGCCAGCGACTGCGGCTTCACGTAACGCCAGCATATCGGTGGTAATCATTCGCGGCGTGAAATGTACCTCTGCCCGCGCACCCTGCGGGCCAAATAACTCCCACCGATGCACATGTTTACCTGAGGCCAGACTCAGGCCCGGCCAGCGTGTCAGCTCCGCCGGAGAGTGTAGCGCCCCCATTTGCTCAATTAACTGCGGACTGGCATATAAACGATGTCCCCTGTCCGCCAGCACGCGCATCACCAGATCGCTATCCTCAAATGGCCGGGGCCTGACGCGGATCGCCACGTCCAGGCCTTCTCCAACAACGTCCACGCGGCGGTTAGTGGCCTCCAGTTGTACGGATACGTCAGGATAACGCGCCATAAAACGGGCAAGCATTGGCCCGATATGCACATGCAGCAACGTAACAGGACAAGTCAGCTTCACAATCCCACGCGGTTCAACCTGTAACGCGGCGATGGCATCCTGCGCCGCCTGCGCTTCAACCAACATCGCCTTACAGTGTTCGTAAAAGGTTTGCCCAACTTCCGTCACGTTAAACTGGCGGGTGGTTCGCTGAATCAGTCGGACTCCCAGCCTCTCTTCCAGTTGCGCTATACGTCGGCTCAGTTTTGATTTTGGTTCATCAAGCGCCCTACCCGCCGCTGCAAATCCCCCTTCCTCTACAACATGCACAAACCATGCAAAATCATTGAGATCCGGCTTCGTCATTTTATTGTCCTATTAATGAGACAGTGAGGATTATTTTAGCTACTACTCAGCTCGCTGTCATGAATATAAGCTTATTCACATCAAGACAACGCCTTAGAGGAGACACATATGAAACAAGTAACAGGCGTCTACACCGCACCTCGCCCACACTGGGTTGGCGATGGATTTCCGGTCCGCTCGATGTTCTCTTACCAGTCTCATGCTGAGCAACTAAGCCCGTTCCTGCTGCTGGATTACGCCGGTCCGCATACATTCACTCCGGGTAACGAAAAACGCGGCGTAGGCGAACACCCGCACCGTGGTTTTGAGACGGTGACCATCGTTTACAGCGGCGAAGTTGAACACCGTGATTCAACCGGTCGCGGCGGCATTATCGGCCCCGGCGACGTGCAGTGGATGACTGCCGGTGCAGGAATATTACACGAAGAGTTCCATTCACCTGAATTTACCCGTCAGGGTGGCGAACTGGAAATGGTGCAACTGTGGGTCAATCTACCGGCAAAAGACAAAATGGCCGTACCGGGTTATCAGGGCATCAGCAGCGATGTTATTCCGACCGTCGCCCTGCCCAATGAAGCAGGCAGCGTTCGTGTGATTGCAGGCAGCTATCAGGATACGAAAGGCCCGGCACATACTTTTTCGCCGCTGAACGTCTGGGATATGCGCCTGCAACGTAATCATCAGCTTACGTTGTCCCAGCCTGAAGGATGGAGCACCGCCCTGGTGGTATTAAAAGGCAATATCACCGTAAACGGCACCACGTCTGCCAGCGAAGCGCAACTGGTGGTGCTAAGCCAGCAGGGCAAGACGCTACACATTGAAGCCACCAGCGACGCCAGCGTGCTGCTGCTGTCTGGCGAGCCGTTGAACGAGCCGATTGTGGGTTACGGTCCGTTTGTGATGAACACGAAACAAGAAATCGCTGAAGCCGTACGCGATTTTAACTCCGGCCGCTTTGGCCAAATCTGAATCGAAGGAGAAGAATATGTCCAGTCCTGCAAACTTTAATGGCTCACGTCCGGTCATCGATGTGAATGATTCCGTCATGCTGCTTATCGATCATCAGAGCGGGCTGTTCCAGACCGTCGGCGATATGCCAATGCCAGAACTGCGTGCGCGTGCCGCCGCGCTGGCTAAAATGGCGACCCTGGCAAAGATGCCGGTGATTACCACGGCATCCGTACCACAGGGGCCTAACGGTCCATTGATTCCAGAGATCCACGCCAATGCGCCGCATGCCCAATACGTGGCGCGTAAAGGTGAAATCAACGCCTGGGATAACGAGGACTTCGTGAAAGCGGTCAAAGCGACGGGGCGTAAAACGCTGATTATCGCCGGTACGATTACCAGCGTGTGCATGGCTTTCCCGGCCATCAGCGCGGTTGCGGAAGGCTACAAGGTTTTCGCTGTGATAGACGCTTCCGGTACTTACAGCAAAATGGCGCAGGAAATCACCCTGGCTCGCGTTGTTCAGGCTGGTGTCGTGCCAATGGATACTGCCGCCGTCGCTTCTGAAATTCAGGGTACATGGAACCGTGAAGACGCCGCCGAATGGGCGGAAGTGTATACCAAAGTCTTCCCGGCTTATCAGCTGCTGATCGAGAGCTACGGCAAAGCTCAGGAAGTCGTGACTAACGGCGAAAAACTGGACTCTCAGCGCTAATCCTATCCTCCGCGCCAGCCCGGGCGGAGGAATGTGTACATTGCGTAACCAAACGAGAGTGAACACGTAAATTCTGCTTGACCGTTTTAGCGCAACTCCCTATAGTAGCGCCCCGTTGCCCCCCAAGCGGTCAGGCAGCAATACAATATGGTGAGGTGTCCGAGTGGCTGAAGGAGCACGCCTGGAAAGTGTGTATACGGCAACGTATCCGGGGTTCGAATCCCCGCCTCACCGCCATATTTTAAGAAGAGCTCGTACGCAAGTACGGGCTTTTTTTTCGCATGTTGCACATCTGCGGGGGGATGAGAAACCCCGACCGGGGTTCGACTACTGGCGTAGCCAGTTGGACAGACCGGGAGCGCAGCGAACGGGCTGCCCCAAAGGGGCGAGCGAAGCGAGTCAATCCCCGCCTCACCGCCATATTTTAAGAAGAGCTCGTACGCAAGTACGGGCTTTTTTTTCGCATGTTGCATTTGCCGGATACGGCGCTTCGCTTAATAAACCTACTAATGACGAACAGCCTGTAGGCCTGATAAGCGAAGCGCCATCAGGCAAGTTAGTTTTGTCGGCTGAGAAGCGTTAATACTTCGTAGTGCGCGGTGTGTGGAAACATATCGAAAAGCTGGACACGTTCAATGCGATATCCAGACAACTCGCGAATATCCTTCGCCATGGTTTGGGCATTACAGCTGGAATAAACGATAAAACGCGGCGCCATGCGGGAAAGAAAATCACACAGCGGCTTTCCAATCCCCCGACGCGGCGGATTCACCAGCACCAGGTCAGGCACTTCGCCCTGGGCGGTAGCAAACTGGGTCGAATCCAGCGCCTGAAAATGCAGATTCTGCAGCCCAAGCTCCTGCGCAGACTGTTTCGCACAGGCAATCGCCTCTGGTGCAATTTCAATCCCCGTCAGTTTCATCTGCGGTGTGGCGCAGTGCAGACCAAAGCCCCCGACGCCGCAAAACAGATCCCACATATGATTAACCGGAAGCTGACGCACCCAGTCGCGCGCCGTGGCATATAAATGCCCCGCCACCACCGGGTTGGTCTGGAAAAAGCTCTGCGGGCGGATCCACAACGGCACATCGTTAAAGCGTTCCGCCAGCGCCTGTCGTTCCGTCAGGAAGATTTCACTCTCCCCTTCCATAATCGCCATATGCACAGGCTGAATATTGGCGGTGATCACTTTTAACTGCGGCAGCTGTGCCTGTAACCATGGCAGCGCCGCGCGCAGTTGGGCCAGTTTTGCCTCGGAACGCAGGACAAAACGCAGCATCATGCCGCCATCGAACCGGCTTTCCGTTAACAGCAGATACTTCAGCTCCCCGCGTTTACGCGCCACGTTATAGGGCGTTAACCCCGCACGGGCGATAAACGGTTTGAGCGCGGCAAATACGGGCGCAAAAGACGCAGGATAGAGCGGACAGTCGCACAAATCCTCCGGCGTACCGTCACGATGCAGCATCCCCAGCAGCGGTTTTTCCACGCTGCCGCTGACCACCATTTTGGCTTTATTACGAAAAGCGCTTTCCGGGCCGCTGACCGGCGCGCACCATTCTCCGACCGGATAATCAGCCAGTAGATTCTGCAGATCGGCTGTTTTTGAGAGGAGTTGATCGGCGACTGGCTGTGTTATCCACTGACAGGAGCGACAGCGTTCGGCGTCATAAAGTGCGCACTGCATACAAAAACCTACAAATTAACAGGGGGCCAAGATTATATACCCGTCATACTTCAAGTTACAGGTGCGTTGGCTGTGCTCACTCCCCCCAGTCACTTACTTATGTAAGCTCCTGGGGATTCATTCTCTTGCCGCCTTCCTGTAACTCGAATTATTTAGGGTATTAACGTTATTGCAAACGGAAGAACCGTCTGCTGGACGCAGGAACAAACAGCAGTAGTAACACCAGTATATCCGGCAATTTTTGCATCACCAGCGTACGCAGGATTTCACGCCTGGACTCCCCCGCAATACTGAACAGTTCCGGGTATCCGTAGCCCAACGAAGCCGCCCACAGATAGACGCTAGCGATAATCTGGGTCAGCAGATAGATCCAGCGCGCCCAGTTTCGTCCTTTGACCAGCGAAAATGCGCAGTAAATTTCGACAAACAGCAGCACCAGGCTACCCAGAAACACCAGCGTCAAATTCCAGGTCTGTACGCTGCGATGAATAAATTCGCTGGTTCCGCGAAACCCGAGCGTATTAAAAATCATCAACAGATCGAGACAGCGGATCATAATAATAGCCAGCGCCGCCACCTGCACCAAAGCAGGGACGTTTAAGCGGGCATGTGATGTGGATGATTTCTTAAAAAATCCCAACGCGTCGTCTTCCATGAAAACGGCGCAGCCACCACAGCTGCGCCGTATAGACAGGTTGGCAGATTTTAGTTTTTTCAGCCACGTCTTGCACGTTGGATATCGCGAATCCGTTGTTTTTCTGTTCGCGCCATCAGATACCACGCGATAAATCCGATAATTCCTACCACGCCAAGTATCAGCGTCGCCAGCGCGTTGATCTCCGGATTAACCCCCATACGTACGCTGGAGAACACCAGCATCGGTAACGTTGTGGCGCCAGGACCAGAGACAAAGCTGGCAATAACCAGGTCATCGAGCGACAGCGTAAAGGCCAGCAGCCACCCGGAGATCACCGCCGGCATAATCATCGGCAGCGTGATGACGAAAAAGACCTTCAGCGGCGTGGCACCAAGGTCCATTGCCGCTTCTTCAATGGAGTGATCCAGTTCGCGCAAACGTGAAGAGATGACCACCGCGACATAGGCCGTGCAGAAGGTGACGTGCGCCAGCCAGATGGTCAACATACCGCGATCCGCAGGCCAGCCGATGGCGTGCGCCAGTGCCACAAACAGCAGCAGCAGCGACAAACCGGTAATGACATCGGGCATAACCAGCGGCGCGGTGATCATAAAGGCGAAACCATTCGAACCACGAAAACGACCAAAGCGCACCATGACCACGGCGGCTATGGTTCCGAGGATTGCCGCCATCGTTGCAGCGCCCGCGGCAATCGTTAAGCTCATGCCGACGGCGCTTATCATCGCGCTATCGTGGAAAAGCTCACCATACCAACGGGTTGACCAACCCGCCCATACCGTCACCAGCTTCGAGCTGTTAAACGAATAGATGACCAACATCAGCATCGGCGCGTACAGGAAGGTAAAGCCCAGCACCAGGATAAAAATACGCCACGGCGAGCGAACGACCGGTAAGTTATTCATCCGTGTTCCCCCACGCTTTTTTGCTGATATTTGTGGAACCACATGATCGGCACAATCAGTAGCAACAACATAATAATGGCGACGGCAGAAGCCACCGGCCAGTCGCGGTTATTGAAAAACTCCTGCCAAAGTACACGGCCAATCATAATGCTGTCCGGGCCACCCAGCAGTTCCGGGATCACAAACTCCCCAACAGCCGGAATAAACACCAGCATTGACCCTGCGATAATCCCGCCCTTGGTCAACGGCACGATCACGCTAAAGAAGGTTTTCAACGGTCGGGCGCCTAAATCGAGCGCCGCTTCCACCAGCGAGTAATCAATACGCGTCAGCGCGGTATAAATCGGCAGCACCATAAAGGGCAAATAGGCGTAAACAATACCGATATAAACCGCCAGATTGGTATGCAGGATCGTCAACGGCTGGTCGATAACACCCAGCCACATCAGGAAGTTGTTCAACACGCCGTTATTTTTCAGGATCCCCATCCAGGCGTAAACACGAATCAAAAACGACGTCCAGGACGGCAGGATCACCAGCAGCAACAGAATATTGCGCGTCGAGGGCTTGCTGTGCGCGACCGCCCATGCCAGCGGATACCCCAGCAGCAGGCAACAGACAGTCGAAACTCCCGCCACCTGCAACGATTGCAGGTACGCATCAAAATAGAGCGGATCGTCCGTCAGTTGCAGGAAATTTCCTAAGTTGAGCGTGATGGAGAGCTGACCATCAGCCCATGAAACGAGGTCGGTATACGGTGGAATAGCGCGCGCCATTTCAGCCAAACTGATTTTGAAGACGATCAGAAACGGCAGCAGGAACAGGAGCAATAGCCACACATACGGCAGCGCGATCACCAGCTTGCGCCCGTGCTTCATTTGCAGCCGCGACATAAACAGCGTGAATCGCCCCGCTTTATCTACGCGTGCCGGAGGTTCAAGTGTACTCATCTTCGCTCCTTAAACCGTCAACACCACACAACTGTCCGCATCCCAACATAAACGGACTTCGTCACCCCAGGTTGGTAATCCTTTGCGATAACGATGTTCATTTTGTAGCTGAGCGCTCAGCATTTGGCCACTTTTCAAACGTACGTGGTACACCGACAAATCACCCAGGTAGGCAATGTGCACCACTTCGCCTACCGCGAAGTTATATCCCTCTGGCGGAGGAGCTTCGCAGAGCATAATTTTTTCCGGGCGCAGCGCAACATACACCGGGACGTTATCGACAACAGAAGCATCGGCGTCAACTTTCAGTGGATGCACCAGACCTGGAGACTCAATAACCAGACCATCTTCCTGCCGTTCTTTCAGCAGCCCCTCAAAGACGTTAACCGAACCGATAAACTCTGCGCTGTAACGCGTGGTCGGATGCTCGTAGATCTCTTCCGGTTCGCCGATCTGGACAAATTTGCCACGGTTCATGATCGCAATGCGCCCCGCCATCGTCATGGCTTCTTCCTGATCGTGCGTCACCATCACGCAGGTCACGCCGACGCGTTCAAGAATATCCACCACTTCCAGTTGCATGCGGTCACGGAGCTTTTTATCCAGCGCTCCCATCGGTTCATCCAACAGCAGCAGCTTCGGCCTTTTCGCCAGGCTACGCGCCAACGCCACACGCTGGCGTTGACCGCCAGAAAGCTGATGCGGTTTACGTTTGGCAAACTCCTGCATATGCACCAGGCCCAGCATCTCATTCACCCGGCTGGCGATTTCAGCCTTCGGCAGTTTGTCCTGCTTGAGGCCAAAGGCAATGTTTTGCTCTACCGTCATATGCGGAAACAAGGCATAGGATTGAAACATCATATTAATCGGACGTAGATAAGGCGGAACGTGCGCTAAATCGACGCCATCAAGCATAATTTGCCCGGTTGTCGGCTGTTCAAATCCCGCCAGCATCCGCAGCAGGGTCGATTTGCCACAGCCGGACGCGCCGAGCAGAGCAAATATTTCACCTTTGTAGATAGTAAGATTGACGTCATCAACGGCGTGCTGACCGTCAAATGACTTGGTCAGATTGCGAATTTCAAGCAGCGGGGTCAGCGCCTTGCGGATTTTCGCTTGTGGGCGTGGGGTTGCATCATTCACTCAGGTGCTCTCCGGCATAAAACAAAGAAACGGTGCAAATAACGCACCACGGTGGTGCGTATTGCCGGGTTTTGTGTGTCCGGGATCGATACTGCCCGGCAGGCGTAAATCCTGCCGGGTCACGTCCCATACATCAGGTTATTTTCCGCTTTTTACCTTCGTCCAGGCGCGAGTACGGACACGATCGATCTTCGGATCCTGAACTTTCAGCGTGAACAGCTTGGCGCGAACATCCGCAGGCGGGTAAATGCCCGGGTTGTCACGAACTTCCTGGCTGACCAGTGCTGTCGCTTCTTTGTTGGCATTGGCATAGAACACGTGGTCGGAAATATGCGCAATCACATCAGGGCGCAGCAGGTAGTTAAGGAACTGATAGGCTTCATCTTTGTTTTTCGCATCGGCTGGCATCGCGAACACGTCAAAGAACGCCATTGCACCTTCTTTAGGAATGGAGAATGAGATATTGACGCCATTTTTCGCTTCTTTCGCACGGTTTGCTGCCTGCCATACGTCCCCGGCCCAGCCGATCGCGACGCAGGTATCACCGTTTGCCAGGTCGTTGATGTACTGCGAGGAGTGGAAATAGCGAATATTCGGACGCAGTTTTAGCAGCAGATCCGTTGCCGGCCCGGTGTAATCATCCGCTTTGGTACTGTTTGGGTCTTTACCCAAATAGTTCAGCACCGTGGCGAACACCTCTTCGGGAGCATCAAGGAAAGAGACGCCGCAGCTTTTGAGTTTTTCCAGATTTTCTGGCTTGAGGATCAAATCCCAGCTATCAACCGGCGCATCCGGCCCCAGCACCGCTTTGACTTTATCCACGTTATAGCCAATGCCGGTCGTGGCCCACATGTACGGCATCGCAAACTTGTTGTCCGGATCGTGTTTACCCACCAGCTTTAGCAGTTCAGGATCGAGGTTTTTCCAGCCCGGCAATTTGCTCTTATCCAGCGGCTGAAAGACGCCTGCAGTCAGTTGACGCTCAAGGAAACTGGCGGATGGAACAACAAGGTCAAAGCCGGTACTGCCAGCCATGAGCTTACCTTCCAGCACTTCATTGGAATCAAATACGTCATAGATAACCTTAATTCCGGTCTCTTTTTCAAAATTAGCCACCGTATCCGGGGCAATATAATCAGACCAGTTATAAATATGCAGCGTTTTTTGTTCAGCAGCGAGCGTACCGGCAGAGATAGCCATCAGAGTGCCCGCAACCAGGCCTGATAACCATTTTTTATTTAAGGCGGTCATAATCTCTTTCCTTCTGAAAGTTCGTTAACAAACGAACAAAAATGTCACACTCTAATCATATGCAAGAAACGTGCATATTCTTTCATGCGGCACCAATGAAAAGAGAGGCCTCTCCTCACGCCGCTATTGCTCGCTGGCATCCGCCTATGCATTCAACATACATTGTGGCCGCAGCTCAGGTCACAAGGGGCTGTTTAAATGATGGCGTTGGTAAGCTTCGCAAGAATAACTTTAGCCAGGAATTGTGGATATAGCCCAGATTAAAAAACGTCTTTTATCAATTTTTTATGCAAGAATTGTCTATGACATAAAGCGGAATGCGCTGAATCGAGGTGAATAATTCTTTAATGAAAGGTTAAACGCAGAATAAAAACGGGCAATACGCAACCGCTCTGGCAGCGGCTGCGCAATATATGTCCAGATTCAGGAAGAATTAATGGAGGAAATGAACTTCAGCGCTGCTGTTTTGCGCATCTTCTTCAGCGTTAAATAACAGCTGATGCGCACCGGCTTCGAGGATCACCATCGATATTTGCTCTTCACTCTGGCGAACAAAATATTCAAACTGCTCAAACGTCACGCCTGGCGTAACGGATAAAGACTGGCAAACCACCAGCTTTGGCAGATTATCATCCTGCATATCCAGAAAGGCTTTCACCGTCAGTGAACTGGCATTAATCGCAGACAGGTCGGCGGCCAGTGGCAGCAGTGCAGAAGGTCTGACTTCCGCCATCGCGGAAAACAGAATGACGTTATCGACCAAATCAACTTTTGCATCAAAGATGCCGTCAAAATTCTGCATATGCGGCAAATGCAGCGCCTGACAGGTATCGCATTCAAAAAAACTCATGCCCAGGTCGTCGAGCCATTGACGCAACGTATCCAGAGTGGGAACGACCAGTGATGTCATAATAATGTGCGACCTCTATTGATGAAAAAAATACCGGCACAGCTTACGCAAAAAGATCGTGTCATACCACGATCGAAATCGATATTGTGCTTAGCCGCCGATTTTAAGGCAAAATTCAGGCGTAGCGTGACGCTCGATCCACTGGATCATCTTGCCTGCAATATCTATTCCGGTGGTTTTCTCCACCCCTTCAAGTCCGGGAGACGCGTTGACTTCCATAACCAGCGGCCCACGTTCAGCGCGCAGAATATCAACGCCTGCAACGTCCAGGCCCATTGTCTGAGCGGCTTTGAGCGCAATTTCTCTTTCGCGCGGCGTAATGTTCGCAATCGTGGCAACCCCGCCGCGATGGAGATTAGAACGAAAATCGCCCTCTTTCGCCCGGCGCTCAATGGCCGCCACCACCTCGTCACCTACCACGAAACAGCGAATATCTCGCCCTTTCGCTTCTTTGATATATTCCTGAACCAGAATATGGGCATTCAACCCACGAAAGGCATCCACCACGCTTTCTGCGGCCTGGCGCGTTTCCGCCAGTACCACGCCAATCCCCTGCGTGCCTTCAACCAGCTTCACCACCAGCGGCGCGCCGCCAACCATATCAATCATATCGCTGGTATCGTCCGGAGAGTGGGCGATCCCGGTGATGGGTAAATCGATGCCCTGACGCGCCAGCAACTGCAGCGAACGCAGCTTGTCGCGCGCCCGTGTAATCGCTACTGATTCATTCAGCGGATAGCTACCCAGCATCTCAAACTGGCGCAACGCCGCCGTACCGTAAAAGGTAATCGCTGAACCAATCCTTGGGATCACCGCGTCGAAATGGGGAAGCTGCCGGCCCTTGTAATGAATAGAGGACGCCGCCGGGCTAATGTTCATATAGCAAGAAAGGGGATCGATAATTTCTACCAGGTGACCGCGATGCATCGCCGCTTCACGCAGGCGTTTACAAGAATAGAGCGTTCCGTCCCGGGATAAAATGGCAATTTTCACCCTGCACCTCTCTGAATGACCTGGTAAAAGCTGGCGTATCATACACTGGGTTAAAATCTTTAGCGCGTGGCCCATCCCTGTTTATGCAAATATTCCAGGATAAAGGGGCGACTTTCTTTAATGATGGTACGGCGAATATGGTCGCTCCAGGTGTCACGGCGCGTATTACTGCCTCGGGTCAGATAGTACTGCGCGAGCTGCTCATCATATTGCGACAAAGCCTCTTTATTGAGCGGCTGATACTGGTTTTCGTGCACCACAAGCGATGCGGGCAGACGCGGCTTGATATCCGGGTTATCGGCAGGCCAGCCGAGACACAGCCCAAACAGCGGCAGAACGTGTTGCGGAAGCTTCAGCAGTTCGGTGACTGGCTCAATGTTGTTACGCAGGCCGCCAATAAACACGCCGCCAAGCCCCAAAGACTCTGCAGCTGTTAGCGCGTTTTGCGCCATCATCGCGGTATCAACCACGCCCAGCAGCAGTTGTTCCGCCAACCCGAGTTGCGCGTCAGGGCAAATCTGCAAATGGCGATTAAAATCAGCGCAAAATACCCAGAATTCAGCGGCCTGCGCCACATGTTTTTGTCCACCGGATAAAGTAGCCAGTGATTCACGCAGGGCTTTATCCGTTATGCGAACAATCGTCGAGCACTGTAAAAAACTGGAACTTGATGTACCCTGAGCGGCGGCAATTATCGCCTCTCGCTGCGCATCCGAAATGGTATCATCGGTGAAATGGCGAATGGAACGATGGCTACGAAGTAGATCAATGGTTGGCGTCATCTCTTTTTTCTCTGTCTGAACGGGAAGAATCGCCGGGGGCTCGTGACATCAGCTGCGGCGCAAGCCGTTGAGCAATACGCCACGTTAATACCACCGCAGCGGGGAGCATCAGCAGCACACCCAGAAATATCATCACCACGCAGGCTAACGGACTGCTAAGCGGCGCGGGTAAAGAGAGGTAATCGTTAAGCGATAGCAACGCCAGCGATAACAAAACCATCCCTATGATTTCCAGCATCAATACGCTTTTGGGTAATGTACCAATTGTGCGCATAAGCGGCCTCCCGGCAAAATGGCTTTCATTATAAAACGTTCCGGCTTGTCGTGTTTAACAGTTATAGCTTGAGGATATCAAAGCAACAGGCTGAACCTGCTTTTCATCCGTCACAAATCGCGGCATCATAAACAGTATTGCCATCCGGCCTGATAAGTTCGAGGAGAGAGAGATGTTTGCCGTTATTTTTGGTCGTCCAGGGTGCCCGTATTGCGTGCGCGCAAAAGAATTAGCAGAAAAATTAAGCAATGAGCATGACGATTTTAACTTCCGCTACATTGATATCCATGCCGAAGGTATTACGAAAGCCGATCTGGAAAAGACGGTAGGTAAGCCAGTCGAAACCGTTCCGCAGATTTTTGTTGATCAAAAACACATCGGCGGCTGCACGGATTTTGAAGCGTGGGCAAAAGAGAACATGAATCTGTTCGCCTGATAGCTGTTTCTACGCCCTCCGCTGGAGGGCGTCATCAGTTCTTTTTCCGTCGTTGATGCTGATTGAACAGGCTACTGATAAACAAAAAACATAATGCGCCAAGCGCGCACCAAAACACCGCACTAAACAACCACGCCAGCTCTTGCCACAATGAACGCGTCGGCATAAAAACGAACCGCATCAGTAACAGACAGCACGGCGCCGCCAACATGGCACCAAGAAGGGGTTTGAGCACCTCCCGACGATGGGAGAAAAAACTTGCTGCAGCACCAGGCAGGATAAAAAACAACAATCCGACCTCAGGATGCCCTGCCGCCCTGAATGCCCCTTTCACGTTCAGCGTTAATGAAAGACACACCACAATAAAGAGCACAAAGCAGCAGACCGCACCCGCCCAACTTTGCTTATGTTTCAATCGTTCCTCCTGACACATTCTCTATCGAACACTCTTTTCGCCCGCAGGCGTCCAGTCAGATAAAGTAACCTGGCATTCCATGCCAAAAACACACTCACACGATTCTTATAGCCGTTGATACGTAATGAGATTAAACTAGCCGCATATATTGTTACGCTGCATTATTCGGGGCTGTGTACGAAGCTGTCGCCCCCTTAATTTCTGGCAAAAACATTAGCGTAAATTGCCATTTCTTTCAATAGCTTACTAGTAAACAAGAAGTTAGTCTCCGTGAATATAAACGTCGCAGATTTGTTAAATGGGAATTACATCCTGTTATTATTTGTGGTCCTGGCACTGGGCCTGTGTCTGGGTAAATTACGCCTGGGTTCAGTCCAACTCGGTAATTCCATTGGCGTTTTAGTGGTGTCCCTATTATTAGGTCAGCAGCACTTTAGTATTAACACTGACGCATTAAATCTCGGCTTTATGCTGTTTATTTTTTGTGTCGGCGTCGAAGCCGGCCCCAACTTTTTTTCGATTTTTTTTCGCGATGGGAAAAATTATCTAATGCTTGCTCTGGTGATGGTCGGTAGCGCAATGCTGATCGCCCTGGGGCTGGGTAAGCTATTTGGCTGGGACATCGGCCTGACGGCGGGTATGCTGGCTGGCTCGATGACCTCCACGCCGGTGCTGGTCGGCGCAGGTGACACCTTGCGCCATTCGGGAATGTCGGGAACATCGCTTTCAACCGCCCTTGATAACCTGAGCCTCGGCTACGCCCTCACCTATTTGATTGGTCTGGTCAGTCTGATTGTTGGTGCGCGTTACTTGCCAAAACTTCAGCATCAGGACCTGCAAACCAGCGCCCAACAAATCGCACGTGAACGGGGTCTGGACACAGACGCCAACCGCAAAGTGTATCTGCCGGTGATCCGCGCCTATCGCGTTGGTCCGGAGCTGGTGGCATGGGCCGATGGCAAAAATCTGCGCGAACTGGGTATCTATCGCCAGACCGGTTGTTATATTGAACGCATCCGTCGCAACGGCATCCTGGCCAACCCGGATGGCGACGCGGTACTGCAAATGGGCGATGAAATAGCCCTGGTGGGTTATCCGGACGCACATGCCCGCCTCGACCCCAGCTTCCGTAATGGGAAAGAGGTGTTCGATCGCGATCTGCTCGATATGCGCATCGTCACTGAAGAAATTGTGGTGAAAAACCACAATGCCGTTGGCCGTCGCCTGGCCCAGTTGAAATTGACCGACCACGGCTGTTTCCTCAACCGCGTGATCCGTAGCCAGATTGAAATGCCTATCGATGACAACGTCGTGCTTAATAAAGGTGATGTGCTACAGGTCAGTGGGGATGCCCGCCGCGTGAAAACCATTGCCGACCGTATCGGCTTCATTTCCATTCACAGTCAGGTGACCGATCTCCTGGCCTTCTGCGCCTTCTTTATCATCGGTCTGATGATCGGGATGATCACCTTCCAGTTCAGTAATTTCAGCTTCGGCATCGGGAATGCGGCTGGACTGCTGTTCGCCGGGATCATGCTGGGCTTCCTGCGTGCCAACCACCCAACGTTTGGCTATATCCCGCAGGGGGCGTTGAACATGGTCAAAGAGTTTGGCCTGATGGTATTTATGGCAGGCGTCGGTTTAAGCGCGGGCAGCGGCATTGGCAATGGCCTTGGCGTTGTCGGTGGTCAAATGCTGATTGCCGGTCTGGTGGTCAGCCTGGTGCCGGTTGTCATCTGTTTCTTGTTCGGTGCTTACGTATTACGTATGAACCGCGCCCTGCTGTTTGGCGCCATGATGGGCGCGCGTACCTGCGCTCCGGCAATGGAAATCATCAGCGACACGGCTCGCAGTAACATCCCCGCATTAGGCTATGCCGGGACCTACGCGATTGCCAACGTTCTGCTGACATTAGCGGGGACACTCATCGTCATTGTCTGGCCTGGCCTTGGTTAGCGCTGAGATTTACCCTTTAACGAAAATTTTTTGCAGGTAAGCAGAACTTTTCTTCAAGGCGTCAGTCATAACTATTGCCACTGCTTTTCTTTGATGTCCCCAATTTGTGGAGCCCATCAACCCCGCCGTTTTGGTTCAAGGTTGATGGGTTTTTTGTTGCCTGTATTTTGCCTCCCTCCTTCCTCCCAGGAAATGTCGCCCTATATTTGCAGCACGCCGGTTATGGCACATACTTTTACTCGGTGCTTAATGGTGACGGGAGTAAGCTATGTTGCTCGCAGGCAAAGTCGCGGTGATCTTCGGTGGCAGCGGGGCTATTGGTAGTGCGGTTGCGCAGGCCATGGCGCGCGAAGGTGCCCATGTGTACCTGGGCGCGCGCAGTCAGGAAAAGCTGGATTGGACGGCCAGTCGCCTTCGAACAGCAGGCGGTACCGTCGATACCTTTATCACCGATGTACTCGACGAACACGACGCATCAAAACAAATTACTCAACTTGCGCAGCAAACCGGTGGAATAGATGTGGTAGTTAACGCGACCGGCTTTATGCATGAGCAGGGTAAGCGCATTGAGGCATTATCCCTCCCTGAGTATATGGGCGGTATCACCCCTTTCCTCTCGGCGCAGTTCAATATCGCAAAATCTGTAACGCCGCACATGGGCGGCGATCGAGCGGGTGTCATTCTCACCGTTGTCGCGCCCGCGGCCCCGATGGCGATGCCTGGACATCTGGGTCACATCGTCGGCTGTGCGGGAACAGAGGCATTTATTAAAGCGCTCGCCAGCGAACTGGGGCCGGCAAATGTTCGGGTCGTCGGCGTGCGATCACATGCGATTGTGGACGCGGTAGCGGCCGGCTCGTATACCGGAGAGATTTTCTCCGCAAAAGCGCAATCAATGGGTATAACCGTCGATCAATTGTTAGCGGGCGCGGCGCAAAGCACCATGCTCGGGCGCCTGCCTACGCTTGCTCAAATTGCTGAGGTAATGACCTTTCTGGCTTCAGACCATGCAGCAGCAATCACCGCCACGGTGGTGAATATTACCGGGGGCGCTACCCAGAGCTGACTGTCGCGGACAAGCCCGCTATACGCTCCACCATCAGCAAAATATCTTCTCGCTGCAGCGGTTTTTTGTCCGTGACAAAATGCAGCGTCATCCCTTCAATAAACGCATCCAGCGCCCGCGCCGTCACCGGGTCAAACCACTGCTCCAGCGTTTGTTGGCTGCGTAGCATCCAGTTTTGCATCACCGTTTTTAGCGCCGGTTTACGGCTGGCGAAGGCATATAACTGATACATGAGCTCCATGTTGTCAGGCGTGGTGACCTGAGAGCTGTAAATCATATCGGTAATAGCCTGGCAAGCCTGCGACGCATCCTTAACGTCGGCAAAAAAGGCCTGATACTGCAGCAGCATCCTGTCAGTAAAACGGCCAAACGCCTCCATCAAAAGCTCATCGATACCCGAAAAGTAATAGGTCATAGACCCTAGGGGCACCTGAGCAATTGTCGCAATCTTGCGATGTGTAACCGCATGAATACCATGGGCTATTACCGCATCCAGAGTTGCCTGAACTATTTTTTCCCGCCGCTGCGGATCGTTCGCACGTCGCACTGCATTACCTCTTCTTGCATTTGTGTACAAATGTACACAACCTTGCTAATGTTGTCTTCTTTCCTCTTTTCTTTGGCTCGAATTCATGACTGGCATCTCATCACGCAAAGCCTTAAGACGTCGTACCTGGGCGCTGTTCACGTTCTTCTTTTTACCAGGATTATTAATGGCCTCCTGGGCAACGCGTACCCCTGCCATCAGAGATATTCTCTCCATCTCCACCGCTGAAATGGGCGCGGTGCTATTTGGACTCTCTATCGGTTCGATGAGTGGCATTCTTTGTTCGGCCTGGCTGGTGAAACGATTTGGCACGCGTAAAGTGATCCGCACCACCATGTCTTGCGCAGTTCTCGGAATGGCAATCCTCAGCGGGGCGCTCTGGCTGCATTCCGCCTGGCTTTTCGCGTTTGGCCTGGGCGTATTTGGTGCCAGTTTTGGCGCGGCAGAAGTCGCCATCAACGTCGAAGGTGCGGCAGTTGAGCGCGAAATGAATAAAACCGTGCTGCCGATGATGCACGGTTTTTACAGCCTGGGAACGCTGGCAGGTGCAGGGGTCGGAATGATGCTTACCGCCTTCAGCGTCCCAGCGACCGCGCATATTCTGCTGGCGGCGATGGTTGCAATCCCCCCTATCTTCATCGCTATCAAAGCGATTCCTGACGGCACGGGTAAAAATGCCGCTGACGGAACTCACTCCGGCGAAAAAGGGTTGCCTTTTTATCGCGATATCCAGCTATTGCTGATTGGCGTCGTGGTGCTGGCGATGGCATTTGCTGAGGGTTCCGCCAACGACTGGCTTCCGCTGCTAATGGTGGACGGACATGGATTTAGCCCGACATCAGGCTCGCTGATTTATGCCGGCTTTACGTTGGGTATGACCGTTGGACGATTTACCGGCGGCTGGTTCATCGACCGCTATAGCCGCGTCGCGGTGGTGCGTGCCAGTGCGCTGATGGGCGCACTCGGAATTAGCCTGATTATTTTTGTCGACAGCTCCTGGGTGGCAGGTGTTTCCGTTATTCTGTGGGGACTCGGCGCATCACTGGGCTTCCCGTTGACCATTTCGGCTGCCAGCGACACCGGCCCCGATGCGCCAACCCGCGTCAGCGTTGTCGCAACGACCGGCTATCTGGCGTTCCTGGTAGGACCGCCACTGCTGGGCTACCTGGGTGAACACTACGGCCTGCGCAGCGCTATGCTGGTGGTGCTGGCGCTGGTGCTTGTCGCCGCCATCGTCGCAAAAGCGGTGGCGAAACCAGATCTCAAAAATACCACTGTGATGGAGAACAGCTAATGAGTATCAAATTAATTGCGGTCGACATGGACGGCACATTTTTAAGCGACCAAAAAACCTATAACCGTGAGCGCTTTATGGCGCAATATCGTCAGATGAAAGAACAAGGGATCCGCTTCGTGGTCGCCAGCGGCAACCAGTATTACCAGCTCATCTCCTTTTTCCCTGAACTGGCCAGTGAAATCTCTTTTGTTGCCGAAAACGGCGGTTGGGTGGTCAGTGAAGGCGAAGATGTTTTTAACGGCGAGCTGGCGAAAGACGATTTTCATGCCATCGTGCAGCATCTGCTGACCCGCACGGACATCGACATTATCGCCTGTGGTAAAAGCAGCGCCTATACGCTGAAGCAGTACAGCGACGAGCATAAAACTGTTTCCGCCATGTATTATCATCGTCTTGAATTTGTAGATAATTTTGACGATCTTAACGACGTTTTCTTCAAGTTCGGGTTGAATATTTCCGACGACCGTATCCCGCAGGTGCAGGCTGATCTGCATGAAGCCATTGGCGACATTATGGTGCCGGTGCATACCGGCTACGGCAGTATCGATTTAATTATTCCCGGCGTGCATAAGGCAAATGGTCTGCGCCTGCTGCAACACCGCTGGAATATTAACGACGATGAGGTTGTTGTGTTTGGCGATGGCGGAAATGATATTGAGATGCTGCGTCAGGCAGGATTTAGTTTTGCAATGGCCAACGCCCATGAGCCGGTTATCCAGGCGGCTAAATATCGCGCGGGGTCGAACAACGAAGAGGCTGTGCTGGATATTATCGACCGCGTGTTAAAGAATGAAGCACCGTTTACGCATTAATGCCTCAGCACAGACGGCAACAAAATAATGGCATGATCTATTCATAATCCGCCTCAAATTAACCCACTGGATTATTACTTCCGGTGAATATTTCAGGCGAGCGGATTATGAAGAAAAGTATACTGATGGCGACATTGTTGCTGGGTTTTGCGGGAACAGCATTTGCGCAAAGCGTTACTGTTGACGTTCCCAGCGGTTACAAGGTGGTGGTTGTACCCTCTTCCGTCAGCGTTCCGCAGGCGGTCAGTGTGACTTCCGCGCCGCAAACGGTGTATGTTGCTCCGGCACCTGCCCCGGCTCCTGTTTATCGCGCACATCCTTATGCGCGACATGTTGCAAGCGTCGGTGAAGGGATGGTTATCGAACATCAGATTGACGATCACCACTAAGTTGTCGCCAGGCCCGGGCAACCGGGCTTTAACCTTCCCGTGAATCCCCTACCCGTTTATCTTTCAGGAAGATAACCATCAGAATCAGCCACAGTACGCCGCTTGCCAGATTGAACAGGCTGAACAAACCGTTCCCTCCCAGCAGATAAGCGTGTTTACTCAACTCGATACCAACGGTAAAAATCAGCATCTGCAACATCCCCATGGCGGCGGAAACCGTACCTTTACTCATTTCACTGGCGAACAGCGTCAGACGTACCAGTCCCGCATTCGCCACGCCAATGCCAAACGCATAGATGCTCAAACCTGCCGTCATCCATAGATATGCATGGGATGATACCACCGTAGCCGCTGCGGCAATCACCAGCCCGACGGCGATTGGCCAGCCGCCCATGATAATCAGCGAACGTACGGTTTTGCGCGAAGTCAGGCGCGCCAGAACCAGGTTACCGGCAATCAGCGCGCCAAAAATCGGCACCTGCAACAGGCCATATTCGTAGCTGCTGAGATGTTCACCGCTAATGATGATAATCGGCGACTGCGCAATCCACGCCAGTAACGGCAGGCTGACAAACCCCAATGCCAACGCACCAGCCACGAAGCGCACATTCCTCAGCACCAACTTATAATCTTTGCCCAGCTCTTTAATGGATAACTTTTCGCCAAGTCGGGTTGCCGTTTCCGGCATCGCCCGTTGCAGACCAAAAAAGGAGATGGCGGCAAGAGCGGCAAACAGGATAAACATCCCTTCCCACGGCAGAATATGTACCCAGGCTGCGCCGACCAACGGACCCAGAAGTGGCGCAATCAGCGCTACGTTTGCCATCAACGCGGTTATTTTTATGCACACCGCTTCTTCAAAAGATTCCTGAATTGCGGCGTAACCCACCGCGCCAATAAAGCACAGGCTTATCCCTTGTAAAAAACGCAGGAAGGTAAACTGCTCAATATTCTGCGCAAGCAGGGTCGCAAGGCAGGTCACAATGAACCACAGCACACCGGTTAACATCACCGGGCGACGTCCAATACGATCCGACAGCGGTCCTAACAACCACTGCAAAAACATGCCGCCAGCCAGATAGGCGGTCATCGATGTGGGTACCCAATCTAATCCGGCGTTATATTGCTCCACCACCGCCAACATTCCGGGCTGGATCATATCGTTGCCGATATAAGTAGAGAATTCGTAAAGCACCAGACAGAGAGGGAAAAGTAATGCCTGACGCCCCAAACGGGCGCCTGAAGATAAACGGTTCTGCATGCAATCTCTTAACTATAGAAAAATCGCGCAAAGTGTAATAAATGCGCCGTACTGGTGATAGTGAATTATGTGATTTGAAAGCAAAATGCGCACATTTTTACACTCATTTGCTCAAGAACATTTTGCTTTAAGGTTAATTTAAGTTGAGGCCGCTATCATGCTCAATAAGTCTCATTAACTGTCTTAAAAATAGTCATTTAGCAGACAAATAAGACAAGACCGCTTTTTATTCCGTGAAAGCAATTTTATGCTCTCCCCCCTATGGGCCTTTAAACGATTACACTGAGTCTGGACGTTATGCTGGAAAATCTGAACAACTCACTTTTTTATCTCATCAATGCCACGCCGGACTCTGCGCAATGGATGATATCGCTGGCGATTTTTATTGCCAAAGACCTGATTAACATCGTGCCATTGTTAGCCGTTGTACTTTGGCTTTGGGGACCGCGCGACCAGGTTATGCTCCAGCGTCAGTTGGTCATCAAAATGGCGATTGCGCTCATCGTCGGGCTGACGATTTCATGGCTGATGGGACATCTGTTCCCCCACGATCGTCCGTTTGTTAACCACATCGGTTACAACTTCCTGCATCATGCAGCGGATGACTCTTTCCCGAGCGATCACGGTACGGTTATCTTTACCTTTGCCCTCGCTTTCCTGTTCTGGCATCGCCTTTGGACGGGCGCTCTGCTGATGGGCGTTGCCGTAGCAATTGCCTGGTCGCGGGTCTACCTTGGCGTACACTGGCCGCTGGATATGCTGGGAGGATTACTCGCCGGACTGATTGGCTGTCTGAGTGCCCAGATGATCTGGCAGCGCTTTGGCGCACCCCTGTATCTCGGCTTGCAAAATTGCTATCGCGCCTGCTTCGCTCTGCCCATCCGTAAAGGCTGGGTGCGTGACTAACCCACGGTAAAAAGAGTAATATTAAGCGCGGCACAGAGCACTTATTCTACTCTCCAGGGGAACTATGGAAACTCGACGCGATGAGCGTATTGGTCAATTACTGCAGGCGCTGAAACGCAGCGATAAATTACACCTCAAAGAAGCCGCGACGCTGCTGGGTGTATCCGAGATGACCATTCGTCGCGACCTGAATAATAACGATGCTCCCGTCGTCCTGCTCGGGGGCTATATTGTTCTGGAACCCCGCAGCGCAAATCACTATTTAATCAGCGATCAAAAATCCCGGCTGGTTGATGAAAAACGCCGCGCCGCCCTACAGGCGGCAAGCCTCGTTCAGGCGCACCAGACCATCTTTTTCGACTGTGGCACCACCACGCCGTGGATCATTGAAGCCATCGACAATGAAGTGCCTTTCACCGCAATCTGCTACTCGTTAAATACGTTTCTGGTGTTGCAGGAAAAACCGCAGTGCCGCGTTATTCTGTGTGGTGGCGAATTCCATGCCAGCAACGCGATTTTCAAACCGCTCGATTTCCAGGAAACGCTGAACAATCTGTGTCCGGATATCGCCTTTTATTCCGCGGCAGGCGTTCATATTGAGAAAGGCGCGACCTGTTTTAACCTGGAAGAGCTGCCGGTGAAACACTGGGCGATGTCGATGGCGCAGCATCACGTGCTGGTGGTCGATCACAGCAAATTTGGTAAGGTGCGCCCTGCGAGGATGGGTGAAGTAAAATGCTTTGATACCATCATCAGCGACAGCCGTCCTGACGAGGCGTTTGTTGAGTACGCGAAAGCGCAACGTATAAAGCTGATTTATTAAGAGATGCTGCCGGATGGCGATAGCGTCATCCGGCAAACGCGAAGATTAAGAGAACCAGCCACCAAACCACTGGTGGAATTTCATCATCACAAAGTCCCACATGCGGCTAAAGAATCCGCCCTCTTCAACGTCTTCCATCACCATCAGCGGACGCTGCTCGATGGATTTCCCGTTCAACTGGAAGTCGATAGTGCCCACAACCTGACCTTTCTTCAGCGGCGCGGTTAACTGTGGCTCGGTGAGGGTAAAGCTGGCCTTCAGGTTTTTGAGCTGACCACGCGGGATGGTCACCGAACCCGCTTCTCCAGCGCCCAAATTAACTTCGCTCTTATCACCAAACCAGACGCGCTGGGTCACGAAAGTCGCATCCGGCTTGATCGGCGTAACGGTTTCAAAGAAGCGGAAGCCCCAGGTCAGCAGCTTTTCTGACTCATTAAAACGAATGCGGTCGGTTTTCGCTCCCAGCACCACGGAGATCAGGCGCATATCGCCCTGAGTTGCGGAAGCCACCAGGTTGTATCCCGCCCCGGCAGTGGTCCCGGTTTTCATACCGTCCACGTTCAGGTTGGTACTCCACAACAGACGGTTGCGGTTCGGCTGGCGGATTTTATTAAAGGTAAACTCTTTCTCTTTGTGGATAGCATACTCTTCCGGTACATCGTGGATGAGCGCTTTCCCGAGCAGCGCCATATCACGTGCGGTACTGAACTGTCCTGCGGCATCCAGGCCATGCACCGTCTGGAAAGTGGTGTTGGTCAGCCCCAGTTTTTTCGCGTAGCCGTTCATCAGGCCAATGAAGGATTCCTGACTACCGGCAACGTAATCAGCAAGTGCAATACAGGCATCGTTCCCGGACTGAATAATAACGCCTTTGTTCAGATCGGACACCGCAACCTGATCGCCAGGTTTGAGGAACATGACCGACGAACCGCGCAGGGCCGGGTTACCGGTTGCCCAGGCGTCTTTGCCCACCGTGACCATGTCGTTGAGGTTAATTTTCCCGGCCTTTAGCGCCTGACCAACCACATAGCTGGTCATGATTTTGGTCAGACTGGCAGGGTCCAGTTTCTCATCAGCATTACCTTCCGCCAGCACTTTGCCGCTGGCGTAATCCATCAGGATCCACGCGCGCGCGTCCACGCTCGGTGGGGCCGTCGGTTGCTCCGCCGCCTGTACGGTCGGCGCCAAGAGGATTAAGAGTGCAGAACCTGCAGCAAAGCTGCGAAGTGAAGAGAAGTATTGCGTCATAAATGCCACCCGAGTATCCATTCCAAAAAACCACGTCATACCACACCGTGTTTACACAAAACCGGCCAAACGACCTCGGCCAACCCATGCAGAAAAGGTCTGATGGATGACGTGTAAAATAAGTGCGGTGAGTAATAACGCACTAACGAGCTTAAAGAAACCGTAAGTTGGTAAAGTTTTTAAAGTTTATGCAATAACGCCGCGCTGCGCTGCTCCTGGCACGATTTTTTTAGACTTTGTTGCGTAAATATTAGGTTTACCCCACCATGTGAGCTCGTCAGATGGCATCTGCAGCCATAAAGCTGCTCAATTAATTTGCGGGGTTACTATGATTACACTGTGGGGTCGCAATAACTCGACCAACGTAAAAAAAGTATTGTGGACGCTCGAGGAACTGGAACTGCCGTATAACCAAATTCTGGCGGGCGGACAGCATGGCGGTAACCGCGATGCCGACTATCTGGCACTGAACCCCAACGGACTTGTCCCGCTGCTACGCGATGATGAAACGGGCGTTGTTCTGTGGGAATCCAATACCATTGTCCGCTATCTGGCCGCTCAGTACGGACAAAAGCGTTTGTGGATTGATGCTCCGGCTGCGCGCGCTGTCGGTGAAAAATGGATGGACTGGGCGAACCAGACGCTAAGCCCTGCGCATCGGGTTATCTTATTTGGTCTGGTCAGAACACCTGCCGATCAGCGCGACACGGCGGCCATCGAGGCGGGCGCTCAGGTTTGCGATAACCTGTTTGCCATTCTGGATAACGCGCTGGCGGACCAGTCATGGTTCTCCGGAGCTGAATTTGGTACCGCAGATATTGCCGTTGCGCCGTTCATCTACAACCTGTTCAATGTTGGCCTGAGCTGGACCCCACGCCCACATCTGGAGCGCTGGTATCAACAACTGACCGAGCGCCCGGCGTTTCAAAAAGTCGTGATGATCCCGGTCAGCTAACCAGGTCAGGGACTCACTTTTAGTAATTCCCCGTCGGACTCGTCGGTTAATACATATAAATAACCGTCTGGTCCGACGCGGACATCACGGATCCGCTGCCCCCGTTCCTGTAAAAGACGACCGTCTTCGGTGACGGTATTCCCTTTGACGCTCAGCACAATCAGTTCTTTATCTTTCAACGCGCCGATGAACAACTTCTGCCGCCACTGAGGGAAGGCGTCGCTGTTATAAAAAGCCATTCCACTGACTGCCGGTGACTTTTCCCAGTAAAAGATGGGTTGCTCAGTGCCAGCAACAATTTGACCTTTTGCTTCCGGAATTTTAAGACCGCTGTAGTTAACACCCCAGGTCGCGATCGGCCAGCCGTAGTTTTTCCCTTTCTCCGGGATATTGATTTCATCGCCCCCGCGTGGACCATGCTCATTGAGCCACAGGGTATCGCTCCAGGGATTCATCGCCATGCCCTGCGGATTGCGGATACCATATGACCAAATCTCTGCCCGCTCCCCTGTCTTGCCCACAAACGGATTATCCGGCGGAATTTTCCCCTCGTCGGTCAGTCGTACCACCTTACCCTGCAGCTTATCCAGATCCTGTGCGCTGGCTCGTTGGTTATTCTCACCGAGGCCAATAAACAGATAGCCGTTACCATCAAATACCATACGTCCGCCAAAATGGTTTCCGGTAGATAGCTTCGGCTGTTGGCGAAAAACGGTCTGGAATCCTTGCAGATGTTTGAGATCGTCGCTCAGCCGCCCGTAACCTACCGCCGTGCCGGCTTTACCTTCACTATCAGCTTCAGCAAAGCTCAGCCATACCCGGCGAGATTGTGCAAAATCCGGTGCTAACGCCACATCAAGCAGTCCTCCCTGACCATTTGCCCAGACTTTGGGCACGCCGGTCAGTGGGTCGGAAATCCCCTTATCTGGCTGCCAGAGTCGAAGCTGGCCGCCTTTAAGCGTAATGAGCATACCGCGATTGTCGGGTAAAAAAGCCAGCGACCACGGGTGATCGAGTTTGGTTTGCAGCACTTCCACTTTTACCGCGGCGGCATAAGTGGAAAATAGCGCAAGTGGAATAGTACAGAGAAAGAGTCGACGCATAACACCTCCTGAATAGCTCTGCATAAAGCGTAGCCAGCAAGGGGAATTATCCTGCCATATTTACATAATCTTAACGAAAAGGGGGAGCGCCCTCCCCCTGATTCAGACGTGTTCCAGCGTTGGATAAGATTGCAAACACTGGATACTCAGCGTCAGCGTTGTCAGGCAGTTTTCCAGTTTCTCTGCGTTAACGGCGATGAAGGTTGGACAATCGTGATGTCCACTCATAAGACAAACAGCTGCGGCGGCTAACGCCCCTTCAGCACGATGAAGGGCATTCCACTCTTCCTGATCAAGATGCATACCGTGAAGCTGTGATTGTTCGTGCAATTCGCGATTCAGCACAAAAAAATTATCACGCAGACGATCGCTCTCGCTAACTGACATGTAGCCTTTCGCTTTTCTCAACAGCAGATAAGCGGCAAGTTCGATACGGGCGTTTATCAATTTGTTGAGAAGATCGGTTCTCAGTCTGTCAACAACCATACTTTGTTCCTCCTCTTTCCAACCATGGTGCAACTTAATAGTATGGTTGTTTTTTGAACAAATAGATGTCCTACATCAACAAAGCTCAATTGATTAACATAATTTACAATGTTACAACTCCAGACGGTGTGCTCAGCGAAAATGGTCAGTGTCTGACTGGCCTGACATTTTTTGCTATACCTGATGTGATTACTGCCGTGGCGCTGATTATGAGGGGTGTATGTCGAAAGCAAATGATGCAGAGAAAATTCGCACGCTATCAAAAATTGATCTCAATCTACTGACGATTTTCTGCTTGATCTATAGCGTCGGCAGCATTTCCAGGGTCGCGGACATGTTGAACATTTCGCCCTCTGCCGTCAGCCAGTCCCTGAGAAAACTGCGAGAAATGATGGGGGATAATCTGTTCGTCCGCAGCGGAAATGCGCTGTTACCGACGGTCTACTCTGATGAGCTTTATGATAATACAATCCCAATTATCGACAAACTGTCGTCGCTGATGCCGCTTTCCACGCCTGCCGCCAAAAAAAGGCTAACGCTCTACACGGAATCTTTTATTTCCCCTATCGTCATTCCTGAAGTTACCGCCAGGATAATCGATACCGACGCCGATATCAGTCTCCTGCACCTCACCGCCGACCTGAATGAACAGAGCATTATTGAGTTATTGAATATGCGCCAGGCAGATGCCGTTTTTTCAACTTTTTCCGTTGAGTCAGCAAGCCTTTCATGCCAGAAAATATGCGATATGCGGCTGGTACTGGCGGCATCAAAAAATAACGCTTTATACGGCAGCACCATTAGTGAAGCGCAATTCAGAAACGCGAACCTGGTGGGTTATAATACCAAGAATGAAAAAATCATTTACCATCGCAGCATTGTGGATAAAAAATTCAGAACCGGGGAGCGCTGCCTGCTTACCTCATCATTTACGGCGATACTGACGATTGTCTCCAATACCCATTGTATAGGGGTGATCCCGGAAAAGGTATTTGCAACACATGCTCATCTGTATGGGCTGAAAAAAATAAACACGCCGTTTCCCCTGCCGCAATTTAGTGTGTTTGCTTCATCGCGCAAAGACAGCAATACCCATAAGATCCTCTCCCCCATTCTCGCCGATTTGCAAACTGCCTCCCTGTTATAAAATCCAGGGAGGCCCAGCGTTAGGGAAATTGCTATACGCGAATTTTAGCTATGCGCCAGATATGGTCGGCATATTCCTGCACCGTTCTGTCCGATGAGAAATACCCCATGTTGGCAATATTATGCATCGTCTTTGTCGTCCACTCGCGAGGAGTTCGATACAACTCATCCACCGCATCCTGGCAGTCCACATAGCTGCGGTAATCCGCCAACACCTGGTAGTTGTCACCAAAGTTGATCAATGAATCCAGCACGTCTCTGTAACGTCCAGGCTCCTGCGGGCTGAACATACCTGTACCGATTTGCGTCAGCGCCTGGTGCAGTTCTTCATCATTTTCAAAGATCCGTCGCGGGTCATAGCCATCACATCGTAAGGCTTCAACCTGATTAGCCGTGTTACCAAAGATGAAGATGTTATCTTCCCCAACATATTCGCGCATTTCAATATTCGCACCGTCGAGCGTGCCAATGGTCAACGCGCCATTCATACCAAATTTCATATTGCTGGTCCCGGAGGCTTCCGTCCCGGCCAGGGAAATTTGTTCTGACAGATCGGCAGCCGGAATAATTAGCTGAGCAAGACTAACGCTGTAATCCGGAATAAAGACCACCTTCAGTTTGCCGCCTGTTTGCGGGTCATTATTGACTAGCTGCGCCACATCGTTAATTAAGCGAATAATTTGCTTCGCCATGTAGTAAGACGAGGCGGCTTTTCCGGCAAAAATATTGACACGTGGAACCCAATTGGCATCCGGCGCGGCTTTAATCCGGTTATAGCGCGTGATCACGTGAAGCACATTCATAAGCTGCCGCTTGTATTCGTGAATACGTTTCACCTGCACATCAAACAGCGCATTTGGATCCACCACCACGCCGTAATGGCTGGCAATATGTTGCGCCAGTCGCTGCTTATTTTCATGCTTCGCCCGGCGTACCGCCTCATTCACCGTCGGATAGTCTATATACTGCTTCAACTCGCCTAATTGCATTAATTGGGTCCGCCAGCTTTCACCAATATTATCATCCAGTACATTGGCTAGCGCAGGGTTTGCCAGCGCCAACCAACGCCGCGCCGTAACACCGTTGGTTACGTTGGTGAAACGCAAAGGAAAGATACGCGCAAAGTCAGCAAACAGGGAGTCGGTCATCAGCTTTGAATGCAACGCCGACACGCCATTTACCTTATGACTGACAACCACCGCCAGCCAGGCCATGCGCACCACGCGCCCATTAGATTCATCAATCAGCGATACGCGCTGCAACAGTTCGCTGTCATCGCGATAGCGCTCCTGTAACGTCTTCAGGAAGCGATCGTTTATCTCAAAAATAATCTGCAAATGACGCGGCAAAATTCGACTTAACATTTCTACCGGCCAGGTTTCCAGCGCCTCACTCATCAATGTATGGTTGGTATAAGAAAAAATCTGACAGGTCACGTCAAACGCGTTATCCCAACTAAACTGGTGATGATCAATCAGCAAACGCATCAGCTCAGGGATCGCCAGCACTGGATGCGTATCATTGAGGTGAATCGCGATTTTATCGCACAGATTATCGTATGTGCGGTGCAACTGATAATGACGGCTCAGGATGTCCTGAATCGTAGCCGATGCCAGGAAATAGGCCTGGCGTAAACGCAGCTCACGTCCTGCATCGGTCGAATCATCCGGGTACAGTACTCGCGAGATCCGATCAAAGTGGTATTTGTTTTCCACTTCCGTAGCAAAGTCTTCCTGCTGATTTAGTTTGCCCGCATTAACCTCACTATTTACCTGAACGTTCCACAACCGTAATGTGTTGGTGGTATCCGTCGCATAGCCGGGAATAATTTGGTCATGGGCCACCGCCAGAATATCTTCAGTTTCAAGCCAGCGGGTTTTATTCCCTTCTTGTTGCAGTCGCCCGCCAAAACGCACTTTATAATGTGTATTATGACGTTTGAATTCCCACGGATTACCGTATTCTAACCAATAGTCCAGCGACTCTTTTTGTACGCCGTTGACGATATTTTGTTTAAACATACCGTAGTTATAGCGAATGCCGTATCCACATCCCGGCAGGCCAAGCGTTGCCAGAGAATCAAGGAAACAAGCCGCCAGACGACCAAGACCGCCATTCCCAAGTCCGGGATCGTTTTCTTCGTCAATCAACTCTTCCAGTTCAAGTCCCATTGCCTCCAGCGCGCTTCTGATTTCATCGTAAATACCTAACGACAGCAGCGCATTCGACAGCGTGCGGCCAATTAAAAACTCCATCGACAGATAATAAACCTGGCGCGCATCCTGAGAGAATTGAGCCCGATTAGAACGGTGCCAACGCTCGACCATTCGATCGCGAACCGCATATAACGTCGCATTAAGCCACTCCCGCTTCGTCGCGATGGCGGGATCTTTGCCAACAGTAAATAAGAGTTTATTAGCAATATCGTCTCTCAGTTTATCAACATCAGAGTCCGTCGCGAGCGGTAGTGGCGAAATATACATATTAACGTTACCTTTCAAATTTTGCAGGATGGGTAATAGACAGGTGAATTATTTAAACTCTGGGTTTGCGAGCGTCAGTTTTTTGCCGAATAATTTCATGACTGGCGATAAACGTTAATTCTGTCATTAATACACGCCAACTTAAGCCTGTAGCCAGTGAGATATAATATAAACTCACACCATTAGCATAAAGAGTTTTCGCCATTTCAAGTTTCGACTGCAAAACAATATCTTTCAAATTTAACCTCATTAATAACGCTCGACGAGATAAAATTTACGATAATTAATTTCTACAGCCAAGAAGTGGCACTTAAAGCCGGAATTAGACTCGCTAAACACCTTCCGCTAACCGATCCACTATTTATGGGTATTGGTCCTTATTCTCCCGGTCTTATGCTGATCAGATATAGATGTACCGTGAAGGCATCTGTATAATCGCCCGATTACGAGCAATGTACAGTATAAGAAAATGGCAAAAATTGGTTTTATATCACTAGGTTGTCCGAAAAACCTCGTCGATTCCGAGCGCATCCTGACCGAACTTCGTACCGAAGGCTATGATGTTGTGCCAAGCTACGACGACGCGGATATGGTTATCGTTAACACCTGCGGTTTTATCGACAGCGCGGTTCAGGAGTCCCTGGAAGCAATCGGCGAAGCGCTGAACGAAAACGGCAAGGTGATCGTCACCGGCTGTCTGGGCGCGAAAGTCGATCAGATCCGTGAAGTTCACCCAAAGGTACTGGAAATCACCGGGCCGCACAGCTACGAACAGGTTCTGGAGCACGTTCACCACTATGTGCCAAAACCTAAGCACAACCCGTTTCAGAGTCTGGTTCCTGAGCAGGGGGTCAAGCTGACTCCGCGCCATTATGCCTATCTGAAAATTTCTGAAGGCTGCAACCACCGCTGCACGTTCTGCATTATTCCGTCGATGCGTGGCGATCTGGTGAGCCGCCCGATTGGCGACGTCCTCAGCGAAGCCAAACGTCTGGTGGATGCAGGCGTAAAAGAGATCCTGGTCATTTCTCAGGATACCTCCGCCTACGGCGTGGATGTGAAGCATCGCACCGGTTTCCATAACGGCGAGCCGGTCAAAACCAGCATGGTTGATCTGTGCGAGCAGTTATCAAAACTGGGGATCTGGACGCGTTTGCATTACGTCTATCCCTACCCGCACGTTGATGACGTGATCCCACTGATGGCGGAAGGCAAAATCCTGCCGTATCTGGACATCCCGCTGCAGCATGCCAGCCCGCGTATTCTTAAACTGATGAAACGCCCAGGTTCCGTGGACAGACAGCTGGCGCGCATCAAGCAGTGGCGTGAAATCTGCCCTGAACTGACGCTGCGCTCCACCTTCATTGTCGGTTTCCCGGGTGAAACGGAAGAAGACTTCCAGATGCTGCTCGACTTCCTGAAGGAAGCACGTCTGGATCGCGTGGGCTGCTTTAAATACAGCCCGGTAGAAGGCGCTGGCGCCAATGATCTTCCGGACCAAATCCCGGAAGAGGTGAAAGAAGAACGCTGGAACCGCTTTATGCAGTTGCAACAGCAGATCTCTGCTGAACGCTTGCAGGAGAAAGTGGGCCGCGAAATTCTGGTTATCGTTGATGAAGTTGACGAAGAAGGCGCGATTGGTCGCAGTATGGCTGACGCCCCGGAAATCGACGGCGCGGTATACCTGAATGGCGAAACTAAGGTGAAACCTGGCGATATCATCCGCGTGAAAGTCGAAAACGCAGATGAATACGATCTGTGGGGCACCCGCGTTTAAATAAGCGTAAGCCAACTGCAGACCGGATTAGGCGTTTCGCCGCATCCGGCAAGGCCTGATAACGATGCCAATGCGTCTTATCAGGCCTGTGATTTACCCTTTAATTTTCGGGTCCAGCGCGTCGCGCAGACCATCTCCCAGCAGGTTAAACGCCAGCACCGTCAGGAATATCGCCACTGCGGGGAAAATCGCCACGTGCGGCGCGATCACCATATCAGCGCGTGCTTCATTGAGCATGGCCCCCCACTCCGGGGTCGGCGGCTGCGCACCCAAGCCCAGAAATGACAAGCTCGCGGCAGAGATAATCGACGTGCCAATTCGCATGGTAAAAAAGACCACTATCGATGAAACCGTACCCGGCAGGATATGGTTAAAAATGATGGTCGCATCGCTGGCGCCAATACTGCGCGCAGACTCAATAAAGGTCTGCTGCTTCAGCACCAGCGTATTTCCGCGCACCAGGCGTGCGAAGGCAGGAATGGAGAAAACGGCCACGGCAATGATCACGTTCGCAATGCCGCTGCCCAACACGGCGACGACGGCTATCGCCAGCAAAATCCCCGGAAAGGCGAACAGCACGTCGCAGATACGCATAATCAGTCTGTCCCACCAGCCTTCATAGTATCCTGCCAGCAGACCCAACACCGTGCCAATCGCCGCACCAATAAACACGGCAAAGACCCCTGCCGCCAGCGAGATTTGCGCGCCAACCAGCACGCGGCTAAAGATATCCCGTCCCAGTGAGTCAACCCCAAACCAGTGCAGCATCGACGGTCCGTCATTCAGACGGTCATAATCGAAGTAGTTCTCGGCATCAAATGGCGTCAGCCAGCGCGCAAAAATCGCCACCGCTATCAGCAACAGGACAAACAGCCCCGCAAACATCGCCATGCGCTGACGGCGGAAACGACGCCAGAATTCATGCCACGGCGTGCGGATTTGCTCAGGCTTAACAAGGGGCATCGCATTTAAAATCGCCTGTCGGCGCCAGTTAAAAAATCGCATCCTTACTTGTACCTGATAGCCGGATTAATGGCGGCGTAGAGCACATCCACCACTAAGTTAATAAGAATAAACTCCAGAGAAAACAACAGCACCTCGGCCTGAATCACCGGGTAGTCGCGCATTTCAACTGAGTCCACCAACAGCCGCCCAAGCCCTGGCCAGTTGAATACCTTCTCAACCACAATAGATCCGCCGAGCAAAAAGCCAAACTGTAGCCCCATCATGGTGACCACCGGGATCATCGCATTACGCAGACCATGTTTTAACACCACCCAGGTTTCACTCACTCCTTTAGCCCGCGCGGTCCGCATATAATCTTCACTGAGCACATCGACAAACGACGCGCGGGTAAACCGGGCCAGCACCGCAGCCACCGCCGCGCCCAGCGTAATAGACGGGAGGATATAGTGCAGCCAGGTGTCAGCACCAACGGTGGGTAACCAACCGAGCTCAACGGAGAATATCTGCATGAGCAGCATGCCAAGCGCAAATGCCGGGAACGAGATCCCGGTGACCGCCAGCGTCATACTCAATCTGTCCGGCCAGCGATTGCGCCATACCGCGGCAATAATCCCTGCCGTCATGCCAAATAACACCGCCCACGCCATACTGGCAATAGTCAGCCATAGCGATGGCATAAAACGACTGGCTATCTCTTCTGAAACCGGGCGACGAGAAACCATCGAGGTCCCAAAATCGCCTTGCAATACATTGGTCATGTAATGCCAGAACTGAACATGCAGCGGCTGGTCCAGACCCAGTTGCTTGCGCACCAGTTCAATCACCTCGGCGTCAGCTTCCGGTCCGGCAATCAGCCGGGCCGGATCGCCGGGTAGCAGGTGAACAAATAAAAACACCAGCACCGCAACAATCAACAGAGTTGGAATCAACCCCAGCAGGCGCTTGAAAACATAGTTAAGCATCACACTCCCTTCGTCGGCCCCTGGGCTGCGGGGCCGAATGAATAGCTTATTTTAAATCCGCATCATCAAAGCTAAATCCGGTATCCGGCATAATCCAGAACCCGGTCAACCTGGTGCTGTGCGCCGAAATCAGTTTTTCCACTACCAGCGGGATCCACGGCGACTCTTTCCAGATAGTATCCTGCGCATCCTTGTACAGCTTCGCTTTCTGCGCAGGATCGTTGGTTTGCAACGCTGCCGCTAAATCACTGTCCACCTGCTTGTTGCTGTAGAACGCCGTATTAAACAGAGTCGGCGGCCAGTTTTGTGATGCAAACAGCGGTGACAACGCCCAGTCAGCTTCACCCGTAGAGGCAGACCAGCCGGTGTAGAACATCCGTACTCCGCTCTCTTTTTGCGCTTTTCCTTCAACTTCCGCGGCGCGTTGTCCGGCATCCATCGCTGTTACCTGAGCCTTAATACCCACCTGCGCCAGCTGCTGCTGGGTAAATTGCAGCACTTTCTGCGCCGTACTGTGGTTATGCGAAGACCATAACGTGGTGGTAAAACCGTTCGGATAACCTGCTTCTTTCAGCAGTTCGCGCGCTTTCGCCGGGTCGTATGGCCATGGCGTATAGCTTTGCGCATAGGCTATCGACGGGGGGAGAACGCCGGTTGCCGGCGTCGCGTAACCGGCAAAAGCCACTTTCACCAGCGCCTGGCGGTTGATGGCATAATTCAGCGCTTCACGCACCTTCGGGTTGTCGAATGGTTTTTGCGTGACGTTCATGCTGATATAACGCTGCATGATAGACGGACTAGCCACCAGTTCCAGGTTTTTGTTCTTCGCCAGTAACGCCGCCTGCTCGTAAGGGATCGGGAAAGCAAACTGCGCTTCCCCGGTCTGCAGCATGGCCGCACGCGTGTTGTTGTCGGTCACTGGACGCCATGTAATCGTATCCAGCTTTGGCAGCCCTTGCTGCCAGTAGCCCACGAACTTCTTAACCTTCACAAAATCCGTCTGATTCCAGGTATCAAGCTGGTACGGCCCGGTCCCCACTGGGTGGAAACCTATCTCCTTACCGTATTTCTCCAGCGCGGCGGGAGAAATCATCGCCGTTGCCGGATGCGCCAGAATATTGATAAAGGCAGAGAACGGCTGTTTCAGCGTAATCTTCACCGTCGACGGATCGACGACTTCGGTTTTATCGATATTCTTATACAGATTGTAACGTTTCAGATGGTTTTCCGGATTACTGGCCCGGTCGAGGTTAGCTTTAACCGCATCGGCGTTGAAGTCAGTGCCATCCTGAAACTTCACGCCCTGACGCAGCTTAAGGGTGTAAGTCAGGCCATCATCAGAAACCGTATAGCTCTCCGCCAGCACGTTTTTCAGCTTCATCTCTTTATCAAGGCCAAACAGCCCCTGATAAAACGACTTCGCTACCGCCTGCGACAGCGTGTCGTTCGCGTCGTAGGGGTCGAGCGTGGTGAAATTAGATCCTACCGCCACCACCACATCCTTGGCGGCCCAGCCAGGTGTTGCGGCCAGCGCAGAGGCCACACCCACAGCAACCAGCCATTTTCGAGCAACAATTTTTGTCATGTTATTCTCCTTAAACCCTGCCTGCCTGTTATAAACGCGAAAGCGCATTTTCTGGTTGCCCACGCGCGACATAATGCCCCGGGCCAACTAACTGTAGTGAAACGGGGGGAATCTCTTCGCCGCGTTTGCGGATATTACTGGGGATATCATCCGACAACAGCACGCGCTGGGGCCGGTGATGCGATGGATCGGCAACCGGGACCGCCGCCATCAGTTTGCGGGTGTATGGGTGCTGCGGATTTTCAAACACCGCGCGCCGGGAGCCGATCTCGACAATCTGCCCAAGGTACATTACCGCCACACGGTGACTGATCCGCTCCACCACCGCCATATCGTGGGAAATAAACAGGTATGCGATCCCCAGTTCACGCTGCAGGTCGAGCAACAGGTTGATAATTTGCCCGCGAATCGAGACATCCAGCGCCGAAACGGATTCATCGGCAATGATCACCTTGGGATTGAGCGCCAGCGCCCGGGCAATGCAGATACGCTGACGCTGACCACCGGAAAACTCGTGCGGATAGCGCCAGGCATGCTCAGGGAGCAATCCTACGCGCTTCAGCAGCCAGGCAACTCGTTTTGCCGCCGCATCCCCTTGCAGTAATCCATGCACGCGCAACGGCTCTAAAATGGAATATCCTACGGTCTGACGCGGATCGAGCGAAGCATAGGGGTCCTGGAAGATAAACTGAATATCCCGACGCAGCGGCTGTAGCTTACTGGCGGCCAGGGTATCGATACGCTGGCCATTGAAGATGATTTCTCCACGCTGAGACTCTACCAGACGCAGTAGCGCCCGCCCGGTGGTGGATTTCCCGCAACCCGACTCCCCCACCAGCGAGAGCGTTTCTCCGGGCCACAGGTCAAAGCTGACGTTTTCAACCGCATGCACCTCGCGAGTCACCCGATTAAGAATGCCGCTGCGCAAAGGAAAACGCGTTACCAGATTACGTACCTGCAGAATAGGCTCGCCTTCAACCACGGTGTCCTGCTCGGTCTGCGGTTCTACATGACTGGGATCGTGTAATGATATAAGTGGGAAACGGCGCGGATACTCTTGTCCACACATCGCGCCAAGCTGCGGCACAGCGGCCAACAGCGCTTTGGTATAGGGGTGCTGGGGAGCATGAAAAATCTGCTCAACGCTGCCGGTTTCTACTGCCTCACCCTGATACATCACCAGCACGCGATCGGCAATATCCGCCACGACGCCCATATCGTGGGTAATAAAAATCACGCCCATCGACATATCCTGCTGCAACACTTTTATCAGTTGCAGGATCTGCGCCTGGATAGTGACATCCAGCGCGGTGGTCGGCTCATCGGCAATTAAAACCGCAGGGCGACAAGACAGCGCCATGGCGATCATCACCCGCTGACGCATGCCGCCGGAAAGCTGGTGCGGATAACGCGATAAAATCGCCTTCGCCTCAGGGATACGGACCTGATCGAGCATCCGTTTAGCTTCCACCATCGCCTCTTCGTGACTGGCCCCCTGATGCAAACGGATTGACTCGGCAATCTGCTCACCCACGGTGAATACCGGATTGAGCGATGTCATCGGCTCCTGGAAGATCATGGCGATATCCGCGCCGCGTACGTGACGCATCTGCGACGCGCTCTGCTCACCCAGCTCAATAACCTGTCGGTTACGGCGTCGTAGCAGCATTTCATCGCAACTCACCTCGCCGCCTGCCTGTTCAATCAGACGCATCAGCGACAAGGCTGTTACCGATTTTCCTGAACCGGATTCGCCCACGATCGCCAGCGTTTCGCCACGCTTCAGGCGAAATGACAGATTGCGCACCGCACTGACGCGCTGCTGCTCCTGTTCAAAGGCAATATTCAGATTGTTGACTGCCAGCACGTCGCTGGCGTCAAGCTCATCACTGTGTGGCAACGGTATCTCCTTTTTCCCGATAAATACCGGTGGTTGGCGTATCGCCTGCGTATCCCCAGGCGCGATACATGCCTTCGCTGTTAAATGGCAGGGCGACGTTGCCCTCGTGGTCGATGGCAATTAAACCGCCGCTGCCGCCGAGCGCCGGTAATTTTTCCATTACTACGCGTTCACACGCCTCCGATAAACTCAGGCCGCCGTAGTCCATCAACGCCGCAATATCATAGGCCGCCAGCGCACGAATAAAGACTTCCCCGGTTCCGGTGCAGGAGACAGCCACACTTGCATTATTGGCATAACAGCCTGCGCCGACCAGTGGACTGTCCCCCACCCGACCGGGTAATTTGTTGGTCATTCCGCCGGTCGATGTTGCCGCCGCCAGATTGCCATACATATCCAGCGCGACCGCCCCCACGGTACCCATTTTGGTGTTTTCATCCAGTGGGCTCGCGCTATGATCCAGTAGCGTTTCACCTGCCGCTTGCGCCGCCAGCAGTTGAGCATAGCGTTCTGGCGTCGAGAAAATATCCGCCGATACGTGCTCCATACCGTGCGCAATGGCAAATTTTTCAGCCCCTTCACCGATCATCATGACGTGCGGGCTGTGTTCCATCACCAGGCGCGCCGCGAGAATCGGATTTCTCAGATGACTGACCCCGGCGACGGCTCCCGCATTCAGCGTATTGCCGTCCATCACGCAGGCGTCCAGTTCATGGGTTTCATCACGGGTATATACCGCGCCAATTCCGGCATTAAACAACGGACACTCTTCCAGCAAGCGCACGGCTTCGGTCACTACATCCAGTGCGTTACGACCGTCCTCAAGCATCCGCTGGCCGGTTTCAACAATATCCGACAGCGCCTGTATATAACGCAACTCTTGCTCCTGGCTCAGCTGCGAACGGGTGATAGCCCCTGCGCCGCCGTGAATTGCAATGACTGCTTTACCCATTTTTTTCGTCCATCAGGTGGCAGATACCGGGGTTATAAATATCAGAATTTCTGTGACTTATTGATTCGATTTTTGAATATAGAAAGATGCAGACGTCATGTAAAGGTAAAGGCCAGCACCTAAGACTGAGGTGGCATACTGTCCGCGTCCATTTTCTGACATAATGAGCGGATTCGATTTTGCCCCGCAGGAGTCTTCTCATGGAATTTACCGCCGGACTGATGCCGCTTGAAACGGCTCTCTCTCAGATGCTGTCGCGTATTACCCCGCTTACCGCTGTTGAAACGCTGCCGCTGGTTCAATGCTTTGGCCGCATTCTGGCCACCGATGTCGTCTCCCCGATTGATGTGCCGGGATTCGATAACTCGGCAATGGATGGCTATGCGGTGCGATTAGCCGATTTACAGTCTGACCAGCCTCTGGCTGTGGCAGGCAAAGCTTTTGCCGGTCAGCCTTTCCATGGCGAGTGGCCTGCGGGAACCTGCATCCGCATTATGACTGGCGCCCCGGTGCCTGTCGGTTGTGACGCGGTGGTGATGCAGGAGCAAACGGAACAAACCGACGACGGTGTGCGTTTTACCGCCGAGGTCCGCAGCGGACAAAATATTCGTTTGCGCGGCGAAGATATTGCCAATGGCGCGGTGGTGTTTCCCTCCGGGACGCGCCTGACCACCGCCGAGCTTCCCGTGCTGGCTTCGCTCGGTATTGCCGAAGTCCCCGTTGTGCGTAAAGTCCGCGTGGCGCTGTTCTCTACAGGCGATGAGCTGCAGTTGCCGGGTCAACCGCTGGGCGACGGACAGATTTATGACACCAACCGTCTGACCGTTCACCTGATGCTGCAGCAGTTGGGCTGCGAAGTGATCAACCTGGGGATCATTCGCGACGATCCCAACGCGCTACGCGCCGCGTTTATCGAAGCCGACAGCCAGGCCGATGTCGTCATCAGTTCCGGCGGCGTTTCCGTAGGCGAAGCGGATTACACCAAAACCATTCTGGAAGAGCTGGGAGAAATTGCCTTCTGGAAGTTGGCCATCAAACCGGGCAAACCGTTCGCCTTTGGCAAACTGAGCAACAGTTGGTTTTGCGGCCTGCCGGGTAACCCGGTGTCTGCAGCCCTCACCTTTTATCAACTGGTACAACCGCTGCTGGCAAAACTCAGCGGCAACACCGCCTGCGGGCTGCCTGCGCGCCAGCGCGTACGTACCGCATCACGCCTGAAGAAAACGCCTGGCCGTCTGGATTTTCAGCGCGGTGTGTTGCAGCGCACCGCAGAAGGCGAACTGGAAGTCACCACCACCGGACATCAGGGCTCGCATATTTTTAGCTCCTTTAGCCTCGGCAACTGTTTTATCGTGCTGGAGCGCGATCGCGGTAACGTCGAAGCCGGAGAATGGGTTGAGGTCGAGCCGTTTAACGCACTGTTTGGAGGCCTGTAATGGCGGAACTCAGCGACCAGGAGATGATGCGCTATAACCGGCAAATCATTCTGCGCGGCTTCGATTTTGAAGGCCAGGAAGCGCTCAAGGAGGCGCGGGTACTGGTCGTTGGTCTGGGGGGGCTGGGATGTGCAGCAACCCAGTACCTTGCGGGCGCTGGCGTCGGGCATTTAACCCTGCTCGACTTTGACACGGTCTCCGTGTCGAACCTCCAGCGCCAGACACTGCACAGCGATGCGACCGTTGGACAGCCAAAGGTGCTCTCCGCCCGCGACGCACTGACGCGGATTAATCCATACATCGCCATTACGCCGGTGAATGCTCTGCTGGAAGATAGCGAGATTCACGCGCTTATTGCCGGGCACGATTTGGTGCTGGACTGTACGGATAACGTCAGCATCCGCAATCAACTGAATGCCGGATGCTTTGCCGCCAGGGTTCCGCTGGTTTCTGGTGCGGCAATTCGCATGGAAGGACAAATTACCGTATTTACGTATCAGGAAGGGGAGCCCTGCTACCGCTGCCTGAGCCGTCTGTTCGGTGAAAATGCCCTGACCTGCGTCGAGGCCGGAGTGATGGCCCCGCTGATCGGCGTGATCGGCTCATTACAAGCGATGGAGGCCATTAAGCTGCTGGCAAACTACGGTAAACCGGCGTCGGGAAAAATCGTCATGTACGACGCCATGACCTGCCAGTTTCGCGAAATGAAGCTGATGCGTAACCCGGGGTGTGAGGTTTGTAGTCGGTAATAAAGTCGGGTGGCGNCGCTTACCCGACCTACAACGGCTCGAACGTAGGCCAGGTAAGCGTTAGCGCCACCCGGCAACAGCATCAGATCGATGTACGACCGAATGCACTCTGCCAGTCGTGCTCGAACTTCGCTACGGCGGCATCAACGGCCGGAGAGCTAATCATCTGCTGAGCGACATCCAGCGGCAGCGTGATGGACTCGCAACCCGCCAGCAGGCAATCCAGCGCCTGACGCGGTGTTTTGAAACTGGCTGCCAGGACTTTGGCGTGTGGGGCATGCATTTTCAATAAGGCCTGCAGATCGTTCACCGTCTGAATGCCGTCTCCCCCCTGCGCATCCACGCGGTTAACGTAGGGCGCCACGTATTCCGCCCCCGCCAGCGCAGCGAATAGCCCTTGAGCGGCGCCGTATACGGCGGTACCCAGCGTCGGGATGCCCTCTTCTTTCAGCAATTTAATGGCCGTCAGACCTTCTGCCGTCACCGGCACTTTAACTACGATATCCGCGATGATTGCCCGCAGTTTACGCGCATCGCTGACCATACCTTCGGCGGTGGTCGCCATTACCTGAGCAAACAGTCGTCCTTGCCCTCCCATCGCCTCCTGCAGTTGCGGCAGTAACACCTCCAGCGTCTGCTTACCTGCCGCCACAATGCTTGGGTTAGTGGTCACCCCTGCCAGCGGAAAAACACGCGCCAGCGCTTTTACCGCGGCAACGTCAGACGTATCTAAATAGAGTTCCATAACCTTTCCTCAAACGAATAATTGCATGGATAAAAGGTAGCACGGCGAAACCTCACAGTTAGTTGACGCACGTCAATATAACTTTCATTCGAAAGTAATTTAATCTTTATACGAAAGAAAAGAGGCCGCTTATGATTTTCAATATCCAGCGCTATTCCACGCATGATGGTCCCGGGATCCGTACCGTGGTGTTCCTTAAGGGATGCTCCCTGGGCTGTCGGTGGTGCCAGAATCCGGAAAGCCGCGCACGCACGCAGGATCTGCTCTATGACGCGCGTTTGTGCCTCGAGGGTTGCGATCTTTGTGCTCAGGCAGCATCGGAGGTGATTGAACGGGCGCTAAGCGGATTGCTGATTCATCGCGAAAAACTGACCGATGACGCGCTTACCGCGTTGACCCACTGCTGTCCGACGCAGGCACTGACCGTCTGCGGAGAGATAAAAAGTGTGGACGAGATCATGGCGACCGTATTGCGTGACAAACCGTTTTACGACCGCAGCGGAGGGGGCCTCACCTTATCCGGCGGAGAACCGTTTATGCAGCCTGAGCTGGCGACAGCGTTGCTCAAAGCCAGCCACGATGCCGGCATTCATACGGCGGTAGAAACGTGTCTGCATGTTCCGTGGAAGTATATTGAACCGTCATTACCTGACGTCGATCTGTTCCTGGCCGATTTAAAACATGTGGCCGACGCCCCGTTTAAACAGTGGACCGATGGGCGTGCCTCTCGCGTACTGGAAAATCTAAAAAAACTGGCCGCCGCTGGTAAAAAAATGATCATCCGCGTACCGCTGATTCAGGGATTCAACGCTAACGAAGCCGCTATTCAAGCCATTACCGATTTTGCCGCCGACGAGCTTCACGTCGGTGAGATCCATTTTTTGCCCTACCACACCCTGGGCATCAACAAATACCACTTACTCAGTCAACCCTACAACGCACCGGATAAACCGCTTGATGCGCCTGCACTGCTCGAATTTGCCCAGCAGTACGCCAGCCTTAAAGGTTTAACCGCGACCCTACGAGGATAATCGCCATGACCACACTGAAACTGGACACACTCAGCGACCGTATCAAAGCGCATAAAACGGCCCTGATCCACATCGTAAAGCCGCCGGTTTGTACCGAGCGCGCCCAGCACTATACCGAGATGTACCAACAGCATCTGGATAAACCCATCCCGGTTCGCCGCGCGCTGGCGCTGGCCCATCATCTGGCGGAACGTACCATCTGGATTAAGCATGACGAGCTGATCGTTGGCAACCAGGCGAGTGAAGTACGTGCTGCGCCTATCTTCCCGGAATACACCGTCTCCTGGATTGAAAAAGAGATCGACGACCTCGCCGACAGGCCGGGCGCAGGTTTCTCGGTAAGCGAGGAGAATAAACGTGTATTGCACGAGGTGTGTCCGTGGTGGCGTGGTCAGACCGTGCAGGATCGCTGCTACGGGATGTTTACCGACGAACAGAAAGGGCTGCTGGAAACCGGCATTATCAAAGCCGAAGGTAACATGACCTCCGGCGACGCACACCTGGCGGTAAACTTCCCGCTGCTGCTGGAAAAAGGTCTCGACGGCCTACGCCACAAAGTCGATGAACGTCGTTCCCGCATCAATCTGACATGTCTGGAAGACCTCCATGGCGATCAGTTCCTGAAAGCGATAGGTATCGTGCTGGAGGCCGTCAGCCTGCACATTGAGCGCTTCGCCACGCTGGCACGTAAAATGGCGTCCACAGAAACTCGCGCCAGCCGTCGTGATGAACTGCTGACCATTGCGGAAAACTGCGATGTGATCGCCCATGAGCCGCCAAAAACGTTCTGGCAGGCGCTGCAGTTGTGCTATTTCATTCAGTTGATCCTGCAAATTGAATCTAACGGTCACTCGGTGTCGTTTGGTCGTATGGATCAGTATCTCTATCCGTTCTATCGTCGTGACGTAGAACTGAACCAGAGCCTCGATCGCGAGCACGCCATTGAGCTGCTGCACAGCTGCTGGCTGAAGCTGCTGGAAGTGAACAAAATCCGCTCCGGTTCCCACTCCAAAGCATCGGCGGGCAGCCCGCTGTATCAGAACGTGACCATTGGTGGACAGAATCTGGTTAACGGTCAGGCGATGGATGCCGTCAACCCGCTCTCCTACGCGATTCTGGAATCCTGCGGCCGACTGCGTTCTACGCAGCCCAACCTGAGCGTGCGTTATCACGCAGGGATGAGTAATGACTTCCTGGATGCCTGCGTGCAGGTGATCCGCTGCGGCTTCGGGATGCCAGCCTTTAACAACGATGAAATCGTCATCCCGGAATTCATTAAGCTTGGCATTGAACCGCAGGACGCCTATGACTATGCAGCTATTGGTTGCATCGAAACCGCCGTTGGCGGCAAATGGGGCTACCGCTGCACCGGCATGAGCTTTATTAACTTTGCCCGCGTAATGCTGGCGGCGCTGGAAGGTGGTCGTGATGCCACCAGCGGCAAAGTCTTCCTGCCACAGGAAAAAGCGCTCTCAGCCGGTAACTTCAACAATTTCGACGAAGTGATGGACGCCTGGGATGCGCAGATTCGCTACTACACGCGTAAATCTATCGAAATCGAGTATGTCGTCGACACCATGCTGGAAGAGAATGTACATGATATTCTCTGCTCCGCGCTGGTAGACGACTGCATCGAGCGCGCGAAAAGCATTAAGCAAGGCGGCGCGAAGTATGACTGGGTATCAGGTTTGCAAGTGGGTATCGCCAACCTCGGCAACAGTCTGGCGGCTGTGAAGAAACTGGTCTTTGAACAAGGTGCTATCGGTCAGCAACAGCTGGCCGCCGCGCTGGCCGACGATTTTGACGGTCTGACCCATGAGCAATTACGCCAGCGACTGATCAACGGCGCGCCGAAATACGGCAACGATGACGATAGCGTTGATACGCTGCTGGCCCGCGCTTATCAGACCTATATCAGTGAATTGAAACAGTATCATAATCCGCGTTACGGACGTGGCCCGGTTGGCGGCAATTACTACGCCGGCACCTCGTCTATCTCCGCAAACGTACCGTTTGGCGCGGCAACGATGGCAACGCCGGATGGCCGTAAGGCGTACACCCCGCTGGCGGAAGGCGCAAGTCCGGCCTCCGGGACGGACCATCTCGGCCCAACGGCGGTAATTGGCTCGGTGGGAAAACTGCCGACCGGTTCAATCCTCGGCGGTGTGTTGTTAAATCAGAAACTGAACCCGGCCACGCTGGAGAATGAATCCGATAAGCAAAAGCTGATGATCCTGCTGCGTACCTTCTTTGAAGAGCACAAAGGCTGGCATATTCAGTACAACATTGTCTCGCGTGAAACGCTGCTGGAAGCCAAAAAACACCCGGATCAGTACCGCGACCTGGTGGTCCGTGTAGCAGGTTATTCCGCCTTCTTCACCGCGCTGTCTCCGGATGCGCAGGACGATATCATCGCCCGTACTGAACACATGTTGTAAAACCCCCGCCCGGTGACGCTGCGCTTACCGGGCCTTCATATCTCCCCCTTAGCCGGGTAAGGCGAAGCTGTCACCCGGCCTTTTACTTTCATTCGAAATTAAATTTGTGCCACAGGTCACATTGTTATTAGAATGTTTCTGGTTGCAGTTATAAGCCAGGAGCAAATATGACCATCAAAGTTATCGTCACCGATATGGACGGAACTTTTCTCGACGATGCCAAGCAATACGATCGTGCACGTTTTATGGCGCAGTATCAGGAACTAAAAAAACGAGATATCGAATTTGTCGTGGCCAGCGGCAACCAGTATTACCAGTTGATCTCTTTTTTCCCGGAGCTCAAAGATGAGATTTCTTTTGTCGCCGAGAACGGGGCGTTAGTCTTTGAACATGGCAAACAGCTGTTTCACGGTGAGCTAACCCGCCACGAATCCCGCATTGTTATTGGCGAACTGCTAAAAGATAAGCATCTCAACTTTGTGGCTTGCGGCCTGCAAAGCGCCTACGTTAGCGAAAATGCCCCAGAGTCCTTTGTCGCGTTGATGTCAAAACACTATCATCGCCTGAAACCCGTGAAGGATTATCAGGACATCGACGATGTACTGTTCAAGTTCTCGCTAAATCTACCTGACCAACAGATCCCATTAGTTATCGATCACCTTCATTCAGCCCTTGACGGTATTATGAAGCCCGTTACCAGCGGCTTTGGGTTTATCGACCTGATCATTCCTGGTTTACATAAAGCCAACGGGATCAGCCGTCTGCTAAAGCGCTGGAACCTGTCACCGCAAAACGTGGTCGCGATTGGCGATAGCGGTAATGACGCGGAAATGCTGAAAATGGCACGCTACTCTTTCGCTATGGCCAACGCTGCAGAGAGTATCAAAGCGATTGCTCGCTATCAGACCGACGACAACAACCATCAGGGCGCGCTGAACGTGATTCAGGCGGTGCTGGATAACACTTCGCCTTTTAACATCTAATCCTGCCAACCGGGGTATCCCTTACCCCGGTTTTCACTCTTTTTCCATTTTGCTCACTCCATCAAGTTTTAAACTTGCGATAACTAAATTTTAACTTATATTATCATCTGTAAGTTAAATGAGTTTCGAATGAAAGTTAATGTGAGGTGGATATGGCTTTTACTTTTACCAGCGACACGTTGCCCGCCGATCACAAAGCGACAATCCGGCAGATGAAACAGCAACTGCGTGAACAGCTTGGAGATGTTCAGTTGATTTTCAATCAGTTGAGCGATGCCATTGCCAATCGCGTGGCGGAAATCAACGCCCTCAAAGCGCAAGGCTCCCCGGTTTGGCCCGTGGTGTCTTATGCAGATATCAACGCGGGTCGCGTAAGTGCAGAGCAGCGTGAAGAAATTAAGCGTCGCGGATGCGCGGTGATTAAAGGCCATTTCCCTCGAGAACAGGCCCTCGATTGGGATCGGTCAATGCTGGACTATCTGGACCGCAACCATTTTGACGATGTCTATAAAGGACCGGGCGATAATTTCTTTGGTACCCTGAGCGCATCGCGGCCTGAAATCTACCCCATCTACTGGTCCCTGGCGCAGATGCAGGCCCGTCAGAGTGAAGAAATGGCCAATGCACAGTCTTTCCTTAATCGTCTTTGGACATTTTCAAGCGCAGGTAAGCAATGGTTTAACCCGGATGTCAGCGTTATCTACCCTGACCGGATACGCCGTCGCCCGCCGGGAACGACGTCCAAAGGGCTGGGTGCGCATACGGATTCCGGCGCGCTGGAGCGTTGGCTTCTTCCGGCGTATCAGCAGGTCTTTGCTAATGTTTTCAATGGTAAGCTGGAAGATTATGATCCATGGCAGGCGGCGCATCGCACCGAGGTAGAAGAGTACACGGTGGATAACACCACCAAATGTTCGGTCTTCCGTACCTTCCAGGGCTGGACTGCACTGTCCGATATGCTGCCGGGTCAGGGATTGCTGCACGTGGTCCCTATTCCTGAAGCGATGGCATATGTGCTGTTACGCCCATTGCTTGATGATGTGCCGGAAGATGAACTTTGCGGCGTCGCGCCCGGCAGAGTCCTGCCGATTTCCACACAATGGCATCCGCTGCTGATTGAGGCATTAACCAGCATTCCGCAACTGGACGCCGGAGACTCCGTCTGGTGGCATTGCGACGTGATTCACTCCGTCGCCCCGGTGGAAAATCAGCAGGGCTGGGGCAACGTGATGTACATTCCTGCCGCACCAATGTGCGAAAAGAATCTGGCTTATGCCCACAAAGTGAAAGCCGCACTGGAAAAAGGCGCGTCGCCGGGTGATTTCCCGCGTGAGGATTATGAAACTAACTGGGAAGGACGCTTCACGCTGGAGGATTTGAATATCCACGGTAAACGCGCGTTGGGGATTATTTAATCTGTAACTTATACCCTTTTCCCTAAGAATCTCGCGTTACAGGTGTAGCCAACACACCTGTAACGCGAAAGACGGCGGGAAAATTATTCGACGCCTTTACTACGCAGATAATCTTCGTAGTTACCGGTGAAGTCGATCACGCGTTCCGGCGTAATTTCAATCACGCGGGTGGCCAGCGAGCTGACAAACTCACGGTCGTGAGAAACGAAGATCAGCGTGCCCTGGTACATTTCCAGCGCCATATTCAGCGACTCGATAGATTCCATATCCAGGTGGTTGGTTGGTTCATCCATGACCAGGATATTCGGTTTCTGCATCATCAGTTTACCGAACAGCATGCGGCCTTTTTCACCACCGGAGAGCACTTTCGCAGGTTTCTTGATATCGTCCTGACTGAACAGCAGACGGCCAAGGAAGCTGCGCACAACCTGCTCATCATCGCCTTCTTGTTTCCACTGGCTCATCCATTCGAAAACGGTCAGATCGTTTTCGAACTCGTATTCATGATCCTGCGCGTAGTAACCGACCTGGGCGTTTTCAGACCACTTAACGGTACCGTTGTCCGGCTGCAAATCGCCAACTAACGTTTTCAGCATGGTGGATTTACCCACGCCGTTGGCGCCAATGATGGCAACCTTCTCCCCCACTTCCAGCAGCAGGTTGAAGTTTTTAAACAGCGGGCCTTCATCAAAACCTTTCGCCAGCGCTTCCACTTCCAGCGCGTTACGGAACAGTTTCTTATCCTGTTCGAAGCGAATGAACGGGTTCTGACGGCTGGACGCTTTCACTTCGTCGAGCTTAATCTTATCAATCTGACGCGCACGAGAAGTCGCCTGTCGAGATTTAGACGCGTTGGCGCTAAAGCGGCTGACGAAGGATTGCAGATCGGCAATCTGTGCTTTCTTCTTGGCGTTATCAGCCAGCAGACGTTCACGCGCCTGGGTTGCCGCCGTCATGTATTCGTCGTAGTTACCCGGATAAACGCGCAGTTCACCGTAGTCCAGATCCGCCATGTGCGTGCAGACCATGTTCAGGAAGTGACGGTCGTGCGAAATGATGATCATGGTGCTGTCACGCTCGTTCAGCGTCTGCTCCAGCCAGCGGATGGTGTCGATATCCAGGTTGTTCGTTGGTTCGTCGAGCAGCAGAATGTCCGGGTTAGAGAACAGCGCCTGCGCCAGAAGCACACGCAGCTTCCAGCCGGGCGCGACTTCGCTCATCGGGCCGTAATGCTGTTCTACCGGAATACCGACGCCCAGCAGCAGTTCACCCGCGCGCGCTTCCGCAGAGTAGCCGTCCATTTCGCCATACTGAACTTCAAGGTCAGCAACTTTGTAGCCATCTTCTTCGCTCATCTCAGCCAGGGCGTAAATGCGATCGCGCTCCTGCTTCACTTCCCACAGTTCGCCGTGACCCATGATCACGGTGTCAAGCACGGTGAACTCTTCAAAGGCGAACTGATCCTGACGCAGCTTACCGATGCGCTCGTTCGGATCGAGGGAAACGTTGCCCAGCGTCGGTTCGAGGTCGCCGCCGAGAATTTTCATAAAAGTAGATTTACCGCTACCGTTCGCGCCAATCAGGCCGTAACGGTTGCCGCCGCCAAATTTGACGGAAATATTTTCAAACAGCGGCTTACTGCCGAACTGCATGGTGACGTTGCTGGAAACTAACACTGGCGTATCCTGAAAGAGAAAGAAATATGTGACAAACCGCTTATTATGCCATAAGTCTGCAATAAGATCGCCCCCTGATGCTGAAGGGCTAAAATGAGAGTAAAAGGAAAAAAATGTGATTTAGTACACATCCGAATTCCTTGTTGCTCAGATTGCACATATAATGCGTGCCCAACACTACATAAATCTCAACCCACTAGCCTGCCTGGCACTGAATCTCGCATACATGAACATGAATATGAAATTAACAACGCTTTTCGCGGCGGCACTCGCAATAGTTGGTTTTTGTAACACAGCTTCTGCCGTCACGTACCCGCTGCCTACCGATGGCAGCCGTTTAATTGGGCAAAACCAGGTCATCACGATTCCTGAAGGCAACACCCAACCGCTGGAATATTTTGCGGCGGAGTATCAGATGGGTCTGTCTAACATGCTGGAAGCCAACCCGGGCGTGGATACCTTCCTGCCGAAAGGCGGCACGGTGCTGAACATTCCTCAGCAGTTGATCCTGCCGGATACCGTGCATGAAGGTATTGTTATCAACAGCGCTGAAATGCGCCTGTACTATTACCCGAAAGGCACCAACACCGTTATTGTTCTGCCGATTGGTATCGGCCAGTTGGGCAAAGACACGCCAATCAACTGGACTACTAAAGTAGAACGTAAAAAAGCGGGTCCAACCTGGACGCCAACGGCGAAAATGCATGCGGAATACCGCGCTGCGGGTGAACCGCTGCCAGCCGTTGTTCCGGCAGGTCCGGATAACCCGATGGGTCTGTACGCGCTGTATATTGGTCGTCTGTATGCCATCCACGGCACCAATGCTAACTTCGGCGTCGGCTTACGCGTCAGCCACGGTTGCGTGCGTCTGCGTAACGACGACATCAAATTCCTGTTTGAAAATGTACCAGTCGGCACCCGCGTACAGTTTATCGATGAGCCGGTAAAAGCCACTACCGAACCAGACGGCAGCCGTTACATCGAGGTACATAACCCACTGTCTACTACTGAAGCACAGTTTGAGGGCGGGGAAATCGTACCGATTACGCTGAACAAGAGCATTACCAGCATCACCGGTCAGTCTGACGTCGATCAGGCCGTCGTTGAGCAGGCGGTTCAGAACCGTTCAGGTATGCCGGTTCGTCTGAACTAAGCACATACCTGACACGAAAAAGGCGGATAATTCATCCGCCTTTTTTATTGCCTCAATGCCGCTATTACATTAGTAACAACAAACCATATCCCACCAGCGCCGCCCATATCAGCATCGGCACCGAATACCAATGAAAACGCCACCAGATCCGTCGGTCGTTTGCCATCCGTAAAGCAATAAGATTCGCCAGCGACCCCGGCAACAGCCCAAAGCCGCCCACATTGACCGCCCAGGCTAACAGCAGCGTTGGCGGGACGTAGTTCAGCAGCAAAATCGTACTGGGAACATTACTGATAAACTGCGACAGGCCAATGGCGGTCAACCAAAGCCCCGGCGCTGAGAGGGTGCCAATCTGATGGGTCATCCCCTGTAAGGCCGGGAGCTGCGTCAGCAAATGCACATCAATGAACATCGCCATAAACACCAACAGCAACGTCCAGTCCACGCTGAGGATCACGCGGCGAGCCAGCACCATGAAACCTGCCGCCACAACCGCCAGGCCCCACAGCCCATGTTTTAACTCCAGTGCCGTCAGGAAGATGATATACAACGCAAGACAGCCCCACACCAGGCGCGGTTGCCAGTCAGGCGCGCACGTACCGGTATGATAGTGCAAGGCTTTGTGTGGGAAACTGAACCAGCACAGCACCACCAGCGTCAGCATCATGGCCCCCGCAAGCGGTGCCATTTGCCAGATAAACGCGCTAAACGATAAGCCTGAGCGTCCCCACATCAGAATGTTTTGTGGATTGCCTATTGGCGTGAGTAACGATCCGGCGTTTACCGCCAGCGCCTCAAAGATAATCAGGCGATTCACCGGAATGGCGCACAATTTTTTCAGGGTGATGGTCAGCGGAACCACAATAAACAGCGCAACATCGTTGGTCAGAAACGTCGACAGCAGCGCCGCCGCCAGCACCATAAATATCGCCAATTGGCGTTCAGTATTGAAGCGGCGGGTCATCTTGCGCCCTAACACATCGAAGTAACCGCTTAGCTCCACCCCTTTGGTCAGTAACATCAGCCCGCTAAGCGTGATAATCGTGTGCCAGTCAATCGCCCCAGGCCACGACCGGGGCGCAAATGGCGTAAACAGGCTTAGTACAATCCCGACGATGATTAACAACTGAAAAAAACGATCGCGCTGTAGGGCGCGTAATAAAGGAAAACTCATTCAGAGCCTGTTCCTTGCTGTTGCGTAAACCGGCTAAAAGCTTCCAGCGTTTCCTTACTGACGTGGTGCTCCATTCCCTCAGCGTCGCGACGGGCAATTTCCGGGCTGATACCTAACATCAACAGGAAATTCTCTACAATCTGATGACGCTCCCGACTCTCCTGAGCCAGTCGCTCACCTTCTGCGGTTAAAAACACGCCTCGCCAGGGGATCATTTCAATCAATCCGACTGAAGCAAGACGCTTAAGCATTTTAGCAACCGTCGGCTGGGAAACCCCAAGCCGCGCGGCCATATCTACCTGGCGCGCTTCACCAACCTCAATAATGAGATCGGAAATCAGCTCTACGTAGTCATCAATCAGCTCACGGCGATGTGCCTCCCGGACCTGACGAAATCCTTCAACGTGTTCTTCGACATTCACCAATTGCGTCACTTTTTTTGTTGTTGGCGTACCTGCGCGACGACTCATTATGCTTCCTCGTTCCTGTGACGCGTTAACGGCATCTGATTAGAGAGCGCTCATTGTAAACCAGAGTTGCGTGGGCACAAAAAATTAACGTTTTAGCAATAGCTATATAATATAGCCTGTGCTATATCTGTATATAATAAAGACATCCCTCAAGGACTGATGGGATCGTGAAGTCAGGAGGTTTATATGAATGAATTTAAGAGGTGTATACGCGTGTTTAGCCACTCTCCCTTTAAAGTACGGTTAATGCTTATCTCTATGCTGTGCGACATGATTAACAGCAAACCAGAGCAGGATAAACCTTCAGAAAAATAATGCGGCGTCGCGGTACGCCGCTTCTTTTTCCTGCCGTAACTCGGATACGGCGATCGTTTTCCTGCTAATAACCCTTCTTTTTGTCAGTTTTGCCACGTCCCTCGCAAAACAATTTCTTTGTAGTAGTTGACCTTCTCCTGCGCACACTCTATCTTTTCGCAGCCCTGCGTATATTGCGGCTCGCGGATGCGGACCCTATCCCTCTTCTCGCTCTCTCAGGCAGGCAATGACCCTTAGCGCCAGGGTAAGCACATGGCGTTTTTGTAACAGTGGCATATGAATTTAACCCTCAAAGATTCAATCATTGCTCGTAGCCGGGCAATTAGTCCGTGGACTGGCCTCTATTTCTTACAGTCTCTGCTGATCAACCTTGCGCTGGGCTATCCGCTTAGCCTGCTCTATAGCGTTGCTTTCACCTGTATATTGATGCTGCTGTGGCGTAGCGCGCCGCGCGTGCAGAAAGCACTGATTGGCATTTGCTCACTCATTGCGGCAATGTACTTTCCGTTCGGCCAGGCTTATGGTGCGCCGAACTTCAATACTTTGCTGGCGCTGCACTCAACCAATATGGAAGAGTCTACTGAAATCCTGACCATCTTCCCCTGGTACAGTTATCTGGTTGGGGTATTTATTTTCGCCCTCGGCGTTATCGCCGTACGCCGTAAAAAAGATGTACAGCAGCGTGGCTGGAACAAGTTCGACAGCGTTTGTTTGCTGTTCAGCGTTGTCGCATTCTTTGTTACCCCGATGCAAAACCTGGCCTGGGGCGGCGTGTTCAAGCTGAAAGATACTGGCTATCCGGTTTTCCGCTTTGCCAAGGACGTTATCGTCAATAACAACGAAGTGCTCGATGAACAAGAGCGTATGGCGAAACTGTCGAGCGTAAAAGACAGCTGGACGGTAACCGCCGTCAAGCCGAAGTATCACACCTACGTCGTGGTGATCGGCGAAAGCGCCCGCCGCGATGCGTTAGGCGCGTTTGGCGGCCACTGGGATAACACCCCGTTTGCCAGCTCCGTTAACGGCTACATCTTCGCGGATTACATTGCGGCAAGCGGTTCGACGCAAAAATCACTCGGCCTGACGCTGAATCGGGTGGTCGACAATAAGCCCCAGTTCCAGGATAACTTTGTCACCCTGGCCAACCGAGCGGGATTCCAGACGTGGTGGTTTTCCAATCAGGGACAGATTGGTGAATACGATACGGCCATCGCCAGCATCGCGAAACGCGCTGATGAAGTTCAGTTTCTCAAAAGCGGTGATTTCGAAGCGGATAAAAACACCCGTGACGAAGCGCTGTTGAAGATGACCGCCCAGGTGCTGGCAACCGAGCGAACCCAGCCACAGCTCATCGTGCTGCATTTAATGGGCTCACATCCACAGGCCTGCGACCGTACGCAGGGTAAATACGAGACCTTCGTCCAGTCAAAAGAGACATCCTGCTACCTGTACACTATGACGCAGACGGATGACCTGCTGCGTCAGCTATACGATCAGCTACGTAACAGCGGTACCAGCTTCTCGATGGTCTATTTTTCCGATCATGGCCTCGCGTTTAAAGAGCGAGGAAAAGAGGTGCAGTACCTGGCGCATGACGATCAGTTCCAGCAGAATTTCCAGGTGCCTTTCATGGTGCTGTCGAGCGATGATAAAGCGCATCGGGTGATTAAAGCCCGTCGCTCTGCGAATGATTTCCTCAGTTTTTTCTCACAGTGGACAGGGATAAGCGCAAAGGAAATTACCAACAGCTACCGCTTTATTTCAGAGAAAAAGGCCGGCCCGGTGTACATCACCAACTTCAAACTGCAGAAGGTGGATTACAACCATCTTGGTACCGATATCTTTGAGACCAAATCTCGTTAATCTCTAAATTACACGCAAAAAAAATCCGCCCTAAAAGGCGGATTTTTCATATCACCGGAGTGATTAGAAGCGGTAACCCACGCCAGCGATCCAGGTGCCAACGTCAACGCTACGAATACGGCTCTGCTCGTAGGAGAAGTCCAGAGCAACGTTTTCGATCGGGTTGAACTGCAGACCAGCACCGTAAGAGAAACCGTAGTCGCTGGTGGTGTGGTTGTCAGCCGGGGATGCTGCGTTCTGGAATTTACCGTAACCAACACCCACTACACCGTAGATGCTTGCCCAGTCGTTCAGACGGTAAGCCGGACCAGCAGTGATGCCGTAGTACTGGGTTTTGTTGTAGTCGCCAGAAGCATCGGTACGATCTTTTTCAGTGTAAGTGAAGGAACCGATAACACCCAGCGGGTTGTTGTCCTGCTCGTAGCGATACTTCAGGTTGAAACCGTTCATTTTGTTCGCTGCGCCCTGAGCATCGCTCTGAGCGTAACCACCGGTAACGGTAGAAGTAGCAGCTACTGCAGTACCTGCGGAGAAAGCCAGAACAGCGGCCAGTGCTGAAAGACATGCAATTTTTTTCATAACCACCTCAAATGTGCTTCAAGTAAATCTTAAGTTTTAAATATACCAAAAATTGATGGGAAACTCTTTGCGATTCGCGATGTCTAACGGGGTCTTTCATGTAACAGAACATTTCAGAAACCCGCTATCTCTTTCAATTAACATCACTTTTCTAACGTAAAATGCCATTATTGCGCGCACAATATGGCACATTCATCCAGATTAATCCTAATCACACAGATTATTAATCCATCATTTTCATGCCATTGTACGGAACTGAGCACTTTTTTTTTCAACGAATAGTCAACCAGCGATGCGTATTTCCATTACACTCGCTGTTTTACTTTTCTATACATAAAGTCATCCGTGTCGTAGCAAAACTGCAACGTCGCGCAGATGAAGGCGTGTAATCATCATTGACAGGAGAAAGGATGCCGGGGTCGTCACGTAAAGCGCCAGTCTGGTTGCCTATTTTGGTTTTGCTCATTGCTATGTCATCCATTCAAAGCGGAGCATCTCTGGCGAAATCGCTGTTCCCGCTCGTTGGCGCGCCGGGCGTTACCGCGTTGCGCCTTGCGTTGGGCACCCTCATCCTTATCGCCTTCTTTAAACCCTGGCGTTTGCGATTCGCCAAAGAACAGCGCCTGCCCCTGCTGTTTTATGGCCTGTCTCTGGGCGGGATGAACTATCTCTTCTACCTGTCAATCCAGACCGTGCCATTGGGAATTGCCGTGGCGCTGGAGTTTACCGGTCCGCTCGCGGTAGCGCTGTTTTCATCCCGGCGTCCGGTGGATTTCATCTGGGTTGCACTGGCTGTTCTCGGGCTGTGGTTCCTGCTGCCGTTAGGTCAGGACGTTTCTCACGTGGATTTAACCGGCGCCGCGCTGGCGCTGGGGGCTGGCGCCTGTTGGGCAATCTATATTCTTACCGGGCAGCGTGCAGGCGCGGAACATGGTCCGGCGACCGTTGCGGTTGGGTCATTAATTGCGGCGCTGGTTTTTGTCCCCATCGGCGCGATCCAGGCTGGAGATGCCCTGTGGCACTGGTCCATTCTGCCGTTAGGCCTCGCCATTGCGGTCCTCTCCACTGCGCTTCCCTACTCGCTGGAGATGATTGCATTGACGCGGCTGCCAACCCGTACTTTTGGGACGCTGATGAGCATGGAGCCCGCACTGGCAGCGGTTTCCGGAATGATCTTCCTCGGTGAAACGCTGACGCTTATCCAGACGCTCGCTTTGGGCGCCATTATCGTCGCATCAATGGGGTCTACGCTCACTATTCGCAAAGAACCGCAAATTAAGCAAGTTGACGTGAATTAACCACTTAATATTCTGCATGGTTTGCATAATCATGCAGAATATCCAATTGTAAATCTGCGTGATAATTATTCTAATAAATATATTTTTCTCATCCGCATATTTCTTTTACTTTTTACATTAACATAAAAATAACATCGCCCCGGCAACAACCATCATATCACCATGATTTCATTAATTATTTTATACCAACATCTCTCTTCGCTATTAAAGTGATAGGCAAGATCGGAAAAACAAATCCAAATTTAGCGCTATACTTAATCCCGTTGAAGAGCTGGGACATAAATATCAAGAGGATATGAAAATATGAGTACCGCAAAATTGGTAAAAACAAAAGCATCTGCCCTCCTATATACCCGCAACGATGTGACAGATAGCGAAAAGAAAGCGACCGTAGAGCTGCTGAATCAGCAAGTGATCCAGTTCATCGACCTGTCGTTGATCACCAAACAGGCTCACTGGAACATGCGCGGCACCAACTTTATTGCCGTACATGAAATGCTGGATGGCTTCCGCACAGCCCTGACCGATCACCTCGACACCATGGCTGAGCGCGCCGTACAGTTGGGCGGAGTCGCACTGGGTACAACCCAGGTGATTAACAGCAAAACGCCTCTGAAAAGCTACCCGCTGGATATCCATAGCGTGCAGGACCACTTAAAAGAGCTGGCCGATCGTTATGCCGTCGTCGCGAATAGCGTACGTAAAGCCATTAGCGAAGCTAAAGACGAAGATACTGCAGATATCTTCACCGCCGCGTCACGCGATCTCGACAAATTCCTGTGGTTTATCGAAGCCAATATTGAATAACAGCAGACATAAGAATTACCTATATAACCCTCGCCCTGGCGGGGGTTTTGCACTTCTATGGTGCATAACATTGATCATTCGTCACCCCAAAGTAAATTAATTGTAATAATCACCTCACACAATCGTTAACGAAAGATTGTTTTATCAACAATTTTTACGCTAAATAGTCATACCGTTTGCACCGTGTCAGGCGCGCACCAAATGAGTGCCCCAAAATAGTGCAGATCGCCCGCTTTGCCCTACTTATTGTGCAGAGAAACAAGACACCTTCTTGTTAAAACAATGAGTTGCAAAATTGGCACGATTTTTTCATTAAGCCATATGTTCTCGCAGGGGATCGCCCCGTGGATATAAAAGGAAATCCTATGAAGTCTGTATTAAAAGTTTCACTGGCTGCACTTACCCTGGCTTTTGCGGTGTCCTCCCATGCCGCAGATAAGAAACTGGTTGTCGCAACCGACACCGCGTTTGTACCGTTCGAATTCAAACAGGGTGACAAATACGTTGGTTTTGATGTGGATCTGTGGGCTGCCGTGGCCAAAGAACTGAAGCTGGATTATGAACTGAAACCAATGGATTTCAGCGGCATCATCCCGGCTCTGCAAACCAAAAATATCGACCTGGCACTGGCGGGTATCACCATCACTGATGAGCGTAAAAAAGCGATCGACTTCTCTGACGGCTACTACAAAAGCGGTCTGTTAGTGATGGTCAAAGCGAATAATAACGACGTGAAAAGCGTGAAAGATCTGGATGGTAAAGTCGTCGCTGTGAAGAGCGGCACCGGTTCCGTTGATTACGCAAAAGCTAACATCAAAACCAAAGACCTGCGTCAGTTCCCGAATATCGATAACGCGTATATGGAACTGGGCACCAACCGCGCAGACGCCGTGCTGCACGACACTCCAAACATTCTTTACTTCATCAAAACTGCGGGTAACGGCCAGTTCAAAGCCGTAGGTGAATCCCTGGAAGCCCAGCAGTACGGTATCGCCTTCCCGAAAGGCAGCGATGAACTGCGCGAGAAAGTGAACGGCGCGCTGAAAACGCTGAAAGAGAACGGCACGTATAACGAAATCTACAAAAAATGGTTCGGTACTGAACCTAAATAATAACCGACAGCGTTGCCCGGTAGCGCGATGCTTACCGGGCTTACGCCGGGATTTTTGAGACCTGTAGGCCGAATAACCACACAGTGAATCCGGTAAAACAGGCATTTGAATATTTACACCACGGTAACAGGAACGACATATGCAGTTTGACTGGAGTGCCATCTGGCCCGCCATCCCGCTTTTGATTGAAGGCGCCAAAATGACCCTGTGGATTTCGGTCCTCGGTCTGGCTGGCGGTCTGGTAATCGGGCTTGCAGCGGGGTTTGCACGTACTTTCGGCGGTTGGATAGCCAACCACGTAGCGCTGGTGTTTATCGAAGTCATTCGCGGTACGCCAATCGTTGTGCAGGTGATGTTTATTTACTTCGCCCTGCCAATGGCATTTAACGATTTACGCATTGATCCCTTTAGCGCCGCCGTTGTCACCATCATGATCAACTCCGGGGCCTATATTGCGGAAATCACCCGCGGTGCGGTGCTCTCAATCCATAAAGGATTCAGCGAAGCCGGACTGGCGCTTGGACTTTCACGCACAGAGACTATCCGCCACGTAATTTTGCCTCTCGCACTGCGTCGTATGCTGCCGCCGCTGGGTAACCAGTGGATAATCAGCATAAAAGATACCTCGCTGTTTATTGTCATTGGCGTCGCTGAACTGACCCGTCAGGGCCAGGAAATCATTGCCGGTAACTTCCGCGCACTGGAAATCTGGAGCGCCGTTGCGGTGTTCTATCTGATCATTACGCTGGTGCTGAGCTTCATTCTGCGTCGTCTGGAAAGAAGGATGAAAATCCTGTGATTGAATTTAAAAACGTTTCTAAGCACTTTGGTCCAACTCAGGTGCTGCACAATATTGACCTGAACATTCAGCAGGGCGAAGTGGTGGTGATTATCGGTCCGTCCGGGTCCGGTAAATCTACCCTGCTGCGCTGTATTAACAAACTGGAAGAAATCACCTCCGGCGATTTGATCGTCGATGGTCTGAAAGTAAACGATCCGAAGGTAGACGAGCGGTTAATCCGCCAGGAAGCTGGGATGGTGTTTCAGCAGTTCTATCTGTTCCCGCATCTGACGGCGCTGGAAAACGTCATGTTCGGACCGCAGCGCGTACGCGGGGCGAATAAAGAGCAGGCTGAGAAACTGGCTAAAGAGCTGCTGGCGAAAGTGGGTCTGGCTGAGCGTGCGCATCACTACCCTTCTGAACTGTCCGGTGGTCAACAACAGCGTGTGGCTATCGCCCGTGCGTTGGCGGTGAAGCCGAAAATGATGCTGTTTGATGAGCCAACCTCAGCGCTGGACCCGGAACTGCGTCATGAAGTTCTGAAAGTTATGCAGGATCTGGCGGAAGAAGGGATGACCATGGTGATTGTAACCCACGAAATCGGCTTTGCCGAAAAAGTGGCTTCACGCCTGATTTTCATTGATAAGGGACGTATTGCCGAAGACGGTAATCCGCAGGCCCTGATTGAAAATCCGCCCAGCCAACGCTTACAGGAATTTTTGCAGCACGTTTCCTGATAGTTCAGCCTCCCTTCGCCCGAAGGGAGGTTTTTCACCAGAATCCTCTCATTTCATTTCTCCCCCGCCCTGACATCTATACTTATCCTTTTGAATTTATTTTCTCATGGGAGGAGTCATGCGCTGGATCCTGTTCATCTTTGTTTGTCTGCTTAGTATTCCGGCTCAGGCGGTGACGATACCTGGCGTCACCTCGCCAACGTCAACCAACGCACAAGCCGCGCCAACGAAAGAGCCGGATGTTGAACAGAAGAAAGCGGCCTACGGCGCACTGGCGGATGTGCTGGAAAATGACGCCTCACGTCAGGAACTGATCGATCAGTTACGCAAAGTGGCGACAGCGCCCCCTGCCGAGCCTGTGCCAACCATTGTTCCACCCACATTAACAGAAGAAAAAACGGTGCTGGAAAACGTCACGGATGTCACACGGCACTACGGTGAGGCGCTCTCCAGCCGCTTTGCCCAACTTTACCGTAATATTACCGACGCACCGCATAAGAGTTTTAACCCACAAACTTTCACCAATGCCCTGACCCATTTTTTAATGCTGGCGGCGTCAGTGTTCGGTTTTTTCTGGTTGATTCGCCTGTGCGCGCTTCCGCTGTATCGCAAAATGGGGCAATGGGCACGACGGAAAAACCGTGAACGCAGCAACTGGCTCCAGCTTCCGGCGATGATAATCGGCGCATTCATTATCGATTTGCTTCTGCTGGCGCTGACATTGTTTGTCGGGCAAATACTGAGCGACCGAATGAACACCGGCAGTCGCACGATCGCCTTTCAGCAAAGCCTGTTTCTCAATGCCTTTGCCCTGATTGAATTCTTCAAAGCCATTCTACGTCTGATATTTTGCCCAACGGTGGCTGAACTGCGCCCGTTTAACATTCAGGATGCTGGTGCTCGCTACTGGAATCGCCGTTTGAGTTCGTTGAGCAGTCTGATTGGTTACGGACTGATCGTTGCCGTTCCCATTATCTCCAATCAGGTCAACGTGCAGGTCGGCGCGATGGCAAACGTCATCATCATGCTGTGTATTACGCTATGGGCGCTGTACCTGATTTTCAGAAACAAGAAAGAGATAACACAGCATTTACAGAATCTGGCGGAAAGATCGTTAGCTTTCTTCAGCCTGTTTATCCGCGCTTTTGCGCTGGTGTGGCATTGGCTGGCCAGCGCCTACTTCATTGTGCTGTTTTTCTTCTCGCTATTTGATCCTGGCAACAGCCTGAAATTCATGATGGGCGCTACGCTGCGCAGCCTCGTGATTATCGGGATTGCTGCCTTTGTGTCCGGCATGTTTTCCCGCTGGATAGCCAAGACTATTACCCTTTCGCCACACACCCAGCGCAGCTATCCGGAATTACAAAAACGACTGAATGGCTGGCTGTCGACGGCGTTAAGCGTGGCCAGGATCCTGACGGTGTGCGTTGCGGTGATGCTGCTATTGAATGCCTGGGGACTGTTCGACTTCTGGAACTGGCTGCATTACGGCGCAGGAGAAAAAACGGTGGATATTCTGATCCGTATCGCGCTGATTTTATTCTTCTCCGCCATCGGCTGGACGATCCTTGCCAGCCTGATTGAAAATCGTCTGGCTTCCGATATTCATGGCCGCCCGCTACCCAGCGCCAGAACCCGCACTTTGCTGACGCTGTTTCGCAATGCGCTGGCGGTAATAATCAGCACGATCACCATCATGATTGTGCTGTCCGAAATTGGCGTCAATATCGCCCCCTTACTGGCCGGGGCCGGGGCGTTGGGGCTGGCTATCTCTTTCGGCTCGCAAACGCTGGTAAAAGATATTATTACTGGGATCTTTATTCAGTTCGAAAATGGTATGAACACCGGCGACCTGGTGACCATCGGCCCACTCACCGGTACGGTTGAACGAATGTCCATCCGCTCTGTGGGCGTGCGTCAGGACACCGGGGCGTACCATATCATTCCCTGGTCATCGATAACGACCTTCGCCAACTTTGTGCGTGGAATTGGATCGGTCGTCGCCAATTACGACGTAGACCGTCATGAGGATGCGGATAAAGCGAATCAGGCGTTGAAAGACGCGGTTGCTGCGGTGATGGAAAAAGAAGATATCCGCGGGCTTATTATCGGCGAACCGTCGTTTGCCGGGATCGTGGGATTAACCAATACGGCTTTCACGCTCAGGGTCTCGTTTACTACTTTACCGCTGAAGCAGTGGACGGTACGTTTTGCCCTTGACAGCCAGGTGAAGAAATACTTCGATTTGGCCAACATACGCGCCCCGGTACAAACGTATCAGGTCTTGCCTGCACCGGTGAATGGCCCTGTATCGACGGCAAGCGAACCGCTGCCGCCAACCGAGCCCACGCTTTAGCGTTTACGCGCCATAAAACGTCGGCGCTGATCGTTATCCATAAAGGTCCAGGCAATAAAGCGGCTCTGCTTTTGCCCCTGGGCCATCTCTTTCTTGACGACTTTCACCGCGCCCGCATCCGTTAATGCATGGTACAACGGCGGCAAATTCTCACCGCGCGAAACCAGCGTGGTGAACCACATCACCTGACGTCCAAAGGCCTGGCTTTCGGCGATCATTTTTTTGATGAACGCCACTTCGCCGCCTTCACACCACAGCTCCTGCTGCTGTCCACCAAAGTTCAGCGCATCATCTTTATCCTGGCCCAGGTTACGGCGCTTGCGCTCGCTTCCGGCGCGGGCTGAGGCCGCAGAATCATGGAATGGCGGGTTACACAATGTGGCTTCATACTGCTCATTTTTGTGAATGATACCGTTGAAGATTGCCGTAACATCTTTCTGGTGACGCAGGCGAATAGCACGGGTTAACCCCGGATTGGCATTTACGATCGCCTGAGCGCTGTTAAACGCTTCGTTGCTGGTCTCACTCCCGGTGAATCGCCAGCCGTATTCATGCACGCCGATCAGCGGATAAATACAGTTGGCCCCTACTCCCACGTCCAGTACGCTCGCATTTGCCGGAATGGTTCCATTGGTTTCACCTAACAGATCGGCCAAATGGTGGATATAGTCTGCACGACCAGGAACCGGCGGGCACAGAAAACCGTCTGGAATATCCCAGTGTTTCACCGCATAAAAATGCGCCAGCAGTGCTTTATTGAGCGCCTTCACTGCCTGCGGATTCGCGAAATCAACACTCTGCTCGCCGCCGGGCGTGAGGGTGAGAAATTGCGTCAGCTCGGGCGTAACCTGGCATAAAGTCGCAAGATCATAACGGCCGTTGTGGCGGTTGCGTGGGTGTAATCCCGGTTTCTGGGCGGACATAGCATTCTCCTTTTAACAGCGGCGTAAGATACCCGCATAACGCCACGCGGTAAACACATGCAACAAGGAAATTTGATTTTTCACGCCTGTTTAATGCCTTGCCATTTGTTCAAAAAACAGACAGGTCTTCACCAGTTTTTTGCGGTAAATGTCCTGTGCTGACGACCTAAACTTATCAGGCACACCTGTTGTTTTTCAGAGGATATCACTATGAAGAAATGCCTCACATTACTTGCCGCTACCGTCCTGACCGGCATGACATTTGCGTCCTTTGCTGCACAGCCCTACACCAGCCCTGCTACCGGTCAGCTACAGGCTTCCGGCACAGTTTTCGCTACCGGCGCCTCTAACCTGAGCGATCTCGAAGACAAGCTGGCTGAGAAAGCGAAAGAGCAAGGCGCCAAAGGCTTTGTCGTCAATTCTGCGGGCGGTAAAAACCAGATGTACGGCACCGCAACTATCTATAAGTAACCCCCTCACCTTAGCCCAACTGCATTCATCCCGAATGCAGTTAGCTGTCCGCAATTCACGTCATTCCCGGTGCGAATTGTAATCACCGTGTAGTAATTTTGAATCCAATGTAAACAAATGTATTTATTTTTGAAGTGATGAATGCTAAAACGTCGCACTGATTAGTAATGCTTATCAAAATCATTATCAATTACAAGTCCACTTCCGCGAGGCCTGCAGGGTATAACATCCATAGAGATGTCCCTTCGCGCGAGTGAAACCGTTTACTCAAACAATAATAAGTCACTCATTAACATGGATAAAAATCGCAACTTGCCGTCCAGTAGTTTTCACTCACTGACTTTTTTTGCCGGTCTGTGCATTGGTCTGTCCCCGGTAGCTCAGGCTGTCGCCGCGGGCAATCAGGATAAAAAACAAGAAGACACTCTGGTTGTTGAAGCGGCCAAACCTTCGCTGTACGCCCCAACGCAGTCTGCCGATCCTAAATTCTCCCGCCCGGTAGCGGATACCACCCGCACCATGACGGTGATTTCTGAGCAGGTGATTAAGGATCAAGGCGCAACAAATCTGACCGATGCGCTGAAAAACGTACCGGGCGTTGGCGCATTTTTTGCCGGTGAGAACGGAAACTCCAGCACAGGCGACGCGGTTTACATGCGTGGTGCGGATACCTCGAACAGTATTTATATCGACGGTGTTCGTGATATTGGCAGCGTCACGCGCGACACCTTCAATACAGAACAGGTGGAAGTGATCAAAGGTCCTTCCGGTACCGACTATGGACGTAGCGCGCCGACGGGTTCCATCAATATGATCAGCAAACAGCCGCGCACCGATTCCGGGATCGATGCGTCAGCCAGCGTCGGTAGCGCCTGGTTCCGTCGTGGTACGCTGGACATTAACCAGGTCATCGGCGAGACCACCGCCGCACGTTTAAACCTGATGGGTGAAAAAACCCATGATGCGGGTCGCGATAATGTTAAGAATGAACGTTATGGTGTGGCCCCCTCTCTCGCTTTTGGCTTAGGGACTGAGAACCGACTGTACCTGAACTATCTTCATGTCACCCAGCACAACACGCCGGATGGCGGTATCCCTACCATTGGCCTGCCGGGGTATTCCGCACCATCCGCGGGGACTTCTGCACTGAATCATTCAGGAAAAGTAGATACGCATAACTTCTACGGCACCAACTCGGATTACGACGATTCGACGACCGATACCGCAACGATGCGTTTTGAACATGACCTGAACGACAGCACCACTATTCGCAACACCACCCGCTGGTCGCGTATTAAACAAGATTATCTGATGACGGCGGTGATGGGCGGCGCGTCTAACATCACTCAACCAACCAGTAGTGTCGATACCTGGACCTGGTCACGCCTGGCAAATACCAAAGATGTCAGCAATAAAATCCTCACCAACCAGACTAATCTGACCTCAAAGTTTTACACGGGATCCATCGGTCACGACATCAGTACCGGCGTGGAGCTAACGCGCGAAACGCAAACCAATTATGGCGTGGCGCCGATCACCCCACCACCGGTGAATATCTATCATCCCGACAGCAATGTGAATATCGGCGGATTGTCGCGTAACGGCGCCAACGCTAACGGACAAACCGATACCTTCGGTATATACGCTTTTGATACGCTACAAGTTACCCGTGAGTTTGAGCTAAACGGTGGTATTCGCCTCGACAATTACCGCACTGAATATGACAGCGCCACCGCTTGCGGCGCCTCCGGGCGTGGCGCTGTCGCGTGCCCGACAGGTGTGGTCAAAGGTTCCCCGGTCACCACTGTGGATACAGCCAAATCAGGCAATCTGGTTAACTGGAAAGCGGGTGCGCTGTATCACCTGACCGATAATGGTAACGTGTACATCAACTATGCCGTTTCTCAGCAACCGCCAGGCGGCAGCAACTTTGCCCTTGCCCAGGGCGGCAGCGGTAACAGTGCGAACCGTACCGATTTCAAACCGCAGAAAGCGAAAACCAGCGAGATCGGCACCAAATGGGAGGTGCTGGATAAGCGCCTGCTGTTAACCGCCGCGATTTTCCGCACGGATATTGAGAACGAAGTTGAGCAGAACGACGACGGAACATATTCCCAGTACGGAGAGAAACGCGTTGAAGGCTACGAGCTCTCGGTAGCAGGCAACATCACCCCCGCATGGCAGGTTATTGGTGGCTACACCCAGCAACGCGCTACCATCCACAATGGTAAAAACGTTGCTCAGGATGGGTCTTCATCCCTGCCGTATACGCCTGAACATGCGTTCACGCTGTGGAACCAGTATCAGGCTACCGATGATATCTCTGTTGGCGCGGGCGCTCGTTACGTGGGCAGCATGCATCGCGGTTCCGACGGTGCGGTCGGTACGCCATCCTACACTGAAGGTTACTGGGTCGCCGACGCCAAACTGGGCTATCGCGTGAATCGCAATCTCGATTTCCAGCTAAACGTCTATAACCTGTTCGACACCGATTACGTATCCTCCATTAACAAGAGTGGATACCGTTACCATCCGGGCGAGCCAAGAACCTTCCTGCTCACTGCAAATATGCATTTCTGATCTTTTACGTGGGGCGTCAGCCCCACTTTCAGGAGAAACACTGATGATGTACCACATTCCCGGCGTTCTGACAGCGCAGGATGTTGCCTGGTTTCGCGAACAGTTGGACGCTGCCGACTGGGTTGATGGCCGTGCAACCACCGGCGCTCAGGGCGCACAGGTTAAAAACAACCAGCAGGTGGATACGCAAAGTGCGCGTTATGGCGTTTTACAACAGGCGGTACAAACTGCGGTGAATAGCAGCGCACTATTCTTCGCCGCAGCATTACCGAAAACACTCTCCACACCGCTGTTTAATCGCTACCAGGACAACGAGACTTACGGTTTTCACGTTGACGGCGCGGTGCGTAGCCATCCGGAAAACGGCTGGATGCGCACAGATCTTTCCGCCACCTTATTCCTGAGTAATCCTGATGATTATGAAGGAGGAGAGTTGTTGGTCAATGATACCTACGGCCAGCATGCGGTAAAGCTGCCGGCGGGCGATCTGGTGCTTTACCCTTCCAGCAGCCTGCACTGCGTCACGCCGGTGACCCAAGGCGTTCGTGTGGCGTCATTTATGTGGATCCAGTCGATGATCCGTGACGACAAAAATCGCGCCATGCTTTTTGAACTGGATAAAAACATCCAGTCCCTGAAAACACGTCATGGGGAGAGTAGCGAGATCCTCTCGCTTCTCAATCTCTACCATAACCTGCTGCGCGAATGGTCTGAAATCTGATAGTGGTAACGCGTGGTCGTTTTTCAGCCATCACATTCGCTATACTTATTCTGTAGACATCAGCAGGAGGTAAGCATGGCATCCGGATGGGCAAATGATGACGCGGTTAACGAACAGATCAACAATACTATTGAAGATGCTGTAGCCCGCGCCCGCGGTGAATTACCGACGGGGGAAAGTCTGTATGAATGCGAAGAATGTGGCAATCCTATCCCTCAGGCCAGACGTGAGGCCGTGCCAGGCGTACGCTTGTGCATCACTTGCCAACAGGATAAAGATTCACATAGTGCGGCATTTTCAGGATATAATCGCAGAGGTTCAAAAGACAGCCAGCTACGCTGACTTATCTTTACCAAAAGCTTTAGCGTATACAATTTCCTTTACGAGCACGCTTTTTTGCACTCTGTGTAGCAAAATGTGCCGTTGTCGGTGTCTCTGTAAAGCGCAATGACAAGAACTGTAAATCCCTCTTTCGAATTTATTAATATTCAATAAGTTATTTGTCATTCAATTTTTTTGATTGATGCCGTCAATTCTATTCGATTTTATCTCGCATAAAAAAACGTGATACTTCTCACATCGACGAAACAACGTCTTCTTAAAGAACACTGACTAACAGAACAACCCTGCGAGAAATTAATCATGAAAAATATCAAATTTGCTGTTGCCGCCATCGCTCTGTCTACCCTGTCATTTGGCGTTTTCGCTGCCGAGCCGGTTTCCTCTACTCAGGCACAAAACATGAACAAAATTGGTGTGGTATCTGCTGACGGCGCCACTACGCTGGACGGCCTGGAAGCCAAACTCGCTGAGAAAGCAAATGCTGCTGGCGCAACGGGATACAGCATCACTTCCGCTATCGGCAAAGATAAAATGAGCGGCACCGCGGTTATCTATAAATAACCGAGAAATTACCTGTACGACCCAATGCTCCAACCCTCATTGACCCTGTTTGTTACCCTTTGTTTGCCCGTCCGCCACTGGACGGGCTTTTTTTTGCTTAGTGTTCCAGACGTTGACGGAACTCCTGTAACACGACGTCTGGCATCCCTATTTGCAGCGCCGCCTCGCAAATCGCTTTCCAGCTCCCGGCATCCAGCGGAATACCTTGCGCCAGCCGTTCCTCACGCGTATTCACCTCCCACTCCCCTGGTAACAGGATCGGGGCACCTTCAGCATGCGGAGACGCTTTCACCCACTCAGCAAATGCCGCAACCTGGTTATCACAGTCCGGCGCGCCGAACAGTTGAGGATTTATAATGATGGTCGTCATGCAGTTAATGATGGCATCCGCGCTGGTCTGCAGGCTTTCTTCATGTGTTGTTTTACCGCCAGAAAGCGCCCCGCCCATAATTTCGCACATCGCCGCCAGCGCATAACCCTTATGTTGGGCGAATGTCAGTAACGACCCCAGCGGAGAAACCTGCATTACGGCAGGATCGGTCGTAGGCACTCCATTTGCGTCAATCAGGCATCCAGGTGCCACCGGTTCGCCCTTATGCCATGCCACACGGGTTTTGCCAAACGCGATGGCGCTGGTCGCATAGTCCAACAACAACGGGAAAGTATTTTTACGCGGGAACACAACGCAGAAGGGATTGGTGCCAAAACGGCTATCGCGGCCATGAAACGGTGCGACCATCGGGATACCTACCACATTCACAAAGTGCACCGAAACAAAACCTGCCGCCGCACATTGTTCCGCCCAGTAGCCAATGCGTCCGATATGGTGCGAATTATGTAATGCCACGGCGGCGATACCGTACTGGCGCGCTTTTTCGATTCCATGCGTGATTGCCTCGTGCGCCGCCACCTGACCAAACGCACAGTCGCCGTCAAACGTTATCACCGCTCCCGCATCTTTGACCACTTTGGCATGACGGTTGATCTGCAGGTACCCTTGTGAGAATGAGCGAATATAGCTTGGGATCATGCCGATGCCGTGGGAGTCGTGACCAGCAAGGTTAGAGGCTATCAGATGATCTGCCACCAGCCTCGCCTCCTGCTCATTGCTTCCCATCTGATGAAAAACGGCCTGGATAAAGGCGTGCAGCGTTGGCACATGGAAGCGATGTCCACTGTTCATTGTTATCTCCTGTTGTGTCGCGTGTTTGTTGTGTTTCTTATTTTTCAACAAACTATGCTGCGCCACGGCGCTCCGGAGGTCAATAAACGTGCAGAAATTTCACGTTGCTGAAATGAGAGAACCGACAGGCCTGGTAAATGGCCCGTCGGGATAACAAATTAATTAGAAACTTTGCTCGACGCGGGCAAGTCCTTCAGCCAGTGAGGCGGATTCACCGGTTGCCACCAGGCAGCAGGCCATCTGGATTTTCAACGATGCCGGAACAGGCTCACTGCCCGCCAGACAACGCTCAATCCAGCGCGCGGTGGTTTCCGGGTCTTTTGCTACCGGTAGCGGTACCGGCTCATCAGGCATCTCGCTCTGTCGGTCCTGTAACACTCGCACACCGGATGAATCTATCAGACTTATCTGCGGGCAGCGCTGCGGGTTGGCATACACTTCGCCCTCGGTACCGTGCATCAACAGGCCACGCCCACCGATATCGCCGAAGAACTTCGCCACGCGCGAAACGTATTCCGGGTGGGACACGCTGGAAAGACGCAGCGCGGCATCTTCAGCAAACGGCGTGGCTAATTTAGCCAGCGTGTGCGCACTGTTACGCACGCCCATTCGCCAGCGCATCGCCAGCTGTTTCTCCAGCGGAGGACACAGCGCGCTCACCGGGATAAACACCGGCTCATGACCATCCAGCTTTGCCTGCGCCTGCCCGGCATGCAGCGTCGGCGCAATTCCCATCAGCTCGAAAATGGTTTCTGTCAGCACGCGGGTTGGATCCTCGCTGACGCCATGTACCACCACCGGAAAGCCGAGCTTATGCAGTAAAATCGCCAGCAGCGGAGTCAAATTCGCCTGCTTGCGCGCGCCATTATAACTGGGAATGACAATCGGCATGGGTTTCGCTACCGGCGGAGTCAGGCGAATGGTGTGGTTTTGCATCGCTTCGTAAAAGCCCAGCATCTCCGCTTCGCCTTCGCCTTTAATACGTAGCGCAATCAGTACCCCGCCCATTTCAAGGTCAGGTACGTCGCCGTTCATCATATGGGTATACAGTCCGCGAGCAGTATCCTTATCCAGGTCACGCGCGTGATTTTTTCCTCGCCCAATCTCTTTAATGATTTTGCGGTAATCCATCGTTAACTCCTTGCCTGTTGCTCGCGTCGTTAACGCCGACGGCGGCGTGTGGGTTTCGCTTTTTCTTTTGGTTTTACTATAACGTCTGGCACAGCAGGTTGCTCTATCGGAAATATGGGTAATGCATTCAGTAAACGCTTGCCATAGTTTTTGGTCAATAAACGCTTATCATAAATAACCACTTCTCCCCAGCAACTATGGCTACGGATGAGTCGCCCTACCTGCTGGATCAAATTGAACGACGCCGCGGGCAGGCTCTGCACCTCGAAGGGGTAGCGGTTCAGGCTTTTCAACCACTCGCCCTCGGTGATCACCACCGGGCTGTCGATAGGCGGAAAAGCAATTTTGTGAATATGCACCTGAGTCAGCAGGTCGCCTTTCAAGTCCAGACCTTCGGCAAAAGATTGCAGCCCAACCAGCACGCTACGCTCGCCGTTGGTCACCCGCTTGCGGTGCAGCTCCACCAGACGATAGCGCGGCTGGTCGCCCTGAACCAGCAACAGTAGGCGCAGATCGGTAACGTGCTCCAGAAAACGCTGCATCGCCCGGCCGCTGGCAAAGAGTACCAACATCCCCTGATGCTTCTTGCTTTCCAGCTGTTCGCGGAAGTAGGCGGCCATTTCCGCGATATGCTGCTCTTCGTTTTCAATTAGCGGTTCGTAGCGCATCTGCGGAATGACGATTCTGCCCTGTTCAACGTGATTAAACGGTGAATCCAGCGCAACAAACCGGTCCCCTGCTTTTTCCTTCAGGCCGCTCATTTCCTGCAGACGCGAGAAGCTGTTGAGCGAGCGTAGCGTGGCGGAAGTGACAATAATATGCGGTACGCTGCGCCACAGCAGTCGTTCGAGCTGATCGCTCACGCGGATCCCCACGCAGTGAAACCAGACGTGGATCTGCCCGTCACGCACCTCGCGCGTCGCCCATTTACTCACCGGCGCGCCCGATGATTGCGCGAGCGATGCCAGCCGCCACAATTTGCTTTGTGCCTCAAACATGCCCAGCGCCCGATTCATCTGCAAAATAACCCGATGCAGACGCACAATATCGTGAGTGCCGGTTTTTTCGCTGAGATCGTTGAGGAACAGTTCCGCCAGACCGCGCAGCATTTCCGTTAGTTTTGCCAGACGCTGACAAATCTCCATCACTTCCGCAGGTAGCTCCCCCATCGCGAAGCGGTGTTCCGCTTCCTGGGTAGCCGGCATGTACAGATTAAGAATGTTATTGAGCGAGGAAATCAGCTCATACAGTTCCTCACAGTGACCATTCAGACGCTCGGCATTCGCCAACGGAGGCGTGGTTTTTGGCCGAAACTGCTCCAGGCAGGTAGCCACTAATTTGCAAAACAGATCCAACTGCAGTCGGTACCAGGGGGCGCTGATTTCTGCGCTCATCTCCAGCGCATCGCGCGCGACGTCGGGCAAATGGTGGCCTTCATCAAGCACCAATAGCAGGTTTTTCGGCTCCGGCAAAACGGCTTCGCTTTCCATGGCCGCCATCACCAGCGCGTGGTTGGCAACCACCACTTCGGCTTCCTGAATCTCCCTGCGGGCAACAAAAAAAGGGCATTCACGATAGTAGTGACAGTTACGGTTCAGACAGCTGGCTTTATCAGTGCTCAGCCGTTGCCAGAGTCCGTCGTCGATAGCGATATCGGTGTGATCGCGCAGCCCGTCCCACTTGTAGCTGTCGAGATCGCCTTTTAGCCTGGCGCAGCGCTTTTGTTCTTCCTGGTTATTGGGCGTCAGATCGTCGTCGAGAAAGGCCAGTAGATCCTGCTGATTGGGTTCGGTACTGGCCAGCGCCGCTAAGTTACGCGGACAGACATAGCGTCCGCGACCAAACGCGGCGGTAAAACGCAGGTCAGGGATAATTTTGCGTAGCAGCGGTAAATCTTTGCTGTAGATCTGATCCTGCAAAGCGACGTTGGCGGTACTAACCACCAGCGTTTTTTGTTCTTCACGCGCTATGGCAATACCGGGAATCAGATAAGACAGAGTTTTCCCCACCCCGGTCGGCGCTTCAATCGCCAGATGTCGCCCTTCTTCCCCGGAGAGTGTTTTCGCAACGTCAGCAATCATCTGCCGCTGCGGCGCACGGGGGATAAAGTCGGGGATCTGTTCCTGAAGCGCCTTATACCAGGCGGCGATTTGCGCTTTTAACGCAGCCGTTAGTGCCATGAGAAAACCTGAAGTACTGTATAAACAGCCACTATTGTGGCACATTTCAGTCGTTGAATGTACCTTTTTCCCCCATTCTGGAAAGCGCTTCGCAGCTTTGACTTAAATTTCCGGATGGCGGCTTACATGCTATCCGGCCTACAGCCAGGTTCATTGCAGGCCGAATAAACGTGTCGATTAATAGTACCCCAGCAGCTTCCACCACAGCATGCCCACGGCAAAAATGATGATCACATTTGCCGTCACCACACAGAGGTTAATCTTGTAAAAGCGCGGCCGTTCAAAATAGCCCTGGGCAAAATAAATAGGGCCAGGTCCGCCGCCATACTCGGTATTCCCCCACATCAGGTTACTAAAGATACCGAAGCAAATAGCGACCATCATCGGCGGCGCACCTGCAGCGATCGCCGTGGCCGCGAAAGGGGCATACAGCGCAGCCACGTGCCCGGTAGCCGTAGCAAAGAGATAATGGACGTAAATGTAAAGGATCCCCAGGACAATAAAGGACTCGATCGCGCCAAACCCTTGAATACCGCTGCCTAGCTTTACGGTCATCCATTTAATAAAGCCCAGATCGGCAAGTCCGGTCGCCAGACTAATTATAACGCTAAACCAGATTACCGTATCCCATGCCGCATGGTCATTAAGCAGGCTTTTCCAGCTAACGGCACCCGAGGCGAACAGATAAGCAGCCAGCCCCAGTCCGACAGATGTGGCAGACAATCCAGTAATCAAGCTAGTGCCCCAGCCAACCAGCGCCAGCACAAACCCAAACGCAACCTTTTTCTCATTGCTGCTCATCGAACCGAGTTCACCGAGCGCCTGCTTACCCATCGCTTTTGCCTCTGGCGTACGCTTAAGCTCGGGATCCAATAACTTGTAAACCAGAAGTGGCATCAGGCAGAAACAGACCATCGCAGGAACCACTGCGGAAATAAACCATCCGCCCCAGGTTATCTCTATACCCAATGACGATTTAGCCAGACTGGCTACCAGCGGATTCGCCGCCATCCCGGTGAGGAAAATCGCCCCGGTAATCGGCGTAAACTGGAAGCACACCATGGTTAAGAAATCGCCAATGCGCTTGCCAGTAACCCCTGGAGCGGAACCCAATACATCATTGATGGAACGAGTGATGGGAAAAATAATGCCCCCGGACCGCGCGGTTACTGACGGCATTGCCGGGGCCATAATCAGATCGGAAACCCCCAGTGAGTAAGCGATACCCAGGCTGCTACCACCAAAGAGCGATAACATTTTATACGCGATACGTTTCCCCAGTCCTGACGTTACAAACCCCAGAGACAAGACGTAAGCACAGAAAATGAGCCATACCGTACCGGACGCAAACCCTGACAGCGCCTTTGCCTCTGGTAATGTTTTGGTGAAAATAACCACACAAAGTGCAACCAACATCACCGCCCCCGAAGGGAGCGGCTGAGTAAGAATGGCGGCAATGGTCGCGGCAAATATCGCGAACATATGCCAGGCCTGAGGCGTCAGACCATCAGGTACGGGATAAAACCAAACGATCGCGCCTATCGCCAGCGGTATCAGGAACGACAGAATGGATTTTCCCGTGACAGAATTCGTTGACATAAAAATATCCTTATTCCATTAGCCCGAGAACGTTCATTTCCGCGACATATATCTTGCTAATACCTGATCCACCATCGCCGGTGCCATTCCAAGGTAATTTGCCGGGTCGGTCAGTTTTTCAATCAACTGTGGGTCCAGTCGTTCAGAGACAGAGGGCATCGCATTCAGCACATCAGCCAATCGCCCACCCTGTTCGTTGACGATACGGCAGGCGTCGTACACCACGTCATGTGCATCCTGACGACCGATGTACGGGGCCAATCCCATCATGACTGCCTCAGCTACAATCAATCCGTTGGTCATACCGAGGTTACGTTTCATCGCCGCTTCATCGACCACCAGCCCCGCCAGCATAAAATTGGCCTGATGCAACGCCCCCGCGCTGAGAACGAAACTTTCCGGGATGGCAATCCATTCGGCATGCCACGGCCCGGTTGCACGCTCCAGATCTTGTACCATCGCATCAAGCATCAACCCTGCCTGTTGGCGAACACCTTTGGCACAGGCCAGCATCAGCTCGCTGGAAATAGGGTTGCGTTTCTGCGGCATGGTACTGCTGGCGCCACGCCCTTTAACAAACGGCTCATACAGCTCACCAAACTCGTTAGCTGCCAGCAGCATTACGTCGTAGGCAATCTTACCCAGCGACCCGGTAATCACCGCTAACAGGTTCACCGCTTCGGCAAAACCATCACGCGCGACGTGCCAGGTGGAGGTTGGAACATTCAGACCAAGCTCTTCCATCATCGCTTTTTGTACCGCCAGCCCTTTATCCCCCAGCGATGCCAGCGTACCGGCCGCCCCCGCAAATTCGCCAACCAATACACGAGGACGCGCCTGGGTAAGACGTTCCGCGTGGCGTTCAAACATATCCAGCCAGATGGCCGCTTTGTAACCGAATGTCACCGGCAAAGCCTGTTGTAAATGGGTTCTCCCGGCCATCGGCGTATCACGGTAGCGGCGTGAAAGATCGGCCAGCGTGGCGCGGAGTTTGTCCATATCGGATTCAATGAGCGCAAAAGCATCACGAATTTGCAGCACTACTGCGGTGTCCATAATGTCCTGAGTGGTTGCCCCCCAGTGCACATAACCGCCGGACTCGCCAGCCTGTTTAGAAATCTGGTGGACCAGCGGTAGGATCGGATAACCCACGATTTCGGTTTCGTGGCGCAATAAATCGAAATCGAGCGTGTCGGCATTACATTTTTCAGCAATTTCCAGCGCCGCAGCCTCGGGTATCACACCGCAGCGTGCCTGGGCTTTGGCTAATGCCACTTCCACTTCCACGTATTTGCGCACCAGTTCGCGATCGTCAAACACCGCGCGCATCGCCGGTGTACCGAAAGAATCCCTGAACAGAACAGAATCAAGTACATTCGAAGCCATAAATCCCCCTGGAAAATCTGATAATGATAAGATGCGTGTTTACGGCAGTTTGTTGAATGTCCAAACGTCGCCATAATGTCCAGACATAACAAAATGTCCGTACATTTAAATGTACGGACATTTATAGTATTCATAAGAAATGTAGGGAATAGTCCGTACAAATTTTCGTGATAAAGATCACTAATATTTTGATGAAACTGCGATGAAAGAATCTCTGTACAAGCGAATAGCACGTGAACTGGCGCAGCAAATTGCGGTGGGAACCTTCGCCCCCGGCTCGCTGTTTCCTACGGAAATGGAACTGTGCGAAACATGGCAGGTCAGCCGCCACACCATGCGTGAGGCGTTAAGGGAATTAACAGAGCAAGGTCTGATTTCACGGCGTAAAGGTGCGGGTACTCGCGTTTGCGAACCTAAGGCGAACGGCGTCAATCACCCGCTATCGCATCTTGAGGATCTGTTGCTGCTGGCCAAAAACAATCTGCGCGTCATCAAGAAAATCGATGAGATTGTGGCGGACATAGAGTTGTCCCAGATGATTGGCTGCCCGCCAGGTTCTCGATGGCTGCACATTGCCAGCACTCGCGAAGATGCGCACAACCCCGACGCGCCAATCTGCTGGACGGACAGCTATGCCAGCACGGATTACGCCAAGTTGCGCACGTACATCCGTGACGATCCACACTCATTAATCAGCGATTTGATCGAAACGCATTACGGTATCAAAAGTCATGAGGTGCATCAGACAATTACGGCTGTCGGAGTGCCCAAAAAGGTGGCAAAGATTCTCAATGTAGCGCCTGATTCGCCAGCGATGAGAATTGTGCGTCGTTATCTGGACAGGAACGGGAAAGTATTTGAGACGACGATTTCGATTCACCCGGCAGGACGATATACCTGCTCGATCGTGCTGAAATCGCAAAATTCGGGGGAGTGATTGACCTATCCGGCTTACACAGTGTGTAGACCGGATAGCGTGTTTATACAGCCATACAGTAAGGGAATTACTGCGCTGTAGAAGGTTTGCGCGGACGGCGCGGTGGACGAGGCTTGTCGCCTGCCGGTTTGCCTTCGCCGCTACGCGGTTTCGCTTTTGGCGCACCGCCATCCTGACGACGCGGCTGTTGGCCACGCCCTGCTCCACCCTGACCACGGCCGCCGCCGCCACGCTGCTGGCGACCATTCTGGATCGGCTCGGCTTTGATGGACGGGTCTGGCTCATAGCCTGGCGTTGCAATACGCGGGATCTCTTTTTTCAGCAGCTTCTCGATGTCGCGCAACAGCTTATGTTCATCGACGCACACCAGAGACAACGCTTCGCCAGTAGCGGCCGCACGACCGGTACGACCAATACGGTGCACGTAATCTTCCGGGACGTTTGGCAACTCGTAGTTCACCACATGCGGCAATTCTTCAATGTCCAGGCCGCGCGCGGCAATGTCGGTCGCCACCAGCACGCGAATATCACCGGATTTAAAATCAGCCAGCGCACGCGTACGCGCTCCCTGAGATTTGTTACCGTGGATCGCCGCGCTGCGGATACCGTCTTTATTCAGCTGTTCCGCCAGATGGTTCGCACCGTGTTTGGTACGGGTAAACACCAGCACCTGCTGCCAGTTGCCCTGACCTATCATCTGCGACAACAGTTCGCGTTTACGCTTCTTATCGACGAAATGAACGTGCTGAGTCACCTGCTCGGACGCGGTATTACGACGCGCCACTTCGATTTCCAGCGGATTGTGCAGCAGCTTTTCGGCCAGCGACTTGATATCGTCAGAGAACGTGGCTGAGAACAGCAGGTTCTGACGTTTTGCCGGCAATTTCGCCAGAACGCGACGAATGTCGTGAATAAAGCCCATATCCAGCATGCGGTCAGCTTCATCCAGCACCAGGATTTCAACCTGATCCAGTTTCACCGCATTCTGGTGCTCCAGATCGAGCAAACGACCCGGAGTGGCAATCAGCACATCCACGCCGCCACGCAGCTTCATCATCTGCGGGTTAATACTGACGCCGCCGAAAACCACCAGCGAGCGAATATTCAGATACTTACTGTAATCACGGACGTTTTCGCCAATCTGGGCTGCCAGTTCGCGGGTTGGCGTAAGGATCAGCGCACGAACCGGACGACGGCTTTTACCATGCGGCTGATGAGTAATCAGGTGCTGCAACAGCGGCAGGGTAAAACCTGCCGTTTTCCCCGTGCCGGTCTGGGCGCTGGCCATCAGATCGCGGCCTTCCAGCACGGCAGGGATCGCCTGCTGCTGAATAGGGGTAGGTTCACGGTAACCCTGCTCGGCAACGGCACGTAAAATATCAGGGTTTAAACCAAGGGAATCAAAAGACATAACAACTCCGAACCACCCTGACCGTTACCGGTGTCGTTTTCAGGGAGATACATATAATAGAGATGACAAAAACCACAATGTCATGAAGGGGCGGAGTGTAGCAGTTTTTGTGATGTGCCGCATAAATTATCCCTGTGCAGGAAAATAACGGTCTGGACTGGACAAGGTTGCACATCAGTCATAATCTTAATCAATCGATTGATTAAGATTAGAGTTGTGCCATGAATACACCCACCATGACAACCAAAGGTGAACAGGCGAAAAATCAGCTCATTGCCGCCGCGCTGGCGCAGTTTGGCGAGTATGGTCTACATGCCACCACGCGCGATATCGCCGCTCAGGCCGGGCAAAATATTGCGGCCATCACCTACTATTTTGGCTCAAAAGAGGATTTATATCTCGCCTGCGCCCAGTGGATTGCAGATTTTATCGGCTCACAGTTTCGCCCGCACGCTGAAGAAGCCGAGCGTCTGTTTGCGCAGCCGGAGCCTGATCGCGGCGCGATGCGCGAACTGATCCTGCGCGCCTGCAAAAATATGATCATGCTGTTAACTCAGGACGACACCGTTAACCTGAGCAAATTTATCTCGCGTGAACAGCTTTCCCCCACCGCGGCTTATCAACTGGTGCACGACCAGGTTATCAATCCGCTGCATACACACCTGACACGCCTGATTGCCGCCTATACCGGCGGCGATGCCAACGATACCCAAATGATTCTGCACACCCACGCCATACTCGGCGAAGTGCTGGCCTTTCGTCTGGGGAAAGAAACCATTCTGTTGCGTACGGGCTGGTCACAATTTGATGAGGATAAAACCGCGCTGATTGACCAAACGATCACCTGTCACATCGATCTTATTCTGCAAGGTTTAACGCAAAGGAGTCTGGAGTCATGAAAAAACCTGTCGTTCTCGGGCTGGTCATCGCGGCCCTCGTTGCCGTGATTGCCGGTGGAACGTGGTGGTATCAAAGCCGGCAAGATAACGGCCTGACGCTGTACGGCAATGTCGACATCCGTAGCGTCAACCTGAGTTTTCGCGTCGGCGGCAGGCTGGCCTCGCTGGCTGTTGACGAAGGCGATGCGATTACCGCCGGTCAGGTGCTGGGCGAACTGGATCGCGCGCCGTATGAAAACGCATTAATGCAGGCAAAAGCCAATGTTGCCGCTGCGCAGGCGCAATACGATCTGATGCTGGCAGGATATCGCGAAGAAGAGATCGCGCAAACCGCGGCGGCTGTCAAACAGGCGCAGGCGGCCTATGATTACGCGCAGAACTTTTACAATCGGCAGGTAGGATTGTGGAAAAGCCGCACCATTTCCGCCAACGATCTGGAAAACGCCCGTTCATCACGGGATCAGGCGCTGGCCTCACTGAAATCCGCGCAGGATAAGCTCACGCAATATCGCAGCGGTAATCGTGTACAGGACATCGAACAGGCAAAAGCCGCGCTCGAACAGGCCCAGGCCGAGCTGGCGCAGGCAGAGCTTAATTTGCATGACACCACGCTGACCTCGCCGTCAGATGGCACGCTTCTCACCCGTGCGGTTGAACCCGGCAGCATGCTGAACGAAGGGGGCACGGTACTGACGCTGTCGCTCACGCGTCCGGTATGGGTTCGCGCCTACGTTGACGAACGAAATCTGAGCCAGGCGCAGCCAGGACGAGAAATCCAGCTCTATACCGATGGTCGCCCGGACAAACCGTATCACGGTAAAATCGGCTTCGTATCCCCTACCGCCGAGTTTACGCCGAAAACGGTTGAGACCCCTGACCTGCGCACCGACCTGGTTTATCGACTGCGAATTGTCGTCACCGACGCGGACGATGCGCTACGCCAGGGAATGCCGGTAACAATTAAGTTTGCCGATGAGGCACGGCATGAATGACGCCGTCATTACGCTTAAAGGGCTGACGAAAAACTTTGCCGGAATGGAAAAACCGGCTGTCGCCCCACTCGACTGCACCGTCCATGCGGGCTACGTGACCGGACTTGTCGGACCCGACGGCGCGGGCAAAACTACGCTGATGCGAATGCTGGCGGGGTTGTTAAAACCCGATGCCGGAAGTGCTGCGGTGATTGGTTTTGATCCCATCAGAGACGACAGCGCGCTGCATGCAGTGCTCGGCTATATGCCGCAGAAATTTGGTCTGTATGAAGATTTGACGGTCATGGAGAACCTCAATCTCTATGCTGATTTGCGCAGCGTCACCGGTGAAACGCGAGAAAAAACCTTTGCCCGGCTACTGGAATTCACCTCGCTGGGGCCGTTTACCGGACGACTGGCTGGCAAGCTTTCCGGTGGCATGAAACAGAAGCTCGGGCTTGCCTGTACGCTGGTCGGCGAACCCAAAGTGTTGCTGCTGGATGAGCCAGGCGTCGGCGTCGACCCTATTTCCCGTCGCGAACTGTGGCAAATGGTCCACGAACTGGCCGGGGACGGCATGCTGATCCTCTGGAGTACATCCTATCTGGATGAGGCTGAACAATGCCGTGATGTGCTGTTGATGAACGAAGGGGAATTATTATACCAGGGCGATCCCACTCAGCTTACGCAAACCATGGCAGGTCGCAGCTTCCTGATGAGCAGTCCGCAGGAAAACAACCGCCGGCTGCTGCAACGCGCATTAAAACTGCCGCAGGTCAGCGATGGGATGATTCAGGGGAAATCAGTCCGTTTAATCCTGAAAAAAGAGGCTACAGCTCAGCAGATTCAACGCGCTGACGGCATGCCGGAGATAACCATCAACGAAACTGCGCCGCGCTTCGAAGATGCTTTTATCGATTTACTCGGTGGGGCCGGAACATCAGAGTCCCCGCTGGGGGCTATCCTGCATACCGTGGAAGGCACGCCTGGCGAAACGGTGATCGAGGCCAAAGCGCTGACCAAGAAATTTGGCGATTTTGCCGCTACCGACCACGTAGACTTTGCCGTGCAGCGCGGCGAGATTTTTGGTCTGTTAGGACCCAACGGCGCCGGTAAGTCTACCACGTTTAAAATGATGTGCGGCCTGCTGGTCCCCACTTCCGGCAAAGCGCTGGTGCTGGATATGGATCTGAAAGTCAGCTCCGGCAAAGCGCGTCAGCATCTGGGCTATATGGCGCAGAAATTCTCCCTGTATGGCAACCTGACGGTTGAACAGAATCTGCGCTTTTTCTCCGGTGTCTACGGCCTGCGCGGTCGGGCGCAGAAAGAGAAAATTGACCGTATGAGCGAGGCATTCGGCCTGAAGAGCATCGCCTCCCACGCCACCGACGAATTGCCGCTGGGCTTTAAGCAGCGTCTGGCGCTGGCCTGCTCACTGATGCATGAACCCGACATTCTGTTCCTTGATGAACCCACTTCCGGGGTCGATCCCCTCACCCGCCGCGAGTTCTGGTTGCATATCAACAGCATGGTGGAAAAAGGCGTCACGGTGATGGTGACCACCCACTTTATGGATGAGGCGGAATACTGCGATCGCATCGGGTTGGTGTATCGCGGCAAACTGATTGCCAGCGGTACGCCGGACGACCTGAAAGCTCAGGCTGCCGACAGCGACACGCCGGATCCGACCATGGAGCAGGCGTTTATTACGCTAATCAATGACTGGGATAAGGAGCATACGCATGAGTAACTCCGCTCTCTCCTGGCGTCGCGTACGTGCGCTGTGCGTAAAAGAGATGCGCCAGATCGTCCGCGATCCCAGCAGTTGGCTGATTGCGGTGGTGATCCCGCTGCTGCTGCTGTTTATCTTCGGCTACGGGATCAACCTCGACACCAGCAAGCTGCGGGTAGGGATTTTGCTCGAACAGCAAAGCGAAGAGGCGCTGGATTTTACCCATACTATGACCGGTTCGCCCTATATTGACGCCACCATCAGCGATAACCGTCAGGAACTGATTGAGAAAATGCAGGCCGGGCGCATTCGCGGGCTGGTGGTGATCCCGGTGGATTTCGCCCAGCAGATGGCGCGGCCCAACGACGTGGCGCCGATCCAGGTGATTACCGACGGCAGTGAGCCGAATACCGCCAACTTTGTGCAGGGTTATGTCGAAGGCATCTGGCAAATCTGGCAGCAACAGCGGGCGGAAGATCGTGGAGAATCGTTCAAGCCATTGATCGATGTGCAGACCCGCTATTGGTTTAACCCGGCGGCCATCAGCCAGCACTTTATTATTCCTGGGGCAGTAACCATCATAATGACGGTCATTGGCGCCATCCTCACCTCATTAGTGGTGGCACGCGAATGGGAGCGCGGAACCATGGAAGCGCTGCTGTCTACCGAAGTCACCCGCGTCGAACTCCTACTGTGCAAACTGATCCCCTATTACTTTCTGGGCATGCTGGCGATGCTGCTGTGTATGCTGGTATCGGTGTTTATTCTTGGCGTGCCCTATCGTGGCTCGTTGCTGATCCTGTTTTTTATTACCAGCCTGTTTCTGCTCAGTACGCTCGGCATGGGGTTGCTTATTTCCACCATCACTCGCAACCAGTTTAACGCCGCGCAGGTCGCGCTGAATGCCGCCTTCCTGCCCTCGATTATGCTGTCGGGTTTTATCTTCCAGATAGACAGCATGCCCGCGATTATTCGGGCGGTGACCTACATTATTCCGGCTCGTTATTTCGTCAGCACCCTGCAAAGCCTGTTTCTGGCGGGAAATATTCCGGTAGTGCTGATTGTCAACGTGCTGTTTTTAATCGCTTCGGCAGTAATGTTTATCGGCCTGACGTGGCTTAAAACCAAACGTCGGCTGGATTAAGGGGACGGGCATGTTTCATCGATTATGGACATTAATTCGCAAAGAGCTGCAATCGCTGTTACGCGAACCGCAGACGCGAGCCATTCTGATTTTACCGGTGCTGATTCAGGTTATCCTGTTCCCGTTCGCGGCAACGCTGGAAGTCACCAACGCGACTATCGCTATCTATAACGAAGATAACGGTAAACATTCGGTGGAGCTCACCCAGCGCTTCGCCCGCGCCAGCGCCTTTACGCATGTTCTGCTGCTGAAAAGTCCGCAGGAGATCCAGCCCACCATCGACACGCAAAAAGCCCTGCTGTTGGTGCGTTTCCCGGCTAACTTTTCGCGTAATCTGGATACCTTCCAGCAGGCTCCCATGCAAATTATCCTCGACGGACGTAACTCCAACAGCGCGCAAATTGCCGCGAATTACCTGCAGCAAATCGTTAAGGAGTATCAGCAGAAGCTGATGGACGGCAAGCCGAAGCCGAACAACAGCGAGCTGGTAGTGCGTAACTGGTATAACCCGAATCTGGATTATAAATGGTTTGTGGTTCCGTCGCTGATCGCCATGATCACCACTATCGGCGTAATGATCGTCACCTCGCTCTCGGTTGCCCGCGAGCGCGAGCAAGGCACGCTGGATCAACTGCTGGTTTCCCCGCTTACCACCTGGCAGATTTTCATCGGCAAAGCGGTGCCTGCGTTAATTGTGGCAACTTTTCAGGCCACCATTGTGCTGGCGATCGGCATCTGGGCTTATCACATCCCATTTGCCGGTTCACTGGGGTTGTTCTATTTCACGATGGTAATTTACGGGCTGTCGCTGGTCGGCTTTGGTCTGCTGATTTCATCGCTGTGCGCCACCCAGCAGCAGGCATTTATCGGGGTGTTTGTGTTTATGATGCCAGCGATTTTACTCTCGGGCTATGTTTCACCGGTCGAAAACATGCCGGTCTGGTTGCAGAATCTGACGTGGATAAACCCAATCCGTCATTTTACGGACATCACCAAACAAATTTACCTGAAGGATGCGAGTCTGCAGATTGTCTGGGGAAGTTTGTGGCCGCTATTAGTGATAGCGGCCACGACCGGCTCAGCGGCGTATGCGATGTTTAGACGCAAGGTGATGTAGCTTTTTGTCTTTCGCCAGCAGCGAGACCACGGCGGGTCCGGCAAGGATCACCAGCCCCGCCAGTGCCAGCAAGACGTTATTTTGCAACACACGCGACAGCAGCCACAGTACGATCATTGCGGCACCGAAATACCACGTGGTAGTCAGCTCTTCCAGCACGTCAGCGACGTCGCGCCAGCGCTGTTCATGGTGACGTTGCAAGGCCAGCATTAATAAAACCGTTACGCCGTAAACGACGCATAATCCCAGGCCGACGCGCACCAGCGTGCCGCTCATCCAGCCCATTACCAGCAACGCCACTACCAGTAAATGCAACACTATCTGCCAGCAACTTAGACCCGTTGCGACACGAACACGTTGTTGCCACCTCATGGCTATTCTCCTGAAGGATTTTCGACTAATTGTTCAGAGTACCGGACTTTACGGAAAATTCCGCAACACCGCATCTTTTTGTGACGACGACTACACTATTTTATTTAGGAAGTGACGCCATCGGGAGGCTCATGAGCGGATCGGGAGTTCAATTTTCATTCAATGTGCTCACCATTAATACTCACAAAGGGTTCACCGCCTTCAACCGGCGTTTTATTTTGCCTGAGCTACGGGAGGCTGTCAGAACGGTTGGTGCAGACATTGTGTGTCTGCAGGAAGTCATGGGCGCGCACGAAGCTCATTCGTTGCATATTGAGAACTGGCCGGATACCAGCCACTACGAATTTCTGGCGGACACGATGTGGAGCGACTTCGCCTACGGGCGTAACGCCGTATACCCGCAGGGACATCACGGTAATGCGGTGCTGTCGCGGTATCCCATTGAGCATTATGAAAATCGTGATGTTTCCGTCGGCGCGAGTGAAAAGCGCGGGGTCCTTTACTGCCGAATCGTACCGCCAATGCTCTCCCACCCCATCCATGTGATGTGCGTGCATCTCGGTTTACGTGAAGCTCACCGCCAGGCTCAGCTCGCTATGCTGGCAGACTGGGTCAACGCCCTGCCCGACACGGAGCCCGTGGTGATCGCCGGAGATTTTAATGACTGGCGGCAAACGGCCAATCGCCCGTTGAAAGCCAGGGCCGGCCTTGATGAGATTTTTACCCGCGCCCACGGTCGCCCGGCGCGAACCTTTCCGGTGCAGTTTCCCCTGCTGCGTCTGGACAGGATCTACGTGAAAAACGCCAATGCCAGTACTCCAACGACGCTGGCGCTGCGCCACTGGCGACATTTGTCCGATCATGCCCCCCTGAGTGCGGAGATTCATTTATGAAATATGGCTGGCGTGAAGGCAATCAAATACAACTGCTGGAAAACGGCGATCAATTTTATCCCGCCGTCTTTGAGGCCATTGAGCAGGCACAGCAAAAAATTATCCTCGAAACCTTTATCTGGTTTGAGGATGCGGTCGGAAAACAGCTGCATGCCGCGCTACTCGGGGCCGCCCAGCGAGGAATCAAAGCAGAGGTGCTGCTGGATGGCTACGGCTCGCCGGATCTTAGCGACAGTTTTGTCGAAGAGCTCACCGTAGCCGGCGTTGTTTTCCGCTACTACGATCCGCGTCCACGTTTGTTTGGAATGCGCACCAATCTCTTTCGCCGTATGCATCGCAAAATTGTGGTCATTGATGATCGTGTTGCCTTTGTCGGCGGCATCAATTACTCCGCTGAACATATGTCTGATTACGGCCCTGAGGCCAAGCAGGATTACGCCGTGCGCGTTGAAGGTCCAGTCGTTGCTGACATTCTGAATTTTGCACTGGAAAACCTGCCCGGGCAAAGCGCCGTACGCCGCTGGTGGCGACGTCATCACCGGGCAATCGACAATCATCGTCCCGGCGAAGCGCAGGCGCTGTTTGTCTGGCGCGATAACGAAGAGCATCGCGATGATATTGAACGCCATTATCTGAAAATGCTGACCCAGGCCCGGCGGGAAGTGATTATCGCCAATGCCTATTTCTTTCCCGGATATCGCCTGCTGCATGCCCTGCGTAAAGCAGCGCGGCGCGGCGTCCGGGTAAAACTCATCGTGCAGGGCGAACCGGACATGCCGATTGTAAAAGTGGGCGCCCGCCTGTTGTATAACTATCTGGTCAAGGGCGGCGTCCATGTCTATGAATACCGTCGTAAACCTCTGCATGGCAAAGTAGCGCTGATGGACGATCACTGGGCGACGGTGGGCTCCAGCAATCTCGATCCGCTGAGCCTGTCGCTGAATCTGGAAGCAAATCTGATTATTCATGACCGCACATTTAACCAGACTCTGCGTGACAACCTGAATCCCATTATTGCCAAGGACTGCAAGCGGGTTGACGAATCTATGCTGCCAAAACGCACCTGGTGGAACCTGACAAAGAGCGTGCTGGCCTTCCACTTCTTACGCCACTTCCCGGCGCTGGTCGGCTGGCTGCCGGCGCATACCCCGCTTCTGGCCGAGGTAGAGCCGCCCGCACAGCCCGCTCTGGAAACCCAGGACCGTATACAAACTGAGGATGCAGGAGGGAAAACCTGATGACAAAAAACCACCGACGCTGGCGGTCAGCGAAAAAGATCCTCACATGGCTTTTTTTTATTGCGGTGATCGTATTGCTGGTCGTTTATGCCAGCAAGGTCAACTGGCAGGAAGTATGGACGGTAATCCGCGATTATAACCGGATTGCCCTGCTCAGTGCCGTGGGGCTGGTGATCGTCAGTTATTTACTTTACGGCTGTTATGACCTGCTCGGGCGCTACTACTGTGGGCACAAGCTGGCAAAACGCCAGGTCATGCTGGTGTCGTTTATCTGTTACGCCTTCAACCTGACGTTAAGCACCTGGGTGGGCGGTATTGGGATGCGCTATCGGCTCTACTCGCGTCTCGGGTTGCCGGGGAGCACAATTACCCGAATTTTTTCACTGAGCATTACCACCAACTGGCTGGGCTATATTCTGCTGGGCGGTTTTATTTTTACTTTCGGCGTCGTCGAACTGCCCGCGCACTGGTATATCGATGAAGGTACGCTGCGTATCTTAGGCATTGCGCTGCTGTTGATAATTGGCGTTTATCTGTGGTTTTGCGCCTTCGCTAAACATCGCCACATCACCATCAAGGGCCAAAAACTGGTGCTACCCTCCTGGAAATTTGCCCTCGCACAAATGGCGATATCCGGGGCTAACTGGATGGTAATGGGGGCGATTATCTGGTTGTTGCTGGGTCAGAATATTAACTATTTCTTCGTGCTGGGCGTGCTACTGGTGAGCAGTATTGCCGGCGTTATCGTACATATTCCGGCGGGAATTGGCGTGCTGGAGGCGGTGTTTATGGCGCTGCTGGCAGGAGAGGACACGTCTCAGGGCACGATCATTGCCGCGCTGCTCGCGTATCGCGTGCTGTACTATTTTATTCCGCTACTGCTGGCGCTGGTGTGTTATTTGCTGCTGGAGAGTCGGGCGAAAAAGCTGCGGGTAAAAAACGAGAAGGCGATGGCGAAATGATTTGCCGGATGCGGCTTAACGCCTTATCCGGCCTACTTTCGATACACAACTGTAGGACGGATAAGCGCAGCGCCATCCGGCAACAGACGATTAACGACGATTGCCGAAAATACGCAGCAGCATCAGGAACAGGTTGATGAAGTCCAGATACAGCGTTAGGGCTCCAAGAATCGCGTATTTACGCAGATTGGAGCTGTCGCGCAGGTCGATCTGCTCACCGATATTTTTCAGCTTCTGCGTGTCATAGGCGGTCAGGCCAACAAACACAATCACCCCGATATAGGTTACCGCCCACATCAGCGCTTCGCTCTTGAGCCAGAAGTTAACCAGCGAGGCCAGCACAATACCGATCAGCGCCATGAACAGCATATTGCCGAAGCCGCTCAAATCGCGTTTGGTGGTGTAGCCATACAGACTCATGATCCCGAACATCCCGCCGGTGACCACGAAGGTGCTGGCGATAGACGAGTAGGTATAGACGATAAAAATGCTTGATAGCGTCAAACCAGTTAATGCCGAATAGAGCATAAACAACGTTGTCGCCATACCTGCGCTGAGCCTTTGCACCATGCCGGACAGGACAAACACCAGCGCCAGTTGAGCGATGATCAGGCCAAAGAAGGTGATTTTGCTGGAGAAGACAAACATCATCACCGCGGGCGTATTTGCCGCATACCAGGCGATAAACGCCGTCAGCAACAGTCCGCAGGTCATCCAGCCGTACACCTGCGCCATATACGTTTGCAGGCCGGAACGGGCCTGTACAATAGAATCGGATCGTGGGAATCGGTCCATGACAATCTCCTGAATCAGTATGAGCCTACAACAATTGTACTCTACCAGCGTTTTGCTGCTAGCTTATCACTGTCGCGGGCATCAACCCAGCGCTCACCTTCCGGCGTAGCCTCGCGCTTCCAGAACGGCGCGCGAGTTTTCAGGTAATCCATAATGAACTGCCCGGCATCAAACGCGCTGCTGCGATGCGCACTGGTCACGCCAACAAAAACGATTTCGTCACCCGGCCACAGTTCGCCAATGCGATGAATTACCGTCACCCGACCCAGCGGCCAGCGCGAACGCGCCTCGTCGACAATCTCCGCCAGCGCTTTTTCAGTCATTCCCGGATAGTGTTCCAGCGTTAACGCCCGCACGCTATCACCGAGATTGTGATTGCGCACTTTACCGGTGAAAGTGACGACCGCGCCGTCTTCATCACGCTCGGCCAGCCAGGGATACTCATCCCCAACGCTGAACGGCGCAGGGCCAACAACAATTCGCGTTTCAGCCATCTTAGCCTCCGGTTACCGGCGGGAAGAAAGCCACTTCGTCACCCGCGTTAAGGGGATGGTCAAAACTGACCAGCGTCTGGTTTACCGCCGCCAGCAGCTTACCGTCTTCCAGGGCTAGCGCCCAGCGATCGCTTTGCGCTGCCAGATGCTGGCGCAGGGCTTCTACCGTTGCATACCCGGCAGCAACCTCTAACGCATCCGTGTTCACCAGTTCCCGTACCTGAGCAAAGAAAAGAACCTTAATCATGCGCATCCACCTTAAAATCGCCCGATTTTCCGCCGCTTTTTGCCAGCAGACGCACCGGCCCAATCACCATATCCTTTTGCACCGCTTTGCACATATCGTAGATGGTCAACGCCGCCACGGAGGCCGCCGTTAACGCTTCCATTTCAACGCCGGTTTTACCGGTCAGGCGACACAGCGTTTCAATACGTACGCGGTTATGTTCCGGTTCAGCGTGCAGATTGACTTCAACCTTGCTCAACATCAGCGGATGACACAACGGGATAAGATCCCAGGTGCGTTTGGCAGCCTGGATACCGGCAATACGCGCCGTGGCGAAAACGTCGCCCTTATGGTGGCTGCCGTCGATAATCATCGCCAGCGTTTCGCTACGCATGGTCACGAATGCTTCTGCACGCGCCTCGCGTACGGTTTCCGCCTTGGCGGAGACATCCACCATATGCGCTTCGCCAGCGGCGTTAATATGAGTCAGTTGCGACATACTTATTTCTTCAAATGTGGGTGGAAATTACACGGACGCGTACGGGCATCGAGCTGCGGCGCAATGATATTTTCCCAGGCGGTACGACACGCTTTCGTCGACCCCGGCATGGCGAAAATCAGCGTTTTATTGGCTACTCCGGCAATCGCCCGGGATTGCAGCGTCGCGGTGCCAATCTCTTCAAACGACAGCATACGGAATACTTCACCAAACCCTTCGACTTCTCTGTCGAACAGCGGCTGCAGCGCTTCTGGCGCCTGGTCCCCTTCGGTTAACCCAGTGCCGCCGGTAATAAGCACCACCTGAACATCGTCACTGGCAATCCAGGCAGAAACCTGGGCACGGATGGCGTAGCGGTTCTCTTTGACAATCGCCTTGTCGACAATCTGATGACCCGCTTCTTGCGCCGAGTCACGCAGATAATGGCCGGAGGTATCATCCTCTTCGCCGCGACGGCTTGAAACGGTAAGAATAGCAATGCGTGTCGGGATAAATTCAGCGCTTACCTGACTCATGAAAAACTCCTTTTAGCGATCAGCCGCCAATGTAAGATAAGTTTTGCGTAATACCGGTATTGTTCTGATGCAGGAAATGGGTCTGCTTTTTCTCCAGCAGCGCGGCTGAAATGCGTTCTTCCAGCGCTGGCTGCTGAGCGTCGTTTTCCAGCAAATCTCGCAGGCTTACGCCGCCTTCACCGAATAAACACAGATGAAGCTTGCCGACAGATGAAACGCGCAGACGGTTGCAGGTGGCGCAGAAGTCTTTCTCATAAGGCATGATCAGACCAATTTCGCCGGCATAGTCAGGATGACAGAAAACCTGAGCCGGGCCGTCGCTGCGCTGTCGAATCTGGTGGATCCAGCCGCGACGCAACAGCTCATCGCGCAGTACCTGGCCTGAAATATGGTGTTTACGGAAGAGAGAACTGCCCTCGCCCGTTTCCATCAGTTCAATAAAGCGCAGTTGGATAGGACGGGGCTGAACCCACGCCAGGAAGGTGTCCAGTTGATGATGATTCACGTCGCGCATCAGCACGGTGTTGACTTTCACTTTTTCAAAACCGGCTTCAAAGGCGGCGTCAATGCCCGCCATCACCTGCTGAAATTTGTCCTGCCCGGTAATGGCGTGAAACTGGCGGGCATCGAGGCTGTCGACGCTGACGTTAAGCGCGGTCAGTCCGGCATCGCGCCAGGCAGCAGCATCGCGCGCCAGACGATAACCATTGGTGGTTACCGCAATCTGACGGATGGCGTCGTTTTCGCGCACGGCGGCGATAATGTCAGTGAAGTCGCGACGAAGAGACGGTTCGCCCCCCGTCAGACGCACTTTTTCCGTTCCCAGGCTGGCGAATGCGCGCGTAACGCGGCGAATTTCATCAACGGTCAGAAAGCCGTTATTGGTGACCCCACCGGGCTTATAGCCATCCGGCAGGCAGTAGGTGCAACGAAAGTTACACACATCGGTAATCGACAAACGTAAGTAGTAAAACTTACGTGCGAAAGCATCGGTAAGTTGAGAGCCCATGTACACCTTTCCAAATACGGGAGACGTAGTCATTTCTTCCTGCGCCCTGGTGACAAACTTTTTCAAGTATTGTCACGGCCAAAGCACCGTATCATTTGACCCAGGTGCAGAGGCTAGAGTGTTTATACTCGTCATACTTTGTGTTGCAGATGCGTTGGCTTTCGGCAACTCAAATTATTTAGAGTACTTAGTGGTTATGCCGATACTAGCGTGTAAATGACGCTTTTGCCATGTACACTTTCGCTATATAAATACATACATAACGACATGATCGTGCAATTTCGCTACAGAATAAGCAAAAACCACAGTTTTGCATTGATATACATCATCTTGCCGTCAGGTGGATCTCGTCAGAAAGGAGTAGATGGCAGAAAAAAATTACGGCAGATGCCGACTGGATAATTGCTGAAAACACGCTATTTACGTTACTGTAGCGCCGATTAATTGATATCAGGAAAATTTATGCGCACTCGCACGCTGGCAGATCTGGACCGCGTTGTCGCTCTCGGCGGAGGGCATGGACTGGGACGCGTTCTCTCCTCACTTTCCCCTTTAGGTTCGCGCCTGACGGGTATCGTCACCACGACCGATAACGGCGGGTCGACAGGTCGTATTCGCCGCTCTGAAGGCGGGATTGCCTGGGGAGACATGCGTAACTGTCTGAACCAGTTAATCACTCAACCCAGCGTTGCATCCGCCATGTTTGAGTATCGTTTTGGCGGTAATGGCGAACTTTCCGGGCATAACCTCGGAAACCTGATGTTAAAGGCGCTCGATCACCTCAGCGTGCGGCCTCTGGAGGCTATCAATTTAATTCGTAGTCTGCTGAAAGTTGACGCGCATTTAATTCCGATGTCGGAGCTGCCGGTAGATCTGATGGCTATCGACGATCAGGGGCATGAAGTTTATGGCGAAGTGAATATCGATCAGCTTACCATCCCACCTCAGGAACTGATGCTGTCGCCAAAAGTTCCCACCACGCGGGAGGCGGTAGAAGCTATCGCTGAAGCGGATTTGATTCTGATAGGTCCCGGCAGTTTTTACACCAGCCTGATGCCGCTCCTGCTGCTCGACGAACTGGCGCAGGCATTACGTCGCACTCCCGCTCCGATGGTGTACATCGGCAATCTGGGCCGCGAGTTAAGCCTGCCAGCAGCCGGCCTGACGCTTAACGATAAGCTGGCAATCATTGAACAGTATGTTGGCAGAAAAGTGATTGATGCGGTGGTTGTGGGCCCGAAAGTAGATGTATCCACCGTTTCCGACCGCGTGGTTATTCAGGAGGTGCTGGAAGCCAGCGATATTCCCTACCGCCATGACCGCCAGCTATTGCACAACGCGCTGGAGAAAGCGGTACAGGCGTTAGGTTGAACGTATTTGCCTGATGCGCTGCGCTTATCAGGCCTACAAAACGAATTGCTCCGGCATCAAACAATGCCTGATGCGCTTTGCTTATCAGGCCTACAAAACGATTTGCTCCGGCATCCGGCCTACGAATGCTATCCACCCCGCATCCGACACCGCCTTACGATGCCGCAATAAACAACTCGCGCAGTTGATGCAACTGGTCGCGGATCGTCGCTGCCTCTTCAAATTCGAGATTCTGCGCGTGCTGCATCATCTGCCCTTCCAGCTCGTGAATCTTCTGCTGCAGCGCTTTTGGTGTCATATCCAGCTCGACAACTTCAGACTTCGCGCCTGCGCGTGACTTCCCTTTGCCTTTCGCTTTGGTCTTCGCGATATTCTGACCCAACGCCAGAATATCGACCACTTTCTTGTTCAGGCCCTGCGGCGTAATACCGTGTTCTTCGTTGTAGAGTTGCTGTTTCTCACGACGACGTTCGGTTTCACCAATCGCTTTGGCCATTGAGGCGGTAATTTTATCGCCGTAGAGAATCGCCTTACCGTTGATATTACGCGCCGCACGACCGATGGTCTGGATAAGCGAACGTTCAGAACGCAGGAACCCTTCTTTGTCTGCGTCCAGAATCGCCACCAGTGAGACCTCAGGCATGTCCAGACCTTCACGTAACAGGTTGATACCCACCAGCACGTCAAACTCACCCAGACGCAGGTCACGAATGATTTCCATACGTTCCACGGTATCGATGTCAGAGTGCAAATAACGCACCCGTTCACCGTGCTCTTCGAGGTACTCGGTGAGATCCTCCGCCATCCGTTTGGTGAGCGTGGTGACCAGCACACGTTCGTTAATCGCCGCACGAATGCGGATCTCAGACAGCAGATCGTCGACCTGCGTCGCCACCGGACGCACCTCAATAACCGGATCCAGCAGGCCGGTCGGTCGTACGACCTGATCGACCACTTCATCACCGGATTTCTCCAGCTCATAGTTGCCCGGTGTCGCTGAGACGTAGATGGTCTGCGGTGCCAACGCCTCGAACTCTTCAAATTTAAGTGGACGGTTATCCAGCGCCGACGGCAGACGGAAACCGTACTCGACCAGAGTCTCTTTACGCGCCCGGTCACCGCGGTACATGCCGCCAATTTGCGGAATAGTGACGTGGGATTCATCCACCACCAGCAGACCATCGGCAGGCAGGTAATCAAACAGCGTCGGCGGCGGCTCGCCGGGGCCACGCCCGGAGAGATAGCGGGAATAGTTTTCAATCCCCGAGCAGTAACCCAGCTCGTTCATCATTTCCAGATCGAACTGCGTACGCTGGCTGAGCCGCTGCTCTTCGAGCAGTTTGTTATTTGCCAGCAGAATTTTACGCCGCTCTGCCAGTTCAACTTTGATTTCTTCCATCGCCTGCACGATACGTTCACGCGGCGTCACATAGTGCGTTTTAGGATAAATGGTGTAGCGCGAAATAGTGGATTCGACCTGCCCGGTTAGCGGGTCAAACAGCGATAAACGTTCGACCTCTTCATCAAACAGTTCCACACGCAGCGCGATGTCGTCGGATTCTGCCGGGAAAATGTCGATCACTTCACCGCGCACGCGGAAGGTTCCGCGCTGGAATGCCTGATCGTTGCGGGTATACTGCAGTTCCGCCAGGCGGCGCAGGATCGCGCGCTGGTCGATAATCATCCCCACCGTCAGATGCAGCATCATTTTCAGATACAGATCCGGGTCACCCAGACCATAGATAGCGGAAACCGACGCCACAACAACGACGTCACGACGTTCCAGCAGCGCTTTGGTCGCCGACAGACGCATCTGCTCAATGTGTTCGTTGACCGAGGCATCCTTCTCGATGAAGGTGTCAGAACTTGGCACGTAGGCTTCCGGCTGATAATAGTCGTAGTAGGAGACGAAATACTCAACCGCGTTATCCGGGAAGAATTCTTTCATCTCTCCATACAGCTGCGCGGCAAGCGTCTTATTGGGCGCCAGCACCATGGTAGGACGCTGCAAGTCCGCAATCACGTTAGCGATGGTGAATGTCTTCCCCGACCCTGTCACCCCCAGCAGCGTCTGATGCGCCAGACCATCCTCCAGCCCTTCTTCCAGACGACGAATTGCCTCAGGCTGATCGCCAGAGGGTTTAAAAGCGGAATTTAGTTTGAACGGTTTACTCATGAGCAGCTACCTGAAGCAATGGGCGGGCAGGTGTGTAATTTTACTCGCAGTGGTATATTTTGCCAGTAAAATATACTGGATGAAAAAACAGTAACGCGCCATAATATTTCTGATACGCCATCAGAACGGCCGTGACGGGCGACTAAAATTTGGCCTCAGGCGAGATAAAACACCAGTAAAAATGCGTTATCCCCAAAGCAATGACTTTTTTAACATTTGTCAAGCCACTCGATGAAAGTTTTGTGGCAACGCATGACACTTCTGCGACAGCCATTGATTTTATCTAACATCCTGTAATTTAATGACTATTATCCCGAGCCGTCTTTCGCACCAATTTAGTCGCAGGCCGCGTCTTCTCTCGCTTACATTGTGTTTTCTAACTCTAATACACAAGGTTATCCACAGGAATAGTGGATAACTGCCTCCAGCCCGTATGGACTGTAGCCTGGCAAAAACGCCCTTACTCCCTTTTCCGGTGGCATAAAAAAAAATTATCGCTATTTTTTGATATTTATCAGCTAACGAAGCGGCCTGGAATGGCCGGGATCTTGCTCGCATTTTCATCATTTTCCTGCCTGCACCATCACGGCACCGCCAGGCACTGGTAATGTGCACAAAACAGCGCTCTCCTTCTGACAAACCAGATATTTCGACCCACTTAGCATGTTATCCCACTGTTTTTGTCCCGAAGCCCTCTTCTGGCAAGAGAATTGCAGTTTTCTTCCGACGACCTGTCCGTGTGCCGGATAACATCATGATGGAGAAATCTATGTTGAGTCTTCGCGCAGTGAATCACTATTACGGCAATCAGCACTCATTGTGGGATGTGGATCTCGACCTGCTGCCCGGCAAATGTACCGGCGTGCTGGGGCTTCCGGGGATGGGAAAGACTACGCTGGCCAATTGCATCATCGGCAACCTACCGATCGAAAGCGGCACCATGTTCTGGCATCAGGCAGGCGCGCCGCCACGCGATCTGAGTCCGATCCCGGCGGCAAATCGCATTGCGCTGGGTATTAACTCCGTTTCACAAGAAAGACGGATTTTTTCGCAACTGACGGTCGAGGAAAATCTGCATATTGCCCGCCAGGCTGTTGAAGAAAGCGAAACGATGAACAGCAGCGATATTTACCGCCTGTTTCCACAGCTGTTTGTACTGCGTCAGGCCAAAGGAGCGGCATTATCAGAGGATAATCAGCACCAGCTTGCGCTCGCCAGCGCGCTGGTCACTCGCCCGCGCCTGCTGATCCTCGATGAGCCCACGCGAGGCAGTGGCCAGGCGTATATCCACAAGTTGGGAAACCTGATTGTGAGGCTAAGCCAGGAGCTTGGCATCGCCATTATGCTCGCGGAGCAGAGCCTGCCGTTTATTCGTCGGGTCGCCGACTGCTACTGCTTGTTACACCGGGGGCGCAACGTGGCTCAGGGGGAAATAACACCGTTCGGCGACCCGTTAATCAATGACTGGGGGACGCCAGAGATAAAACGCTAAGATCGATATAACGCCCTGTCGATGCCTGCTCCGGCTCTTCTGCCAGCCAGGGAATTTCCCCCAGCATTGGAGCCGCAAGTACACGTCTGAGCGTTGCCATATATTCAGCATGACGCTTGCCGGGTGGCGTCACATCATTGGCAACCCATCCGGCAAGCTTCAGTCCGGCCTGCTGCACCGCCTGGGCGGTCAGCATAGCGTGGTTGATGCACCCGAGCTTAACGCCAACCACCAGAATCACCGGCAGTTGCTCTGCTGTTACCCAGTCAGCAAAACTCAGCGTTGGCGAAAGCGGCGTAAACCACCCGCCAGCGCCCTCCACCAGCACCCACTCAGCCTGCTCTTCCAGCGCGCGTAAACCTGCAGATATCACTGAGGCCTGAATCGGGCGGCCTTCGTCAGCGCTGATGATATGCGGTGAGGTAGGTTCTGCGAAGGTATAGGGGTTGATAGCCGCATAATCCACCGGCACAACGCTGTTGCGCTGTAATGCCAGGGCATCGCTATTACGCAGACCTTCAGTCGTCATTTCACTGCCTGACGCCACGGGTTTATAACCAACGGTTCGTAACCCCAGCTGTCCCGCCGCCTGAAGCAGCGCACAACTGGCGATAGTTTTACCCACCTCAGTATCCGTCCCGGTGACAAAATAGGTGTTAGTCACGTTGAATCACTCCCAAAAATAGTTGATAAGTCAGCGGATATTTCCCCTGCTGACAGGGCCAGGCTAGCTGTAGCTGACGCAACTGCGAACGGGTAAGCACGCGCTGCTCGCGTCCATCATGCAAATGCGTCGCGCCGATGCCTTTTAGCGAGCGCATGGCGCTCAGCGCATCATCAAACCACAGCGTGACGGCATGAGACTGGTATTCCGCATCCCAGCCATGCAGCGCGTTTTCCAGTTGTTCCACGGGCAAAAAACGGTTGGCATGCTCCCGATCGTCAACCGCCTGCCAGGCCTGACGAAGCTCCGGCATTGAACCCTGCGCCAGAGTACTAAACGCCACCACCCCGCAAGGGCGCACCACACGGTAAAGCTCGCTTAATGCGCCTCGAAAGTCGCTGCACCACTGTACGGCCAGATTGCTCCAGGCCAGGTCGAAAGTACCGGCGGCCTGCGGAATGGCTTCGATATCCGCCAGCAGATAGCGGTGGGCGACATCATGACGCTGCGCTTGCGTCAGCATTTGCGCCGACAGATCCAGCGCGCAGACCTCGCTCCCCTGCTCCCGCCAGTAACGACTCATACGTCCTGGCCCACAGCCCGCATCCAGTACCTGAGAGAACACCCGACCATCGAGTCGCGCCAGTAACGCATCGGCGCTCTGACGCTGAAGCTCAGCGTGTTGCTCATAGTGCGTGGCCGCACGACCAAACGCCGCGGCAATCGCCTGCTTATTGATCTGCGCCATGCAGCACCTCCAGTAAGCTGTCGATATCCTGGGCTTCATGCGCCTGAGTCAGCGTAAGCCGCAGCCTGGCCGTACCCGCCGGCACCGTCGGTGGACGAATCGCCGTCACCCAGCATCCCTGTTGCCGTAACGTCTGTGCCAGTTGCAAGGCCTTATGGTTATCGCCAACGATCAGCGGCTGAATAGCGCTGTCTGAATGCGCCAGCGTTAAGTCCGGCGTATTAATCCCAGCACGAAAACGCTGGATCAGCATCGCCAGCTTTTCTCTGCGCTCATCGCCTTCGCGGCTGCGGATCACCGCCAGCGCGGCGCGCAAGGCCTGAGCCTGTGCCGGGGGCATACTGGTGCTGTAGATCAGATGCCGGGCAAACTGCAGCAGATAATCGGCTACGCTATCGGAACACAGGATTGCTGCGCCGCTAACGCCAAACCCTTTGCCAAACGTCACCACTAACAGCTCAGGTTTTACCTGCTGTCGAGAGCAGGAGCCGCGCCCTTCCTCGCCGCACACGCCGATCCCGTGTGCGTCATCCACCAGCAGCCACGCGTTATGCCGTTTCGCCACCGCGTGAATTTCAGCCAGCGGCGCGCTGTCGCCGTCCATGCTGAACACGCCTTCAGTCACCACGAGCTGCTGCCCCGGACAGGGAGTAGTCAGCAAACGCTCCAGATGTTGCGAGTCGTTATGGGTAAAGCGACGTAACACGGCGGGGCTAAGGCTGGCAGCTTCCAGCAGCGAAGCATGGCTGAGCCGGTCTGCAACAATCCGATCCTCTTTTCCCATCAATGCGGCAATGACCGCCTGATTAGCGGCAAAACCGGAGATAAACAGCAGCGCCCGGGAGTAGCCGAGCCACTGCGCCAGCTCTTCTTCCAGTGCCTGATGAGCAACGGAATAACCGCTGACATGGCCCGAGCCGCCGCTACCGACGCCAAAACGCTCAGCACCCTGCTGCCACGCGCAGATAATCTGCGGATGGTGGCTCAAGCCAAGGTAGTCGTTGCTGGAGAAATTCAGATACTGGCGACCATCAGCCTGCAGCCAGCGACCGGTGCCCTGCGTCACTGCATAGCGCTGACGCCACGCATCAGCACGACGACGCGCCGTTAGCGCATCGTCTATTTTTTGCTGCCAGGTCATACGGTTGCCGCGTTGTAGTAATCGTCAGTATCCGGAGTACGCAGCGCCTGCTCCAGGCGTTGCTGCTGTTCGTTATCGCCCGCCAGTACCGCCGTTTGCTGCGGATTAAGGCCCAGCTTGCGAAACAACAGTAAATCTTTGTCTTCGTTCGGATTGGGTGTAGTAAGCAGTTTGCAGCCGTAGAAAATCGAGTTGGCCCCGGCCATAAAGCACATTGCCTGGGTTTGTTCGTTCATTTGCTCGCGCCCGGCAGAAAGACGCACGTACGAGGTCGGCATCATGATGCGCGCCACGGCAATAGTACGAATGAAATCAAAGGCATCTACGTCGTCATTATCGGCGAGCGGCGTGCCCTTCACTTTTACCAGCATATTGATCGGCACGCTTTCCGGCGGCGTCGGCAGATTAGCTAATTGCAGCAGTAAACCCGCGCGATCGGTCACCGTTTCCCCCAGCCCCACAATTCCGCCGGAACAGACTTTAATGCCCGCCTCACGCACTTTATCCAGCGTATCCAGGCGCTCCTGGTACGAACGAGTGGTGATAATATTGCCGTAGAATTCCGGCGAGGTGTCGAGGTTGTGGTTGTAGTAGTCCAGACCCGCATTGGCCAGGCGCTGGGCCTGAGTTTCGTCCAGCGTGCCCAGCGTCATACAGGCTTCCAGCCCCAACGCTTTCACGCCCTGAACCATCTGTTCCAGGTAAGGCATATCGCGTTCGTGAGGGTTCTTCCACGCCGCGCCCATGCAAAACCGCGTTGAACCGGCCTGTTTCGCCTTACGCGCCGAGTCCAGTACCTGTTCAACCTCCATCAAACGCTCCGTTTCCAGACCGGTTTTATAGCGGGAACTTTGCGGGCAGTATTTGCAGTCCTCCGGGCAGGCGCCGGTCTTAATCGACAGCAGCGTACTGACCTGAACCTGCTGCGGATCGAAGTGCTGACGATGAACCTGCTGCGCTTCAAATAGCAGATCCAGCAGCGGTTTTTGAAATAATTCGGTGACTTGCGACATTGTCCAGCGAGAAGAATGAGCCATATTGGTATACGTTTCGTTGTTAGTTTGGTGTAGACTCGTAAACCTAAATCTTTTTAATTTGGTTTACAAGTCGATTATGACAACGGACGATCTTGCGTTTGACCAACGCCATATCTGGCACCCTTACACCTCCATGACCTCCCCGCTGCCGGTTTATCCGGTGGCGCGTGCCGAAGGCTGTGAATTGATTTTAGCCAGCGGTGAGAAGCTGATTGACGGCATGTCGTCCTGGTGGGCGGCTATCCACGGTTACAATCACCCACAGCTGAACGCCGCGATGAAAACGCAGATTGATGCCATGTCGCATGTGATGTTTGGCGGCATTACCCATGCCCCGGCCATTGCGCTGTGCCGTCAGTTGGTGGCGATGACGCCAGAGGCGCTGGAGTGTGTTTTTCTCGCGGATTCAGGGTCGGTCGCCGTAGAAGTCGCAATGAAAATGGCGCTGCAATACTGGCAGGCTAAAGGCGAATCCCGTCAGCGTTTCCTGACGTTTCGTAACGGCTACCATGGCGATACCTTCGGCGCGATGTCGGTCTGCGATCCCGACAACTCGATGCACAGTCTGTGGAAGGGATATCTGCCGGAAAACCTGTTTGCACCCGCCCCGCAAAGCCGCATGGGCGGCGAGTGGGACGAACTGGATATGGTGCCTTTTGCCCGCCTGATGGCCGCGCATCGCCACGAGATTGCGGCGGTGATCCTTGAGCCAATCGTACAGGGCGCTGGCGGTATGCGCATGTATCATCCCGAATGGTTAAAGCGCATCCGTAAAATGTGCGACCGTGAAGGGATCCTGCTGATTGCTGATGAAATCGCCACCGGATTTGGCCGTACAGGTAAGCTGTTTGCCTGCGAGCACGCCGACATCACTCCGGACATTTTGTGCCTGGGTAAAGCGTTAACCGGTGGGACAATGACTCTTTCAGCAACCCTGACCACGCGTCAGGTCGCAGAAACCATCAGCAACGGCGAAGCGGGCTGCTTCATGCACGGCCCAACCTTTATGGGCAATCCGCTGGCCTGCGCCGTCGCCTCCGCCAGCCTGTCGTTACTCGAAACCGGCGAGTGGCGCTCGCAGGTCGCGGCCATTGAAGCGCAGCTGCGGGCAGAACTTGCCCCGGCGGCGGATTCCAGTTGGGTAGCGGACGTACGCGTACTCGGCGCCATCGGCGTCATCGAAACCACCCATCCGGTGAATATGGCGGCGTTACAGAAGTTCTTTGTCGAACAGGGCGTCTGGGTACGACCATTTGGTAAACTGATTTATCTGATGCCGCCGTACATTATCAAGCCCGATCAGTTGCGTCGCCTGACCCTGGCCGTGAACGAGGCTGTGCGCAGTGCAACATTTTTTAGCGATTAATCAGCGGTAAGCTCCACGGTTTCTGGCTACACTTTTTGGCTAACGAGAGGAGTCAGCATGAAACTAATCAGTAACGATCTGCGCGATGGCGATAAGCTTGGACATCGCCACGTCTTTAACGGCATGGGGTATGACGGGGATAATATTTCCCCACATCTGGCGTGGGATGACGTGCCCGCAGGAACCAAAAGCTTTGTCGTGACCTGCTTTGATCCTGATGCGCCAACTGGCTCCGGCTGGTGGCATTGGGTGGTGGTAAATCTGCCGGCTGATACCCGCGTACTGACGCAAGGATTCGGCTCCGGGCTGGTTGCAGTGCCGGATGGCGTGATTCAGACCCGTACGGATTTTGGTAAAGCCGGTTATGGTGGAGCAGCGCCGCCGAAGGGGGAAACCCATCGCTATATCTTCACGGTTCACGCGCTGGATGTGGAGCGTATTGATGTCGATGAAGACGCCAGCGGCGCGATGGTCGGATTTAACGTTCACTTCCATTCGCTCGCCAGCGCCTCGATTACGGCGATGTTTAGCTAAGCTTTGTTGTGCCGGATGTCGGCTTCGCCTCATCCGGCACAACAAAGCAGACAGTAGGCCTGATAAGATGCGTCAGCGTCGCCATCAGGCAATTTTCTACAGAAATTCAGGCAACAATTTCAGCAACGTTCCTTGCGCTAACAATTCGGTCGCGCACTCAATATCCGGGGCGAAAAAGCGGTCCTGGGTATAGTGGGCAACTTGTTCACGTAATGCCTGACGCGCCTGCTCCAGCAGCGGACTTGAGGTTAACCCTTCGCGCAGGTCGATCCCCTGGCACGCCGCCAGCCACTCCACGGCAATCACGCCGCGCGTATTCGCCGCCATCTCCCACAATCTGCGACCCGCCGCAGGCGCCATAGATACGTGATCTTCCTGGTTGGCGGAGGTCGGCAAGCTGTCCACGCTGTGCGGATGCGCCAGCGCTTTGTTCTCGCTCGCCAGCGCGGCGGCGGTTACCTGAGCAATCATAAAGCCGGAGTTAACCCCACCGTTTTTCACCAGGAACGGCGGCAACTGCGACATATGTTTGTCCATCATCAGCGCAATGCGCCGCTCTGATAACGCGCCGATTTCCGCAATCGCCAGCGCCAGGTTATCTGCCGCCATCGCCACCGGTTCGGCATGGAAGTTGCCGCCTGAAATCACATCGCCCTCTTCGGCAAACACCAGCGGGTTGTCGGAAACCGCGTTAGCTTCCACCAGCAGGACATCCAATACCTGGCGCATTTGCGTCAGACACGCCCCCATCACCTGCGGCTGACAGCGCAGAGAATACGGATCCTGCACTTTTTCACAGTTATGATGCGACTGGGAAAGCGCGCTGGTGTCGGTCAACACATGGCGATAAAGTGCAGCGGCATCAATCTGCCCCCGCTGTCCTCGCGCCGCATGAATGCGGGCATCAAACGGGCGGCGGGAACCGAGCACAGCTTCGGTGGTTAACGCCCCGCACACCGTCGCAGACGCGAACAGCTCCTGAGCTTCAATTAACCCGCGCAGGGCAAAGGCGGTGGACGCCTGAGTTCCGTTGAGCAGTGCCAGCCCTTCTTTCGCTTCCAGCGTTATCGGCTCCAGCCCGGCCTTTTTCAGCGCCTCGGTCGCCGGGAGCCATTCCCCCTGCCAGCGCGCTTTACCTTCACCCAGCAACGTCAGAGACATATGCGCCAGCGGGGCCAAATCGCCTGAAGCGCCCACCGATCCTTTCGCCGGGATCAGCGGATACACCTCAGCATTTACCAGCGCAATCAGCGCCTCAATCACGTTCAAGCGAATGCCGGAAAAACCACGCGCCAGGCTGTTGATTTTCAGCACCATAATCAGGCGAACCATCGCGTCGTCCAGCGCCTCGCCAACGCCTGCCGCATGGGAAAGCACCAGCGAACGCTGTAAATTCTGTAAATCTTCCGTGGCGATACGGGTTTGGGCCAGCAGGCCAAAGCCGGTATTAATGCCATATGCCGTACGGCCTTCAGCGACAATATTATTGACGCAGGCGACGCTGGCGTTGATAGCATCAATCGCTCCGGCATCCAGGCTCAGTTTAACCGGCTGCTGCCAGATGTCGCGTAGCTGGGTAAAACTCAGATGGCCCGGCGTGAGTGTCATGGCGTTCATATCAGCGTTTCTCCTGCGTCGCAGCAACCATCGGCAAATTCAGCCCTTCTTCGACGGCGCACTCAACCGCAATATCATACCCGGCGTCAGCGTGACGCATTACTCCAGTGGCCGGATCGTTATGCAATACCCGGGCGATACGCGCGGCTGCTTCATCGGTGCCATCGCAAACAATGACCATCCCGGCATGCTGGGAGAAGCCCATGCCGACCCCGCCGCCATGATGCAGCGATACCCAGGTCGCGCCGCTGGCAGTGTTAAGCAGCGCGTTCAGCAGCGGCCAGTCGGATACGGCGTCTGACCCGTCGCGCATAGCTTCGGTTTCGCGGTTCGGGCTGGCAACAGAGCCGGAGTCCAGATGATCGCGACCAATAACAATCGGCGCAGATACTTCACCACTGCGCACCATTTCATTAAACGCCAGCCCCAGTTTCTGACGCCACTCCAGGCCGACCCAGCAGATACGCGCCGGTAAGCCCTGGAAGTTAATCCGCTCACGCGCCATATCCAGCCAGTGATGAAGATGCTTATCATCAGCCACGATCTCTTTCACTTTGGCATCTGTCTTATAAATATCCTGCGGATCGCCGGACAGCGCCACCCAACGGAATGGCCCTATGCCGCGACAGAACAGGGGGCGAATATAAGCAGGTACGAAGCCAGGGAAATCAAAGGCGTTTTCCACGCCCATCTCTTTGGCCATCTGACGAATGTTGTTGCCGTAATCAAACGTCGGCACGCCCATTTTGCTGAAAGCCAGCATCGCCTCGACGTGCGTTGCCATTGAACGTTTCGCCGCCTGTACCGTGCCCTGAGGATCGGACACCGCTTTCGCCTGGTATTCTTCCCAGCTCCAGCCGGACGGCAGATAACCATGCAGCGGATCGTGGGCGCTGGTCTGGTCGGTGACCATATCCGGGCGCACACCGCGTTTCACCATTTCCGGTACAACGTCGGCGGCGTTAGCGCATAGCGCGATAGAGACCGCTTTACCCTCACGGGTATACTTGTCGATACGCGCCAGCGCGTCGTCAAGCGATGTCGCCTGCTCGTCCACGTAGCGGGTACGCAGACGGAAATCGATTCGGCTTTGCTGGCATTCAATGTTCAGCGAACAAGCGCCTGCCAGCGTAGCGGCTAACGGCTGCGCCCCGCCCATACCGCCCAGTCCGGCGGTCAGTACCCAGCGTCCGCTCAGATTCCCCTGATAATGCTGACGCCCGGCCTCAACGAAGGTTTCATAAGTCCCCTGCACGATGCCCTGGCTGCCGATGTAGATCCAGCTTCCGGCGGTCATCTGGCCGTACATCGCCAGCCCTTTGGCGTCCAGTTCGTTGAAGTGTTCCCAGGTAGCCCAATGCGGCACCAGGTTGGAGTTAGCAATCAGCACGCGCGGCGCATTGTCATGAGTTTTGAACACGCCAACCGGTTTACCGGACTGGACCAGCAGGGTCTCATCGGTCTCCAGTTTGGTCAGCGCGTTGACGATGGCGTCATAGCACTCCCAGTCCCGCGCCGCACGACCGATCCCGCCGTAAACCACCAACTCATGGGGATTTTCCGCCACGTCGGGATCGAGATTGTTCATTAACATGCGCAATGGCGCTTCGGTCAGCCAGCTTTTGGCCGTTAAGGCAGTGCCACGTGGGGCACGAATATCCTGCTGACGATATTTGCTATGGGACATGACAGAAAACTCCTCAGGCTGAATGTAGGCCGGATCAGGCGTGTACGCCGCCATCCGGCACAGCGCCTGATGGCGACGCTAACGCGTCTTATCAGGCCTACGATTAACGGTCACATTAGCTAAAAGTATATACTTGTCTATACAATTAAACGCAAGATCGCAGTTAACAACTGAGCTACATTTTTGCCATACTGCGGCAGCAATCACGATTTTCAGGACATGAAGCGCCCTTGCAGACGATAGCGGGAACCCGGGAACAGCAAACGGGCATGAGATACAATGGATGACGCAGACCAGGTTTTACGACGGATTAGCAGGCAGGGATCGTGTTCTTTGATATTCAGCAGTACACATTCTTCGGCGCTGGCACGCACCGCTTCAACAATATGTTCACCTTCCGTTAAAGGGGCTATCAGCGACAGGTAAGCGTGCGGCGTGGTCTGGCTGTAATCCTGCGCCAGATACTCCGGCACAATTTCGGCATTCACGCAGCGATCCTCAATCTGCACTGGCAAATCGTTCTCGAAGTGCACCATGACAGAGTGAAAAATGGAGGTGCCTTCTTTGACGTTTAACACCAAAGCCTGCTGCGCGTTTGCCTGGGTTCTTTCCAGCGTCAGCACTTCGCACCGGTGCTGATGCTGACGGGCGTTGATTTCATCCGCGATGCTGCGGATTTCAAACAGCGCGGACTGGCCTTTTGGTTCGGCGACAAACGTCCCCACGCCCTGTAAACGCACCAGTAGACCTTCATCCGTTAACTCACGCAGCGCACGGTTGATGGTCATGCGGCTGAAACCATACTGCGCCACCAGCTCAGCCTCAGACGGAATGCGATCGTGAGGTTGCCAGATACCACTGGCAATTTTTTCGCTGATCTCCTGTTTGACCTTTTCGTAAAAAGGAGCCGGAGCAGAACGGGATGGGAGCATGCGTGAGCCTTCCTTAAGCTGAGAATGTGAGTGGGTACAGTTTACAGGCATTACCCGAACCTGATAAGCGCAACGCCATCAGGTATGTCAGTGCCACCAGTGTGCGATTTGCCAGCCTAATCGCGCCGCAACCCGCGCCGCCCTGCCATCATCGTCAAAGCGTGGATTAAATTCAACCATATCCACCGCCTGTAGTTTACCGCTACGGCACAGGGGCTCAATCAGTCTCAGCAGCGTCGCCAACGGTACGCCAAGCGCGGCGGGGGCCGACACGCCGGGCATTTCCCATACTGGCATCACGTCGAGGTCGATAGTCAGATAGACGACATCCAGGTTGGCGGCAAACTGCGCCAGCTGAGCCTGCGCCGTATCACAATGCAGATCCTCCACTACGGTCACACCGAGTCGCTGGGCTTCATCCCATAGCGCCTGGGTATTTGCCGCCCGGCTGACGCCGATACAGGCATAGTGAAATTCACGCTGCTGTTCGTCGCACAGTTGCGCCAGTTGGCGAAACGGCGTACCGGACGTGGCCTGCCCGGCATGGCGCAAATCGAGATGCGCATCGAAGTTGACTATCCCCACTTTCGCCTGAGGGAACGCATCCAGTACGCCAGCGCCGTGCGCAAAGGCGGTTTCGTGTCCTCCACCCAGAACGAAGGTACGCATGTTCTCCTGCTGACAGCGCTGTACCGCATTGCGTAACGCCTGCTGCGCGCCCTCAAGATCGGGAGCCTGCGCCACAATATTTCCCAGATCCACCAGCCGCTGATGCCCGTCGTGACTGGCTAAATTCGCCAGCGCTTTACGCAGCGCGTCTGGCGCTCCGGCAGCTCCCGTGCGCCCCTGATTACGTTTCACGCCTTCATCACAGGCAAAACCAAGCAACGCTATCTGCTCGCGATACATTTCCGGGCTAAACGTCGGGCTCAGGGTGATAGTCTGAAACAGGCGCAGCGCATTCGGCGATTCGGCGCGGTCATCACGTCCCTGCCACAGCGCAGGTGAAGCAGGTTGCCAGTTAGTCATGCTATTTGTCCTTTGAATACGCGTTGGTAGAGCGGGTTGCGTCCGGGTTCATACAAGATCTCGACCGGGAGAGTTGCGTCCCACACCACAAAATCGGCCACAAACCCGGCCTTCAATTGACCGTGAGTGGCATGACGCCCCAGTGCCCGGGCCGCATGACGGGTTACGCCCGCCCATGCTTCTTCCGGCGTTAGGCCAAACTGAACACAGGCCATATTCATCGCCCAGTGCAGGCTAATAAACGGACTGGTACCGGGGTTAAAATCTGTCGCTACCGCCATCGGTACCTGATATTGTCGCAGCAACGCTACCGGTGGGCGCTGCTGCTCTTTGAGGAAATAGAACGCGCCGGGCAGCAGCACGCCGACCGTACCGCTTTGGCTCATCGCCGCCACGCCCGCTTCATCGAGGTATTCAATATGATCGGCGGATAGCCCGTGGTAGCGGCTTACTAATTGCGCACCACCAAGCAATGACAGTTGTTCGACATGACCTTTAATCGGGATGCCCAGCGCCTGCGCAGCCTGAAACACCCGCTCACTCTGCGCCAACGAAAAACCAACGCTTTCACAGAACAGGTCGACGGTCTCGAAAAGCCCTTGTTCCCACAACTGCGGCAAAATGGTCTCGCAAACCAGCGTAATATAGCCGTCAGGGTCATCACGGTATTCCGCTGGAGTCGCATGCGCAGCCAACAGCGTCGGGCTGATTTCAACGATATTCTCTGCCGCCAGCGCCGCCGCCACGCGCAATATTTTCTCTTCTGTCTGTAAATCCAGGCCGTAACCCGATTTTATTTCCAGCAGCGTAACGCCTTCTTTGATCAACTGTTCCATCCGCTGATGGGCTACGTGTAAGAGTTGTTCATCCGTGGCGCTGCGGGTCGCCGACACGGTGGCATTAATCCCCCCGCCCTCGGCGCTTATCTGCTGGTAGGAGACACCGTTTAGCCGTTGCTCCCATTCACCTGCGCGGTTTCCGCCAAAAACCAGATGCGTATGGCAGTCAATCAGGCCAGGCGTAATCAATCTGCCCTGCATATCAAAGGTATTATCATGAGTCAGATATAACGATGACTCCGGGACGATATCGCGAATCTTACCCTGGCGGACGATCAGCGCATGGCCATCCACCAGCCCATACGGGGTGCCTCGTTCAGGATCCATAGTCGCCAGACGAACATTGCGCCAGATAACATCATCAGGGAAGAATTGCTGCATTCGACTCACCACTTGTCATAGGTTGTATAGACATTTATTTTTGATTATAGGGATGTTGTCAACCTGAAGGACCGTAATTGTTATGTATTTGTGATATAAGGACTCTCCGCGCCGGGCTTTGTGGTGATAAAAACAACTTTTTACCTTTTAACCTTCCCGTTTCGCTCAACTTAGTATAAAAAAGCAGGCTTCAATGGATAACTTTCAAAGCCCGGAGCAACCTGTGAACATATCATCAGTTTCCCGTCTGGCGCTGGCTATGGCTTTTGGCGTGACGCTGACCGCCTGTAGCTCTACGCCGCCCGATCAAATTCCTTCCGATCAGACCGCGCCAGGCACCTCTTCGCGCCCGATCCTGTCGGCCAATGAAGCGAAAAACTTCGTTGCTGCGCACTATTTTTCCGCACTGACGCCAAACACCGCGCCGTGGAGCCCTTCTGCTATTTCTTTGCCTGCGCAGCCTGACTTCGTCGTTGGCCCGGCAGGCACTCAGGGCGTCACCCATACCAGCATTCAGGCTGCGGTTGATGCGGCAATCATCAAACGTACTAACAAACGTCAGTACATCGCGATTATGCCGGGCGAGTATCAGGGTACGGTATACATTCCGGCAGCAACGGGTAGCCTGACGCTGTACGGTATGGGCGAAAAACCGCTGGATGTAAAAATCGGCCAGGCCATTGACGGTGACATGAGCACCGCAGACTGGCGTCGTACGGTGAACCCGGGCGGTAAATACATGCCGGGTAAACCTGCGTGGTATATGTTTGATAATTGCCAGAACAAACGTGGCGCAAATATTGGCGTGATGTGTTCCGCCGTCGTCTGGTCGCAAAATAACGGTCTGCAATTGCAAAACCTGACCATCGAGAACAACCTCGGTGACAGCGTTGATGCGGGCAACCACCCGGCCGTTGCGCTGCGTACCGATGGCGATAAAGTGCAGATTAACAAGGTTAACATCCTGGGCCGCCAGAATACCTTCTTCGTCACCAACAGCGGTGTGCAAAACCGTCTGGAAAACGATCGTCAGCCGCGTACGCTGGTTACCAACAGCTACATTGAAGGCGATGTGGATATTGTGTCCGGTCGCGGCGCAGTGGTGTTCGATAACACCGAATTCCGTGTAGTGAATTCCCGTACCCAGCAGGAAGCCTATGTGTTCGCACCGGCTACCCTGTCAAACATCTACTACGGTTTCCTGGCTATCAATAGCCGCTTCACGGCAAGTGGTGATGGCGTGGCGCAACTGGGCCGTTCGCTGGATGTCGATTCCAACACTAACGGTCAGGTCGTGATTCGTGACAGCGTAATTAACGAAGGCTTTAACATGGCAAAACCATGGGCTGACAGCGTTATCGCAAAACACCCGTTTGCCGGAAATACAGGTGCAGAAGATGATAAAGGTGAAATCCAGCGTAACCTGAACGACACCAATTTCAACCGCATGTGGGAATACAACAACCGCGGTATCGGTAGTAAAGTGGTTGCTGAACCTAAGAAGTAAACGTCATTCTCTTATGTAAACCCGGCAGAATCATGCTCTGCCGGGCAGTATGCCGGATGCTCATCCGGCATTCGACGCAGAATTAATACGCGTTAACCACGACCCACATTGGGCCCTGACCTACCGCATAACGTCCTTTCTCTGTCAGCAGCCCTTGCTCGCCTGCAATCTCGTACACCGCGATATGGTGCGATTTTTGCCCGGCGGCAATCAGGTATTTACCACTGTGGTCGACATTAAAACCGCGCGGCTGAGTCTCGGTAGGCTGGAAACCCTCTTTGGTCAGCACGCTGCCATCTTCAGACACGCTAAAGACCGTAATCAGGCTGGCGGTGCGATCGCAGGCATACAGATGACGCCCATCCGGCGTGATGTGAATATCTGCGGCCCAACGGGTATCAGCGAAATCAGCAGGCATCATATCCAGCGTCTGCACGCACTCGATCTTACCGTACGGATCTTTCAGCTCCCAGACGTCAACGGAGCTGTTCAGTTCATTCACACAGTAGGCATATTGTTTATTCGGATGGAACGCCATATGACGTGGGCCCGCACCTTCAACGGTGTTTACTTCAGCCGGTTCCTGCGCGACCAGATGACCATCATCGCTTACCTCAAACAGGCAGATACGATCCTGCTTCAACGCAGGAACCCACAGAATACGGTTATCCGGAGAGATGTTGGCCGAGTGACAGCCATCCAGACCTTCAACCACGTCAACCAGTTCCACCGGCAGACCATCTTCCAGACGCGTGACGCTCACGCTGCCAGCGTTATAAGAGCCAACGAACACGAAACGTCCCTGATGATCGGTAGAAATATGCGTCGGGCTGCCCGGCAGCGCAGACTCCGCCGCGAAAGTCAGCGCACCGTCATCAGGCGCAATACGGTAAGCCAACACGCGAAACTCCGGGCGCACGCCTACATACAGGTAGCGCTTATCCGGGCTGACGACCATCGGCTGTACCTGACCCGGCACATCAACCACCTGCGTCAGCGTCAGAGAACCATCGTGATTCAGGCTCCAGACGTGGATTTGCTGACTTTCAGGGCTGGCGGTATAAACGGTTTGCTTCATGAATACTCCTTTGCTTTTTGGCAGGTGGCTGCAATTGCCTGACACACGCCTAAGGTAGACGCTTTTAACGGTGAATGCTTAATTAAGGCTCAGAATTTTGTCCGGCTCCCGTCTCGGTGTACCATTCCAGCAGACGAAATTCTCAACCTTAATCTGGAAAAAACTATGACCGCACGCGTGATTGCCCTGGATTTAGACGGTACCCTGTTGACCCCGAAAAAAACCTTGCTGCCATCCTCTCTGGAAGCGCTCTCGCGCGCCAGAGAAGCAGGATACCAACTTATCATTGTCACAGGTCGCCATCACGTTGCTATTCATCCTTTTTATCAGGCACTGGCGCTGGATACACCTGCAATTTGCTGTAACGGCACCTACTTGTATGATTATCAGGCAAAAAAGGTACTGGATTCCGATCCTCTTCCGGTAGACCAGGCATTACAGCTGATCGAAATGCTGGATGAACATCAGATCCACGGGCTGATGTATGTCGATGAGGCCATGCTGTATGAGCGCCCGACCGGGCATGTAGTACGTACCGCTAACTGGGCGCAAACTCTGCCGCCGGAACAGCGCCCAACCTTCACCCAGGTGCCTTCGCTGGCACAGGCCGCACATGACGTTAACGCCGTCTGGAAATTTGCGCTGACCGACGAAGATATTCCGAAACTGCAGCAGTTTGGTCAGTACGTCGAGCAACAGTTGGGGCTGGAGTGTGAATGGTCCTGGCACGATCAGGTCGACATTGCCCGTAAAGGCAACAGCAAAGGACGACGCCTTACCCAATGGATTGAAGCACAGGGCGGATCAATGGAAAACGTGATTGCCTTTGGTGATAACTTCAACGATATCAGCATGCTGGAAGCCGCAGGCACTGGCGTGGCGATGGGCAATGCGGATGACGCGGTAAAAGCCCGCGCCAACATCGTGATTGGTGACAACACCACCGACAGCATCGCGAAATTTATTTACTCGCACCTGCTGTAATCAGGCGGTAATCGACACGCTCTTAATTTGCGCGTACAGCCACAGGCCAGGTTTGATACCCAGTTCATCCCTGGCCCATGGGCTAATCCTCGCCCACAGCGTCCTGCCGCCAACTTCAAGCTGAACTTCCACCTGGCCGTTATCGTCATAGCACTGCGCGACTTTCGCCCGGAGAACGTTACGAATACTGGTCTGCTGCGGCGGTTGGAGCACCAGTGAAACATCAGATGCCTGAATACGAATACGCAGCGCGGTTTGCAGCGGTTGATCCAGCTTATTGACCCACAAATGCTGATCGCCAAGCGCCAACGCGGTCATCGCGTAGTGTGGATGATGTTCCAGCACGCTGACTTTCAGAATGCTGCTTTGCTGTTCCTTAGGCAGCCAGGGGTGCATCACGCTGCTGCCCCAGACATCTTCCAGCGAACCAAACGCTTTGACCTGCCCGTTTTCCAGTACCATCACTTTGTCCGCCAGGTGCAAGATTTCATCGAGCGAGTGGCTGACGTACAGCATCGGAATATTGATTTCTCGCGCCAGGCGTTGCAGATAAGGCAGCAGTTCGCGCTTACGCGGAATATCCAGCGAGGCTAACGGCTCATCAAGCAGCAACAGTTCCGGCGCGGTAAGCAACGCCCGGCCGATCGCGACGCGCTGCTTTTCGCCACCAGAAAGACCGCCGGGCAGACGGTCAAGCAGCGGCTCAATGCCCAACAGCGCCACCAGCTTGTCAAACTGTCCGGCCATGCTTTTCGCCATTCCATAACGCAGGTTACCGCGTACTTTATAATGCGGGAACAGGCGCGCATCCTGGAAAACATAGCCCACCCGGCGTTTTTCAGGCGTTAAACAGACACCGTTCTCGACGTCGTTTAAGACCCGACCGTTGAGCACGATACGCCCGGACTGCGGCTGGGTCAGACCGCTGATGGCGTTAATCAGTGAGGTTTTTCCCGCGCCGGAAACACCGAAAATAGCGGTGATCCCGCTGGCTGGCAGCGTTTCGTTGAGCGTCAGGCAATGCGTTCCCAGCGTCTGAGAGAAATTAAGTTCCAGCATGGTTATCGCCCCGTCCGTTCACGGCTAATACGCGCCAGCCATTCAGAGATCAGCAGTGAAATCAGCGCTAACACAATAGAAATAATACATAACCTTGCCGCCGCGCTTTCGCCGCCGGGGGTCTGGATCAAGGTATACATCGCCGAAGGGATAGTGCGGGTTTCGCCAGGAATATTGGAGACAAAGGTAATTGTTGCGCCGAATTCCCCGAGGGAACGCGCAAACGCCAGCACCGTACCGACAATAATGCCGGGTAGCATCAGCGGTAGCGTAATGGTCATAAATACGCGCCAGCGTCCGGCTCCCAGCGTGCGGGCCGCCTGCTCCAGTTTGACGTCAACACCTTCCAACGCCAGACGAATAGCCCTTACCATCAGAGGGAAGGACATCACCGCTGCGGCCAGCACCGCACCGCGCCAGCTAAAGGCAAAGGTGATGCCAAACCAGTCGTACAGCCATTCGCCAATGAATCCGCGCCGCCCCATAGCAATCAACAGCAGATAGCCCACCACCACCGGCGGCAGAACCAGCGGCAAATGCAGAACGCTGTCGAGCAGTGCTTTGCCCGGGAACTTGCATCGCACAAGCAGCCAGGCAAAGAAGATCCCAAACGGCAGGCTAAACAAGACGGCCAGGGAAGAAACTTTCAGGCTCAGTATGACGGCCTGCCATTCAGGATCGGTCAGTATCATTACTTGGTCGTAAATCCATAACGTTTAAAGATTTCAGCAGCCTGCGGTCCTTTCAGGTAATCATAGAACGCGCTAACCGTTGCGTTTTTGTGCCCATCAACAATCGCGATAGGGTATTCCACTTTTTTGTGCGAATCTTCCGGGAAAGTCGCAACGACTTTTACGCCTTTGCTGGCGACGGCATCGGAACCATAGACGATACCCAGCGGCGCTTCGTTACGCTCTACCAGCGCCAGCGCACCGCGCACATCTTCAGCAGGTGCCAGTTTCGGGGCCAGGGTATCCCATGCACCCAGTTTTTGCAGCGCTTCTTTGGCATAAATGCCCGCCGGAACATGTTCCGGATCGCCAACGGCCAGACGTCCACCGTTCAACAGGCTGGTCCAGTTGGTTTTGCTGTCAATAGTGAAGTCTTTCTGTGCACTGGCTTTCGGCGCGACCACCACCAGGCTGTTACCTAACAGCGTTGCACGCGTTGCGGTATCAATCGACTTTTTGTCTACCGCGTAATCCATCCATTTCTGATCGGCAGAAATAAACAGATCGGCCGGTGCGCCTGCTTCAATCTGACGCGCCAGTGTGGATGAAGAGGCAAAAGAGGAGACAACATCAACGTTCTTCTCTTTTTTGTATTGCGTCGCAATGTCCTGCATCGCGTTGGTCAGTGAAGCCGCGGCAAACACCGTAATTTTGCCTTCATCCGCCAGCGCATGCCCGGCAACGGTAAGAGAAAGTGTTGCCCCTGCAAACAAGCGTAACCATGTACGTGCCATCTGTAACTCCTTTGCGTTTCGTTATGTAGGCGCAAATATAACGAGTAAATCAGGATTTTCCCAGAGGTTATTGATACCAATTAGAGGTTAGACAAAGAAAATATCGGCAGGGAAAGCAGGATCTTGAGAAACTGTAGTCAGCGAAAACGGGTTGGCAGGCGAAAAATATAAACGCCCGACTGAGCGGGCGTTTGGGGAATCAATGATTCTGTCTGGACTGGTCTTTCTGACCGATACCGGAGAAAATGTTGAACACTTCACCCAGTCCGTAAATCAGACCCAGAATGATGGCCATTACCACAGGTACCATGATTACGGCGAATACCAGACTTTTCAATAACTCTAACATGGTCAACTCCAGATATAGTCCTTAGCTGTATTCTAACCACATAACGCAGAAAAGCACTCCCCTTTTGTGCGGTCGGCTTTGCTCAGGCGCGGTTTTCCGTCACAATACCCTTTTTTGCCAGGAGCTTGTGATGCAGGCCGAAATCCTTCTTACGCTGAAACTTCAGCAAAAACTGTTTGCCGATCCCCGTCGCATTTCTCTGCTTAAGCACATTGCGCTTTCCGGCTCCATCAGTCAGGGCGCGAAGGATGCAGGTATTAGCTACAAGAGCGCCTGGGATGCGATTAATGAAATGAACCAGCTCAGCGAGCAGACGCTGGTTGAGCGCGCAACAGGCGGCAAAGGCGGCGGCGGCGCGGTGTTAACACGCTACGGCCAACGCTTAATCCAGCTGTACGATTTACTGGCGCAAATCCAACAAAAAGCCTTTGATGTTTTGAGCGATGACGATGCGCTGCCGCTCAATAGCCTGCTGGCGGCTATCTCTCGTTTTTCACTGCAAACCAGCGCCCGTAACCAGTGGTTTGGCACAATAACCGCCCGCGACCACGATCAGGTTCAACAGCATGTCGACGTGCTGTTGGCCGATGGCGAAACGCGCCTGAAAGTCGCGATCACTGCGCAAAGCGGCGAGCGTCTGGGCCTGGAGGAAGGTAAAGAAGTGTTGATTCTGCTGAAAGCACCATGGGTAGGAATTACTCAGGACGACGCCATTGCCCAGGCCGCCGATAACCAGTTGCAGGGTACGATCAGCCATATAGAACGCGGAGCGGAACAGTGTGAAGTGCTGATGACGTTACCAGACGGCCAGACGCTGTGCGCCACTGTCCCGGCCCAGGACGCCACAACGCTGCAAGAAGGCGCTAACGTCACCGCATGGTTTAATGCTGACCGGGTGATTATCGCCACACTGTGCTGAGTTAATTGACATCAGCCTGAAGAACACGTATCCCTGTTATTAATCGCTGCAAATAATGGGATACAAAATGTCATCGTTGCAAATTTCGCAAGGCACGTTTCGTCTTAGCGACACAAAAATGCTCCAGATAGATGCGTTGACGTTAAACGCGGGTGATAGCTGGGCGTTTGTTGGTTCTAACGGTAGCGGGAAATCCGCGCTGGCCCGCGCGCTGGCGGGAGAGTTGCCGCTCCTGAAAGGCGAGCGCCACTGTCAGTTCGCGCGTATTACCCGACTCTCTTTTGAGCAACTCCAAAAGCTGGTCAGCGACGAATGGCAGCGAAACAACACCGACCTTCTTAGCCCCGGCGAAGACGACACCGGGCGCACCACCGCTGAAATCATTCAGGATGAGGTCAACGATCCCGCCCGCTGCGCTGTGCTGGCGCAGCAGTTTGGCATTTCAGCTCTGCTTAACAGACGTTTCAAATACCTTTCGACCGGTGAAACACGTAAAACCCTGCTCTGCCAGGCGTTAATGTCCTCGCCAGATTTACTGATCCTGGATGAACCCTTTGACGGGCTGGACGTGGCGTCCCGTCGGCAGTTAGCAGAACTGCTCGCTGAACTGCACCAGGCCGGTTTAACGCTGGTGATGGTGCTTAATCGTTTTGATGAAATTCCCGAATTCGTGCAGTTTGCTGGCGTACTTGCCGATTGCACGCTGACGGACACCGGCGCAAAAACCGACCTTCTGCAACAAGCATTAATCGCTCAGCTTGCCCATAGCGAGCGGCTGGAAGGCATTCAGTTACCCGAGCCGGATGAGCCTTCGGTGCGGCGCACATTGTCAGAAAACGCGCCGCGAATTGTGCTTAACGATGGCACCGTCTCGTATAACGATCGCCCTATCCTTCATCATCTGAGCTGGCGGGTAAATCCGCGGGAACACTGGCAAATTGTCGGCCCCAACGGTGCGGGAAAATCAACCTTGCTCAGTTTAATCACCGGCGATCATCCCCAGGGTTACAGCAACGACCTGACCCTGTTTGGCCGCCGTCGGGGCAGCGGTGAAACTATCTGGGATATCAAAAAACACATCGGTTACGTCAGCAGCAGCCTGCATCTGGATTACCGGGTAAGTACGACGGTACGCAACGTTATTCTCTCTGGTTATTTTGATTCAATCGGCATTTATCAGGCCGTCTCCGACAGGCAGCACAAGCTGGTACAGCAGTGGCTGGAAATCCTGGGCATCGATAAGCGTACCGCGGATGCGCCGTTTCATAGTCTTTCCTGGGGACAGCAGCGGCTGGCATTGATTGTTCGCGCATTAGTTAAACATCCTACGTTGTTGATTCTTGATGAGCCTTTGCAAGGATTAGATCCTCTCAATCGCCAACTGATTCGTCGGTTTGTGGATGTGCTAATCGGTGAAGGTGAAACTCAACTGCTGTTCGTCTCTCATCATGCCGAAGATGCCCCAGCCTGTATTACCCATCGACTGGAGTTTGTCCCCGAGGGCGATATCTACACCTATCGACAAACCTCTCTGCGTTAATTTTCATACCAGGGCGTTGAATACGCCCTTTTTCTGGCCTTTTTTTCAGACAAACGCTGAGAAAACAATCTAACGTAATGATTTAAAATATAATAACCACTACGTACACCTGAAAATGCCAGTGTGTAAACGATTCCACTATTTTATTCCATGTCACACTTTTCGCATCTTTGTTATGCTATGGTTATTGCATACCATAGGCTTAACGGAGCGAATTATGAGAGTATTGGTTACAGGTGGTAGCGGTTACATTGGAAGCCACACTTGCGTGCAGTTGCTGAAAAACGGTCACGAAGTAGTGATTCTGGATAATCTCTGCAACAGCAAGCGTAGCGTTCTGCCCGTCATCGAGCGTTTAGGCGGCAAGCATCCAACTTTCGTGGAAGGAGATATCCGCAACGAGGCGCTGATAACCGAAATTCTGCACGATCATGCCATTGACACGGTCATCCACTTTGCTGGTTTAAAAGCCGTGGGAGAATCCGTTGCCAAGCCGCTGGAGTATTATGATAACAACGTCAACGGCACTCTGCGTCTGGTGAATGCAATGCGCGCCGCCAACGTGAAAAACTTCATTTTCAGCTCCTCCGCGACCGTCTATGGCGATCAACCGAAAATTCCTTATGTTGAAAGCTTCCCCACCGGCACGCCGCAAAGTCCGTACGGCAAAAGTAAGCTGATGGTGGAACAGATCCTCACCGACCTGCAAAAAGCACAGCCCGACTGGAGCATCGCCTTGCTGCGCTACTTCAACCCGGTTGGCGCTCATCCGTCGGGAGATATGGGGGAAGATCCGCAAGGTATTCCAAACAACCTGATGCCATACATCGCACAGGTTGCCGTAGGTCGCCGCGAATCCCTTGCCATATTTGGCAACGACTACCCCACTGAAGATGGCACCGGCGTTCGCGACTACATCCACGTGATGGATCTCGCCGACGGCCACGTTGCCGCCATGGAAAAGCTGGCTGGCAGACAGGGTGTACATATTTACAACCTTGGGGCAGGCATCGGCAGCAGCGTGCTGGACGTGGTCAACGCCTTCAGCAAAGCCTGCGGTAAACCCATTAATTACCATTTCGCTCCGCGCCGTGATGGCGATCTTCCGGCCTACTGGGCTGATGCCAGCAAAGCCGATCGCGAGCTCAACTGGCGCGTGACCCGCACTCTGGATGAAATGGCACAAGACACCTGGCACTGGCAGTCACGCCACCCACAAGGATATTCGGATTAAGGACCAATCATGACGCAATTCAATCCTGTCGATCATCCACATCGTCGTTTTAACCCACTCACCGGGCAGTGGATCCTCGTATCACCGCATCGCGCCAAACGCCCCTGGCAAGGGGCGCAGGAAACCCCGTCTAAGCAGGTACTGCCTGCGCATGACCCGGACTGCTTCCTGTGCGCTGGTAATACGCGCGTTACCGGTGACAAAAACCCGGATTACACCGGGACCTATGTCTTCACCAATGACTTTGCGGCGCTGATGTCCGATACCCCGGACGCGCCGGACAGTCACGATCCGTTGATGCGCTGCCAGAGCGCGCGCGGTACCAGCCGCGTGATTTGCTTCTCACCCGATCACAGCAAAACGCTGCCGGAACTCAGCGTCCCTGCGCTGACAGAAATCGTAAAAACGTGGCAGGAGCAGACTGAAGACTTAGGCAAAACCTATCCCTGGGTGCAGGTCTTTGAGAATAAAGGCGCAGCGATGGGGTGCTCGAACCCGCACCCACACGGACAAATTTGGGCCAACAGCTTTTTGCCTAACGAAGCCGAACGTGAAGATCGCCTGCAGAAAGCGTACTTCGCCGAACAAGGCGCGCCGATGCTCGTTGATTACGTCCAGCGTGAACTGGCGGACGGCAGCCGTACGGTCGTTGAAACCGAGCACTGGCTGGCAGTTGTACCTTACTGGGCCGCGTGGCCGTTCGAAACGCTGCTGCTGCCGAAAGCGCACGTGCTGCGTATTACTGATTTGACCGATGAACAGCGTACAGACCTGGCGCTGGCGTTGAAAAAACTGACCAGTCGTTACGACAACCTGTTCCAGTGCTCATTCCCCTATTCTATGGGCTGGCACGGCGCACCGTTTAACGGTGAAGAAAACGAACACTGGCAGTTGCACGCACACTTTTACCCGCCGCTGCTGCGTTCTGCGACCGTGCGTAAATTTATGGTCGGTTATGAAATGCTGGCGGAGACCCAGCGTGACCTGACGGCAGAACAAGCGGCTGAGCGACTGCGTGCAGTCAGCGACATCCATTTTCGCGAATCCGGAGTTTAAATAATGAGTCTGAAAGAAAAAACACAATCTCTGTTTGCAGAAACGTTTGGCTACCCTGCCACCCATATTATTCAGGCGCCGGGTCGCGTAAACCTGATCGGCGAACATACCGATTATAACGACGGCTTCGTTCTGCCCTGCGCCATCGACTATCAGACCGTCATCAGCTGTGCGGCGCGCGACGATCGAAAAGTCCGCGTAGTCGCCGCTGATTACGACAATCAGATTGATGAGTTCTCTCTCGATGCGCCGATTATCGCCCATGACACCCAGCAGTGGTCAAACTACGTGCGTGGCGTGGTGAAACATCTACAAAAGCGCAATAATGCTTTTGGCGGCGCGGATCTGGTGATTAGCGGTAACGTCCCGCAGGGTGCGGGTTTAAGCTCTTCCGCCTCGCTGGAAGTCGCTGTTGGTACGGTATTCCAGCAGCTCTATCATCTGCCGCTCGACGGCGCGCAGATTGCCCTGAATGGTCAGGAAGCTGAAAACCAGTTTGTCGGTTGTAACTGCGGCATTATGGATCAGTTGATCTCTGCGCTTGGCAAGAAAGATCATGCGTTGCTGATCGACTGTCGTACGCTGGGCACTAAAGCCGTTTCGATGCCTGAGGGTGTCGCGGTGGTAATCATCAACAGCAACTTTAAACGCACATTGGTCGGCAGCGAATACAACACTCGTCGCGAACAGTGTGAAACCGGCGCGCGTTTCTTCCAGCAACCAGCGCTGCGTGATGTCAGCCTTGAAGCGTTTAACGCCGTCGCCCACGAACTGGATCCGATTGTCGCCAAACGCGTCCGCCACGTCATCACAGAAAATGCGCGTACCGTTGAAGCCGCGCAGGCGCTGGAAAAAGGCGACCTGCTGCGTATGGGCCAACTGATGGCGGAATCTCACGCCTCAATGCGCGATGACTTTGAAATTACCGTGCCGCAAATTGATACTCTGGTAGAGATTGTCAAAGCGACCATCGGCGATAAAGGCGGTGTACGTATGACTGGCGGCGGCTTCGGCGGCTGCATCGTGGCGCTGATCCCGCAAGATTTGGTACCTGCCGTTCAGCAGGCTGTCGCCGAGCAGTACGAAGCAAAAACCGGTATCAAAGAAACATTCTACGTCTGCAAACCTTCTCAAGGAGCTGGACAATGTTAAACGAAATCCCTGTGCAGGCTCCGGACGGTCAGCCGTTTCGCCTGCTCACCCTGCGCAATGACGCAGGGATGGTGGTCACGCTCATGGACTGGGGCGCAACCCTGCTCTCTGCGCGTATTCCGCTTAGCGATGGTAGCGTGCGCGAAGCCATACTCGGGTGCGCCAGCCCGGAACAATACCCGGAACAGGCTGCATTTTTGGGGGCCTCGATTGGTCGCTACGCTAACCGTATCGCCAACAGTCGTTATACCTTTGCCGGCGAAACCGTCGAATTAATACCAAGTCAGGGCGACAACCAACTGCACGGCGGGCCGGATGGTTTCGACAAACGCCGCTGGCAGATAGTCAATCAGAATGACCGTCAGGTACTGTTCGCCTTAACGTCTGAAGATGGCGATCAGGGCTTCCCTGGTAATCTATGCGCTACCGCGCAGTATCGCCTGACTGACGATAATCGTATTTCGATAACCTACCGCGCCACGGTCGATAAGCCCTGCCCGGTAAATCTGACAAATCACGTCTACTTTAATCTCGACGGCGATAAAACGGATGTGCGCCAGCATAAGTTGCAAATTCTGGCGGACGAGTACTTACCGGTGGACGAAATGGGCATCCCGCATGATGGACTGAAATCCGTCGCCGGTAGCACTTTCGATTTTCGCACGCCTAAAATCATCAGCAGTGAATTTCTGGCCGATGACGATCAGCGCAAGGTGAAAGGTTACGATCATGCCTTCCTGCTTCAGGCTCAGGGTAATGCACGTACACCGGTGGCTCAGCTATGGTCACAGGATGAAAAACTGCAAATGGTGGTCTACACCTCGGCCCCGGCATTGCAGTTTTACTCCGGCAACTTCCTCGGCGGTACGCCATCTCGTGGGCCAGACGCCTACGAAGACTGGCAAGGTCTGGCGCTGGAAAGTGAGTTTCTGCCTGATAGCCCGAACCATCCAGAGTGGCCACAGCCGGACTGCTTCCTGCGTCCGGGGGACGAGTACGCCAGCGTAACGGAATATCAGTTTATTCCCGTCTGAGCCTTCCCCGTCACAGGCCCGATGACGTAACGTATCGGGCCTGTTGCTTGTTTATCACAACAGACCCGCTCAAATCCCCACCACTCAAAGACAAAATCGCAACCTTGAATTCACAAGAACCTTACACTGTGGCGCTATTTTCGCTATGGTTATGCGTAAGCATTGCCGCTGACGAATTACGGCAATATAATGAGAATTATTATCATTCAATATGATTTATAGGAGTGAGTGTATGGCTGTAACTAAGCTGGTTCTGGTACGTCACGGTGAAAGTCAGTGGAACAACGAGAACCGTTTTACCGGTTGGTATGACGTTGATCTGTCCGAGAAAGGTGTAGGCGAAGCAAAAGCGGCAGGTAAACTGCTGAAAGAGGAAGGCTACAGCTTCGATTTTGCTTATACCTCTGTGCTGAAACGTGCCATCCACACCCTGTGGAACGTACTGGACGAACTGGATCAGGCGTGGCTGCCGGTTGAGAAATCCTGGAAACTGAATGAACGTCATTACGGCGCGCTGCAGGGTCTGAACAAAGCGGAAACCGCAGAAAAATACGGTGATGAGCAGGTTAAGCAATGGCGTCGCGGCTTTGCGGTTACCCCGCCAGAACTGACCAAAGACGACGAGCGTTATCCGGGTCACGATCCGCGTTATGCGAAGCTGACCGACAAAGAGTTACCGGTTACCGAAAGCCTGGCGCTGACCATCGATCGTGTTATCCCTTACTGGAATGAAACCATTCTGCCGCGCATGAAAAGCGGTGAGCGTGTGATTATTGCCGCTCACGGCAACTCTCTGCGTGCGCTGGTGAAATATCTGGATAACATGGGTGAAGATGAGATCCTTGAACTGAACATCCCGACCGGCGTACCGCTGGTGTATGAGTTCGACGAAAACTTCAAGCCGATCAAACACTACTATCTGGGTAACGCTGACGAGATCGCAGCAAAAGCCGCCGCCGTGGCGAACCAGGGTAAAGCGAAGTAATTTCTTCGCAGGATACAAAAAGCGCGGATTATCCGCGCTTTTTTTTGCCTATGAGAGAGGCATTAAAACTTAACCGCGGCGCGCTTTTACCGCATCCGCCAGTTGGCGCAGCACCGCATCGGTATCTTCCCAACCAATGCAGGCGTCGGTGATACTCTTACCGTAGGTCAGCGGTTCGCCGCTATCCGGGTTCTGGTTGCCTTCTACCAGATGGCTTTCGATCATCACGCCGATAATCGCTTTTTCGCCACCGGCGACTTGCCCGCAAACATCTTTCGCAACATCCATCTGCTTTTTGAACTGCTTGCTGGAGTTGGCATGGCTAAAGTCGATCATCACTTGCGCTGAGAGTCCTGCCTTGATCAGACCTTCTTTCACCTCGGCAACATGCTGAGCGCTGTAGTTCGGCTCTTTGCCGCCGCGCAGAATGATATGGCAATCGCCATTGCCACTGGTATTCACGATCGCCGAATGACCCCATTTGGTCACCGACAGGAAGCAGTGTGGCGCTCCTGCGGCGTTGATTGCATCAATCGCCACTTTGATGGTGCCATCGGTACCATTTTTAAAACCAACCGGGCAAGACAGACCAGATGCTAGTTCACGGTGCACCTGAGATTCAGTAGTTCGTGCCCCAATCGCGCCCCAGCTCATCAGGTCGGCGAGATATTGCGGGGTGATCATATCGAGGAATTCACCCGCAGCCGGCAATCCGCTGTCGTTGATATCCAGCAGCAGTTTACGCGCAATGCGCAGCCCATCGTTGATCTGGAAGCTGTTGTCCATGTGCGGATCGTTGATAAGCCCTTTCCAGCCAACGGTAGTACGTGGCTTTTCAAAATAGACGCGCATGACAATTTCAAGCTCGCCTTTTAACTCTTCGCGCAGCGCCAGCAGGCGAGCGGCATACTCTTTGGCAGCGGCCGGATCATGAATTGAACACGGTCCAATCACCACCAGCAGGCGATCGTCGCTTCCTTTCAGAATTTTATGAATCGCCTTACGGGCATGAGCCACCGTATTTGCGGCATTTTCAGTAGCGGGGAATTTTTCCAGCAGTGCGACTGGCGGTAATAACTCGTTGATCTCTTTGATGCGTAAATCGTCGTTCTGATAATTCATGATTATTCCAGCGTTGCCATACTTATATAAATGAATGCAATCCCTCCAATCTATATCTTCAGTCATAAAGTGTAAACGGGGTTTTACACTTTGGACGGATTAATCCTGGAATTGGCCAAAAAAACGCAATAAAGTAGCGAAAAACGAGATCCAATCTACAATTTATAACTGTAACAGCTTTAATTTTCATAATTTTCAAGATTCTATGCTGGTTTTAATTTCAACAGCAAAACTATTAACCACATATTGATGATGTATCTGCCACATGCACTGTTGGAAGACGTTATCCGACATATCGACCTTAACAGGAGCATATTATGCATATGACAAAGCTCGCTTCACTCTTTCTTACCGCTACACTCAGCCTCGCCAGCGGCGCGGCGCTGGCTGCGGACACCAACGCTCAGTCCAATAACGGCCAGGCAAATTCCTCGGCTGACGCCGGACAAGTCGCCCCTGACGCCCGCGAAAACGTAGCGCCAAATAATGTCGACAACAGTAACGTGAATTCAGGTGGCACAATGCTTCACCCGGACGGTTCGTCAATGAACCATGAGGGGATGACCAAAGACGAGGTGCACAAAAATACCATGTGTAAAGACGGCCGCTGCCCCGATGTGAATAAGAAGGTTGAGACCGGAAACGGCATCAATAATGATGTTGATACCAAAACTGACGGCACCACCCAGTAACGCTGAAAATAAAGCTAATAACGGGAGAGCAATAGCTCTCCTTTTTAATTTTATCATCCCAAAAACGGTATCATGGCATACAGTAAAGATGAGAATAACAAAGGGATGGCATAATGGCGCACGCACATACTCATACTTCCTCTGAGCAACCGAAGGACAATAATGCCCGCCGACTGATGTTCGCATTTTGCATTACAGCCGGATTTATGTTGGTTGAAGTGGTGGGGGGAATACTCTCCGGCTCGCTGGCCTTGCTGGCCGACGCCGGGCATATGCTCACGGATGCCGCAGCGCTCCTTTTCGCGTTGCTGGCGGTCCAGTTTTCCCGCCGCCCACCCACAATCCGCCACACCTTCGGTTGGCTGAGGCTCACGACGCTGGCTGCATTTGTTAATGCCATCGCATTGGTCGTTATCACCATTTTAATCGTCTGGGAGGCGGTTGAACGCTTCCAGACGCCTCGCCCTGTGGCTGGCGGCATGATGATGGTTATAGCTGTCGCAGGCCTACTGGCCAACGTGCTCGCTTTTTGGGTTTTACATCGCGGCAGTGAAGAGAAAAACCTGAACGTCCGCGCCGCAGCGCTGCATGTGATGGGCGATTTACTCGGTTCTGTTGGGGCAATTATCGCGGCACTGATTATCATCTGGACGGGCTGGACGCCTGCGGATCCGATCCTGTCGATCCTGGTTTCCGTGCTGGTGCTGCGCAGTGCCTGGCGATTATTAAAAGATAGCGTTAATGAATTACTGGAAGGCGCCCCGCTGGCGCTGGATATCGCCGCACTACAGCGCCATCTCAGCCGGGACATCCCTGAAGTGCGCAACGTACACCATGTCCATGTCTGGATGGTGGGTGAAAAACCGGTGATGACGCTGCATGTGCAGGTGATCCCGCCGCACGATCACGATGCGCTGCTGGAGCGTATTCAACATTTCCTTATCCATCACTACCAGATTGAGCATGCGACGATCCAGATGGAGTATCAGCCGTGCAATGGGCCGGACTGCCACCTGTATCAGGGCGTGTCCGGCCATTCACATCACCACCATTAATGGGACAGCGCGTGGGAACCCCGCTCACGCGCGCTATTAATCCACATCCTGCTACCGTTCAGGGCGATAACCGTCAGGATCACATATTCCAGCGACATGGCATATACGCCTTGCAGGGCAAAGATCACCACGCTGATGACGTTAATGATCACCCACAGCAGCCAGTTTTCAACGTATTTACGCGTCATCAGGATCATCGCCGCAATCGACAGCACCATCATGCAGGAGTCCCAGAACGGGAATGCATCGGGTTGCAGTTCAGGCACAACAACCTGTAATCCCAATGCCTGCATGATGTTCACCGCGATACGGGTCAGGAACGCAAAGACCGGATCGATATAGACCGACATCAGGCCAATCGCCACCACGCAAGCCGCCAGCCAGCCGATCGCTTTTGGTAACGGCAGCCAGCGAATTTTCAGTTCCGCTTCATGCTGGTTGGTTTGCCGGGACCAGGCATACCAGCCGTAGATGTTGGCGGCAAAGAAGAAAACTTGCAGCAACAGGCTGGCATAGAGTTGGATCTGAAAGAAGATAATCGCAAACAACGTGACGTTTATCAGACCAAAGAAGTAATTGCTGATTTTCTCAAGACTCGCGAGGCCAATACACAGCAACCCGGCGATCGTCCCCACGGCTTCGATCCATGACAGATCGTAACCGCCCGCGCCAATCGGAATATGTACCAGAATGTTCTGCGTGCTAAAAAAGTCCATCTTTTCCCCCAGAGCAAAAAAATAAATAATTAAGCTCGAAGTGTAGCCGCAAATTCCAACATACGGTTTAACGGCAACAACGCCCCTTCTCGCAGTGCGGCATCAACATGTATCTCATGAGCCGCACCACCCTCCTCCAGGCCCTCAGCAATCGCCTTGAGGCCGTTCATCGCCATCCACGGACAATGCGCGCAGCTGCGACAAGTTGCCCCCTCACCGGCCGTCGGAGCTTCAAGTAGCTCTTTATCCGGAACGGCTTGCTGCATTTTGTAAAAAATGCCCCGGTCAGTCGCCACAATCAGCTGCTTGTGCGGTAACGATTTTGCTGCATTAATTAGCTGGCTGGTTGAGCCAACCGCATCAGCCATATCTACGATAGACTGAGGGGACTCCGGGTGCACCAGCACAGCGGCATCAGGGTAAAGCCCTTTCATGCGTGTTAAAGCCTGGGTTTTAAACTCATCGTGGACGATACAAGCTCCCTGCCAACAAAGAACGTCTGCACCGGTCTGTTTTTGCACGTAGTTGCCCAGATGCCTGTCCGGGGCCCAGATGATTTTTTGACCTAAACTATCAAGATGCTCAATAAGTTCTACTGCGATACTGGAAGTGACAACCCAGTCCGCACGTGCTTTAACGGCGGCTGAGGTATTAGCGTAAACCACCACGGTACGATCCGGATGCGCGTCGCAAAATGCGCTGAACGCGTCAATCGGACAGCCCAGATCTAATGAACATTCCGCCTGTAAGGTCGGCATCAGGATAGTCTTTTCCGGGCTGAGAATTTTGGCGGTTTCTCCCATAAACCTCACGCCGGCAACCAGCAGCGTAGAGGCAGAATGTTTTGCACCAAACCGCGCCATCTCCAGAGAATCGGAGATACAGCCGCCGGTCTCTTCTGCCAACTGCTGAATTTCAGGATCGGTGTAATAGTGCGCGACCATAACGGCATCACGCTCTTTCAGCAGGCGCTTGATTTTTTCACGATAAAATTGCTTTTCATCCACACTCAGCGGCGCTGGTTTCGGCGGAAACGGATAAATTGCTGCTTCTGGATCAAACATCACGCTCATCTTGCTTTCTCGTTTTACTGGCTTAACGAAATAACCGATTAAAAGCGTGACGCACGCCATATTCGGTTTGATTTGTTTTATATGCTAAACAAGATAGCGAATTGGCGCAGAAAAGTCACAATAATTGCGTGTGATGAGTGCCGGATGGCGACTGGCGTCTTATCCGGCCTACATTTGGCACCCGTAGGCCTGATAAGCGAAGCGCATCAGGCAAGCAGGTTCGAATCTTATAAATCGCAGATAGCAAAAAGGCGCCTTTAGGGCGCCTTTTTACACTGGTGGGGCGTGCAGGATTCGAACCTGCGACCAATTGATTAAAAGTCAACTGCTCTACCAACTGAGCTAACGCCCCCATATGGGGTGTACTACTTCAATTATTCAGGATGGTGGGTCGTGCAGGATGACTCGGCTTCGCCTCGCCCTACGGGCCGTTGCTTACGCAACGTTATCCTTCACGGTTTACTATTGCTTTCACCAGAAACATTGGTGGGTCGTGCAGGATTCGAACCTGCGACCAATTGATTAAAAGTCAACTGCTCTACCAACTGAGCTAACGACCCGCTCGGATGTAACCTGAAAAATTTTTACTCGAAACCACCAAAATAGTGGTGGGGCGTGCAGGATAACTCGACTTCGTCTCGCCCTAACGGGCCGTTGCTAAAGCAACGTTATCCTTCACGTTTAACATCTGAGTACGATGTTAAAGTTGGTGGGGCGTGCAGGATTCGAACCTGCGACCAATTGATTAAAAGTCAACTGCTCTACCAACTGAGCTAACGCCCCGAGTGGTGGGTGATGACGGGATCGAACCGCCGACCCCCTCCTTGTAAGGGAGGTGCTCTCCCAGCTGAGCTAATCACCCGATACTACGCTGGATACTACTTACTAACTGAGTTAGTGGTGGGTCGTGCAGGATTCGAACCTGCGACCAATTGATTAAAAGTCAACTGCTCTACCAACTGAGCTAACGACCCACTTTTTTCGCCGCTTTCGGGCTGTTTGATATCCCTTGGCAACGGCGGCATATATTACTGATTTCAGATTTTAGCGCAACAAAAATTTCGATGTAAATAACTCAACTGCTTAGGAATCACACGACACGACCAGAAATAACACGATTTCTGGTCGCATGGTGGTCATTACATCGCGCCAAGGCGTTTTTGCGCTTGTTTCGCGCCATCAGTGCCAGGATATTTAGTGATAACCTGCTGATAAACCGCTTTAGCTTTTGCTGTGTCACCTTTGTCCTGCATGATAACGCCGACTTTATACATCGCGTCTGCAGCCTTAGGTGATTTTGGGAAGTTTTTAACTACCGAAGCAAAATAGAACGCAGCATCATCCTTTTTACCCTTGTTGTAATTCAACTGACCCAGCCAGTAATTCGCATTTGGCAGGTAAGTAGAGTCTGGGTACTTTTTGATGAAGTTCTGGAATGCTTCAATCGCGTCATCCTGGCGGGATTTATCCTGTACCAGGGCAATTGCTGCATTGTAATCGGTATTCGCATCGCCAGTTTGCACGGGAGCCCCTGACGTTGCCGCAGCTCCCGCATCAGGTGTAGGAGTTACCGCCCCACTCTGATCGCCACTCGTAGACTGTGCCGCAGGCGCACTACCGCTGCCAAGATTATTCATCTGCAGCAATATTTGCTTCTGGCGCTCAACAACCTGATTCAGTTGATACTGATTTTCCTGAATTTGACCACGCAGGGAATCAATATCGGACTGATTATCGGAGAGTTGTTGCTGGAGTTGGGTTAAAAGCTGACTGTGAGCGTTAGAAATACGCTCGAGTTGAGTGACACGGTCTTCGACCGAGCCAGAGCCGACACTACTGATTGGCGCCTGTGCAAAAGCGGCCCAGGGGGCCGCTATGCCAACCAGTAACGACAGACTCAACAGATGATGTCTGAAGTTACTGCTCATGCAATTCTCTTAGTAAACCAGTACGGCGCGACGGTTTTTGGCGTAAGCCGCTTCGTCATGACCCAGTACTGCAGGTTTTTCTTTACCGTAAGAAACGATGGAGATCTGGTCAGCAGAAACGCCTTTACCCTGCAGGTACATCTTAACGGCGTTCGCACGACGCTCACCCAGGGAGATGTTGTACTCAGGCGTACCACGTTCGTCCGCATGACCTTCTACGGTGACTTTGTAAGATGGGTTGCTACGCAGGAAGTTAGCGTGAGCATCCAGCATTGCAGCGAAGTCAGAACGGATATCGTACTTGTCCAGATCGAAGTAAACGATGTTGTTCTGCTGCAGCTGTTGCATCTGAAGACGCGCTTGCTCTTCAGAAGACATGTTGCCGCTGCCGTTTGCATCCATACCAGTGCCGGCACCCAGCATGCCTTCGCTGCCGTCATTGCTGGCGTTCTTGTTAGAAGAACACGCTGCAATAGCCATAACAGGCAGAGCAATCATCAGCCCTTTCAGCACTTTGTTCAGTTGCATTTCAATGATTCCTTTATTAATCAATTATTTATTATCACAGATACGGCGACCAGGCAGGGAATTTAACCTGACCATCAGTTGCCGGAAGACGCGCTTTGAAACGCCCATCTGTAGAAACCAAATTCAGCACGGATCCCATCCCCTGAGAAGAGCTGTAGATTACCATAGTGCCGTTAGGTGCCAGACTTGGCGTTTCATCCAGGAACGTTGACGACAGGACTTGTACGCCACCCGCTACCAGATCTTGTTTGGCAATGTGCTGCTGACCATTGGCAGAGCTTACCATTACCATAAACTTACCGTCGCTGCTCACATCTGCATCCTGGTTTTGCGAACCTTCCCAGGTAATACGCTGCGGAGCACCGCCGTTGACGTTAACTTTATATACCTGCGGACGACCGGCCTGGTCAGAGGTAAAGGCCAGGTTTTGGCTGTCCGGGAACCAGGTAGGTTCCGTGTTGTTACTACGACCATCCGTAACCTGACGGATCTGACCGGAACCAATGTCCATAACATACAGGTTCAGGCTACCGGTTTTAGACAGGGCAAACGCCAGTTTGCTGCCATCCGGAGAAAACGCAGGTGCACCGTTGTGACGTGGGAACGACGCTACCTGACGAACCGCGCCATTAGACAACGTCTGAATAACCAGTGCAGAACGACCGCTTTCGAAAGTGACGTATGCCAGTTTTGAACCGTCCGGAGACCACGCCGGTGACATCAGCGGCTGCGGAGAACGGTGTACCACGAACTGGTTGTAACCATCGTAGTCAGACACACGTAATTCGTACGGGAACTGACCGCCGTTAGTCTGAACAACATAAGCGATACGGGTACGGAATGCACCTTTAATACCGGTCAGTTTTTCAAACACTTCGTCACTGGCAGTATGGCCCGCATAACGCAGCCACTGCTTGTTCACTTTATAAGTATTCTGCGCCAGTACGGTACCCGGCGCGCCACCGGTATCTACCAGTTGATAAGCGACGCTGTAGGAACCATCCGGATTCGGTGTAACCTGACCGACGACCACGGCATCAATACCCAGCGCAGACCATGCGGCAGGTTGAACTTCCTGCGCGGTACCCGGCTGCTGAGGCAGACGAGAGCGGTCTAACGGATTAAATTTACCGCTGTTACGCAGGTCAGCGCCTACGATGCCACCGATATCTTCAGGTGCAGCACCCGGCCCTGCCCACTGGAAGGGGACAACACCAATCGGGCGTGCCGAGTCCACCCCCTGGGTGATCTCGATACGTACTTCTGCGTGCAGCACCGCTGCCCACAGCATCAGAAAACCAAATGCTACTCGTAATGCCTGCTTCATCATATCTCCCTTATCTGGACGGAAAGCCCACGATAATTTAGCAGAATGTTAACAAACTCAAATACACAAAACTACCAGAACTCTGTCTCAACCTTAGACCGTTTCCCCTGAATTCTCAGGGGGCGTTATTACAGTTTAAAGTCCAGTTTGGCATCTTTTACTTTTTCATAAACAGCCTGGCTAGGCGGTTTAGGAATTCTGGCTGTTTTCGCAGCCGTCAGCGCAGCCTGGCACAATGCCGGATCTCCGCCCTCTTCGGTCACATCCAGTAACAGACCATCGGGTGCTAACTTGATATGTAATACGCAAGATTTACCTGCATACAAATCGGCACCATACAGACGACTCTGGATCGCATTACGAATTTGAGATGCGTAAGCACTGATATCAGCGCCAGATGCACCGCCATTAGCACCACTTGTACCACTATCTTTCGCCGGTTGACCGCTTCCTTTCGCTCCACCACCCGATTTCGGTGCATTCTTACCGGAGCTTAGGTCACCTAACAAGTCGTCAACGCCAGAGGCTGCTGCGGCTTTTTCGGCCGCAGCCTTTTTCGCAGCAGCCGCTTTATCAGCCGCAGCTTTCTTATCGGCAGCGGCTTTCTCGGCTGCAGCTTTTTTATCTGCAGCTGCTTTTTCAGCCGCGGCTTTCTTATCAGCCGCCGCTTTTTCAGCAGCGGCAGCTTTCGCGGCGGCGGCTTTTTCTGCTTTCTCAGCGGCAGCTTTCTCGGCTGCAGCTTGCTTAGCGGCCTCAGCCTGCGCTTTCTTCGCAGCGTCTGCTGCTGCCTTAGCAGCTTGTGCTTCTGCAGCTTTCTTCGCATCAGCGGCGGATTTAGCGGCTTCAGCCTCAGCTTTTTTCTGTGCGTCCGCAGCGGCTTTCTTCGCAGCATCTGCCGCTTGTTTCGCCTGAGCATCAGCTTTGGCCTTCGCATCTGCAGCAGCCTTCGCCGCAGCTTCTTCAGCCTGTTTCTGTTGCTCTTGCGCTTTCGCGGCGGCGGCTTCGGCCTGCTTTTGCTGTTCCGCCTGTTCGCGCACTTTTTCCTGCGCGGCTAAACGTTCTTTTTCCAGCTGCTTCAGTCGCTCTTGCTCAGCCGCCTGCTTCTCGCGAAGTTCCTCAGCTTGCTGCTGCGCCTGTTTTTCACGCTGTTCTTCTGCACGTTTCGCACTTGCCTGCTGCTGCTGCTGCCTGTCGTACTGTTGCACAACGGCGCCAGGATCGACCATAACGGCGTCGATGGACGAACCGCCACCGCCGCCAGCTGAAGCATCAATGTGCTCATCGAACGAACTCCAGATCAGTACTGCAAATAAAATGACATGCAGCACCGCTGAAATAATTATCGCCCTTTTGAGCTTGTCGTTTTGTTCGGTTGCCTTTGACACTCTCGGTTCCCAAAAAACTGTTCGCCTGTTACGCGCTATCTTTCAAGCCAGCAAAACGCGGTCATCAGATTGGCTGCGTCATCAAGCCAACCGATTTTACGCCTGCACTGTGTAACAAGTTCAGCGCTTTAATTATTTCATCATAAGGCACGTCTTTCGCACCACCGATTAAAAAGACCGTTTTCGGATTGGTTTGCAGGCGGCTTTTCGCTTCCGCGATAACCTGCTCCGGCGGCAGTTGATCCATCCTGTCTTTCTCAACGACCACGCTGTATTGCCCAATACCGGAAACCTCAATAATGACCGGCGGTTCGTCGTTACTGCTGACGGCTTGCGATTCGGTCGCATCCGGCAGGTCGACTTCCACACTCTGCGTAATGATCGGCGCGGTTGCCATAAAGATCAGCAACAGCACCAGCAGTACGTCGAGCAGCGGTACAATATTGATTTCGGACTTGAGTTCGCGACGACCTCGTCCACGCGTTCTGGCCATGGCTTACCCCTTGTTGCTCTCGCTAACGGTAAACGCCTGGCGGTGCAGAATCGCGGTGAACTCTTCCATAAAGTTGTCGTAATTCAGTTCCAGCTTGTTCACGCGCTGATTCAGTCGGTTGTAAGCCATAACCGCCGGGATTGCCGCAAACAGACCGATAGCCGTGGCGATCAACGCTTCCGCGATACCCGGCGCGACCATTTGCAGCGTGGCCTGTTTTACCGCGCCCAGCGCGATAAATGCGTGCATGATCCCCCAAACGGTACCGAACAGACCGATATACGGGCTGATGGAGCCGACGGTGCCGAGGAATGGAATATGCGTTTCCAGCGTTTCCAGTTCACGGTTCATCGAGATACGCATCGCACGGGATGCTCCTTCAACGACCGCTTCCGGCGCATGGCTATTCGCCCGATGCAGACGCGCAAACTCTTTGAATCCGCTATAGAAAATTTGCTCTGAGCCCGCCAGATTATCACGACGCCCCTGGCTTTCCTGATACAGACGCGACAATTCAATGCCAGACCAGAACTTGTCTTCAAATGCTTCGGCTTCACGTGAAGCAGCATTAAGAATACGGGTCCGCTGGATAATAATGGCCCAGGATGCGATTGAGAAACCAATCAAAATCAACATGATAAGTTTAACCAGAAGGCTTGCCTTCAGGAACAAATCAAGGATATTCATGTCAGTCACTGCTTAAACTCCGCGACAATAGACTTGGGAAGCGCACGAGGCTTCATTTTGAGTGGATCAACGCAAACGATCAGAACTTCGGCTTCATTCAGCACGGTGTTCTCTGCGTTGACAATGCGTTGCGTGAAAACCAATGAGGTGCCACGCATTGACGTAATTTCGGTTTGAACTTCGAGCATATCGTCGAGCCGGGCAGGCGCAAAATACTCGAGGGTCATCTTGCGCACCACAAAGGCTACACGTTCGGCCAACAGGACCTGCTGACTGAAGTGATGATGACGCAGCATCTCTGTACGAGCTCTTTCATAAAAAGCGACGTAGCTGGCGTGGTAAACCACCCCACCGGCATCGGTATCTTCATAGTAGACACGAACCGGCCATCGAAACATATACTTATTCATTCCTACTGCCTCTTTGTTGGCTTCGCCCACTCACACCAGTTGCTTACCCTGGTAAGCGCCTGGTGACTCGCGTTCTTGCCGCCGCGATGCATCAAGAATGTCGTTGTATATCGCGCTGTCTTCACTGTACATCCCGGTAATGCAACAAAAGGTTAGTGCTTTCAAACTTCGCTACTATACGCGCGGGAATGGTGCTTTGGAATGGGGGAAAGTAAACGGAGAGTAAAAAATTATGGGCTTATGCAAGCCCATAAATATTTAAGGATGTTTCTTATTCAAAAGAAGAAGAAAAACAGTCCAACAATGAGGACGATATCCGCGATCAGCGGGCAGAAGATGCCCTGCCAGTGCACCGCGCGAGGACGGAAGCCAACGCCGTGAATAATGCCTGCGCAGACCGCCCACATCAGCAGGAAACCATGCCAGATTTCAAGCTCACTGGTTTTGGCCGCAAAACGTGACGGATCCCAGAATATGCAGCCAGCCAACACGATTGCCAGCACAAAGGAAAGCGCCCGCAGGGGGCGCTTGTCCATCGCGTTGTATACCATCGCGATAATGTTGGTCATCAGCTATCTTCTTGTCCGGCTTTGCCTGATTCAACGTGCTCAAGCGCCAGCGCTGTGATTATCCCAAATGCACAGGCAAGAAGCGTTCCCAAAATCCATGCGAAATACCACATTTTAAGCTCCTTACTTAGTACAGAGAGTGGGTGTTGCTTTCAATATCTTCTTTAGTGATGCGACCGAACATCTTCCAGTAGCACCAGCCGGTGTACAACAGAATGATGGGTACAAACACCGCCGCGACCCAGGTCATCAGGTTCAATGTAAGCTGGCTGGAGGTGGCATCCCACATAGTCAGGCTTGCGTTCATCATGGTGCTGGATGGCATCACAAACGGGAACATTGCGATACCGGCAGTCAGGATGATGCAGGCTAACGTCAGTGAGGAGAAGACGAACGCCCATGCCCCTTTCTCCATACGAGAAGTCAGGATAGTCAACAGCGGCAGAACGACGCCCAGTGCAGGAACCAGCCACAGGATAGGTGCGTTATTAAAGTTCACCATCCATGCGCCAGCCTCGCGAGCCACTTCTTTGGTCAGCGGGTTTGAGGCGGCATGGTGATCCAGTGCGGAGGTCACAACATAACCGTCAATACCGTAAATCACCCATACACCGGCCAGCGCGAAGCAGACCAGAGTCACCAGTGCCGCAACCTGCGAAGTTGCACGTGCACGCAGATGCAGCTCACCTACCGTACGCATCTGCAGATAGGTCGCGCCCTGGGTGATGATCATCCCAACACTCACGACACCCGCCAGCAGACCAAACGGATTCAGCAACTGGAAGAAGTTACCGGTGTAGTACAGACGCATGTAGTCGTCTACGTGGAACGGAACCCCTTGCAGCAGGTTGCCGAATGCCACGCCAATAACCAGCGGTGGAACGAAGCTACCAATGAAGATGCCCCAGTCCCACATGTTGCGCCAGCGCATGTCTTCAATCTTGGAGCGGTAATCAAAACCGACCGGACGGAAGAACAACGATGCCAGTACCAGAATCATCGCCACATAGAAGCCGGAGAACGCGGCGGCATACACCATCGGCCAGGCTGCGAACAGTGCGCCGCCTGCGGTGATGAGCCAAACCTGGTTACCGTCCCAGTGTGGGGCGATGGAGTTAATCATAATTCGACGCTCGGTATCATTACGGCCGAGGAAACGGGTGAGCATGCCCACCCCCATGTCGAAGCCATCAGTGACCGCGAAACCAATCAGCAGAATGCCAACCAGCAGCCACCAGATAAAACGCAATACTTCATAATCGATCATTTGACGACTCCTGTCTTAGCGTGCCGGCTGAGAAGTCACAGTGGACTGCTCGTAGTGATAACGACCGGTTTTCAGGCTACTCGGCCCAAGGCGTGCGAACTTGAACATCAGATACAGTTCAGCCACCAGGAACAGGGTATACAGGCCGCAAATCAACAGCATCGAGAAGATGAGGTCGCCAGCGGTCAGCGAAGAGTTCGCTACGGCTGTTGGTAACACTTCACCAATCGCCCACGGTTGACGACCGTACTCTGCGACAAACCAACCGGATTCGATCGCAATCCACGGCAGAGGAATCGCATACAGCGCAGTGCGCAGCAGCCATTTTTTCTCACCGATACGGTTACGAAGTACGGTCCAGAAGGACACAGCGATGATTGCCAGCATCAGAATGCCGCATGCCACCATGATACGGAATGCGAAGTACAGCGGCGCAACGCGAGGAATAGAATCTTTCGTTGCCTGCTGAATTTGCGCTTCGGTCGCGTCGGTGACGTTATCCGTATAGCGTTTCAGCAGCAGACCATAACCCAGGTCTTTCTTCATGCTGTTGAACTGATCGCGAACGGCCTGATCGGTCGTACCAGCACGCAGCTCTTCCAGCAGTTGATACGCTTTCATCCCGTTACGGATGCGCTCTTCGTGCTGCACCATCAGATCTTTCAGACCAATGACCGGTGTATCAACAGAGCGGGTGGCAATGATGCCCAGCGCATAAGGAATTTGAATCGCAAAATGGTTTTCCTGCGCATCCTGGTCCGGAATACCGAACAGCGTAAAGGAAGCCGGTGCAGGCTGAGTTTCCCATTCTGCTTCAATCGCAGCGAGTTTGGTTTTCTGCACGTCGCCCATTTCGTAACCGGATTCATCACCCAGAACGATAACAGACAGAATTGCAGCCATACCAAAGCTGGCGGCGATGGCAAAAGAACGTTTAGCGAACGCGAAGTCACGACCGCGCAGCATATAGTAGGAGCTGATCCCCAGAACGAACATCGCGCCACAGACATAACCAGATGCCACAGTGTGAACAAATTTCACCTGTGCAACCGGGTTGAGCACCAGTTCAGAGAAGCTCAGCATCTCCATACGCATGGTTTCGAAATTGAAATCCGCGGCGATTGGGTTTTGCATCCAGCCGTTCGCAACCAGAATCCACAGCGCGGACAGGTTAGAACCCAGAGCTACCAGCCAGGTGACGCACATATGCTGGACTTTACCCAAACGGTCCCAGCCGAAGAAGAACAGACCTACAAAGGTGGATTCGAGGAAGAAGGCCATCAAACCTTCGATCGCCAGCGGCGCACCGAAAATATCCCCTACATAGTGGGAGTAGTAGGACCAGTTAGTCCCGAACTGGAACTCCATGGTCAGACCGGTTGCCACACCCAGAGCGAAGTTGATACCAAACAACTTGCCCCAGAACTTGGTCATATCTTTATAAATCTGTTTGCCGGAAAGGACGTAGACCGTTTCCATGATGGCCAGCAAGAACGCCATACCGAGCGTCAGTGGCACAAACAGGAAGTGGTACATCGCGGTCAAGGCAAACTGTAAGCGCGACAGTTCGACTATATCTAACATCATGACTCCTTGCTCATCGCATGAAGACTCCGAGAGTGAACCCCGTTAGAAAGGGTCACACGCATGCCCCAATACAAATTTATCTGCTTCCCCCCACCGCTGCCCTTTCCTCTCATTTGAAGAAAGGACAATGATGAAAGGTTACAAACATGTTAATAAAACACTCAAATTGATCCCGCAATTATATTACGCCGTAAAATCCTTACAATAAACAGGTTTTTATCGAGGTAAATTTGCATTTTTCGATAGTGATCAATTTATAGCTAATTTACCACCTTCAGACCAATTTGATCTGCAGCAATTTAACCTCTTTTGATGCCGTTTACCAAGTTTTAAACATTGATTTAAATCAATTTTCAAATTTAATGTTAATAGTGTTTAGCAGTAAGATGACTAGTGAACATCATGTTAACAACATGTTTTTCAATGAGTAATTGCCGTTACTACAAATGATAGGTTATTTATTTAAATCTACACGATCTTTTAACTCGCCTGGCTGACAAAATTGTCCGCAGATAAAGAGTCACTATTGCTGGGTAGCTCACAGTTTTTTGTTTAGCAAGTCATGGATTTGTTATTTCATACAAATTGTTCATTTAAATTTCACTTATAATTAACACCAAGATGTAACTATCTCAAATTGAAGCGAAAGCGTAGCTCATTGACAGACGCATTGCGTTTGGCGTTCTCCCGCAGAGCGCAGCCGTTCCGCTTAAATCATCACTTAAAGTTATCATTCACCTATCTTCTTCTCTTATATGGCAATGTTTAAATATGCCACAAACAATTCATTATCATTTTTATCCTAAATTTAACAAAAGATAATTATGACATATAAGATTAAAAAATAAAAAACCGTTATCCCGTTCACAAGTTATTTAGTAAATGTGATTTTTTAAATTATTAAAAATGGTGCATAAACGAGGCGCGCAACAAAATAAGATTTCGATCACAAACATGGCAAGTTATTTATTACCCAATTTCCTAACAAATTAAAAATCATCGCAAAAACAAATCATAAGACACTGATAGTAAAGTGATTTTATAAAAAAATAATATAACAATCATTTTGCGCAGGATATTTTGAAAATAGATCAATTGCTTCCTTTTCCGCTTCCACAGAAACTTCAACCCTATTAAGAGGTTGCCACAATCCATGTTCTAAATATTAGAAAACAATTTTCACTTATTGACCATCAGCCCTACAGAGGATTACCCATGAAGAAATCTACACTTGTTATTGGCGTCATCGGTGCTGACTGCCATGCAGTAGGTAATAAAGTTCTGGATCGCGTTTTTACAGCTCATGATTTTCACGTAATCAACCTCGGGGTGATGGTGAGCCAGGATGAATATATTGATGCCGCGATTGAAACAGGCGCCGATGCCATCGTGGTGTCCTCTATCTACGGTCACGGCGACATTGACTGCCTCGGGTTACGTGAGCGCTGCATAGAACGTGGCCTCGGCGACATTCTGCTGTACGTCGGCGGCAACCTGGTCGTCGGTAAGCATGACTTCGCCGATGTGGAAGTGAAGTTTAAAGAGATGGGATTTAACCGCGTCTTCGCACCAAGCCATGACCTGGAAGATGTCTGCGCGCTTATCACTAATGATATTCACCAACACAATGGCCTTGAGCAGCGTTGCCTGGAAGAGGCTATCTGATGCAAACAGTTTCTGTCGATATCGGCTCGACATGGACCAAGGCTGCCCTCTTCGCCCATGAAGGCGAAGAATTAACCCTGGTAAACCATGTCCTGACCCCAACCACCACACATCATCTGGCAGACGGTTTTTTTGCCAGCCTGAATCAGGTGCTGAACGTTGCCGATGCTCGCCCGTTACTGAAAAGTGGTGAAGTGCAGTTGAAATACTCTTCTTCGGCCAAAGGTGGACTCGCCGTTGCAGCAATGGGGCTGGTGCCTTCCATTACGCTGGAATCGGCCAAAGTTACCGCCCATTCGGCAGGAGCGAAAATCGCGCAATATTATTCGTACAAGCTCAACCGTCATGACATTCAGGAGCTGGAATCTTCCCCCCCAGACATTCTGCTGTTTACCGGCGGTACAGACGGTGGCGAAGAAAGCTATGGCCTGGCGAATGCGCACGCGCTGGCAGGCTCAAAGCTTGATTGCGCCATTATCTACGCCGGAAACCGGGACATTCAGGACGAAATACAAACGATTCTCGGACATAAGGATCTGACCACGGTAGACAACATTCTGCCAGACCTCGATCACCCGAATCCGTTTGCCGCGCGCCAGGCGATTTGCGATGTGTTCTTGTCACGCATTGTCAAAGGCAAAGGTCTGGACGTCATTGTCGGCGAAACAGGCGAAGAGCCAATGCCGACGCCATGGACGGTATATGAGTTAGTTAAAGCCATTAGCGATTACGACAGCGCATGGAAGGAATTCATGCTGATTGATATGGGCGGAGCCACCACGGATGTCTATTCGGCCAGCGCGAATACCCTCTCCCCCGATACCGTCCTGCATGGTGTTCCTGAACCGTTCGTTAAACGTACCGTTGAAGGCGACCTGGGAATGCGCGTTTCCGCCGTCGTGGTGGGAGAAAGCACGCAGGAAATGGTGAAAGTCATCTTCGCCCAACAACCGCAGCGCGAGGAAGCGTTTTACCGCTACCTGCGTCACCTGGTTGGGCAACCGGATTACCTGCCACTCAGCGAGGAGGAGAAATATTTCGACACCCTGCTGGCAGGTTTGTGCGTGGGCTATGCCGCTGAGCGCCACGCGGGCACTAAAAAGCAGGTTTGCACCTGCGTGGGTAACGTGGATTTACAGATGGGTCGCGATCTCACCACCGTACGCAAAGTCGTCGGTTCAGGGGGATGGCTCTCTCGCGCCAGCCAGTTCGATATCCATAACTGGCTCAAATACCGGGAGCTGGACGACCAGGGTAAAAGAATTCTGTTACCGAATCAGTTTGAGTATTACCGCGATTCAAATGGCCTGCTCCCGCTACTGGCAAACGTCGCCAGGCTGTACCCGCAAGCCGCTGCTCGCACCAGCATTCAGTGTTTAACCCTATAAAACTTAAGGCAGCTACGAATGGAACTTCGAAATAAAAAATTGACCCATGACGAATTCATGACCGAAAGGCATCAGGTGTTACAAACCTGGGAAACCGGCAAAGACGTTGAGAACTTCGAAGATGGCGTGAAGTACCAGCAATCAATTCCAGATAAAAAGCGCTTCTCCCTTGCCTTGCTGAAGGCCGATCAGGAAGGAAAAACCCTGAGCCAGCCGCGCGCAGGCGTAGCATTAATGGATGAGCATATTGCGCTGCTCAAAACATTGCAGGAAGAGTGCGACCTCCTGCCGAGCACAATCGATGCCTATACCCGTCTGAACCGCTATGAAGAAGCCGCTGTCGGGATCCAGAAATCTATCGAAGCAGGTACTTCCAAACTGAATGGTTTACCGGTTGTCAATCACGGGGTTGCTGCCTGCCGCCGGATGACTGAATCGCTGGAAAAACCGATCCAGGTTCGCCACGGTACGCCGGATGCGCGCCTGCTGGCAGAAATCGCAATGGCCAGTGGCTTTACCAGCTACGAAGGCGGCGGTATCTCCTACAACATCCCTTACGCTAAACGCGTCACCCTGGAAAAATCCATCCGCGACTGGCAGTACTGCGACCGCCTGATGGGCCTGTATGAAGAGAACGGCATTCGCATCAACCGTGAACCGTTTGGCCCGCTGACCGGCACTCTGATCCCGCCGTTTATATCCCATTCGGTGGCCATTATCGAAGGTCTTCTGGCGCTGGAACAAGGCGTGAAGTCAATTACCGTCGGCTACGGCCAGGTCGGCAGCCTGACGCAGGATATCGCCGCTATTCAGGCGCTGCGCGAACTGTCTCACGAATACTTCCATAACCACGGCTTCGACGATTACGAACTGAGCACCGTTTTCCACCAGTGGATGGGCGGATTCCCGGAAGATGAAGCGAAAGCCTTCTCCGTTATCGCCTGGGGCGCAGCGGTTGCAGGTATGTCGGGCGCTACAAAAGTGATCACCAAAAGCCCGCACGAAGCGTTCGGTATCCCAACGGCAGCAGCTAACGCTCAGGGCCTGAAAGCGTCACGCCAGATGCTCAACATGGTCAGCGACCAGAAATTCCCGCAGTGCGCTGCCGTGGAACAGGAAGTAGATCTGATTAAGAGCGAAGTCCGCGCGGTACTGAAAAAAGTCTTCGAGCTGGGCAATGGCGACATTGCGCGCGGCACGGTGCTGGCCTTTGAAGCTGGCGTGCTGGATGTACCTTTCGCTCCTGCCGCCTGTAACGCCGGTAAGATCCTGCCTGTTCGCGATAACACAGGCGCAATCCGTATTCTTGAAGCCGGTGCCGTTCCGCTGCCGAAAGATATTCTCGCCCTGCACCACGACTATGTCGCAGAGCGCGCACATTTTGAAGGCCGCAAGCCTTCTTTCCAGATGGTCATTGATGACATCAACGCCGTATCCCACAGTAAATTAATAGGAAGACCATAATGAAAATCAAAAAGGCCCTTTTCACCGCTGGCTACTCCTCGTTTTATTTTGACGATCAGCAGGCCATCAAAAATGGCGCCGGTCATGACGGGTTTATCTATACCGGCGATCCGGTAACGCCTGGATTTACCTCTGTTCGTCAGGCGGGTGAATGCGTTTCCGTGCAGCTGATTCTGGAAAATGGCGCGGTAGCGGTGGGCGATTGCGCAGCGGTGCAATATTCAGGCGCAGGCGGTCGTGACCCGCTGTTCCTGGCTGAAAACTTTATTCCGTTCCTCAACGATCACATCAAACCGCTGCTGGAAGGCCGTGACGTTGATGCGTTCCTGCCGAACGCCCGTTTCTTTGACCAACTGCGTATTGACGGTCATCTGCTGCATACCGCCGTCCGCTATGGTTTGTCTCAGGCGCTGCTCGACGCTGCGGCGCTGGCTACCGGTCGTCTGAAAACTGAAGTGGTTTGCGATGAATGGCAACTGCCGTGCGTGCCGGAAGCCATTCCATTATTTGGTCAGAGCGGCGACGACCGTTATATCGCCGTTGATAAGATGATCCTTAAAGGTGTGGACGTCCTGCCGCATGCGCTGATCAACAACGTGGAAGAGAAGCTGGGCTTTAAAGGCGAAAAACTGCGTGAGTATGTACGTTGGTTATCCGACCGCATCTTAAGCCTGCGCACCAGCGAACGTTATCACCCGACGCTGCACATTGATGTGTACGGCACGATCGGTCTGATCTTCGATATGGATCCGGTGCGCTGCGCTGAATACATCGCCAGCCTGGAAGTCGAAGCCCAGGGTCTGCCGCTGTATATCGAAGGTCCGGTTGATGCCGGTAACAAGCCGGATCAGATCCGCATGTTGACCGCCATCACCAAAGAGCTGACTCGTCTGGGTTCCGGCGTGAAAATTGTCGCCGACGAATGGTGTAACACCTATCAGGATATCGTGGACTTTACCGATGCGGGCAGCTGCCACATGGTACAGATCAAGACTCCAGATCTTGGCGGCATTCATAACATTGTTGATGCAGTGCTGTACTGCAACAAACACGCCATGGAAGCCTATCAGGGCGGTACCTGTAACGAAACGGAAATCAGTGCCCGCACCTGCGTACACGTGGCACTTGCCGCGCGTCCAATGCGCATGCTGGTTAAACCGGGTATGGGTTTCGATGAAGGTCTCAACATCGTGTTTAACGAGATGAATCGCACCATCGCGTTGTTGCAAACTAAGGATTAAGAGATGGCACGCACATTTAAGATCTTATCGCCTACGGCTATCCTGGGTTATGGCTTCCCGGAAGAAAGTTTTCGTAAAGCCATGGAAGAGTCACCGGATCTTATTGCTGTTGACGCAGGTTCCTCCGATCCAGGCCCCCACTACCTGGGGGCAGGTAAACCCTTTACCGACCGGGCCGGCGTGAAACGCGATCTGCGCTATATGATTGTGGCGGGCGTTAAGAACAACATCCCTGTCGTGATCGGCACCGCCGGTGGTTCTGGCGCAGCGCCGCATCTGGAGTGGTGTCGCCAGATAATCCATGAGATCGCACAGGAAGAAAAACTGACCTTCTCAATGGCGCTGATCCCGTCTGATGTCGACAAAGAAATCGTCCATCAGGCACTGGATAACGGCAAGATTACTGCGCTCGATTTTGTGCCTGAATTAACTCACGAGGCAATTGAAGAGAGCACCTACATTGTCGCGCAGATGGGCGTCGAGCCTTTTCAGCGTGCGCTAGAAGCTGGCGCGCAGGTGGTCCTGGGCGGACGCGCCTACGATCCCGCCTGCTTCGCCGCGCTGCCGATAATGCAGGGCTTTGATGAAGGTCTGGCGCTTCATTGCGGTAAGATCCTTGAGTGTGCTGCCATTGCTGCCACCCCAGGCTCTGGCTCAGATTGTGCGATGGGGATCATTGACGACAACGGCTTTACGCTGAAGGCGTTCAATCCCAAGCGTAAGTTCACAGAAACGTCCGCGGCGGCGCACACGCTGTATGAGAAGTCCGATCCGTACTTCCTGCCAGGACCAGGCGGCGTACTGAACCTGAAAGCGTGCACCTTTACCCAGGTTAACGAGGGTGAGGTGTATGTCAGCGGTTCACGTCATGAAGAAACACCGTATGCATTGAAACTGGAAGGCGCGCGTCAGGTTGGCTTCCGCTGCCTGACCATCGCCGGAACGCGCGACCCGATTATGATTGCCGGGATTGACACCATTCTCGAAGAGGTACAGGCAAGCGTTGCGCGTAACCTCTCACTGAATGACGACAGTATCCGCATGACATTCCACCTGTATGGTAAGAACGGCGTGATGGGCAACCATGAACCAATGAAAACCGCCGGTCATGAACTGGGGATTTTACTGGATGTCGTTGCGCCGACGCAGGATATCGCCAACAGCGTTTGCTCGCTGGTGCGCTCTACCCTGCTGCATTACGGCTATGAAAATCGTATTGCGACTGCGGGCAACCTCGCCTTCCCGTTCTCGCCATCTGATATTCAAAGTGGACCGGTGTATGAGTTCTCGATCTATCACCTGATTGAAGCGAGCGATGCGCTGCGTTTTGATTTCCACATTGAACAGGTGACGCCAGAAGGAGTTCAGGCATGAAACACTCAATTTGTTCACTGGCGCAGGTTATTCGCTCCAAAAACGCCGGACCGTACGAACTGGTTTTAGATATTTTATTTAAAACCAGGGAAGACTATCAGCGGGTAAAAGCCTGCGAGCAATTAACGCCGCAGCTGATTGCCAGTTTATATAATGTTGAACCAGACTTTATTCATAATATCGTGTGGTTCGATCCGGCGAATGCCGTAAAAATAGTCATGCCGCGCGATATTATTTCCGGCAACGTTGGTGACAATGATGTTTATGGTGCGCAGCAACACGCCCCATTATTAAGTATTGAGTTCGACTTGTAACAAAAAACACAATAACAACCATTGGAGCACAGAATTCAGCGGTATCACAGTGCTTCGAATTATTCATGCGGTTGGTCACAACAGGCGTGCGTCTGAGCTGCTGTCCAGGCTCAGGCGCGCACCACCCTACACAATTCCAATTACCAGCCTTTATCCGATGGAGTACACATGAAGAAAATAAGTTTAACGAAGATGATCATATTAGGCCTGATACTCGGCATGATTGCCGGGGTGGCCATAAATAATATGGCCGCGGCTGAAACAGCAAAATCCTATGCAGCAGATATTTCCATTTTCACCACTATATTTTTACGCATGGTGAAAATGATTATCGCGCCATTGGTTATTTCAACTCTGGTTGTTGGTATTGCCAAAATGGGCGATGCCAAAACGCTGGGACGTATATTTTCGAAAACCTTCTTCCTGTTTATTTGCGCCTCTCTGGTGTCAATTGCACTGGGTCTGGTTATCGTTAATATTTTCCAGCCAGGCGCTGGCATCAACTTTGTTCCGCATGACGTCGGAGCTGTTGCCGCCGTTAAATCAGAGCCGTTTACGCTGAAAGTGTTCATCTCGCACGCAGTGCCGACCAGTATTGTCGACGCAATGGCGCGTAACGAAATTCTGCAGATCGTGGTGTTCTCAATTTTCCTCGGTTGCAGCCTGGCCGCAATTGGTGAAAAAGCCGAACCGATTGTGAAGGTTCTGGATTCACTGGTGCACGTCATGCTGAAACTGACTGGCTACGTCATGCTGTTTGCGCCACTGACCGTTTTTGCCGCTATTTCAGGTCTGATTGCCGAACGTGGTCTGGGCGTGATGGTCAGCGCCGGGATCTTTATGGGTGAGTTCTACCTGACGCTGGGTATGCTGTGGGCGATCCTGATTGGCCTGTCAACTATGATAGTCGGGCCTTGCATCGCACGTTTAACGAAATCAATCCTCGAGCCGGCGCTGCTGGCCTTTACGACCTCCAGTTCTGAAGCCGCCTTCCCGGGCACGCTGGACAAGCTGGAAAAATTCGGTGTTTCTTCAAAAATCGCCAGCTTCGTTCTGCCTATCGGTTACTCCTTTAACCTGGTCGGATCCATGGCGTACTGCTCCTTTGCTACCGTCTTTATTGCCCAGGCGTGCAACATCGAACTGAGCATGGGCGAGCAAATTACCATGCTGTTAATCCTGATGCTGACCTCTAAAGGGATGGCGGGCGTACCGCGTGCATCCATGGTGGTTATCGCCGCAACCCTGAATCAGTTCAATATCCCGGAAGCCGGTCTGATCCTGCTGATGGGCGTCGATCCGTTCCTCGATATGGGTCGTTCCGCCACCAACGTCATGAGTAACGCAATGGGTGCTGCCATCGTGGGCCGTTGGGAAGGTGAACACTTCGGCCAGGGTTGCCGTGGAACAGCGCCAGTGAAGACCCCGGAGCAGGAACGCCCGGTTACCGAAACAGAAGTCGCTTTGTCCTGATACTACGTTAATGCCGGATGGCGCTTGCGCTTATCCGGCCTACATAACGTTTAACTATCCGTAGGCCGGATAAGGCGGTACGCCGCCATCCGGCACCAAGATGAGCACACCAACAGGAAAGCACCATGACTAAAACTCTTCTCGGCGTGAGTATTTTTTCCTTCAGCGTTTTGTTTAGCGCAACGACTCTCGCGCAAACCACGCCGGATTACGCAAAGCTTATCGACCAGGCACATCAAAAATATAAAAGTAACAACGATGGTAAAGTCGCCGACTACATCCCTGCCCTGGCGACCTACAGCCCGAATAATTTTGCCATCACCATTGCCACGGTGGACGGCAAGATCTATCAGGTTGGCGATGTTAACAAACCCTTCCCAATGGAATCCCTGAGTAAAGTATTCACCATGGCGCTCGCCATGGAACAGCACGGTCCTCAGGTCGTGCTGGATAAACTCGGGGCCAATGCCACCGGCATGCCTTTCAACTCCGGTTTAGCGGTTGAGCTAACCAAAGGCGCGCCAGAGAACCCGCTGGTTAACGCCGGGGCGATGAGCGCCGTAAGCCTGATTGAAGCCAAAGACAAAACCGATCGCTGGAACAAAATCCTCGACAACCTGAACGTCTGGGCCGATGCCAAACTCACGGTTAACGAGCCGGTTTTCCAATCCGAGATGGAAACCAACCAGCACAATCAGGCGCTGGCGAAGCTGATGGAATCCTATAACAGCTTCTATGGCAACACTGACGAAGCCGTCGAAATTTATACCCGCCAGTGCTCGGTAGATATCACCGTTGAGCAACTGGCCAAAATGGGTGCTGTACTGGCGAACAAAGGCAAATCTCCATTCAACGGCAAGCAGTTGTTGAATGAAAAATATGTTCCACAGGTGCTGGCAGAAATGGCGATTGCCGGACTGTACGACGGCAGCGGTAAATGGCTGTACACCGTTGGCATCCCGGCGAAAAGCGGCGTCGGCGGCGGAATGGTGGCCATTGTCCCGGGGGAATATGCGATTGCCGTCTATTCTCCGCCGCTGGATGAAGCCGGTAACAGCGTTCGCGCCCAGAAAACAATCGAATACGTCGCTGAAGCGACGCAGGCCAATGTCTTTTTAGCAAAATAACTTGATGCCGGATGACGCTTCGCTTATCCGGCCTACGAGTAGCGCATTTATTTACGCCGTGATGCGGCAAAAATGAAGAGGTGAGAAGTAAACATGTCTAAACCATTTGTCTGGCAGGAACTCTTTGTTCAGAGTAAAGATAATACAGAATATGAATTACTGAGTAACCAGCACGTAACGGTCTCGGAGTTAGACGGAGAGGAAGTGATTAAGGTTGCGCCAGAAGCGTTAACCTTATTAGCACAGCAGGCGTTTTATGAGGCTTCATTTTTCCTGCGCGCCGGACATTTAAAACAAATTGCCAGCATTCTGCACGACCCTCAGGCCAGCAGTAACGATAAGTACGTCGCATTACAACTGCTCCGCAATGCTGAAGTTTCGGCCAAAGGCGTCCTGCCCAACTGTCAGGATACCGGGACAGCAACCATTGTGGCCTGCAAAGGACAACATGTCTGGACTGGCGGCGATGACGCAGAAGCATTAAGCAAAGGCGTGTACACCACCTTCATCGAAAACAACCTGCGTTATTCGCAAAATGCCCCGCTGGACATGTATACCGAGGTCAATACCCAGACTAACCTGCCGGCACAAATCGACATTAGCGCCACGCCGGGCAACGAATACCGTTTCCTGTTCGTCAACAAAGGCGGTGGCTCTGCCAACAAAGCGGCGCTGTACCAGGAAACAAAATCCATTCTGCAGCCGGAAAAACTCACCGCGTTTCTGATCGAAAAAATGAAATCACTGGGCACAGCCGCCTGCCCGCCGTATCACATCGCTTTCGTCGTTGGCGGCTTGTCCGCCGACCAGGCGCTCAAGGTTGCCAAACTGGCTTCAACCAAATATTACGATAACCTGCCCACCAGCGGCAACGAACTGGGTCAGGCATTCCGCGATACAGCACTGGAAGCCGAGCTGCTCAATGCCAGCCGTGAATTTGGCATCGGCGCGCAGTTTGGCGGCAAATACTTTGCCCACGATATCCGGGTTATTCGCCTGCCACGTCACGGCGGATCCTGCCCTATCGCGATGGCCCTCTCCTGCTCAGCCGACCGCAACATCAAGGCCAAAATTAACAAACACGGAATCTGGCTGGAGAAACTCGAGCATAATCCGGGCAAATTCATTCCTGATTCACAGCGAGTAGAAAACGGTGCCCAGACCGTACAACTGGATCTGAATCGTCCGCTGCGCGAGATCCTGCATGATCTCTCCACCCTGCCAATAGGCACGCGTTTGTCGTTAAGCGGCCCGATTGTTGTCGCTCGCGATATCGCCCACGCTAACATCAAAGCGCGACTGGATAACGGCGAACCGATGCCGGAATACATGAAAAAGCATATCGTTTATTACGCAGGTCCCGCCAAAACCCCGGAAAATCAGGCCTGTGGCTCAATGGGTCCCACCACCGGCGGGCGTATGGATGGGTATGTCGATGCTTTCCAGGCGCAAGGCGGCAGCCTCATTATGCTCACCAAGGGTAACCGCAGCCAGCAGGTCACTGATGCCTGCCACAAACACGGTGGATTTAGCCTCGGCAGCATTGGCGGTGCCGCAGCCCTGCTGGCTCAGCAGTACGTGAAAAGCCTGCAGTGCCTTGAGTATCCAGAGCTGGGAATGGAAGCGGTGTGGATGATGGAAGTTAAAAATATGCCTGCCTTCGTATTGGTGGATGACAAAGGCAATAATTTCTTTAGCCAGTTTGAACAGCAGCATCGCTGCGCAACCTGTCCGGCAGGACATTAAGGAGTCATCATGGAAGCGCGAGCCAATAATGACAGGCACCGCCAGCGTCAGCAGAAACTGAAAGAACAAGTTGATACCCGCGTGGCGGCGGCAACGGAGAAAAAAGGGATCCTGATGGTCTTCACTGGCAACGGTAAAGGCAAATCCACCGCAGCCTTTGGCACAGCAACACGCGCGGTTGGTCACGGAAAAACCGTTGGCATCGCGCAGTTTATTAAGGGCCAGTGGGATAATGGCGAGTACAACACGCTGCAACCTCTCGGCGTCGAATTTCATATTATGGGCACCGGATTTACCTGGGAAACCCAAAATCGGCAAGCGGATATTGAGGCGGCGACGGTAGTCTGGCAGGAAAGTAAGCGCATGCTGGCTGATGCGCAGTACGATCTAGTGGTGCTGGATGAGCTCACCTACATGCTGGCTTACCACTATCTGGATACCCAGGAGGTCATCAGCGCTATCGAAAATCGCCCTGCGGAGCAAAGCGTCATCGTTACCGGGCGCGGATGCCATGCGCTGTTGCTGGAGCTGGCCGATACGGTCAGTGAAATTCGCCCGGTCAAGCACGCGTTTGACAGTGGAATTCAGGCACAGGTTGGGATCGACTGGTAGTTGTTCTTTTGCCGGAGACGATGCTAAGGCGTCTTATCCGGCCTACCAATCTTGTAGGCCTGATAAGCCACCATCAGGCAGCCGATACCACGGATTTATTCAACAGCCAGTCGCGGAAGATCTGTAAATGCGCGGACTCCGATTTCTCTTCACGCCACGTCATGATGAAACGGTTCCCGGTGCGCATCGGAACATCGCAAGGAATGACCATATCACCACTATCCAGATCGTGCTGAATGGCAAAACGGGGAAGCAGCGCAACCCCAAGATTAGAACGGACCGCCGCAATCAGCATCGACAACAGATCAAATCTCGGGCCTTTATTGACCAGCGGGCTGCTGACGTCGGACAGCGCAAACCATTCCTGCCAGCCTTTGATTCGTGTGCTCTGGTGCAAGAGCGGGTATTCGTTCAGCAGCTCTTCAACAGCCAGTTTCCGTTCCGGTTCGGCCAGCAGACAGCGGCTGCATACCGGCAGAATTTCCTCTTCAAACAGATACTCAACCCCTGACCACGGCGAGTAGAAGTCTTCGCGCATAATTGCCGCGTCATACTCACGATTGAGAAAATCACCCTTATTCGCCAGCGAATGGATGTTTACGATAATATCTGGATTGAGTTTGTTAAACTCGCGCAGGTTTGGGATCAGCCAGTGCGTACTGAACGTCGGATTCACCGCCAGCTCAATAACCTGTACGGTCGGCTGCCAGGTCATTATTGTGGTCGTATCGCGCTCGAGCTTATTTAACGTTTCCTTAACGATATTTAAATAATGTTTGCCGGCCGCATTTAAAAAAATACGTTTTTTCGCATGATTAAATAGCGCGGTATTAAGAAAATCCTCCAGCGCATTCACCTGGCGGAAAACAGCACTTTGTGTTAAAGCCAACTCTTCGGCTGCCCGGGTATAACTTTCGTGACGCGCAACCACTTCAAAAGTTACCAGCAACTCCGTCTTGGGTATTTTTCCTCTCATAACCTCTTCCATATGCAGCGTACAAAAATAGTTTAATAAATAAAAAATAATTCAAGACACCCAGATAAGCATCGAGAGTTATATTTTATTTTATCCATTGATGTCATTGATCCAATCCATGATTTACTCACACTGATGGCGGATAAATATTAACCAATAATACTCAAGCACAACAATAAACACAATTTAAATAAGGTTAAACCTAAGTAAATAGTGCCAATAAGTTCTTAATAATTTTTCAAGTCATCTTGTTTATTGCAGAAAAAACTTTGCGAGATTAATCAATATTATCCATGCGATAATTCTGGATAATTTCACGTTATAACTTACGGGCAAACGACTGCTTTTAATCATTCCTTGATGTAGTTTCTGCCACTTTTTGATAGACGTGATAAAGGACACACTGTGAAAACTTTCGGAAAGGTCTGGCTCGTTGGAGCAGGTCCCGGTGATATTTCATTACTGACTCTCAAAGCGATGATGTGCATTAAACAGGCTGACGTCATTATTTACGATCGGCTGGTCAATCCTAAAATTTTGGAATGGGCATTACCTGATTGCCTGCTCGTGAATGTCGGCAAAAACCCAGGCTTCCATTGTGTTCCCCAGGATGAAATCAATGCTCTGCTGGTCCAGTATGCCCACACGCATCACAACATCGTGCGCCTCAAAGGTGGTGATCCCTATGTTTTTGGCCGTGGGGCTGAAGAGGTAGAGGACCTGGTTGAGACTGGCATCCCTTTCGAAGTCGTACCGGGTATTAGTTCTACTATTGGTGGCCTGACCTATGCCGGGATCCCAGTGACACATCGCGATTTTGCCTCTGGCTTTCACGTGGTAACGGGTCATACACGGGAAGGCAATCAGCAGCAGGACTGGCGTCAACTGGCGAAGCTTAACGGTACGTTGGTCATCGTCATGGGTATCGCCAATCTGGCGTTTATCTGTGAAGAGCTGTTGATGGGTGGGAAATCAGCAGACACGCCCGCCGCGCTAATTATGTCCGCGACCCGAGAAAATCAACGCCGCCTGACCTGTACGCTCGGTTCATTACTGAGTAAAGCTCAGGAAGCAAACATCCTTCCACCGGCGCTGATTGTCATCGGTGATGTAGTGACCCTGAGCGATCGGCTCTCTTTTATACCTGAAGCCATCACACTGCCAGAAAACCTTTACTGCGAAAGTCTGGCGTGACGAAAAGACTGGGGCGACGTTTGATGCGCCGCCCGAAAAACGCGGCAAAAGTAGCTGGTTTGTGCGTATTGCAGTTTCCGCGCAATACTGTCTATAGAATGAACCGGATCGTGTAATAACTCCCCCGCTTTTTGCATTCTTTTCTGACTTACCCAGGTTTTAAAATTAACGCCCTGGCGTTTCTTGAAAAACCGGCTGAAATAGTTTGCGCTTAAACAAACATGAGCAGCGACGGCTTCCAAAGACAATTCACCATACAGATTTTCATCAATGTAACGCAGCGCCGCCATAAGTTTTTTCTCGTGACGCGAAGGTTCAGTAAAATAATGACGAGCGTAACGGGTTGGCGGAACTGAAATCTCCTCAGTAATCAACTGTTGTTTCTCAAAATTATCAACAATAAAACTTAACAAATTTGCTGCTGCCGCCAGCGCATTATTATCCACTACCGCAGACTGGCCCCACTCAGCTTTAAGCATGGGGTTATCAACCCATGAGAATTTATTATCAATAACGATAGCCTTATATTCCTGAAACTTTACCCGCACCTGCCCGCAGATAATAAAACCGTAAAGATGCCCCTCTCGAATTAATGGCATCGAGAACAGGCTTAGTCCCGCATGACAGGTGAGTATTCTGGGTTTAAGCTGTTTTAACGCCTCAAAAGCACAATACTTGTCGCATTTTTGGCAACCCGCTCGATAGCGTTCATCCGCACGCATTAATGAGCAAAACGAATTAAAATTATGACACTTAGACACCGCCTTACCATTAATATCAACGACGACCGTAGCTAACCCGGTTGCACGGGAGAAGAGTTCTGCGATAGAGAAAAAACGTTGTAAATAGTCATCCTGGATTTTCAGCGGCACGTTATCCTCCGGCATTAACAATATTAAAGTCGCTAATATGCAAAATTTAGTCTCAAGAAAGAATGATGCTCACCGCAAAAAATAATCTCATTTATGCAGATGATTATGATCAATCGGCAAGAGAATTATGCGACCACGATAATACTCCGTTGCACACCGCTGACTTCACTTTCTCAAAGATTAACGAATCTTCACACTCTCTTGTGAGACTCTTTTCGCAACACTCAACATCTATCTCTATTATTTTCAATAGATTACTCATTTTTACTGTGAATCAATGATGTGCTTATTTGTGATAATCATCATGTGAATGTGAAAGGCCCTCCTGAATAATATGTTCAATTAGCAAACAATCTGAACGGAGTTGATCCATGGCCGTCACCACAGGCGTTATCGCCGACGATTTCACCGGCGCAACGGACATTGCAAGCTTTATGGCGCAGCAGGGGTGGCGCGTTGCGCTATTGCCTGGAATGCCTGATCCCGCTCAATGCTGGAATGAAGAGGTTGACGCTATCGTCATCTCGCTAAAAAGTCGCTCTTTACCCGCAGAACAGGCCGTCGCACAGTCTCTGTCCTGTGCCCGCTGGCTGAAACAAAAGGCAGGCGTCCGCCAGATCTATTTTAAATATTGTTCAACGTTTGACTCCACGCCAACAGGCAACATTGGACCAGTCAGCGATGCGTTGATGAACGACCTGCAGACTCCTGTGATCGTCCACTGCCCCGCCCTGCCGCAAAACGGGCGCACGGTGGTGCACGGCCATCTTTTTGTAAACGGCGTACTGCTTAACGAGTCCGGAATGGAAAAGCATCCGCTCAATCCCATGACCGATGCCAGCCTGCCGCGCCTGCTGAGCGCGCAAACGCCAGGCGCGGTTGGCTGCATCAACCTCAGGACGCTGCATCAAGGTGTGGAAGCGGTCACTAACGCTCTGGCCCAACTTCAGGCTGAAGGTATGCGTCACATTATCGTCGATACGCTGGATGAAGCAGATCTCAACACGCTGGCGCAAGCACTCCATGCCAGTCCTCTGTTAGCCGGGGGCTCCGGGCTTGGCGGCGCGCTGGCCGCCTGCGCCAGAGGTCAGCAACCCCAGCCGTCGGACGCTTTTCCACTGCCTGCCAAAACGGTGGTGTTCTCCGGTAGTTGCTCGGCGATGAGCAATCGTCAGGTTACTCGTTATAAGGCCGCGGCAGCATCTCGAGTACTCGATGTCGCTCGCTGCCTGTCTGATGCAGAACGCTACACCGATGAACTGTGTGCCTGGACGATGACGCATATCAACGACCCATTCGCGCCGATGATATACGCCACCCAACCGCCAGACGTACTCACACGCATTCAACAGGAGTACGGCGAACAGGCTGCCAGCCAGGCAATCGAACACGCTTTTGCCCGACTGAGCGCCAGGCTACAGGCTGCAGGTGTAAACACTTTTATTGTCGCAGGCGGAGAAACATCCGGCACCGTGGTGGAAGCCTTGCAGGTGAAGCGTCTTTCCGTTGGCAAAGCCATCGCGCCAGGCGTGCCGTGGGTCTTTTCTTCCGGTCTGGCGCTGGCGCTGAAGTCAGGCAACTTTGGTGACGAAGATTTCTTTTTTACTGCCCAGGAGTACGCATTATGAATCCGGTGAGTGAACACCAACTGCGCGAACTACTCGTCCATTATGGCCGTTCCCTGTTTATGCGCGGCTACAGTAGCGGCGGTTCCGGCAATCTCAGCGCCAAACTGCCGGATGGCGGCTATCTGGTGACCCCGACCAACTCCTGTCTGGGCGAGCTTAATCCGGCCACGCTAAGTCGGCTTGATGCCAACGGCGTTCATCTAAGCGGTGACAGCCCCTCAAAAGAGGTGCCCATGCATCTGGCGTGGTATCGGCATCGCCCATCCTGCGGCGCGGTCGTGCACCTGCATTCTCCATGGCTGACCGCGCTCTCCTGCCTGCCGTGCACCACGCCGGAAAACTGTCTGCCGCCATTAACGCCGTACTACGTGATGCGCGTCGGGCAGTTGCCGCTGCTGCCTTATTTCAAGCCAGGCCATGAAGGTATTGCCAGCGCGCTGAGTGAAATTGCAGCAGACCATACGGCAGCGCTGCTGGCCAACCACGGGCCGGTAGTAAGCGGTCGCTCGCTGCGTGAGGCAGTGTTTAACGCCGAAGAGCTGGAAGACAGCGCCCGCATCTGGCTGACGTTAAAACCGCTCGGCTATGTTCCGCTCTCAGAAGAGGCGGTGGCCGAACTTGAACATTCCCGACAAGCGTGAGGTGAGATGATGATCCCCGAGCAACGACGTGATTTTATCTACCGCTACGTGCACGAAAAAAATGCCGCCTCATTTAATGAACTGGCAGATTTGATGAGCGTGTCGCATATGACCGTGCGCCGCGACATTCAATTGCTGGAAGAAGAAGGCAAAGTTATCGCCATTAACGGCGGTGTGAAGCTCAATAACCTGTTGAAATCGGAACTGCCATGGCGGGAAAAAGCTGAGTTGAATCATGACGTGAAGCGCAAAATGGGCCAGCTTGCCGCAATGCTCATTGAGCCCGGACAAACGCTGTATCTGGATGCCGGAACGTCGTTGTTTGAAGTGGCGAAAGCGGTCGCCGCCAGCCACTGTTTCAATCTGACGGTAGTCACCAACGATTTTTCCATCAGCCACTACTTGATGGATATGCCGCACATTACGCTCTATCACACCGGCGGTCTGGTGGATCAACGTAACCGCTCATGTCTTGGAAAAAGCGCCGCCAGTTTTCTGCGTACCATTAATATTGACGTGGCGTTTCTGAGCTCCTCGTCATGGGATACCGAACGCGGTATGTCGACACCGAGTGAAGGGAAAGCCTCGGTCAAAGAAGCGGTGCTCACCGTCTCCCGGCGTCGGGTGCTGGTCTGCGACAGCAGTAAGTTTGGCAAATACGGCATGTTTCACATCTGCGGTCTGCAGCAGTTGACCGACATTATTTCTGATAATCGGTTACCGGAGAACGCTCAGCAAACTATTGCCAGTCAGGGCGTTAAGCTGCATCTGGTTGATGGCCGGGAGGGTGCGCGCCATGCTGAAGTTAGCGGCTAATCTAGACTGGTTGTTTACAGATTTACCGATAGCGGCGCGATTTGCGGCGGCGCAGGCGGCCGGTTTTCGCGGCGTAGAAGGGCTGTTTCTCTGGCAGCACCCGCTGGAGCATTTGCGAGCCGCTCAGCGGGAAACATCCCTGCCGGTTGTGCTGATGAACGCCCCGGCTGGCAACTGGGCGCAAGGTGAACGAGGGCTGGCCGCACAGCCCGATCGAGACAAAGAATTTCGCCATAGCCTGAACGTAGCGCGCGATTATGCCACGGCGCTGGGCTGTCGCCGGGTTCACGTTATGGCCGGCTTGCGCTGCGACGACCTGACGCTACACGCCCAGCGCGATCTCCTGACGAACCGGCTGCGCATCGCCTGCGATGTGATGGCAGACGCGAAAATCGATGTACTGATTGAACCATTAAATTCGCAGGATATGCCCGGTTATTTTATTGACAGTTTTCCGCTGGCCGAGTCAATTATTCACGAAGTTGCCAGGAAAAATATCGGCTTACAGTTTGATATTTACCACTGTCAGAAAATTCATGGCAACGTGGCGAAAAATATCGAACGCTATTTTACCCTTATTAAACATTTTCAAATCGCTTCTGTTCCTTATCGTCATGAACCGGGAACCGGGGAATTAAATGAAACATGGTTATTTGATTTTATAAGAAAAATGAATTACCAGGACTGGATTGGCTGTGAATATCAACCGTCAACATCAGGGCCCGACTCATTAAAATGGATGACGCCTTACCTATAATTTTAATATCTCTGTACCGGAGGAAAAAATGTCGGATACTGTTATTATTTCGCTGGCACCTGTTGCCGCGGATTGCCCCAGAGTTATACCCGAAGAACTGGCGCAGGAAATACTCGCCAGCGTAGAACATGGCGCGTCCATCGTGCATCTACACGTTCGCGATAAACAAGGACGCCTGACACCAGATACTACCGACTTTCAGGCAACCATCGACCGCGTAATGCGCCATTCGGACCTGATTATTCAGGCTTCTACCGGCGGCGTCTCTTCAATGTCCATCGCCGAACGCTGCGCGCCACTGGACTGCCCCGGCGTGGAAATGGCTTCGCTGAACGTCGGTTCCGTCAACCTTGGTGATGCGGTGTACTTTAATCCCGCTCCGGATGTGGAATATTGTTCCCGGCAAATAACCGAACGCCATATTATTCCAGAGTTTGAAGTTTTTGAAATCGGCATGATTAATAACATCCTGATGCTTGAAGATAAAATAAAATTTCAAAAACCCATGCTCTTTAATATCGTTCTCGGTCACCGCGGCAGTACGCCTGCTACCGTTGACGCATTAATTGCTTTGCGTAGCATGATTCCACGCGACGCCTTATGGGGAATTACCCATTTTGGCAGAAAGAATTTCGATATTATCGCTGCTGCCGTCGCTATGGGGGCCAGTGAAGTGCGAATCGGCTTTGAAGATAGTTATTATTTAAGCACCGAAGAAAAAGCGCAGCATAATTATCAGCAGGTCGCCAAACTCGCTACGCTCATTCAGAGTATGGATAAAAAAGTCGCCACACCGGAAATTGCGCGGCGCATGTTATCTATTCCTCCCCGGCAGCAATAACAACAGCAAGGACATTTCAACATGACTATGACCACTGTTATTCACAAAACCGGACTCGGCGTCAGCGTTGCGGGCGCGGCGCTGGCGATTATCGGCGCACTCATCCAGTCCGCGTCCCTGTGGCAGCCGGGGCTGGTGATGTTCACCGCCGGATTCGCCGCCGGTGCAGGCTACTGGCCTGGTTTACGCAGCTATCAGTTTACGCTGTGGATCATCGCCGGTTTTGTTGCCGCCATGACCTGGTCTACGGATCTGATCGTCTGGGGCGGTTTCAATATCACCCATAAATGGATCGTGTTCCTCGTGATTCAGGCCACCATGTTCAGCATGGGCACTAAACTAACAATCCAGGATTTTATTGATGTCGCCAAAATGCCGTGGGCCGTGTTTATCGGTACCTTCTGCCATTTCGTGATCATGCCCCTGCTCGGCCTGACCATCACTCTGGTATTCAATTTTCCGCCTGAAGTCGCGGTAGGCATTTTATTGATTGGCGCTTGCCCCAGCGGTCTCTCGTCGACGGTGATGGTTTACATCGCCAACGCCAACCTCGCGCTGGCGGTGTCAATCGCCGCCGTCTCAACGCTGGCGGCAACGGTGATGACGCCGCTGTGGGTTAATCTGCTGGCGGGTTCGATGATCGATATCCAGCTCACCGCGATGGTGATGGACGTGGTGAAAATCGTATTAATTCCCATCGGCGCGGCAATTCTGCATGACTATCTGAAAACCTATGCAGGCGTACGCGGTCGCCGTGTTGTGCAGGTGCTTGCCGGGATCGGCGCACTTTGGCTGCTGTATATGATTGCCGGCGGCTGGGACGCGCTGTTTGGTCACGCCAGCGCCGAAGCGCAGATGTACGCGGTAGTCCTCAACTTCATGGCAGGCGGTTTCGTCTGGGCATTGTTCTACAACTGGCTGTATGGCCGCGTGGCGGGCGTGAAGAAGGTCATGCCAACCATCTCAATGATGGGGATCATTTTCTTTACCACCACCGCAGCCGCAGCCGGACGCGACAACCTGGTACAGGTCGGCTTCCTGCTCTGCTTCGCCATGTTGATGCACAACCTCGGTGGTTTCCTGATTGGCTATCTGATGAGCCGCTGGATCTTCCGCATGGACGTGCAGTCTGCCCGTACCGTGGCCTTTGAAGTCGGACTGCAAAACGGCGGTATGGCGTCCGGGCTTGCCGCGGCGATGGGCAAACTGGCAACCGTTGGCCTCGCATCAGCGGTGATGACACCGCTGGGCAACGTTAGCGGCTCGCTGCTCGCCAACTACTGGCGCAAAAAAGACGCCAGACAGGCGCAGGCAGCTGCAGCCAAAGATCCCGTTCAACCCGCTTGCGAAAATCTGTCGAAAGGATAATCACGATGAAAACTCTCACTCTGGGACACGCCCTGCGCGCCGTAACCTGTGCGCTAGAGCTCGCCGAAACATGTTACGCAGATCGCCCATTAAGCGTGGCCGTATGCGATACCAATGGAGAACTGCTTAGCTTTGCGCGGATGGATAACGCCAAACTGTTAACCATCGAGTTAACCCAGCGTAAAGCGCGCACCAGTAGCCGCCTGGGTTGCACAACGCAGGCATTTTTACAGCGTCTGCAGAAAGAGCAACTGGATATTAGCTATTTTGCCGACCCGCGTTTTACAGCGCTGCCGGGCGGGATCCCGATTCTGCACCAAGGGAAATGCCTCGGAGCCGTCGCGGTAGGCGGTTTATCCGCACAGGAAGATCATGATGCGGCGCTGGCCGTCGCGGAAACGTTACTCAAGGAGATTGCCCAATGAAAAAAGTCGCCATGCTGCATACCAGTGCAGCCACGCTTGCGATGATGCAACAACTGATCGCCGACATTATGCCGGACGTGGAAGTTATGCACCTGGTTGAAGAATCCATGATCAAGCAGGTAATGAAGGCCCAGGGCGTGACGCCAGATATTGCCGCTCGTATCGCCGACTATGTGCATATTGCTGAAAAGGCGGACTGCGATATCTTTATTACCGCCTGTTCCTCAATTGGTACTGCGGTGGAACAATGCCAGTTTATGACCACACTCCAGCTCGCGCGCATTGACTGCGCGATGGTGGAAGAGGCGATTGAAAAAGGCGAGCGGATCGCCGTGCTGGCTACCGTCGCCACCACGCTGAAGCCGACGCTGGATTACGTGCAGCGCAAAGTCCAACAGAGCGGTCAGCAGCGCACTATCACGCCGATATTAATGGAAGACGCCTTCCATGCGCTGTTAGCAGGAGATATGGACACCCATGACCGTATCGTCAGTGAAGGATTACAGAGCGCCTTTAGCCAGGCGGATGTCGTGATGCTGGCGCAGGCCTCGATGGCGCGGGTGTTACGGCAGCTCCCTGCCCCGCCGGTACCGGTAATGACCTCACCGGAAAGCGGCATTCGCTGGCTGAAGGCGCTGGCGGAAAGCTGAGTTACGGGCAAAAAAAAGGCCATCATCAGATGGCCAACCATGTCGAAACGGGACCAGCCCTTGACTATGCAGAGAGTCAGGGCTGTTTTTTTTAGTTCTTACTTAATAACGGTTTTCAGCGCTTCGCCAATATCGGCCAGGCTACGAACAGTTTTCACGCCTGCGGCTTCCAGCGCAGCAAATTTCTCATCCGCCGTACCTTTACCACCTGCGATGATTGCCCCCGCGTGTCCCATACGTTTGCCTTTCGGCGCGGTAACGCCAGCGATGTAGCCCACAACCGGCTTGGTCACGTGATCTTTGATATAAGCCGCCGCTTCTTCTTCCGCGCTGCCGCCGATCTCACCGATCATGACGATCGCTTCAGTCTGCGGATCTTCCTGGAACAGCTTCAGGATGTCGATGAAGTTAGAGCCAGGGATCGGGTCGCCGCCGATGCCCACACAGGTAGACTGGCCGAAACCGTAGTCGGTGGTCTGCTTAACCGCTTCATAGGTCAGCGTACCGGAACGGGAAACGATGCCCACTTTACCCGGCTTATGAATATGGCCCGGCATGATGCCGATTTTGCATTCGCCCGGGGTGATAACGCCTGGGCAGTTCGGGCCGATCATGCGCACGCCGGCTTCATCGAGCTTCACTTTCACGGTCAGCATATCCAGCGTCGGGATGCCTTCGGTGATGGTGATGATCAGTTTGATGCCTGCATCAATCGCTTCCAGAATGGAGTCTTTGCAGAACGGTGCCGGAACGTAGATAACGGTGGCGGTGGCGCCGGTCGCTTCTACCGCTTCACGTACGGTGTTAAACACCGGCAGCCCCAGGTGCGTGGTGCCGCCTTTGCCAGGCGTTACACCGCCGACCATTTGTGTTCCGTAAGCAATCGCTTGTTCAGAGTGGAATGTCCCCTGGCTACCGGTGAAGCCCTGGCAGATAACCTTGGTATCTTTATTAATTAAAACTGACATTATTTCCCCTCCACTGCGGCAACAACCTGCTGAGCTGCATCCGTCAGACTTTTCGCTGCAATAATATTCAGGCCGCTATCAGCCAGTTTTTTCGCGCCGAGTTCAGCGTTGTTACCTTCCAGACGGACCACGACCGGAACGTTAACGCCCACTTCTGCTACCGCGCCGATGATACCGTCAGCGATCAGGTCGCAACGTACGATACCGCCGAAGATGTTAACCAGTACGGCTTTAACATTGTCGTCAGAGAGAATAATTTTGAACGCTTCGGTTACACGCTCTTTGGTCGCACCGCCGCCCACGTCGAGGAAGTTAGCCGGTTCGCCGCCGTGCAGCTTAACGATGTCCATGGTGCCCATTGCCAGGCCCGCGCCGTTAACCATACAACCGATGTTGCCGTCCAGTGCGACGTAGTTCAGTTCCCACTGTGCAGCCTGCGCTTCACGCGGATCTTCCTGAGACTGGTCGCGCATTTCACGCAGGTCAGCCTGGCGGAACAGCGCGTTGCCGTCAGCGCCCAGTTTGCCGTCGAGGCAGATCAGGTCACCCTGTTTGGTCACCACCAGCGGGTTAATTTCGATCAGCGCCAGGTCGCGCTCCAGGAAGATAGTCGCCAGACCCATGAAGATCTTGGTGAACTGTTGAACCTGCTTACCTTCCAGGCCCAGTTTGAACGCCAGCTCACGGCCCTGGTAAGGCATCGGACCTGCCAGCGGATCGAGCGCCACTTTGTGGATCAGGTGCGGGGTTTCTTCCGCCACTTTTTCGATTTCCACGCCGCCTTCGGTGGAGGCCATGAAGACCACGCGACGGGAGCTACGGTCAACAACTGCGCCGAGGTAGAGTTCTTTACCAATGTCGGTCGCGGCTTCAACCAGAATCTGATTTACCGGTTGACCATGGGCGTCTGTCTGGTAAGTAACCAGACGTTTACCCAGCCAGTGCTCAGCAAAAGCGCGAATGTCTTCTTTGCTGTTTACCACCTTCACACCGCCCGCTTTACCACGGCCACCAGCGTGAACCTGACATTTCACTACCCACGGGCCTGCGCCAATTTTTGATGCAGCTTCTTCGGCTTCACGCGGAGTAGTACAGGCATAACCCACCGGTGCCGGTAAGCCATAGCGGGCAAAAAGTTGTTTTGCCTGATATTCATGTAAGTTCATGTGTTCTGTCCATCCTTCAGGTAATCGTTATCTTTTACCCGTAGGCCTGATAAGCGTCCAGACCTACGGGGCAGGTGATACTCTTATTAACTACACGTCCAGCAGCAGACGCGTTGGATCTTCCAGCAACTCTTTAATGGTTACCAGGAAGCCCACTGACTCACGACCATCGATCAGACGGTGGTCATAAGACAGCGCCAGATACATCATCGGCAGGATTTCAACCTTGCCGTCTACGGCCATCGGACGATCTTTGATGGCATGCATACCCAGGATGGCGCTCTGCGGTGGGTTGATGATCGGCGTAGACATCAGGGAACCGAACACGCCACCGTTAGTGATGGTGAAGTTACCGCCCGTCAGATCTTCGACCGTCAGCTTGCCGTCGCGACCTTTAACTGCCAGTTCTTTGATATTTTTCTCGATATCAGCCATACCCAGCAGATCCACATCACGCAGGACCGGCGTGACCAGGCCACGCGGCGTGGAAACCGCCATGCTAACATCAAAGTAGTTGTGGTAAACCACGTCATCGCCGTCGATGGACGCGTTCACTTCCGGATAGCGTTTCAGCGCTTCAACGACCGCTTTCACGTAGAAAGACATAAAGCCCAGACGGATACCGTGGCGTTTTTCGAACGCGTCGCCGTACTGCTTACGCAGATCCATGATTGGCTTCATGTTGACTTCGTTGAACGTGGTCAGCATGGCGGTGGAGTTTTTCGCTTCCAGCAGACGCTCGGCTACGCGTTTGCGCAGACGGGTCATCGGAACACGTTTTTCACCACGAGCGCCCAGCGCAGGCTGTGCGGCTGGTGCTGCTGCCGGTGCTTTTGCTTCTGCTTTCGCAGCCGGAGCTTTGGCCAGATGTTTTTCAACATCTTCACGGGTGATACGACCGCCAACGCCGGTGCCGTTGATAGCGCTGGCTTCGAGGTTATGCTCACCCAGCAGGCGACGGATCGCCGGGCTCAGGGCATCGTTATTCTGCTCAGCAAGAGATGCCTGCTGGCGCTGCGCCGGGGTAGAATCTTTTTCTTCAGACTTGGCACTGGTCTCTTTACCGGTGCTGTTGCCTTCACGCAGGCGACCGAGGATCTGGCGAGAAGTGACGGTCGTCCCTTCATCTTCCAGAACCGCATCAAGAATACCGTCCGCTGATGCCGGTACTTCCAGTACCACTTTGTCAGTTTCGATTTCTACCAGTACTTCATCACGACGTACTGCATCGCCCGGTTTTTTGTGCCAGGTTGCAACCGTTGCATCCGCTACGGATTCAGGCAGGTCGGGAACAAGAATATCTACGCTACTCATTATTTATCCTTTATTTAATCGACGTTCAGCGCGTCATTAACCAGATCTTGCTGCTGCTTCTGGTGAACAGACATATATCCTACTGCCGGAGAGGCAGAGGCCGGGCGACCTGCATAACGCAGAGCTGACCCAAATGGAATTACTTCACGGAAATGATGCTGGCTGCAGTACCATGCGCCCTGGTTGAGCGGCTCTTCCTGGCACCAGACAAAATCATGTACATGAGCAAACGGTTTCAGCGCTTCCTGCACCGCTTTATGCGGGAACGGATAGAGCTGTTCGATGCGCACAATGGCGACATCTTTTTGGTCGTTTTTGCGGCGTTGCTCCAGCAGGTCGTAATAAACCTTACCAGAACACATCACGACACGCTTCACGCCTTTAGGATCAAGTTCATCGACTTCGCCAATGGCTGGCAGGAAGGCGCCATTTGCCAGTTCGTCCAGCGTAGACACCGCCAGCGGATGACGCAGCAGCGACTTCGGTGACATCACCACCAGCGGACGGCGCATACCGCGCAGCGCCTGACGACGCAGCATGTGGTAAACCTGTGCCGGGGTAGACGGGACGCAAACCTGCATGTTTTGCTCAGCGCAAAGTTGCAGATAACGTTCCAGACGCGCGGAGGAGTGCTCCGGACCCTGACCTTCATAGCCGTGCGGCAGCAGCATAACCAGACCACACATACGGCCCCATTTCTGCTCGCCGGAAGAGATGAACTGGTCGATAACCACCTGCGCACCGTTGGCGAAGTCGCCAAACTGCGCTTCCCAGATGGTCAGCGTACGCGGTTCTGCGGTGGCATAACCGTACTCGAACGCTAACACGGCTTCTTCAGACAGTACTGAGTCCCATACGCGGAACGTGCCCTGTCCGTTATGCACATGCTGCAGCGGCGTGTAGGTTGAACCGTTCGCCTGGTTGTGAATCACCGCGTGACGGTGGAAGAAGGTTCCGCGACCGGAATCTTCACCCGACAGACGAACCGGAATGCCTTCGTCGACCAGCGTGGCGTAGGCCAGATTCTCTGCGCCGCCCCAGTCGAACAGCTTCTCGCCTGCGGCCATGGCCTGACGGTCGCCGTAAATTTTGGCAACACGCGACTGCATTTCAACCGCTTCAGGCACGGTGCTGATGCGTTTTGCCAGCTCCTGCAGACGCTTCATCTCAACTTTGTTCGGGTAGTTTTCATCCCACTCATGGTTGAGGTACGGCGACCAGGTGAAGGAGTGCATATTCATTGGACGCCACTCTTTCACCACGCATTCACCAGCATCCAGCGCGTCACGATACAGATTGACCATTTCGGTCGCATCTTCCAGCGTGGCGACGTTGTCCGCTTCCAGCTTGTCAGCGTAGATTTTACGCGGGGTCGGATGCTTTTTGATTTTCTGATACATCAGCGGCTGGGTTGCGCTCGGCTCGTCAGCTTCGTTGTGGCCGTGACGGCGGTAGCACACCAGATCGATGAAGACATCGCGTTTAAAGGTATTACGGAAATCCAGCGCCAGACGCGTCACGAAAGCGACCGCTTCCGGGTCATCCGCGTTGACGTGGAAAATCGGCGCCTGAACCATCTTACCGATGTCGGTGCAGTATGGTGTGGAACGCGCATCCAGCGGGTTAGAGGTAGTAAAGCCCACCTGGTTGTTGATGACGATGCGAACGGTACCGCCCACTTCGTAACCACGCGCTTTCGACATGTTCAGGGTTTCCTGAACTACGCCCTGCCCGGTAACTGCCGCGTCACCGTGAATGGTGATTGGCAGGACTTTATTGCTGCTCGGCTCGTCCAGCCTGTCCAGACGTGCGCGTACGGAACCGATAACCACCGGGCTAACGATTTCCAGGTGCGATGGGTTAAACGCCAGCGCCAAATGCACCAGACCGCCTTCGGTTTCGATATCCGATGAGAAGCCCATGTGGTACTTCACGTCGCCAGTGCCGAGGTGTTCTTTATGTTTGCCCGCAAATTCGTCGAACAGTTCCTGCGGGCGTTTGCCCAGCACGTTAACCAGAACGTTCAGACGACCACGGTGCGCCATGCCCAGCACCACTTCACGGGTACCGCTGTTACCAGCGTGGCGGATCATCTCTTTGAGCATTGGGATTAACGCATCACCGCCTTCCAGCGAGAAGCGTTTTGCGCCCGGGAACTTAGCGCCCAGGTAGCGTTCCAGACCTTCTGCTGCGGTCAGTTCGCTAAGGAAGCGTTTTTTCTCTTCACTACTGAACGCGGCACGGCCAGACTCGATACGCTGCTGAAGCCAGCGTTTTTCTTCGGTGCTGGTGATGTGCATATACTCGGCGCCAATCGGGCCGCAGTAGGTTTGTTTCAGCGCGACAACCAGGTCGCTCAGCTTCATCGTGTCTTTGCCGCCGGCAAAAGAACCTACGTTAAAGCTTTCCTGGAAATCCGCATCGGTCAGATCGTGGAAAGACGGGTCCAGATCGGCCACATTTTCTTGTTGCCACAGTCCCAGCGGATCGAGATTCGCATGCTGATGACCGCGGAAACGATAGGCGTTAATGAGCTGCAGGACTTTAACCTGCTTCACATTGGCATCAGGGTCGGAAATAGAAGAAGAGTAACGTGGGGTAATCAACGCCTGTCGACGGAAATAATCACGTGTTTTTGAGTGGAGTTGATCCGGTTTGACTCCGGTACCAGGTAACTGCTGGAACGTCGAACGCCAGTTAGCATCTACCGAGTCAGGGTCGGTTAAGAAGTCTTCATAGAGCTGTTCTATCCAGCTCTGGTTAGAACCAGAGAGGTAAGAAGAGTCCAACCAGGCTTTCAAAGCGCTGTTCTGCATCGTGATCCCTTAAGCATCTTTTCTGCTTATTTAATACTCTAAATAGATCACGTTTCAGGAAGGCGGCAAGCTTGCGAATCCCCGGGAGCTTACATCCAGTAAGTGACCGGGGTGAGCAAGTGCAGCCAACGCACATGCAACGTGATCTATGACGAGTATTTCGCCGTGGATACTACCACGCACACCGATGTGCGTGCCGGGGTTCACTTGCGAGCTCTTTTTATTTGGCTCGCGAAGGAACCTTTAAAAACTGTCAGAGATAAGAGGCAGTTTTTAGAGGTTTCCTGCACTTATATTGCCTGATGGCGCTTAGCTTATCAGGCCTACGGGATTTCACCTGTAGGCCGGATAAGACGCTACGTCGCCATCCGGCAACCACTACAACAACTTACGCACTACGTTTGAGCAGCATCGACTTAATATGGCCGATGGCGCGCGTCGGGTTCAGCCCTTTCGGACATACGCTGACGCAGTTCATGATGCTATGGCAGCGGAATACGCTGAAAGCGTCACTTAAACCTTCCAGGCGGCTGTCGGTCTCGGTATCGCGGCTATCAATTAAGAAGCGATACGCTGCCAGCAGGCCTGCCGGGCCAATAAACTTGTCTGGGTTCCACCAGAATGATGGGCAGGACGTTGAGCAGCATGCACACAAAATACATTCATACAGCCCATCGAGCTTCTCACGCTGCTCAGGCATTTGTAAATGCTCACGAGCCGGCGGATTTTTCCCATTATTCAACAAGTAAGGCTTAATCTTCTCATACTGTGCGTAGAATTGCCCCATGTCTACCACCAAATCGCGCACAACCGGTAAACCTGGCAGCGGGCGAATGACAATTTTCTTGCCCGGCTGATTCAGCGCAGAAATAGGTGTGATACAGGCCAGTCCATTTTTGCCGTTCATGTTCAGACCGTCGGAGCCACAAACCCCTTCACGGCAGGAGCGACGAAACGACAGCGACGGATCTTTTTCTTTCAACTGCATCAATGCATCCAGCAGCATCATGTCGCGCCCTTCTTCTGCCTCCAGGGTGTAATCCTGCATGTGCGGAGCGTCGTCAACATCCGGGTTATAGCGATAAACTGAAAACTCGAGTTTCATTGTCCTGTCTCCGCATTAATAAGTACGAATCTTCGGCGGGAATGCCGGGCGCAGCTTCGGTTCCATATTGACTTGACGTCGCGTCATGGATTCCGACTCTGGCAGGTACAGGGAATGGCACAGCCAGTTTTCATCATCACGTTCCGGGAAGTCGAAGCGGCTATGCGCGCCACGGCTTTCGGTACGGAAGTTTGCAGATACTGCAGTGGCGTACGCGGTCTCCATCAGGTTATCCAGCTCCAGACACTCAACGCGCTGGGTGTTGAACTCGCTGGAGGTATCGTCCAGGCGGGCATTTTTCAGACGTTCGCGGATCGCTTTCAGCTCTTCCAGACCTTTCGCCATCGCATCGCCTTCGCGGAATACCGAGAAGTTGTGCTGCATACATTCCTGCAGCGCTTTGCGAATTGCCACCGGGTCTTCACCGTTGCGGTTACCGTTCCAGCGATTCAGACGCGCCAGAGAAGCATCGATTTCATCTTCGGTCGCATCCAGCAGGTCACCCTGCTCAGCGATAGATTCCTGCAGATGCAGCCCCACCGCACGACCAAATACCACCAGGTCCAGCAGCGAGTTGCCGCCCAGACGGTTGGCGCCGTGAACCGACACGCACGCGATTTCGCCGACAGCAAACAGCCCCGGGATCACCACATCTTCGCCCTGTTCGTTTACAGTCAGCGCCTGGCCAGTCACTTTGGTCGGAATACCGCCCATCATATAGTGGCAGGTTGGGATAACCGGAATCGGCTCTTTGACCGGGTCAACGTGAGCAAAGGTACGAGACAGTTCGAGAATGCCCGGCAGACGGGATTCCAGCACTTCTTTACCCAGGTGGTCGAGTTTCAATTTGGCATGCGGACCCCACGGGCCGTCGCAGCCGCGACCTTCACGGATTTCGATCATGATGGAACGCGCCACCACGTCACGACCCGCCAGGTCTTTCGCGTTCGGGGCATAACGCTCCATAAAGCGCTCGCCGTGTTTGTTCAGCAGGTAGCCACCTTCACCACGGCAGCCTTCTGTTACCAGAACGCCTGCGCCGGCGATGCCGGTTGGGTGAAACTGCCACATCTCCATATCCTGCACCGGCACGCCAGCGCGGATAGCCATACCCACGCCGTCACCGGTGTTGATGTGGGCATTGGTGGTGGACTGATAAATACGACCAGCACCGCCGGTCGCCAGCACGGTTGCGCGGGCTTTGAAGTAAACCACTTCACCGGTTTCGATACACAGCGCGGTACAACCGACAACGGCGCCATCGGCGTTTTTCACCAGGTCCAGCGCATACCACTCGGAGAAAATTGTGGTGTGGTTTTTCAGGTTCTGCTGATACAGCGTGTGCAACAGCGCATGACCGGTACGGTCTGCCGCTGCCGCGGTACGTGCCGCCTGCTCGCCGCCGAAGTTCTTCGACTGGCCGCCAAACGGACGTTGATAAATTGTGCCATTGTCGAGGCGAGAGAACGGCAGCCCCATGTGGTCCAGCTCCAGAATCGCTTCCGGACCGGTTTTACACATATATTCAATAGCGTCCTGGTCACCAATGTAGTCCGACCCTTTAACGGTGTCGTACATGTGCCATTCCCAGTTATCTTCATGGGTATTACCGAGCGCAACGGTGATGCCACCTTGCGCGGATACGGTATGGGAACGGGTTGGGAACACTTTGGAGAGCAGCGCACAGGTCTGACCGCTCTGGGAAATTTGCAGCGCCGCGCGCATACCTGCGCCGCCGGCACCAATCACAACAGCATCAAATTCTCTGACTGGCAGTTTCATTACACACCCCACACCACAACAAATCCATAAATGACGTAAACCACCAGCGCAACGACGATAGCCAGTTGCAGAATCAGGCGCACAGCCAGAGGTTTAACGTAGTCGGTCAACACCTGCCACATGCCGATCCAGGCATGAATCAAGATGGAGAAAAGTGCCAGCAGGGTGAAGACTTTGGTGAATGCCGATGAGAAGAAACCGGTCCAGACTTCAAACGTCAGCTCGCCGCTGGTGGCGAAGAAGCCGACCATATAGATGATGTATAACGTCAGAACGATAGCGGTAGCACGGACCAGAATGAAGTCATGTACGCCGTTGCGTCCTAATGCGGAGGCGTTGCTTACCATACGAGGACTCCTGCGAGAAGTGAAAGCACGACAATGATAACGAAACAAATTTTGGCGGAGCGTGTCCCTGCTTCGAGGGTTTCTTCGATATAGCCAAAATCCATCAACAGATGGCGAATGCCCATTACGGCGTGATATGCCAGCGCAATCAGGATCCCCCACAGAATTAACTCCACAAAGAAGTTATTCATAATGGATGACGCGATGAGGAAACCTTCAGGGGAGGAAAGGCTGGTACCCAATAACCACAACAGAATCCCGACCGCCACGAAGGTGATCACTCCGGATACGCGATGGAGAATGGACGCTATCGCCGTGATTGGGAACCGGATCGTTTGCAGATCCAGATTGACAGGTCTTTGTTTTTTCACATTTCTTATCATGAATAACGCCCACATGCTGTTCTTATTATTCCCTTTGGACTTCGGGTACAGAAGATGAAGACACCTGTAGCCTGAAAGACGACGGGATTTCCTTCCTCCGGTCTGCGTGCGGGTCAGACAGCGTCCTTACTATAACTACGCGTCATATAAAACACTGCTTCCAGATGCTAAAACGACACGATACAACGCTGGTTGGCTCGGGATTGCAGGGTATTCCGGAGACCTGGCGGCAGTATAGGACGTTCACAAAATCATTACAATTAACCTACATATAGTTTGTCGGGTTTTATCCCGAACAGTGACATAGGTCACGATAACAACATTATTTTAATTTTTAATCATCTGATTTGACAATCATTAAACAAAGTTGTTACAAACGACACCAGAAAAAGCATATAATGCGTAAAAGTTATGGGGTCACTCTTTCACCGGAGATTTAGTTATGTAACAGTGTGGAAGTATTGACCAATACCGTCAGGACAGTTATTAGTGATAGACAGGTTTAATAATTCGGATTGCTAAGTTCTTGATTTGCAGTTTATTCGCCATGAAAAGACCGTTTTACCTGCAAGCGCCCATAGCTCTGTACCCAGGTCATCCCCTCTTTCGCAGAGCGGCGAGCCAAATAACAAACTGGTAACGGTTTATTGATGTACGAAGGCAGATTTAAGTTCCGGCAGTCTTAAGCAATAAGGCGCTAAGGAGACCGTAAATGGCTGATACTAAAGCAAAACTCACTCTAAATGGTGACGCTGCTATTGAACTGGATGTGCTGAAAGGTACGCTCGGTCAAGATGTTATTGATATTCGTAGCCTTGGCTCAAAAGGGATGTTTACTTTTGACCCAGGTTTCACCTCTACCGCATCCTGCGAATCCAAAATTACTTTCATTGATGGTGACGAAGGTATTTTGTTGCATCGCGGCTTCCCGATTGATCAGTTGGCGACCGAGTCTAACTATCTGGAAGTGTGTTACATCCTGCTGTACGGTGAAAAACCGACGCAGGAAGAGTACGACGAGTTCAAAACCACAGTCACTCGCCATACCATGATCCACGAGCAGATCACCCGTCTGTTCCACGGTTTCCGCCGCGACTCTCACCCGATGGCCGTTATGTGCGGTGTTACCGGGGCGCTGGCTGCGTTCTACCACGACTCGCTGGATGTGAATAATCCGCGTCACCGTGAAATCGCCGCTTTCCGTCTGCTGTCCAAAATGCCAACCATGGCAGCAATGTGTTATAAATATTCCATTGGACAGCCGTTCGTGTACCCGCGTAATGACCTCTCTTACGCCGGTAACTTCCTGAACATGATGTTCTCCACGCCGTGCGAAAAATACGAAGTCAATCCGATTCTGGAACGCGCAATGGACCGTATCTTAATCCTGCACGCTGACCACGAACAGAACGCCTCAACCTCTACCGTACGTACCGCGGGCTCTTCTGGCGCTAACCCGTTTGCCTGCATCGCGGCCGGTATTGCTTCCCTGTGGGGACCGGCACACGGCGGCGCAAACGAAGCTGCGCTGAAAATGCTGGAAGAAATCAGCTCTGTTAAACACATTCCGGAATTTGTTCGCCGCGCGAAAGACAAGAATGATTCCTTCCGCCTGATGGGCTTTGGTCACCGTGTTTACAAAAACTATGACCCGCGCGCTACCGTCATGCGTGAAACCTGCCACGAAGTGCTGAAAGAATTGGGCACCAAAGACGATCTGCTGGAAGTGGCGATGGAACTTGAGCACATTGCGCTCAACGACCCGTACTTCATCGAGAAGAAACTCTACCCGAATGTAGACTTCTACTCCGGCATCATCCTGAAAGCGATGGGTATTCCGTCCTCCATGTTCACCGTTATCTTCGCCATGGCGCGTACCGTTGGCTGGATTGCGCACTGGAACGAAATGCACACCGACGGCATGAAAATCGCTCGTCCGCGTCAGCTGTACACCGGCTACGACAAGCGCGATTTTAAATCTGCAATTAAGCGTTAATTGTCTGCCGGATGGCGCTTGCGCCTGTCCGGCTTTCAGCTATTAATTCTCCCGGGTCGGATAAGGCAGTAACGCCAGAATCCGACCTGTTTTTTCTTGATCCACATTATTTTATTCTCATCGCGCTTTCTCTATGATTTACTGAGATTTCCGTCATTTCACTCAGGAGCATGGGATGCCTGTTTTGCAGTGGAGCCTGTTGTTTCTGCTATCGCTCCTTCTTTCCCTGCTCTTTCTGTTTATCCATCTTCCAGGACCATTGCTGCTCGGTTCGATGATCGTCGGCATCATCTTCAGTATGCGCGGCATTTCGCTGCACCCTCCCCGCTGCACATTTCTTGGTGCGCAGGCGATTCTCGGCTGCATGATTGCCCAAAATCTGACCGGTTCAATCTTCACAACCCTTGCGGCCCACTGGCCGATGGTGATTGTTGTCCTGCTGGCGACCCTTATCAGCAGCGCGGTAATCGGCTGGCTGCTGGTGCGCTACAGTAATCTACCGGGGAACACCGGCGCGTGGGGTTCTTCGCCTGGCGGCGCGGCGGCGATGGTCGCGATGGCCCAGGAATTTGGCGCCGACATCCGGCTGGTGGCGTTTATGCAGTATCTGCGCGTACTGTTGGTGGTCGGGGCAGCAGCGCTGGTCACCCGATTGATGATGGGCGATCAGGCGCAGGCGGTCAGTGAACAAATCGTCTGGTTTCCGCCACTGAGCGGTAATCTGTTCAGTACCCTGGCGCTGGCCGCCGTTGCCGGTATAGCCGGGCGCTTACTGCGCATCCCCTCAGGCGCGATGTTGCTGCCTATGCTGGCAGGCGCACTGCTGAATGCCAGTGGCGTAATGGTGATTGAACTGCCGGAATGGCTGCTGGCAATAGCTTATATGGCCATCGGCTGGCAAATCGGCCTTGGCTTTGACAAGCAGATTTTCTTAACGGCGTTGCGCCCCTTACCGCAGATCCTGTTGTCCATTTTTTCACTGATGGCGATCTGCGCCGCTATGGCCTGGGGGCTGGCGCATTACATGCAGATAGATTTTCTCACCGCCTATCTGGCGACCAGTCCCGGTGGGGTGGATTCTGTTGCGGTGATTGCCGCAGGGAGTCACGCCGATATGGCGTTGATCATGGCGATGCAAACCCTGCGGCTGTTCAGCATTTTATTAACCGGCCCGGCGGTGGCGCGGTTTATTTCAGTGCACGCGCCAAAGCAATTATCATCGTAAGCCGGAATTAGTTTAAGTTATATTTAAACCCTACCCTGATTTGATATTCATTTTTTGTATCATCACCATCTTTATATTTATCAAGATAGCCTAATTCAAAAAATGGATAAAACCGCGGTGTGGCATGAAAATTAAATACAAAGTTATGCTGCAGAGTATGATTCTTGCCGTTAGCATACTCAAATTTATCGCCATGGGTTTTACTGTAATACGTTGGATTATATTGCACCCAGAAATTTGGCGTAAAATACTTGGTTAAATAAATATCAACGCGGTGCTCTGAAGAGTCATCCCAGTCGCCTTGCAGCGTTTCGCTGTCATGGTTTTGATGGTTATATCGGTAGCGTAGTACAGCCCCCAGCGTTGGGTCAAAATGATAGCCAATACCAATATAAGGGTCGACACGTGAACCTGCAGACTCCCAGTGAAACACCACGCCGGGCTCAAGCCAGAAGTCACTATCACCCAGAGCAAAAGGCTTGTTAAACTCGGCTTCCTGATAGCTGCTTTTCCACTGGTCCATATTTTTACCAAGATCGGCATCGGTTTCAAAACTCCAGTACATGCTTTTAAATATACTGTCTGAGTCCTGTACCACCCCGGTTAACATTAACCGCTGCAAAAAACCTTTGCTGGCCGTACGGTACTGCGTACGCGGTGCAAAATACACGGTAGTAAAGGGTGTCGATCTCGCCTGAGGGGCAGTAGTCGTATTATTTTCCGCGGCCATAGCGCCAGTTACAGGCATGACCAGTGCAGCCATTAATATGGCTGTATTAATATTATTGCTTTTCATTATATTTTCCTCGCCGTACAGAGATAAAATCCCCCCCTGCTAAATCAATAGCCTGAATATTTAACCGAGGGAGCGGAATATTACCAGTAACTTTTCCAGCAGGATATTGCACGGGTCATCGCTTCCATCAGGAAATAATCCCCCCACGCGCAGCACTCATCCACACCGACGTTACCTTTAAAATAATAAACAGAGTGTTTTAATAATCCTTCGCCTGCTTCATGCGCAGCATTTAGATAATCATCAAGCATTCGCGCAATCATCCTTAATGCCAACGCTTCATAACTTTCACGTTCCGGATGGGTTGCCGGTAGCTGTTTTACCAGCTCCAGCAGCGCGCAGGCGAGAATCGCGCTGGCAGAGCTATCCCTTTCACTGTTGGGATCGGTAAGCGCCAAATCCCAATAACAGATAAGATCTTCCGGCAAACGATTAATAAAGTAATTTGCCAGCGTCTGGCTCAGTTCCAGAAGCCGCTCATCTCCGGTATAGAGATAATTCAGCAGAAAGCCATAAACACCCCATGCCTGCCCGCGCGACCAGCAGGAATCATCGGAAAAACCCTGATGCGTATTGCCAAACCGCGGTTCCCCGGTGCGCACATCCATATAGTACGTATGAAACGTTGAGCCGTCCTCGCGCACAATATAACGTCGCGCCTGCTCTATATGATTTTTCGCCGCTTCAGCATAGCGTGGATCGCCGGTGCTGGCGCTTGCCTGATACAGCAAGGGCAGATTCATATTGCAGTCTATAATCATCCTGCCCTGCTGCTCCGGATTATCCAGTTCGCCCCACGCCTGAATAATGCCGCATTTCTCGTGATAGCGTTCCATCAGCACTTCTGCCGCCTGCTGCGCGATATAAGTCGCCTCGCGATTGCCGGTTAGTTTATTGGCCGCTATACATGAAAGGCTGTACAGAAAACCCAGATCGTGGTGATTGGTATGATCCCTACTGGCAATACGTTCGCCAAAAGAACGGACATGTTGTTCGGCCAACGTACGATACGCATCATTACGCGTCCATTCCCACGCCAGCCACAGCTGGCCAGTCCAGAAACTGGTGGTCCATTCCTGATTATCGATAATTGGGTAGCGACCATTTTCACATGCCGCATCCGGAAAACGCGTGCCAAAATAATCGCTGTTACGATCGATAGCAGATAAAATGACCGGTAAAGCGCGGCGAATCTTCTGCGCAATAGCAGCGCGCTCGCCGCTTCGCAGGACAACAGGAACGATCGGTTCTTTACGGATAGTCACAGACATAATTCTCTCGTTTTCTTCACTTTAATGGGTGGCTTCTTGCCCATGGACAGGGGCTGCAGTGTTTTTTTTGTGCTGATAGCAAGTAGAAAGCGTGATGGCGGAGATTCCGGTAAATACCAGAGCAACCACGCCCATAATCAGATAGGTATGCTCAAAACCAATTTTTTGGTAGGCATAGCCGGCGGGCGGTGCCACGACAATAGAACCGACGTAAATCATGGCCTGATAGCCCAACAGGTACATCGTGGCGTTAACGCGTTTGTCGAAATGTTCGGCAATGTATTTGAAGACCGACACCAGAATCAGGGCGATTTCAATCCCATACAAAGGCTTCACCAGGCAGATGATCAGCGGATCGTTAGTTAATCCGGAAATAATCAAACGCAGACTGATCACAAGACCGGTCAGGATCATCCCCTGCTTAGCGCCAATGCGATTAATAATGGCAGGCACCAGCATCATGCCGAAAAACTCTGCGGCTGACTGCGCGGTACTCATGTAGCCAAACATGGCGTTGCCTTCTTCTTTAGTGCTAAAGAAGGTGACGAAATAGCGAGAGAACTGCTGTTCGGCAATAAACATCATCCATGCCACTCCCGCGATATACAGCGCAAAGGTCCAGAATTTCTTATTGCGCAGCAACTCGAACACATCGCCAATGACAATCTTCTCTTTCGACAGGACGTCATTCTCTTCCTGGCCAAAGTGATCAACTTTCAGCGTCAGCAGAACCGCAAACATGCACAGCGCGGAAACGCTACTGATTACAAAGTTGATTTTGGGCGAAATATTGTAGAGATACCCAGAGAATGAAGACGCCGTTGCCCATCCCAGCGCGGCCCACATGCGGATCCGGCCAAACTCCATCGCGTACAAACGGCTGAAACGGTCAACATAGGACTCTTCCGCCGCCACCCCCGCATACCAGCCGAGGCTGAAAAAAAGCGCACCGACGATCATCCCGCTGATAAAATGCGTTTGTAATAGCGGCAGGTAACACCAGATGAAAAATGGCGCCATCAGGGCCGAAACGAGGCAGACAAAATAGAGCAGATGTTTTTTCATGCCCATTTTGTCCATGATGTAACCGTAAACAGGTTTGATAACTACCGCAAAAACGCCGTTCACGGCAAATACCGTGCCGATCTCCACACCATCCAACCCGGCTTTATCTCCCAGCCAGATAGCATACAGGCCAAAACTGGCCGCCCAGGTAAAGGTAAACAGAAATACAAACAGACTCAGTTTGATGTAAGCCGAGCGCGTCGACTGAACAGGGTTAGTCATTATTTTTCTCCGCACATGCGTCAGTTAAATGATTTCCAGCGTTTTCACACCCAGCGTTAGCACCTGATTCTCACGGTCGAACGCCATTGCTGCCGCAGGTGACAGCGAGGAAAACGATGTGGCGTTGACGGCGCAGGCCAGCCAGTGCGTGCCCGGCGTAAGCGTGCTACGAAGACAGGGGATCTCCCCCGGTGATGCATACAGAATGTTGCTGTTGGGTGGCGTTGTGACGATCTCCGGTTGACGCTCTGCCAACAGATCGGTTATCTGGCATACGCCGGAGCTGGCACGAAGCGTGACCCCGTGCGGTGCAGTTTTGGTATCGATGAGTTGATGCCGGTTAAGCGCGAATCCCCCCTCGACACAGTCAAGCTGGCGCGCAGTTTCAACGCGATGAATGCGAATATGTCCTTGCTGAAACGGGATTAGCCAGGTCGTGACGACGACGTTTGACCACGGGTGCCAACGGCTTCGGATTAACGCATCCGTCATTTCAACAGCGTCGCACTCACGACGTCCACGCCAGTAGTTATCCTGTTCGCTGAACACCAGCATCGAATCACAGGCAGCATGGTTCAGACCATAATGACCGCGCTCCAGGGTAAAACCGAAGTGGCTGGAGTAAGCAAATTTGCCGTATTTGGCATCGAAATTGACAAAGTTATTGCGGTCGTACTGCCCGGACATCAGCATCCAGGCGTGTCGGTTTGCATCATCATGAACGATAAATTGTCCGGCTTCCTTTATCGGATGAATCGGCTCAGGTTCAGGCAACGGGGCTGACTCGGCTTGCCAGAATGCGCTCTGTTCCGGCAGCGCCAGAATCAGCAACGCCTTACATGCCCACCAGGGTGAGCATGGGCTGTTGTAGTCTTCGGTCATCACCAGATTCGGGTAGGTATATCCCAGCGTGAATAAACCATCCGGGCCAATGAAAGGCTGCGCTAACCACCAGTCGAGGTGGCGTAAAATCACGCCTTTGACGATAGGGATCGTAAAGACATCCAATCCTGTCCAGACGACGGCGCTCCAGAACGCAACCTGAACAAAACGGTAAGTCAGGCTGCGGCCAAACGGAATTGCATCCCCGTCACTGGTAAAGTAATAGATGTAATCTCTGGCAAACTGACGCGCGCGCTGGCGATAGCGCAGGCAACGTTCAGGATCAGCGTCCTGCATAAGATGGCTGTACAGCAAACTGTAAAAATGAAACCCGCTGGAGATATAGTAATCGCGCGGTTTACCTGCACCGTCGGAATACCAGCCGTTACCAAGCCAGAATGGCTCAATCGCGTTCAGATGCTTATCAATGACCATCATGTCATAGTGGCGTCCGACACATTTAAGACCGACCTGCACCAATACCGGGAAGAAGTGCCAGTTATTATCCGGGATTTGGATATCAGCACTTTGTCGTAACCAGCGCTCCAGATTATCCTGCTCATCGGCGGTTAACGCATCCCATAATCCGGTATTCGGCAGCGCCAGCGCTACGCCAAAGGCAGCCATTTCCACGCAGCGCTGATCGTTATCGACCAGATTACCCCAATAGTTTGGATGTTCGGGGTCACAGCCATGGCGAATACCGCGAATAAAAGCCTCACGATACTCACCCGCGTCTCCTGCGCTTAACAGCGGTGAAAGGATCCATAACAGACGTGCAAACCCCTCCATACCGGCGATGTCCATTGGATATTGTGCGGACGTTTCGCCCACGTCCAAACGCGTGTTATCGCATGAGAGATGAGGAATGGCTGATGCCAACCATTGCCGCGCCTTTTCTGCATACTCTTGCCTTGCTCGCATAATGAAACCTCGTTTCATTTGATGAAGTATTGGGCGCATAATAAGGATTTGAGCTGACATACAAATGTGATAATCGTCGTATTTCCACACAACGCTGGTGATGAAGTACAACATTCATCTGCATTTTGCGGAGAAAATTCGATTACAGTGATAAAAACTTAAGTATGTTCACATGAACAGGCGAGACATAAATGCAGCGGACGGAAGACAGTAGTTATCTTGAGCATATAAACCTCAACGACAAGTCGATTTACTTTAATCGTATGAAGGATATGCCAGCCAACTACTATCACTGGCACCAGTGTGTGGAGATATTGTCGGTTTCTCAGGGAGTAGGCATCGCGCTTATGGAGCACCAACAGTACACCGTCAAACCCGGGCGTATTTTTATTTTCCCGCCGGGAAAGTTGCATAAAGTGTTTGTCGAACAGGATGCACGTAATATTTATCACCGCACGACGCTGCACTTTAATGCTCCACAAATTGAGCAGTACCTGCGGGATTTTCCTCGGCAGCAAATGCTACTGCGTCAGCTGTGCGCCAGGGGAGAGAAAGCACGGGTGTTTGACGTCGGTGACGTTCAACCGGTGATTGAAACGTTGCTGAGCCGTTTTGAAGAACAGCTCAAAAGTCAGACCTTCAGCATCAGCGACAGCGCATTTCTGGTGATGCAGCTCATTAGCCTGCTGCCACATCAGGCGCAGGCCACGGGACAAAATACATTTTCGGTCAGCATTATCCGCTGGATCGAAACACACTTTCACCAGCGCTGCTCGCTGGAAGATATCGCCAGCGAGATGGGGTGCTCGCGGGGCCATGCCTCCCGCCGTTTTCACGAAGAAACCGGCGGTACGATTCAGGAATACCTGATGATGCGCCGCATTCGTCAGGCCTGCGAACTGCTGTTACATACCAATAGCTCGGTACGCGATATTGCTGCTCAGGTTGGTTTCTCCGAATACGCCTGGTTTATTACCTGTTTTCGCAAAAACATGGGTAAAACCCCGCTGCAATATCGCAAAACGTATGCTTCGGTATAGATCTACTTCTGACATCCCGGACACCAGTAAAAAGGGCGCGAAGAGAGCGTCGTTTTTTCGATGATTCCACCACAGCGCTCGCAGGCTTCACCGTCCCGGTGAAAGACCTTAAAGCGAAACAACGCACCGTGGTGTTTGTTCTCATCCACCAGCCCACGGGTATTATAGGACAGACGAGGAATATCAAGCAGCGCACGCGCCAGCGTATTCAACTGTTCGTCATTAAGCTGAGACGCTTTATGCTGCCCGGTCAACCCTACCTGCCAAAGGATCTCTACCCGCAGGTAGTTACCTAATCCCGCCAGAAACGCCTGGTCCAGTAGCAGGCCAGAAAACTGGCGATTACGAAAACGCGGAGATAACAGACGCGCTTTAACCTCATCGGGCGTTAAACGTAAATCCAGCACATCCGGCCCAACTCGTTGCAGGAACGGATGAGTGGTAAGCTGCTCTGGCGTCAGCATTTCGATATCAGACGCGCTATAGAGCAGGATGGTTTTATCGGCTGTTTGCAGCCTGACACGCAGAACCCGCGAAGTCTGCGGGATTTTGCCAGTATCCACGACTCGCCACACGCCGTAGAGCTGATTGTGACTGTACAGCGTCAGACCATTAGAAAAATGAGTCAGCAGTGCTTTCCCTCGCGTTTCAAGCTGAGTAACACTCTGCCCAATTAGTTGAGATTGATACGGTTTTAACTGCTCAAAGGCAAACCAGACATCCGTCAGGGGTTTGCCTTTGACTGCCGCCTCCAGGTTATCCGCCGCGCGGCGGATCTCCGGGCCTTCAGGCATAATACTGTCCTTTGTTAATGTGTTGCGCCGCCCGTCACTGTGATATCGCTTTCCACCTGCAAGGCGGTGGCAATGGCGACTTCCAGCGCCCGGCGAACGGTTTCAGCCGCCATACTTGGCGCTCCGGGATGCTGTGCAGCTTGTTGCGGCAGATAAGGGATATGAATAAAACCGCCCTTCACCGCCGGCACGTCGCGTAATTTATGCAGCAGACCATACATTACGTGGTTACACACAAAGGTACCTGCGGTCTGGGAAACCGAGGCCGGAATTCCCGCGTTGCGCATAGCCACAACCATCGCTTTGATCGGCAACGTACTAAACCATGCCGCAGGACCATCGACGACAATCGGCACATCTACCGGCTGTTGTCCCTGGTTATCCGCAATACGTGCATCATCAACGTTGATCGCCACGCGCTCCACGGTGATATCCGAGCGCCCGCCCGCCTGCCCCACAGCCAGCACCAACGATGGCGACAGCGCATCAATCGCGCCATTGAGTACGGCAAGAGATTCGCCAAAGACGCACGGCAGCTGGCGGGCAACGACGCGGCATCCACCGATAATAGCATTGTCGAGTCCCGAGACCACTTCCCAGGAAGGGTTAACTGACTCGCCGCCAAAGGGTTCAAATCCCGTGATGAGTACTGTTTTCATCCTGTCACCTTACAAGAACATCAGGAAATACATCAGGAACACGTTGACCAACAGCAGCAGTATGCCGGTTGGCACCTGCGCTTTAATCACCGCGTTTTTATCCGGCAGCTCCAGCAGCGCAGCAGGGACAATGTTAAAGTTCGCCGCCATCGGCGTCATCAGTGTCCCGCAATAGCCGGAGAACATACCAATCGCCGCCATTACCGCTGGATTGCCGCCGTGTTGCAGTACGAGGATCGGAATACCAATCCCAGCGGTCACGATCGGGAAAGCAGCAAATGCATTGCCCATCACCATGGTCAGCAATGCCATGCCGATGGTGTACACCGCCACCGCGATAAAGCGACTGTCTACCGCCAGATATTCCTGCGTCAGATATGAAATGCCGCTGCCTACGCCAGCCGCCGTAAACAACAGCCCGAGCGTGGCGAGGATTTGCGGCAGGATGAACGCCCAGCCGATGGAATCCAGCAGACGGCGCGCCTCCTGAATCGGCTGATGCACCCGCTCATGGGTCATTTTTATCGCCATCGCCAGACCAATCAACGAGCCCGCTGTCATGGAAAAAAGCGTCACCAGCGTGGCGTGATTACCCGGCCCAAACAGCGCATCCTGTAAGCCCGGAATATGGTTGAACATCAGCACGCCGATCACCGTTACTACCGGAATCGCCAGCGCCGGGAAAAACAGGCGGTTGCCCAGGCGACTGGCGCTTTCTTCTCGCTGTTGCGGCGTCCGTTGATGGTAGCTTCCCAGCTTCACGCCGCCAAAACCGGCGATCAGGGCCAGAACGACCACCGCAACACCAACGGCAATATGCACCGCGCGTTTGTCGCCAAACAGCGAGTATGTCCAGTCGCCAAGCAAAAACAATACGCCGTATATGCCCCAAAACAGGCCTGTAGTGAAGCGGCGCGGGTTCGCCTTGTCCTGCCACGACATCAGCGCCACAATCAGTAATACCGCTCCCGCCAGCCAATAGAGATAGCTTTGTTGAAAATTCATTTCGCTTCTCCTTTCGCTGCGGCATTCGCTTTCGCCACCTCACGTTGCAAATAGCTATCCAGACGCCACAGACGCGTGCCGTGGATCAGAAAGGCACAAATTGCCGTTGGGATCCCCCACAAGGCGATATGCAACGGTTCGGTCTGGATCCCACCAGACTCCAGCATAAAGTTGTGCATGAATATGATGGCACCGAAGGCAACAAAGATATCTTCCCCGAAAAACAGCCCAACGTTATCGGTCGCAGCTGACATTGCGCGCAGGCGATAGCGTACCGCGCCCGGTATCTCACCATGATTTTTTTCAGCAGCCCCTTCCGCCATCGGCGCCAGCAGCGGACGCACCATCTGTGGATGCCCCCCCAAACTGGTCAGTCCTAACGCGGCGGTCGCTTCGCGTATGAACAGGTAGACAATAAGCAGACGGCCACTGGTGGCGCTGCGGATTTTTGCAATCCACGCCTGAGCGCGCTCTTTGAGTCCGTGACGTTCCAGCAGGCCAATAACCGCCAGCGGGATCAGCAGGATAAACGGCAGGTTGCGGGTGTTAAGAAAACCTTCACCCAGTTTCTCAAGGATGGTGGCTACCGGCATATGCGCCGCCAGTCCCGTGACGATCCCGGCAATAATGACCACCAATACCGGGTTAAAACGTAAAAGAAATCCGACCACAATGACGGCGATACCCGTCAATGGCCAGAGAGAAATAGCCTCTCCCATAATTAAATCCCTTATGTTGTTGTGTAATATATTATTGTTTTATATAAAAATTTATGCGCTAATTTGAATATTGCATGCATTAAAGGCGCTACGCAAGCGACGGGCAAAAGCGAGTGCGTGCTCGCCATCCCCATGAATGCATACCGTCTGGGCCGTCACGCTCGCCCATGTTCCACTCTGGCTTTTTACTCTGCCGGATTGCACCATTTCTAACGTTTGCGCCAGCGCCTGCTCTTCATCCTCAATCAGTGCTCCCGGCTGGTTACGCGGCACCAGACTGCCATCGGCCTGATAACCCCGATCGGCAAAAACTTCCTGACGCGTTACCAGGCCATAGTGTTCTGCGGCACGAATCAGTTCGCTTCCTGCCAGTCCTACCAGAACCAGCGATGGATCGCAGGCATGAACCGCTTTCGCAATCGCATCAGCCAACTGAGGATCTTTCGCCGCCTGGTTATAAAGCATACCGTGCGGTTTGACATGACGCATTACGCCGCCCTCCGCCTGCGTGATGGCAGCCAGGGCGCCAATTTGATACAGCGTCTGCGCATACACCGTTTGTGCGGGCAGGGTCATGGCGCTACGGCCAAAATTTTCCCGATCCGGAAAGCTCGGATGCGCGCCTATCGCCACGCCATTTTTTAGCGCTTCGCGCACGCTTAAGAGCATGGTTTGCGCATCTCCGGCGTGAAACCCACAGGCAATATTGGCTGAAGACACCAGTTGCAGCAGCGCCGCATCGTTAGCGCATCCCTCACCGAGGTCCGCGTTGAGATCAATTTTCATTGTTAAGTCGCCATGTTAATTGTTCCAGGTAACGCTGCCGTTCCTGTCGCGCCTTAAGCGCTTCCTCCAGCGAACACTGCACAAAATGAATCGGCTGGCCGAGCGGGATCTGCGCCAGATGATACATATCCGCTTCAATGATACAGGCGATGCGCGGATAGCCGCCCGTCGTCTGGGCATCGTTCATCAGCACGATCGGCTGACCATTGTGCGGAACCTGTACCACGCCGGGGAGCAAACCATGTGACAGCAGTTCACGATCGGTCATGCGCGTCAGCGGCTGCCCCTGCAGGCGGTACCCCATACGGTTACTTTGTGGGCTAAGCTGCCACGGCGAGCGCCAGAAAGAAGCCTGTGATACCTCGTCAAACTCCTGATATTCAGGTCCGGGAAGCGCACGAATATGGTTGCCCCACATGAGCTGTTTTACACCCTGCGGTCCGCTGAATTGCCGGGTAGATACGCCAATTGCCAGCCGATCGCCATCGCGCAGCAAACGCCCTTCCAGCCCGCCAATGCCAACTTTAAGATCGGTACTGCGCGAGCCCATGACTTCGGGGACATCAAAGCCGCCCGCAACCGCCAGGTAGCTGCGCATACCGTGATGCGGCCGTTTTAGCGTCAGGCGCTGGCCGGCTTTCATCGGTAGCCGCCATCCGCTCCACACGGGAGAATTATCCAGATGCGCTTCGCATCCCGCACCGGTCAGGGCAAACCAGCCATCGGTTTCAAATTCCACCACCAGTTGCCCCAGCGTAATTTCCAGCGCTGCAGCATTCGCATCATTACCCACCAGCAGGTTAGCGACGTTCAGCGCCGGTTTATCCAGTGCGCCACAGTGACTGATTCCGGATTGACGAAAATTATGGCGTCCCCCGTCCTGTACTGAGGTGTACATGCCCGCGCGAATAATGTTTAACATATCCCCTCCTTCTGCGGGACAAAACGCACGGTATCGCCAGCCCGTAACAGAATTGGTTCCTCTCGTTTTGGATCAAATAACGCAACGGGGGTACGACCAATCAGTTGCCATCCGCCTGGCGTGGAAAGCGGATAAACGCCCGTTTGGGATCCGCCAATACCCACTGAACCTGCCGGAACAATCAGGCGAGGTTCCGCACGCCTTGGGGTATGGAGTTGTTCAGGTAAGCTCCCAAGATAGGGAAATCCCGGCTGAAAGCCGATAAACCACACCACGTAATCAACCGATGCATGAAGTTCCACAACCTGCTTGTCGCTTAATCCGCTGTGCCGGACGACCTCAGCCAGATCGGGGCCAAACTCACCGCCATAGGTCACGGGAATTTCTATAAAGCGCGAATCCGGTTCCAACGCCTCACTCTCTTCCCACCAGCGCTGCAGGCGTTCAATCGCATCCAGCGCCAGCGTTTGCGGGTCGCGCAAGGTCACCGTGATATTGTTCATGCCCGGAATAGCTTCAAGCACATTCGGGGCATCAACCAGACGCTGGGCCAGACGCCAGATGCGTTTCTGAGTCGCCAGCGTAATGGGCGGTTCCAGCTCAAGAACCACCGCCGTTTCACCTAACAGATAACAACGCGCTCGCTGCACTTTCGTCCCTCTTTATTAGGCTGGATTAGGAATATCGATAAATGTTACGTCCAGATCGGTGTTTTCATTCAGCCACTCGCTTAAAGCGCGAATGCCGCCGCGTTCGGTCGCATGGTGACCGGCAGCATAAAAATGCAGCCCCTGCTCGCGGGCTGAGTGAATGGTTTGCTCTGAGACTTCACCGGTGATAAAGGCATCGACGCCAAATCGGGCTGCGCTATCAATAAAACTTTGACCGCCGCCTGTACACCAGGCGACGCGCTGAACTTTCTCCGGCCCGGTATCACCACACCATAACGGTTTACGGCCTAAACGCGCTTCAATCCACGATGCCAGCTCCAGTCCCGGAACCGGCATGGAGAGTTCCCCCCATGGCACCAACGGCTCGATTTCACCCATTACGGTAATCCCTAACAGCGCGGCCAACTGCGCGTTATTCCCCAGTTCCGGGTGGGCATCCAGCGGCAGGTGCCAGCCATACAGGTTGATATCATTTTCCAACAGCGTTTTCAGACGATGCCGCTTCATGCCGCGAATTACCGGAGATTCGCCTTTCCAGAAATAACCGTGATGAACGATGACCGCATCCGCCTCAAGGCGCACTGCCTCGTCCAGCAACGCCTGACTTGCGGTCACGCCGGTCACGATTTTATGCACCGTCTCTTTGCCCTCAACCTGCAAACCATTCGGCGCGTAGTCGCTAATGGCGGCGCTGTTCAGTTTGTCGTTGATCAGTTGTTCCAGTTCGGTGTTTTTCATCATCGTCCTCGTAGTCATAAATTCTGCTTGCTCAAACAGCTACACAGCTTAGGTTAAAATAGCGTCCTCGCCTGCGTTCGTCGATAGCCATTTCACTGACACATCAAGAAACAATCACACCTGCTTTGAACGTGATTTGCTTACCACTACGCGATCTAATTCATGTATATTTATGCAATCAGACAGCATATTGCAAAAATAATCAGATCTGTATCAAAGTTACAACTTTAAGGAAACACACTCGCGCAGCACGTTCAGCCTGTCGTGAGGCATTTACTTCGAGAAAATAATGAATAAACAAGCATCTCAACCACGGGCGATTTATTACGTCGTCGCGCTACAAATTTGGGAATACTTCAGTTTTTACGGTATGCGTGCGCTACTGATCCTGTATCTCACTAACCAGCTTAAGTACGACGATAATCACGCTTATGAACTGTTCAGCGCCTACTGCTCGCTGGTCTACGTCACGCCGATTCTTGGGGGATACCTGGCCGATAAAGTGCTCGGCAACCGGATGGCGGTAATGATAGGCGCATTTTTAATGGCGGTGGGGCATCTGGTATTGGGCGCCAGCGAAATGGCTCCAGCGTTCCTCTATTTGTCTCTGGCGATAATTGTCTGCGGCTATGGTCTGTTTAAATCCAACATCAGTTGCCTGCTGGGCGAATTGTATCAACCTGAAGATCCGCGCCGCGACGGTGGATTCTCTCTGCTCTACGCTGCCGGGAATATTGGTTCAATCATCGCGCCCATTGCCTGCGGCTACGTGCAGGAAGAGTACAGTTGGGCGATGGGTTTTGCGCTGGCCGCGATTGGTATGCTGGCGGGGCTGGTGATTTTCTTATGCGGTAATCGCCATTTCGCCCATACTACCGGTGTCAACAAGGCCGTCCTGTGTGCGAAAAAATATGTGCTGCCAAACTGGGCCTGGCTGTTAGTTCTGCTGGTTGCAGCACCGCTGCTGATTACTGTCCTGTTCTGGAAAGAGTGGTCCGTTTACGCCCTGATCGTTGCCACTGTTATTGGCCTCGCTGTTCTGGCAAAGATTTATCGCCAGGCGCAGACTCAGAAGCAGCGCAAAGAGCTGGGGCTTATCGTCACACTGACCTTCTTCAGCTTGTTGTTCTGGGCCTTTGCTCAACAGGGCGGAAGCTCGATCAGCCTGTATATCGACCGCTTCGTTAACCGCGATATTCTGGGGTATTCCGTCCCTACTGCGATGTTCCAGTCGGTTAACGCTTTTGCCGTGATGCTCTGCGGTATCGTGCTGGCCTGGGTGCTCAAAGAAAGCGTTGGCGGCAATCGTACCGTACGAATCTGGGGTAAATTTGCTCTCGGGCTCGGTTTAATGAGCGCAGGCTTCTGTATTCTGACCTTGAGCGCTCGCTGGTCCGCGGCTTACGGCCACTCTTCCATGCCGTTGATGGTACTGGGACTGGCGGTCATGGGCTTTGCCGAACTGTTTATTGACCCGGTGGCAATGTCGCAAATTACGCGTATTGAGATCCCTGGTGTAACCGGCGTGTTAACCGGCATTTATATGCTGCTTTCCGGCGCCATCGCCAACTACCTGGCAGGCGTTATCGCCGATCAGACCTCGCAAGGTTCGTTTGACGCTGCGGGCGCTATCAACTACTCCATCAATGCATACATTGATGTCTTTAGCGAAATTACCTGGGGCGCACTGGCCTGCGTGGTGCTGGTGCTGCTGATTTGGCTGTACCAGTCGCTGAAATTCAGAAACCGTGCGTTAGCGGTAGAGTCCTGAGTGTACAGGCCCGATGATGTGATAAGATTCGGGCCTGTTTTTTCAGGTAATTATGCATGAATGGCTGCGAGTTCCTCTTCAGTAAGACCTGTAACCAGTAGCACCATTTCGCGATCTATTTTCTGCTCCAACATTGTTTGCGCTATACGTAATGCGGCTTCTTGTTTACCCTGCTGTAATCCCTGCTGTAATCCCTGCTGTAATCCCTGCTGTAACCCTTCCTGTAATCCATCTAACCGTAACCGCTCTGCAATAGTCATCAGCCTCTCCTTATGTTGGGGGATCCGTTGCGCTATCTCCTGCATAAATTCATTAAAACGAGATTCGTCGCCAGATTGTAGGATGTAATTAAACATCGCCTGTAATTGCGTGTCATTAGCGCATCCAGTAAGGAGCAGCGTGGCCAGTTGCTCTACCAGCCCCAGCAAATTCCGCTGACGGATATGTTTTTGCATTAATTCCAGCAGCGCCATTCGTCTGTGAGCCATGATCTCATCATCGGGTACCACCGTTATGTCTACCAACGGAAATGCGCTGGAATAAAGCTGTCTTGCCGCCACGGGGTCGGCAAAGGCATCCAGCCAGCACAATGAGTGCGGATAGGGGCTTCGGCAGCCATGATAAAAGAGCATCGGTATCACTAGTGGCAGTTCCTTATGCCCTGCGTCCAGATGGCGCTGCATCGCCGCCATCGCATAACGCAACAGACGAAAAGCCATATGCGGCTCGGCTGAACTTTGATGCTCTATCACCACATAGACATAACCGTCACCGTTGCGTGTGTGCAAAGACCAGAGCACGTCGGAGTAGCGCGAACGTAAATCCGCTTCAATAAAACTTTCTGACTCCAGCTTCAGCGAATTCAAATCGCAAAGCGTCCGCAGTTCAGCTGGCAGGTGAATGTCGAGAAAATCCCGCGCGGTTTCGGGGTGATGTAAAAACGTTTTAAACACCGCATCGTGCGGTGTGGAGGTTGTTGGCATTGTCATCAAGTTCCATCACCTGAATGAAGATGACGGAACTTTACTGCCAGATAAAAGCATCTGCATCAGGGCATTAACAACCTTGCGCGCACGCTTCAGCGCTAAAAGCCCCAGACCGCAACACTTTCATTCTGCTGGAAGGCATTACGCAAAATCCACCATGCCTTTACTCTTTACGCGCCGTCTCATATGCCGCCAGCGTCGCCAGTCTGGCTTGTTTATGATCGACAATCTGACGAGGATAGTTAAGCGTCACCTGCGTTTTTTCAGCCCACGTCCACGGGTCATGAATAGCTTTACCCGGCACGTCGCGCAGTTCCGGCAGCCACTGGCGGATAAACTCACCGTCACGATCAAATTTTTCGCCCTGAGTTGTGGGGTTAAAGATACGGAAATACGGCGCAGCGTCGGTTCCGGTTGAGGCAGCCCACTGCCAGCCGCCGTTATTGGCCGCCAGGTCGCCATCTATCAGTTGCGACATAAAATACTGTTCGCCTTTACGCCAGTCGATCAGCAGGTCTTTCACCAAAAAACTGGCCGCAATCATGCGTAAACGATTATGCATCCAGCCCGTGGCGTTGAGCTGGCGCATCGCCGCATCCACAATCGGATACCCCGTTTTTCCCGTTTGCCAGGCCTGCAAATGCGCAGGGTTATTTTGCCATTGCACGCGTTCGGTCCAGCGGATAAAGGGTTGATGCCGACACAGCGCCGGATGGTAAGTCATCAGATGACGATAAAATTCACGCCAGATAAGCTCGTTCAGCCAGACGCTGCCAGCCCCGCCCTCAAGCGCCTGAGGTTGCTCTGTAAGCAGTCGATTCAGACACTGGCGCGGCGACAATCCTCCCGTCGCCAGGCTCGCAGATAATCGACTGGTGCCCTCAACCGCCGGGAAATCACGCAACTGCTCATATTCTCCCGCAGCCTGCAGGCAAAACTGGCGTAATTGCGCGATAGCCAATTTTTCTTCCGCCGCAAACAGCTGCGCATCAAAATCTTGCTGCGGGTAGCCCAGTGTTATAGGTGTTAACGGAGCATCAAGAGCGCCTTTTTCTCTCACCGTCGGCGCGCTAACGCATTCTGGAACACCGTCTTTAATCCGCTTCAGCCAGGCATTTTTAAACGGCGTAAAAACTTTATACATCTCGTGATTGCCGGTCATGACCGCCCCCGGAGGCAGGATCACGCTGTCGTCAAACCCTTCACACACCGCATGAGGTAATGACTTCTCGACGGCAGCATCACGCTGGCGTTCGTTAATTTCGTACTGATAGTTATAAAATAATCGGCTAACGCCATGCTCTGCGCAGACGTTTTTGACGATTTCCACGCTGCCCGCAAAATCGGCGACTTCATGAAACAAAAGCGGAATGCCTTTTTCTGCCAGCGCCGTTTGCAACGCATTTAGCTGGGCGCTGATAAATGCCGCCTGACGTGGGGCCATTTCGTGTGCCTTCCACTGTTCAGGCGTCGAGATATATAGCGCCAAAACCTGTGCAGAACGATCCCGACAAGCCGCCGCCAGCGCGAGGTTGTCATGCAGACGTAAATCACGTCGAAACCAGACCAGATGCGTGGTCATAATACTCCTGAAGAAAAAGACTTAACGCCCGTAGCGCAGACCCATTACCTCTGGCCAGGGATTGAAATAGCGCAGTCCTGAAAGATAAGCACCCGGCTATTGCGCCATATAGTGTTTGAGTAATGTTAATGGTGCAAGCAGCGGTTGGACCACAGTTACTGTCGCAGACTGAAAGTCACTCCTCTTGTCGGGGGGGTATCTGTCACCCTCTCCCCATTTCAGGCAATGCAGGTTCAAAATCACCCCACGACAAACAATCCCTGATGCCAACAGGGACTGTCTCGCTCATGACAACCCTTATCTCATTACTGAGTTAAGTGTAGCTATCATGAGCAAAAAGGGTTTTTAACGGTTATTCCCTCTCTTTCACCACCGTGGTCGCTTTCGGCGTGAAGGTGCCCATCAATTGGTTGAAATCGGCCAGATTCCAGACGATAACCTCTTTTAGTAGCAGAATAATTTGGCTGGGGTGGGTGAAAAACTTATTCAGTTCGCCAAAGCTGAGCTTTGCCCGCTGACCGTCAGGGCGCGTATAGATGACCATGCCCTCCGTCAGCACACGGCGGGTCCATTTCTCAATACGCTGACCGTCAAGAGAACCAGAAAACGCTGAAATCAATGCCATCACGTCAAAATCGCCATTTTTACCCCCAGAAAAAAGCATATTCAGATCGTTTGTTTCTGCATTTTTAAGCAGAGGTGCCAGGAAATCTTTCTGTAAATCAGCAATAAACGCCAGACGCTGCCAGGGCTCCAGTTGCACAACGGTAAGCGTCTTATCACCAACCATCACCTCTTTTGCTGTTGTCGTCATTTTAGTCATCCTTATATTAGTATCTGCAGGTCAATTATCTTTCCCGCAAAGCTTCATTTACTTTATTGAATGGTTTAATTAAATAGCGGGCGACCGTTTTACTACCGGTAACAATGTCAACGGAAGCCACCATACCTGGAGAAATAAACAATTTCTGCTGACGTTTATTAAGAAGATGATCGCGGTCGGTTCTAATTAAAACCCGGTAGTAAACTAAATCCGGCTTGCGTTCATCCTTAATAGTATCGGGAGAAATAGTCACTACCTTGCCATCCAGACCACCATAAATGGCATAGTCATAAGCGGTGATTTTAACTTTCGCCTTCTGGTCTGGATGAATAAACGCAATGTCACGCGGCAATATTTGCGCCTCAATCAGTAACGTGTCATCCAGTGGAACGATATGCATCAAAACACCGTTAGGCGGAATAACACCACCAACAGTATTATTTTGAATATCTTTCACGATGCCACGAACGGGTGAACGCAGCGTTGATTTAGCCACTAAGTCGGAGCGACCACGCAGAGCATGCTTTAGCGAGGCAATCTCCGCTGACACTTTTGCCAGTTCTTCGCGTGACCGCAAATAATAGTTACCGCGCAGCTCTTCCTCTTTCATATTCAAATCCACCAATTGACGTTTCAAACGAATAACATCAACGGTGCTGGAAGCGCCTTCCTGAGCCAGGCGGGAATTAATCGACAACTCATTGTTAATTAATCGACGCGCATCCTGAATATTTTTAATCGCATCAGCAAACTGTGTTTTACGTGAGGTATACAAGCGAGTTTCCGCCGTCATTAACTCAGGATACAGATCCAGCTCGTCAGAAAATACCAGTTCATTGTCATTCACTTCCGCATTCAGTCGCGCCTGCTGGGCCAGCATTGCGCGGTATTTAGCTTCAAATTCTTTCAGGCTGGAGGCGGTCCGCACGCTATCCAGTTGCGCCAATACTTCCCCCGCCTGGATAATTTGCCCCTCTTTAACATGAATGCGTTGCAGAATACCGCCATCCAGCGACTGAATAATCTGCTCTCGTGAACTGGGAATAACTTTTCCATTGCCTTTGGTGACTTCTTCAATGCTGAAAAATGAGGCCCACAATGCAAAAAGCAGCAAAAAAAATACTACGCAAAATACTATCCATTTCGCGCCACTGAGCGTCAGTTCGTTCTCATGATCCAGCGAGAGAGCATTGTCAATTACAGCATCCGAAGGATCTGATTTATGTTGCAGAAGAATGCGCCGGGTGAAGACAACACCGTCAGCAACCTGTCGCCACAAACCACGGATCCCCCTCTTGTTACCCTTGTTCATGCTTCAGCCTCCTGGGAATACTCACCAAAAAACTGCTCGCGAGGGGCGTCTATTACTATGCTTCCTTGCGACATAACGATGGTGCGCTCGATCAGTTCAAGCACTCTTTTTCGATGGGTAGCGATGATAACCGTCTTCCCGGCCATCCACGGTTTCATTCGACGGATAAACTCGGCTTCGGTCTCTTCATCCATTGCGGCTGTGGGTTCATCCAATAATACGATCTGCGGATCGCGGAGAATCAGACGACTGAGCAACAGCGCCTGCTGCTGTCCTCCCGACAAACCTATTCCGCCTTCGGCTATCAGATGATCCAGCCCATCCGCAAGCTGATTGATAAAAGTGAGCGCCCCTGTTTTCTCCAGCGCCGCTTCAAGCTCTTCATCGCTGGCAAGCGGCATTCCGAGCGCCAGATTTTCCCGAATTGAACCGTGAAACAAGCGTGAGCGTTGGGACAACAAACCGATGTCACGGTGTAAATCTCCGGGATCGAGGTTATCAAGCCGAATGTTGTCCAGCGTCGTTACGCCGTTAACACACAACATATTTCCTGCCAACGCATTCAATAGTGAAGATTTTCCGGAACCATTTCGTCCCAACAGAGCAATCTTCTCGCCGGCCTTAATCTCCAGATCGTCAATAGCGATCGCGTTCTGACGACTAGTGGTGTGATAACGAAACGCCGTATCCTTTAGCACAAAATGGCCACGTAAATAGGGTTTGTGTACCCGCCTGCCGCCACGGGCGTCATCCGTTGGTAATTTCATGATGCTGTCTAATCCGACAATGGCGACCTTTGTTTGCTGCCAGCGCGTCAGGATATTGGCGACCTGTGCGACAGGCGCCATCATCCGCGAACTGAGGATTGACGCGGCAACCAGCGCACCGGTAGACAATTCACCATTCATCGCCAAAGGCGTCCCCACAGCAACAACACAAACAAACACAGCGTTTTGAATCAGATAAGACCACGAGGTAAGTTTGTGCGTCAGGTGTTTGAGGTCCAGACTGCTGCTGGCCGTGGTTGCGGTATAATTCAACCATTGCTGTTGAAAACGATATTCCGCCTGCAGGGATTTCACATCATCCAGCCCTTGAATGCTTTCGACTAGCATCGCGCTACGCAGGTTTGATTCACGCATTGCACTACGCGCCAGCAATGCGAGTTTTTTCTGACATAAAAAACCCGGCAGCACCATCAGGATCATTCCAGCCAACGGGACCAGAAACAGAATGCCTCCCAACAGATAGATCACCACTAAGAACAGAAAGAAAAAGGGTAGATCGGCCATCGCAACCACGGTCGTGGAGGTAATCATCTCCCGGATCTGATCCAATTCACGCACCTGCGAAATAAATGTTCCGGTAGACTGCGGACGATGGGCGGAATGAATACGCAATACGCGACCAAACACCCGATCGGCAATACGCAGGTCTGCTCGTTTACCCACGATATCAATAATGCTATAGCGCATCAGGCGTAATATCAGATCAAAAACAAACGCTAATATAACGCCAGAAAAAAGCACCCACAGCGTAGGCCAGGACTGCGCTGGAATAATACGGTCATAGGTCTGCATTGAGTAGGTAATCCCAGCCAGACCTAGAATATTTATAAAAAGTGACCCCAGAATAACGTAATAATAGGGACGCATGTCCTGAAAAATAATCTGCCACGCCCAATGTTTTTCCACAGGGCGGATATAGTCATCGACGCGCGGATCTGCCGAATTAGTTAACGGTCGCAGCAATATCACACGCAGGCCGGCCTCGAGAAGCTCCTCACGGGTGAAGGTCGTCAACAACCCTTGTTCGTCAACGTAGGCGCAAGTAACGTTTTGGTTATTTTCAATATTTTTAACCAACGCAAAGCGTCCATCACGCATTTCGATAACCACAGGCAACAGCCAGGTGCTGAACTGGAATTGCGTCACTGGCGTGCACTTCATCAGCAGTCCAGCTTGTCTGGCCATCGTTTTTAATACATCTTCTTTCTTACACTCCTGGTACCACTGCGAGGCAACTAAAATATTCTGTTCTGAAATATCAAGACGATAATGATGGGCAATCTGTACAATGGCTTCTTGCCACAACTGGAAATAATAATATTCAACGTCTTTGTCTTTAATTGTACAAGACATATCAACGGTACTGGATGATGTCATTCCATTGAGCCTCTTATTGAGAAAAATAACGCACCAGACTTCCGGAATAATAGAGACATTCAATTGACAGCGACGACACGGTAAATTGGCTGTTTAATATATCCATTCTGGTTTGATGAATTTCAGATTCGGCGCTAAGTAAATCGGAAAATGAACGATTACCCAGTTCCAGATATTGTAATTTATAGAGGTCACGCGTGCGGATAGCCTCTTTCTCCCGTACTTGCTTAGCCTTCATACTTTCATACAGGCTGGAAATCTGGCTGGTCGACTCGACAATTTTACGCCGGGCCTCCGTCTTTTCGGTATCCAGATTAAATTGTGACGCGAGCAACGCCTGTTCCGCCTGTTGAGTACGCGATATACGTGCCCCGCCTTCATACAGTGGCGCACTCACGTTAACAAAGATCCCCCACTCGCCCTTTTTAGCCCGATTCCCACGATTATCGTTCTGGTTTTCCAGCTCATATTCCCAGACTGGGTTAAGTGAAATCGTCGGATAATATTCCGCTTTAAAGGCATTAACCTGCTGTTTCGCCATCTTAATTTGCGCCTGCGCCAGTTCGATAGCAGGCGAGGTTAACTCTTCGATATCAACACGATGGCAAGCTGTGTCCATCGTCTGCGGCATGTGCATATTCAGGGCAGTAGAAACAGAAGCGTTGGTGACGATATCCAGGTTCGCATTCCAACGTCGGGCTTGCGCCTCATAATCATGTTGCAGGGCAATAGCGGCTGCCAGCCGGACCTTCGACTGGGAATAGTCAGATTCCGCGCTAGCCCCTAATGAGGCTCTTTTTTCAGCCAGACGGTTAATAAGCTGGAGACCTGCAACCTGTCCCTGGGCAATTTCAGTTAACTGCTGATAACGAATTGCCTGGGTAAAACTGGTCGCCGTCTCATAAGCAATATCATTAATACTTTTCTCAAGGTTAGACCCCGAACGCTGTGTCGTCGCATCCGCGAGATCGACTTTGCTGGCGATTTTCCCAAAATCAAACAGCGTCTGGCTGGCGTTCAGCGCTAACGTATTCGATTTGCTATCTTCTCGCCTGTAATTATCCTGCTCGAGGCCGGATTTTACTCTGGCGCTAAGAGAGGGATACCACCCGGCCTTCGCTTCATTGACTGACTCTTTACTCTGCACATATTCGCGCTCTGCACGTTTAATCACCGGATGCCAGCCCATTGCCAGTTGCACCGCCTCGGCAAGCGTTATGTCATGCCCTTTAACCGGTACACCGGAAGAAGCCACTGCGGTTTTTTGTCTTTCACCACTACGTTTTTCCACGGCCCCTACCGCAGGGCGAAACAGAGGCTCCGGTTGGGTTTCTGACGTATTGGGTTCTGCAGCATCCTCAAATATAACGGGCCATGTCGCCACCTGCGCACTATGACTTTTGAATACACATGACGTGACGATCGCCAACAGCAATGCCGCTCGCGGTAAATGGCGAGTTTCCATGAATGTTGTTTCCCTTATTCAGTACGAATTGAGTAACCGCAAGGTATTGCGTGTTCCATTAGTTGAAACACGCATACCTTTTATTACGCAGCGACAGGAAGTGACGAGTGCATGTCATCCATTGCTGAGGCTGTGTGATAATGAGTTACTGAAGACGAACTGGACTCTGGTGCGGACTGGATCTTATTCGTTAAAGATTCCGGGAGCAGTTTGCTTAAGTTAATGTCGCCGCTGCTGGCGTCAGATTTCAGTAATGCGCTGACGACCTTTGCAGCGTCAGATTGTTGATCGTGAAGTATCTTGTCCATTAATTTATGCAATTCACTGCCATCGCCATTTTTAACGCTATCGCCTTTAAATGAGTTATAGATATCCTTAATCAACTGGAAGGAATCCTTAAGCCACTCACCAGGTAATTTAATGATATCCTTGATAATATTAAAAGCATCCTTCGCCAGATCGGTAATCGTTGACAGCAATTTTTGAATCGACTCAACGGGATGACTGATGAATTCCTTAATTTTATCAAGGACTGGCGTGAGCAGTTTATCGATTGGATTTTTAATAAAGCCATCAAATAGCGTTTTCAGAACATTAGTTATCGCTTCTTTAGCGACACTGAGTTCACTCTTGATTTTATCACTAATTATCCCGGCATATTTAGTGATAGCATCAGTGAAGAAATCAATAATTTTTGTCGGTAACGACATCACCAAATCGGCTATGCTTTTTACGATATTACCTGCGGTCTTAGAAATCACTTCACCAACCAGAGCGTTCCATTTGAGCGGATTGACCCAATCAGTCAGACTCATACCTTTTAAAGCATCGGCGATATTTTTACCCACATTCGAAACGAGGTTCTCGAACCCTGTTTTAATCGCCGAGACCGTTTCACCGATAGCTTCAGCAATCTTCTGTCCGGTAACTTTCAGTATATCTTTAATAAATTCAATTGGTTTATTGATGAAGATCTCGACTAAAGCTTTTTCTATTGTTTTGATCGCTTTTACGGCAGAGACAACTTTTTCACCCAGGACTTCACTAACGGTTTTAAATCCGGCGGTAATCTCAGAAATGACATTACTGAGAAATGCCAGTGATTTTGAATTCGCAATCGTCGTCCAGACGCTGTTAACCGAATCAACCAGGCTCTTGATAAAGGCCTGTACGGACTCAACAAACGTTTTGTTATCATCAACTTGCAGGCCTTTATCAATCGGTTTCACATCAGGCATATCAAGCGGCGTAACGTTCTGCGGTTTTATCGCAGGATCAATCGCAGGATTGAGCTTATTAATATCAGCATTCGCCTTTGTCGCTGCGGCATTAGCTGCTTCTGTAGCCTGACGCGCCGCCTCCAGGCTTTTATTTGCCGCAGCGATAGCCTTATTCACTTCATCAACGCGATCAAGCTGATTGTTTTTCAGGACTTCTTCTTTCAACGCAAGGGCAGAGGCCAGTTTCTCTGCGGCCTGCGACTTCTGCGCTACCGCCTGTTTCACCGCTTCGTTTGCCGCGTCAACGGCCATACGCGCCGCATTCAGATCCAGCAGACTTTGCTCCGCCTGAGCAACAGAGTCAGCCAGCGCTGTACTCTCCATACTGAACGAAGCGTATTGTTCCTGTAAATCCTTCAGACGCGCAGCGGCATTATCTACGTTAAACCCCTGCACTTTCGCGTTCGCAATTAGCTGCGATAATTGCTCAATCTGTGTATACAGTTTACCCAGCGAGGCATCGGCAGCGGTCAACTTAGCTTTCGATACTTCTATGGCGCTCTGAGCTGGCTGTTTGTTGGCAATCGTGGCTGCATCACTGGCAGATTGATAGTCAAGTTTGACCTGTCCGGCAATAGCTTGCGCACTTTCATCGATTAAGGCGATCGCCGTTTTGACCAGTTCAGCCGCTTTGTCGATGGCGTTTTTCGCACTGGTCGCATCCTCTGCCGCCTGTTTTTGGATTTTTTCTGCCGCAGTAGTATCAATCCCTTTGGCTTTTGCCGCATCAACCGCCGTTTTCAGCGTTGTATTGGCCTTATTCATTGCATCCATCGCGGTTTTCACCGCCGCGCTTGCCTCCTCAACCGCTTTGATAGTTGCAACTGACGGATTAGCCTGCATCGCTTTCACCGCTTCAGCCAGCGTCTTTTGCGCATTGATAAACGTGTTGTCTTTATTCACAACATCTTTTTGCGCATCGCTTAATGCCTGCTTTTCTTTGCTGTCACTGGATTTGTTATCGTGCGAATTACCATCATCCTTGTTGTTATAAATGGCGATACCAATACCTGCGGCGGCAGCGACCAGCAGTGGCACCAGCCAGACGGCTGTATTCATTTCCCCACTATCAGTATTTTCATCTACTGCTTGTTTTACCGGGAAGAAAGCCAGCCCAGCAAAATTTTCGGCATTATATTTTGCTTCATACGCTTTTCCACCATCCTCAAGAATCAGCTTATTTTTTAAAGTGCCGTCCGTTTTAAAGAAATCTTCAATTGTTATCTTCGACCCGTTTTTCTCCACCAAAACAAGATTGTTACCCTCTTTCTGTGACCCGCTAATCATCTCCTTTGCCACAGTAATTTTAACCGTCGTTCCTGGTTGAATAATTTTAACGTGATTTCCCCCAGCAGGCACAGACGTACTTTTCCCAGATGCGGTAATGATTGCCATTTTCTGCATATGCAGCCTCCCTTTATCCATTTTTAATTTCGTAAAAAGCAAAAATGGCCCGATTAAAGACCGATAAAAATGTTAACGTAATAAATCGATAAATAATATACGTGAATTATTAAATAAGAAATCATTCAAAATACGAAACAAATCTCAACAGGCACCATTATCTTTCAAAGAGTTACATAAACATCCTTTTAAGACTAATCCTGGATTCACTGCAAAATCAACCACCAAAAGTCTACGCCTGGATTATCTCAACATGCTTATCACTGGAATAATTTAGTAGGTTTATTGTAATCTGCAAATGCTGATAAAATTTATCTATGGATGGGGTAATTTATGAATAAAAAGACTACAAACACAATTATAATAGTTGGAACATGCCAGTATACATCGCTGGGCATTGCCTCGCTTCTTGACTGTTTCTTTTACAGTAAAATTGTTTTTTATCGACGTTTCAGTGAGATCAAAGAAAACAGCAATGAGTTACTCACGATTGCTGCGATAGATGAGAAAGATATCATCTATGATGACATTTTTTATCTGAAGAATAGAATGTTGAAAAGTGGCGCTAAAAACTTAATCATCCTCAGCGATCTGATAATGATGAATGTCCTTTATTCTGTGTTTAACATCTCATGCTTATACCTGCCACGAAATATAACTTTAAAGGAACTTCATCCGGTAATCGTAAACACGTTACTGCACAATAATGATGAAGAAAGCTATGGGTTGAAACCTCAGCTAACCGGACTCGAGTCGCAAATTCTGATGATGCTTTCCGAGGGCTTTACGGTTTCAGAAATCTCGAAAATTAAAAATAAAAACTGCAAAACCATCAGTAGTCACAAATGTAACCTGATGAAGAAAATGGGAATGCCTAATACCCCAAAGTCCGTCTCGGTACTTTCACTGTATCTGAAGTCCATCCGCATGCCGGACAGCAGACAACCAACGGCTTCTCCCCTCTCGCTCAGAGAACGCCGCAGCAACTATCTCTAGTTTCAGTGCACAAAAAAGCCGCTGATATCAGCGGCTTTTTGGGCTTCGCAAACTGTCAGTAGAAATCGCAGCTAACTTTTTCAGCCTGTTCCATCCACACCGGTTTATCACTGGTTTTGGACCAGACGCGATGCAGATAGCTGTAAAAACGGGCGCGGTCTTTCCAGAACAGCATGACCGGTAGCGCCAGCACGCCCGCCACAACGGCAAAGGTACGGCGTAAGAAAACAATGTGTGCTGGATACTCTTTATAAAGGTCCATAATCCTCTCCCATATATCTGTTCGGTGAATGGCACCAGAAAAATAAACTTGGTTAACTGATGAAAATAATACCGCCTTGTGTGTAATTTTGCTACTCATCCGACCACTTATTTTTGTCTATTGATGCTCCGTTTAGCTTAAAATCGTAATTAAGTTACATAAAAGTTAAATTAATACTAACCATTAGTTAAATAATGGTCTTTGCCATTTTTATACTTTTTTTACACCCCGCCCGCTGATTTTTGCGAAATCTTTGCAAGCAAAAATCTACGCTCTGGTTATCACATTTATGCCACTGGAGGTGCACTGTGAGTGCAGGCGTGATAACCGGCATTGTGCTGGTCATTTTCTTATTAGGTTATCTGGTGTATGCCCTGATTAATGCGGAGGCGTTCTGATGGCGGCACAAGGATTTTTACTCATTGCCAGTTTCTTGCTGGTGCTGTTTGTCATTGCCAGACCGCTGGGGTTTGGGCTGGCTCGACTCATCAATAATACGTCCCTGCCAGGCCTCGCTGGCGTGGAGAGTTGGCTCTGGCGTGGTCTGGGCATCTCGCAGCAGGAGATGAACTGGCGGCAGTATCTGCTGGCAATCCTCGCGCTCAATGTGCTGGGTCTGCTGGTCCTGTTTTCGATGCTGATGGCGCAAAATCTGCTGCCGCTCAACCCTCAGCAGCTACCGGGGCTTTCATGGGATCTGGCGCTCAACACGGCGGTGAGTTTTGTCACTAATACCAACTGGCAATCCTATGCTGGCGAAACCACCTTAAGCTATTTCAGCCAGATGGCCGGGTTGACCGTGCAGAACTTCCTGTCAGCGGCGACCGGGATAGCGGTGATTTTTGCCCTGACCCGCGCCTTTTCGCGCCAGAGTATCAACACGCTGGGCAACGCATGGGTCGATCTGGTTCGCATTACGCTGTGGATCCTGGTCCCTGTTGCGTTACTCATTGCGCTGTTCTTCATTCAGCAAGGCACGTTGCAAAACGTATTGCCCTATCAGCCCATCACTACTCTCGAAGGGGTAAAACAACTGCTGCCGATGGGGCCTGTCGCTTCCCAGGAAGCTATTAAGATGCTTGGCACTAACGGGGGCGGTTTCTTTAATGCCAACTCATCGCATCCGTTTGAAAACCCTACCGCATTGACCAACCTGGTGCAGATGCTGGCTATTTTCTTAATTCCCACCGCGCTGTGTTTTGCCTTTGGTGATGTGGTGGGCGATCGTCGCCAGGGCCGGACCCTGCTGTGGGCTATGTCGGTGATTTTTGTGGTCTGTGTGGCCGTAGTAATGTGGGCTGAAGTTCAGGGCAACCCGCACCTGATGACATTCGGTGCAGACAGCAATATCAACATGGAAGGCAAAGAGAGCCGCTTTGGCGTGCTGGCCACGAGTCTGTTTGCCGTCGTCACGACAGCCGCCTCCTGCGGCGCTGTCGATGCGATGCATGACTCCTTTACCGCACTGGGTGGGATGGTGCCGATGTGGCTAATGCAGATTGGCGAAGTCGTCTTCGGCGGAGTCGGCTCAGGTCTGTACGGCATGCTGCTGTTTGTGCTACTGGCGGTATTTATCGCCGGGCTGATGATTGGTCGTACGCCGGAGTATCTGGGTAAGAAAATCGACGTGCGCGAAATGAAAATGACCGCGCTGGCGATTCTGGTCACCCCTGCGCTGGTACTGCTCGGTACGGCGATCGCCATGATGAGCGATGCCGGGCGCAGCGCCATGCTTAACCCAGGTCCACACGGCTTTAGTGAAGTGTTGTATGCCGTGTCGTCTGCTTCCAACAACAACGGTAGCGCCTTTGCCGGATTAAGCGCCAATAGCCCGTTCTGGAACTGCCTGCTGGCTCTGTGCATGTTCTTCGGTCGCTTTGGCGTGATCGTTCCCGTGATGGCTATCGCCGGGTCGCTGGTCAGTAAAAAGATCCAGCCAGCAAGCCCGGGCACGCTACCTACCCACGGCGCACTGTTTGTCGGGTTGTTAATCGGTACGGTGTTACTGGTTGGCGCTCTCACCTTTGTTCCTGCCCTGGCGCTTGGTCCGGTCGCAGAATACCTGTCATTACACTGAGTGATGCGGAGCACATTACTATGAGTCGCAAGCAACTGGCGCTGTTCGAACCCTCTCTGGTCGCACAGGCGCTGATGGACGCCGTAAAAAAATTAAGCCCCCATACCCAATGGCGTAATCCGGTGATGTTTATCGTCTGGCTGGGCAGTCTGTTAACGACCTTGTTAACAGTGGCGATGGCAACGAGCCATATGCAGGGCAATCCGTGGTTTACCGGGGCGATAAGTCTGTGGCTGTGGATTACCGTTTTGTTCGCCAACTTTGCTGAGGCGCTGGCGGAAGGACGCAGTAAGGCGCAGGCTAACAGTCTGAAAGGTGTTAAAAAAACCGCCTTTGCCCGCAAACTTCGCGAACCTAAATACGGCTCGGCCATGGATCACGTTCCTGCCGATGATTTACGTAAAGGCGATATCGTGCTGGTGGAAGCGGGCGATATTATCCCGTGTGACGGCGAGGTGATCGAAGGTGGCGCGTCGGTAGATGAAAGCGCCATTACCGGTGAGTCCGCGCCGGTGATTCGTGAATCCGGTGGCGATTTCGCCTCCGTCACCGGCGGGACCCGCATCCTCTCCGACTGGCTGGTAATCGAATGCAGCGTAAACCCCGGCGAAACGTTCCTCGACCGGATGATCGCCATGGTTGAAGGCGCGCAGCGGCGTAAAACGCCCAATGAGATCGCCCTGACGATCCTGCTGATTGCCCTGACCATTATCTTTTTACTGGCGACCGCCACCCTGTGGCCGTTCTCCGCCTGGGGCGGGAGCGCGGTCAGCGTCACGGTGCTGGTTGCCCTGTTAGTGTGTTTGATTCCCACCACGATAGGCGGGCTGCTCTCTGCGATTGGTGTCGCCGGGATGAGCCGCATGCTGGGTGCGAACGTTATCGCCACCAGCGGACGCGCAGTAGAGGCCGCGGGTGACGTGGACGTACTGCTGCTGGATAAAACCGGCACCATTACGCTGGGTAATCGCCAGGCTTCGGATTTTCTGCCTGCCCACGGCGTGGATGAAAAAACGCTGGCCGACGCCGCTCAGCTTTCATCGCTGGCCGATGAAACGCCGGAAGGCCGCAGCATCGTTATCCTGGCTAAACAGCGCTTCAATCTGCGTATCCGCGACGTGCAATCGCTGCACGCTACCTTTGTGCCGTTTACCGCCCAAAGCCGGATGAGCGGGATCAACATCGACAACCGAATGATCCGCAAAGGGTCGGTTGATGCCATCCGTCGTCACGTCGAAGCCAACGGCGGCCATTTCCCCGCCGACGTGGAGCAGAAGGTCGAGAACGTTGCCCGCCTTGGCGCTACGCCGCTGGTGGTGGCCGAAGGCTCCCGCGTACTGGGCGTGATAGCCCTGAAAGATATTGTGAAAGGCGGGATCAAAGAACGTTTTGCCCAACTGCGCAAAATGGGGATTAAAACGGTGATGATCACCGGCGACAACCGCCTGACCGCCGCCGCGATCGCCGCTGAAGCCGGGGTGGATGATTTCTTAGCGGAGGCCACGCCGGAAGCCAAGCTGGCGCTGATTCGTCAGTATCAGTCGGAAGGTCGTCTGGTGGCGATGACCGGCGATGGAACCAACGACGCCCCGGCGCTGGCGCAAGCCGACGTGGCAGTCGCCATGAACTCAGGAACCCAGGCGGCGAAAGAAGCAGGCAACATGGTGGATCTCGATTCCAACCCCACCAAACTGATTGAAGTGGTGCACATTGGTAAACAGATGCTGATGACGCGCGGTTCGCTGACCACCTTCAGTATCGCCAACGACGTGGCGAAGTATTTCGCCATTATCCCGGCCGCGTTCGCCGCCACCTATCCGCAGCTCAATGCACTTAACGTGATGAGTCTGCATTCGCCGGACTCGGCGATCCTCAGCGCGGTTATCTTTAACGCACTGGTTATCGTCTTTCTGATCCCACTGGCGCTTAAGGGCGTGAGCTACAAACCATTATCCGCCTCGGCGATGTTGCGCCGTAATTTGTGGATCTATGGTCTGGGTGGTCTGGTTGTGCCGTTTATCGGTATCAAAGCAATTGATTTACTGCTGACCCTGCTGGGTCTGGTGTGAGGTTTCAGATGAATGGATTACGTCCTGCATTATCAACTTTGATTTTCCTGATGCTTATTACCGGCGGGGCATACCCGCTGCTGACCACCGCGCTGGGGCAGTGGTGGTTTCCCCACCAGGCTAACGGCTCGTTGATCCGCGAAGATCAGGTTGTTCGCGGTTCTGAACTTATTGGGCAACATTTTACCGCCGCGGGTTATTTTCAGGGGCGTCCGTCTGCGACGGCGGAAATGCCCTATAATCCCATGGCTTCTGGCGGCAGTAATCTGGCCGTCAGCAACCCGGAACTGGATAAACAGCTGCAAAGCCGGATAGCCGCGCTGCGTGCCGCCAACCCGCAGGCAAATCCTGCCGTTCCGGTAGAGCTGGTAACGGCATCTTCCAGCGGGCTGGACAACAACCTGACGCCAGCCGCGGTAGCCTGGCAAATCCCCCGCGTGGCGCAGGCTCGCAACCTCAGCGTTGAAGAGGTCACGCGCCTGGTTGCACAATATACGCAAAAGCCGTTGGTCAGTTTTATCGGCCAGCCGGTGGTGAACCTGGTGGAACTTAATTTAGCGCTGGATAAGCACTGAGAAAAAGGACATGCATAGCGAACCCTTACGCCCCAATCCCGATCGCCTGCTGGAGCAGACCACCGCCCCGCACCGCGGAAAACTGAAAATTTTCTTCGGCGCCTGCGCGGGCGTCGGCAAAACCTGGGCCATGCTGGCAGAGGCCCAGCGGCTGCGGGCGCAGGGGTTAGATGTGCTGATTGGCGTGGTGGAAACCCACGGACGTAAAGAGACCGCCGCGCTACTGGACGGTCTCAGCATCCTGCCGCTAAAGCGACAGGCGCGCCATGGTCGTCATATCAGCGAGTTCGATCTCGACGCGGCGCTGGCCCGCCGTCCGGCGCTCATTTTAATGGATGAACTGGCGCACAGTAATGCGCCAGGCTCGCGCCATCCAAAACGCTGGCAGGACATTGAAGAGCTGCTGGAAGCCGGTATTGACGTTTTTACTACCGTCAACGTGCAGCATCTGGAAAGTCTCAATGATGTGGTCAGCGGCGTTACCGGTATTCAGGTGCGCGAAACCGTCCCCGATCCTTTTTTCGATGCCGCCGACGATGTCGTGCTGGTCGATCTTCCCCCCGATGATTTGCGCCAGCGCTTGAATGAAGGCAAGGTCTATATCGTCGGTCAGGCAGAAAGAGCCATCGAGCATTTCTTTCGCAAAGGTAATCTGATCGCGCTCCGTGAACTGGCCTTGCGCCGCACGGCCGATCGGGTAGACGATCAGATGCGCGCCTGGCGTGGACGTCCGGGAGAGGAGAAAGTCTGGCATACCCGCGACGCCATTTTACTGTGCATTGGACACAATACCGGCAGCGAAAAACTGGTGCGTGCTGCCGCGCGTCTGGCAGCGCGCCTCGGCAGCGTCTGGCATGCAGTGTATGTCGAAACGCCAGCGCTGCACCGACTGCCCGAAAAACAGCGCCGGGCAATCCTAAGCGCTCTGCGGTTAGCCCAGGAGCTGGGTGCAGAAACCGCCACCCTTTCCGACCCTACCGAAGACAAAGCGGTGATCCGTTACGCCCGTGAGCATAATCTGGGAAAAATTGTCCTCGGGCGTCCAACTACGCGTCGCTGGTGGCGCAGCGACTCTTTTGCCGACAAACTGGCCCATCGCGCACCGGATCTCGACCTGATGATTGTTGCGCTCGATGAGCCACCTTCGCGCTCTGTGCCGCAAACTGCAGATAGCCGCACATTTAAGGATAAATGGCGGGTACAAATTCAGGGTTGCGTGCTTGCCGTCGCGCTGTGCGCCATTATTACAGTGATTGCCATGCAGTGGTTGATGGCCTTTGACGCCGCCAACCTGGTGATGATCTATTTATTGGGCGTGGTGGTTATCGCCCTCTTTTACGGACGCTGGCCGTCGGTGCTGGCAACTTTTATTAACGTCGCCAGCTTCGATCTCTTCTTTATTGCTCCGCGTGGCACGCTGGCCGTTTCCGATGTCCAGTACCTGCTCACCTTCGCCGTGATGCTCACGGTAGGGCTGGTTATTGGTAATCTGACCGCCGGAGTGCGTTATCAGGCGCGGGTGGCCCGTTATCGTGAACAACGTACGCGCCATTTGTATGAGATGTCGAAAGCGCTGGCCGTTGGGCGTAGTCAGCAAGATATTGCCGCCACCAGCGAACAGTTTATTGCCTCAACGTTCCAGGCCCGCAGCCAGGTTTTACTGCCCGGTGAGAACGGTAAGCTGGCCCCTCTCACTCATCAACAGGGCATGACGCCGTGGGATGATGCCATTGCCCAATGGAGCTTTGATAAAGGGCAACCGGCTGGCGCAGGTACTGACACGTTGCCAGGTGTGCCGTATCAAATTTTACCGTTAAAAAGTGCTGACAAAACGCATGGGCTGCTGGTGGTGGAACCGGGAAATTTACGCCAGCTAATGATCCCCGAACAGCAACGCCTGCTGGAAACTTTCACCTTGCTTGTTGCCAGCGCGCTGGAGCGCCTGACGCTAACCGCCAGCGAAGAGCAGGCCCGGTTTGCCAGCGAGCGCGAAAGTATTCGCAATGCCTTGCTCGCTGCCCTTTCCCACGATTTACGTACACCGTTAACGGTGCTGTTTGGTCAGGCAGAGATCTTAACGTTGGATCTGGCAAGCGAAGGATCTCCGCACGCGCGCCAGGCCAGTGAGATTCGCCAGCACGTCCTGAATACGACCCGACTGGTTAATAACCTGCTGGATATGGCGCGAATTCAGTCTGGCGGCTTTAATCTTAAGAAGGAGTGGTTAACACTGGAAGAGGTGGTCGGCAGCGCCCTGCAGATGCTGGAGCCAGGACTCTCTGCTCCTATTAATTTGTCGCTACCAGCACCGTTGACGCTGATCCACGTCGATGGCCCACTCTTTGAACGGGTGCTGATTAATCTGCTGGAAAACGCAGTTAAATACGCAGGTCCAGCGGCGCAAATCGGTATTGATGCCAGCGTCGATGGTGAACACCTGCAGCTGGACGTCTGGGATAATGGGCCGGGTATTCCGTCGGGTATGGAACAACAAGTTTTTGACAAGTTTTCCCGGGGAAACAAAGAGTCATCGGTACCGGGCGTTGGACTGGGACTGGCAATTTGCCAGGCGATTGTGGACGTGCACGGCGGTACGATTTCCGCCCATAATCGTGCCCAGGGAGGAGCGAGTTTTCGTGTTACACTGCCCCAGGAAATCCCCCCTGAACTTGAAGATTTTCATGAGGATATGTGACGAACGTACTGATTGTTGAAGATGAACAGGCCATCCGCCGTTTTCTGCGCACCGCGCTGGAAACTGATGGCCTGCGTGTATATGAAGCGGAAACGCTGCAACGTGGTCTGCTGGAAGCTGCCACGCGAAAACCCGATCTCATCATTCTCGATCTCGGCCTGCCGGACGGCGACGGTATTGATTTTATTCGCGACCTGCGACAATGGAGCGCAATCCCGGTAATTGTGCTCTCTGCCCGCAGCGAAGAGAGCGATAAAATCGCCGCCCTGGATGCCGGTGCCGATGACTATCTCAGTAAACCCTTTGGTATTGGTGAGCTACAGGCACGATTACGCGTGGCATTGCGTCGTCACGCCAGCGGCGCATCTCCCGAACCGGTGGTGCATTTTGCCAATGTAAAAGTGGATCTCGCCGCCCGCCTCGTACACCGAGATGACGAGGAAATTCATTTGACGCCGATTGAGTTTCGTCTGTTAGCGGTACTGCTGAATAATGCCGGGAAGGTACTAACGCAACGCCAGTTGTTAAATCAGGTTTGGGGGCCAAACGCCGTCGAACACAGTCATTATCTGCGAATTTACATGGGACACTTGCGCCAGAAGCTGGAACTGGATCCGGCCCGCCCGCGTCATTTTCTGACCGAAACCGGGATCGGTTATCGGTTTATGCCGTGAATCTAAGCCGAATAAAAAAGCCGGATCAGCTTATGCGCGATCCGGCTTTTTCATCATTCATACCGGATCACGACGCTTACGTCTTATCCGGCCTGCGGTTTACGCGTTCTTCAACACTTCACTGACGATCTCAACGGCTTCTTTTTCGATCTGCTTGCGGTGTTCTTCACCCAGGAAGCTCTCGCAGTAGATTTTATAAGCGTCTTCCGTACCTGACGGACGCGCGGCAAACCAGCCGTTGTCAGTCATCACTTTCAGACCACCGATAGAAGCACCGTTGCCCGGTGCCGCCGTCAGACGCGCAGTGATCGGGTCGCCCGCCAGCGTGCTGGCGCTCACCATTTCCGGAGACAGCTTAGACAGCGCCGCTTTCTGCGCGGAGGTCGCGCTCGCCTGCAGGCGGTTGTAGCTTGGCGCGCCAAAGCGAGCAGCCAGCTCATTGTAGTGCTCCTGCGGGTTCTTACCGGTCACAGCGGTAATTTCTGCCGCCAGCAGGCACATGATGATACCGTCTTTGTCGGTCGACCACGGTGTACCGTCGAAGCGCAGGAAAGAAGCCCCCGCGCTCTCTTCACCACCAAAGCCAAAGCTGCCGTCAAACAGACCATCAACGAACCATTTAAAGCCAACCGGAACTTCGACCAGTTTACGCCCTAAATCATTCACCACGCGGTCAATCATCGCCGATGACACCAGCGTCTTACCGACGGCAACGTCTTTGCCCCATTGCGGACGGTGCTGGAACAGGTAGTTGATCGCCACCGCCAGGTAGTGGTTCGGGTTCATCAGCCCTGCCGGGGTGACGATACCGTGACGGTCGTAGTCCGGATCGTTAGCAAAAGCCAAATCGAACTTGTCGCGCAGCGCCAACAGGCCCGCCATCGCGCACTCGGAGGAGCAGTCCATACGGATTGCGCCATCTTTGTCGAGATGCATGAAACGGAAAGTTTGATCAACGTGATCGTTAACGATAGTCAGGTTCAGGTTGTAGTGCTTCGCAATACGTTTCCAGTATTCGATACCGGAACCGCCCAGCGGATCGACACCCAAGGTCAGGCCAGCTTTCTGGATTGCCGCCATGTCGACGATGTCAGCCAGTCCTTCAACAAACGGCTGAACCAGGTCCTGCTCTTTGACATGACCCGATGCCAGCGCAGCGTCCAGCGACATACGCTTCACGCCTTGCAGACCGTCAGCCAACAGGGCGTTAGCCCTGTCTTCCACCACTTTGGTGACGTTGGTATCTGCCGGACCACCGTTTGGCGGGTTGTATTTAATGCCGCCATCTTCCGGTGGGTTGTGGGACGGCGTAATCACAATGCCGTCCGCCAGCGGGCCGCCTTTTTTGTTGTGGACCAGGATAGCGTTCGACACGGCAGGGGTTGGCGTAAAGCCGTTATTTTCCTGCACGATGACGTCAACGCCGTTCGCCGCCAGCACTTCCAGTACAGAGATAAAAGCCGGTTCAGACAGCGCGTGGGTATCCTTGCCCACATAGCACGGGCCAGTAATCCCGTTCTTCGCACGTTCTTCAGCAATCGCCTGAGCGATAGCCAGAATATGCGGCTCGTTAAAACTATGACGACCTGCACTACCGCGATGTCCGGACGTACCGAACTTGACGGCGTGCTCAGCGTTCCCTGCCGTTGGTTTCAGTACATAGTACTGTGCCGTCAGTTGGGCGACGTTAATCAAATCACTCTGTTGCGCAGGTTGACCTGCACGGTTGTGGATTGCCATTGCCTGGTCCTTCTAATGCAAGGATTAAATTGTTCCGCAAACCTTTTCAATCAATTCCGCAGGGAATTGCATTGACTGCATGATGTGCTCAACCATGCTGCATTTACGGCCGGTATTGGTATTGGTGATCACCCAGTACGGCGTGCCTGGCACGTGTTTTGGTTTGGTTTGATTACCATTTTTCAGCAGCGTCTGTTCATCCGCTGCAAAATAAACGCGCGTACGACCATGCAACGATTCTGTTGCTTCGGCGAACGCGTTTTGATCCAGTGAATAGAGTGTAGACAGCACCAGCATAAAGCGATTTACTGCTTTCTTCTGCTCCGCGTATTCGTCGGACAGCAGCAGTTCACGCATGGCGCGCACTTTATCTTTTACGGGGTTAACCGGCTTCGCTTCCACGACGGCTTGCACAGCGCGGACTTCTTTAACTACCGGAGTGACAGGCTGTGATGCGGCGGAAAATTTCAACATACGCCGTAAAATGTCGGATGCGCTCTCGCCGATATGCTTGGTGTGGCTGGCAATATAGCTATAGAGTTCATCATCAACTTCAATCGTTTTCATCTTAATCCAGTGCAGTGTTTAGCTGAATACAAGTTGTTGGGTCAACACGCGTAGTGTAAAGACAAATCCCAACAGCGGATAGCGTCAAGCCTGGTGGCGGGCAAAACTCGGAGTAACCGTAGTTGTTGCAGCCATGTGGCAGAATGGTCAACATGATACCCTAACCCGTGAGTGTGAAAAAAAGAACTTTGCCATGAAATTGAATATCCGAGCGCAATCTGCGCAAAACCTGCACAATAATTCTCCCATCGTCCTGGTTCACGGCCTGTTTGGCAGTCTGGATAACCTGGGGATCCTGGCGCGCTCCCTGGTAGCCGATCACGATATCATCCAGGTTGATATGCGAAATCATGGCCTCTCCCCTCGCTCGCCTGAGATGAATTATCCGGCCATGGCGCAAGATCTGCTGGATACGCTGGACGATCGGCAGATAGATAAAGCGATCTTTATTGGTCACTCGATGGGGGGTAAAGCCGTCATGGCGTTGACCGCACTGGCCCCGGAGCGTGTCGAACGGCTGGTGGCCATCGACATCGCCCCCGTTGACTATCATGTGCGCCGTCACGATGAGATTTTTGCGGCAATCAATGCTGTAACCGATGCGCAGGCCACTTCGCGTCAGCAGGCGGCGAGCGTCATGCGTCAACATCTGCAAGAAGAAGGCGTTATCCAATTTCTGCTGAAATCATTTGTCGACGGCGAGTGGCGTTTTAACGTTCCCGTGCTGTGGGATCAATATCCCCATATCGTCGGTTGGGAGACCATTCCGCCGTGGGAGCACCCGGCGCTGTTTATCCCTGGCGGCAATTCACCGTATGTTACCGAAGCGTATCGCGAACAGCTGCTGGCGCAATTCCCGCAGGCTCGGGCGCACGTTATTGCTGGCGCGGGTCATTGGGTGCATGCAGAAAAACCGGAGGCGGTGCTGCGCGCCATCCGTCGTTATCTGGACGAGCAGGCTAACTGATTAAAAACTCAGCGTCTGCGCGCGATTACGCGCGTGGGCGTTGGCGTGTCCCCCCTGCTGATGTATTATGGCGCGCTATCCATCCGGGCAGACGCCTGGCTGATTGTTTCCCCGAAGTCACCAAGATCATGGCCAAAGAACAAACGGACCGTACGACATTAGATCTGTTCGCGCAGGAGCGTCGCCCGGGACGACCCAAAACTAATCCGCTCTCGCGTGATGAACAGTTACGTATTAACAAACGTAATCAGCTTAAACGCGATAAAGTTCGCGGGCTTAAGCGTGTCGAACTGAAACTGAACGCTGATGCCGTTGACGCTCTGAACGAGCTGGCCGAGGCGCGCAATATGAGTCGCAGTGAACTCATCGAAGAGATGCTGATGGCCCAACTCAGCGCATTGCGCGGTCAGGCATAGTCTGAATTTCTGCTCTAAATCATAAATCGTGTAGCACAGAGTGCAGTCCCGCGTGTTTGCTGTTTCCGCATGCCTGACTGTTCTGCTATGATTGCCCTTATCCGTGGGCAATGCGCCACCACCATTTCAATAAGTTTCAAGAGGTTATTTTACTCATGGCAATCACTGGCATCTTTTTCGGCAGCGACACCGGTAACACCGAAAACATCGCAAAAATGATTCAAAAACAGCTTGGTAAAGACGTTGCCGATGTTCATGACATTGCAAAAAGCAGCAAAGAAGACCTCGAAGGGTATGACATTCTGCTGCTCGGCATTCCAACCTGGTACTACGGTGAAGCGCAGTGTGACTGGGACGATTTCTTCCCTACCCTCGAAGACATTGATTTTAACGGCAAACTGGTTGCATTGTTCGGCTGCGGCGACCAGGAAGATTACGCAGAATATTTCTGCGATGCGTTAGGCACAATTCGCGACATCATCGAACCGCGCGGCGCAACCATCGTTGGTCACTGGCCGACAGCGGGTTATCACTTTGAAGCGTCCAAAGGTCTGGCTGACGACGACCACTTTGTCGGTCTGGCTATCGATGAAGATCGCCAGCCTGAACTGACCGCTGAGCGCGTAGAAAAATGGGTTAAGCAGATCTCTGAAGAGCTGCACCTCGACGAAATCATCAATGCCTGATTTCGTGCGGCGCAGATTTCCATCTGCGCCGCATCAATAGATAAAACCAATCAAAATAATTGCTACAAATTTGTAACTTTTTCGTCTGACCCTGTACAATGGCTGGATGCCAATCGGGTGTTGCACAGTGTGTTTGTCGGCGATACCACGTTTTGATTAACAATATATGCCAGAGACTTGCAGTTTTCATTTAGCCATGGCAGTTCTATAATGAATCGCATTATCTCAAGTGCAATTTCTGTCACTTCTGTTAATGAAGTGAATCGTTTAGCTACAGGACAGATTCCGCATGACTGACAACAATACCGCATTAAAGAAGGCTGGCCTGAAAGTAACGCTTCCTCGTTTAAAAATTCTGGAAGTTCTTCAGGAACCGGATAACCATCACGTCAGTGCGGAAGACTTATACAAACGCCTGATCGATATGGGTGAAGAAATTGGTCTGGCGACCGTGTATCGCGTGCTGAACCAGTTTGATGATGCCGGTATCGTGACCCGCCATAATTTTGAAGGTGGTAAATCCGTCTTCGAACTGACTCAACAGCATCATCACGATCACCTCATCTGCCTTGACTGCGGCAAAGTGGTCGAGTTCAGCGATGATTCCATCGAAGCCCGCCAGCGTGAGATTGCGGCTAAACATGGCATTCGCTTAACTAACCATAGCCTCTATCTTTACGGTCACTGCGCCGAAGGCGATTGCCGCGAAGATGAGCACGCCCACGACGGCAAATAATGTAATGCTTTCTGAAAAGCCAACCCTCCGGTTGGCTTTTTTTATGGGCGTTACCTGCCCTTTTCCCCTTCCCTCCGCTCCTGTGTTGCTTTAATGTAAAAATCAATTGCCCCTTCCGGAGAGTCGAAATGGAACTTCGCCAGCTACGCTATTTTGTGCGCATTGTAGAAACCGGCAGCATGGGTAGCGCGGCGCTCGATCTCAATATCGGGGTTTCGGCACTCAGCCAGCAAATGTCGCGTCTGGAAAACGAACTCGCTATTCGCCTGCTGCAGCGCACCTCGCGAGGCGTGTCGCCGACCAGCGCCGGACTGGCTTTTTACTCCCAGGCGCAGCTGGCGCTCCGTCACGCAGACGATGCGATCCTCGCCGCACGAGAGTCCCGGCTTTCCGGGCACGTCAGCGTCGGTATGGCTCCCAGTACCGCTTCCGTTCTCGGTATGCCTTTTATTCACGCCATGCGGGAAAGCTATAGCGATGTTCGCCTGCACGTGGTGGAAAGTCTCTCTGGTAATCTGGAACGGATGATTAATACCCGCCAGATTGATCTGGCTGTGGTGTTTCAAAAAGAAAAGATCCTGCGCTGGAGTGCCAGACCGATTCTCGAAGAACGGCTGTTTTTGATTGGGACCCATACCCTACTGGCTGATATTGCCGATGACAATATTGCGCCTGCCCAACTGGCGAGTATTCCATTGATAATGCCAAGCCCTGGCCACGGTCTGCGCGGCAGGCTGGAGGCAATTAGTCAGGAACACGCGCTGAACATTGAGATCGCTACAGAAATTGATGGTCTGGCGCTGCTGATGCGCGCCGTGCGCAGTGGCATTGGCGCCACTCTTCAACCCGGAGCGGCGATTTCCCATCTCGATAAAGAGACGCTAAGAGTGATCGGCGTCCATAATCCGATACTTAGCCGCCCCAACTTTCTGGTCAGTCTCTCTGACGATGAACTTACCCCGGCAGGCCTCGCCGCCCGTGTGGTACTGACGAAAGTTATGCATCAACTGGTGGAAGCCGGAAGCTGGCCAGGTGCCATCCTTTACAATAACTAAAGCCCTCTTTAGCGCTACGTCATAGCGCCCGCACAAGCCGTACGTATACATTTCAATTACAAATTTAACAATTAGTTAAATGGTAATGGAGTATACGATGGTTGATGTTCTGGTGATTGGCGGTGGCAATGCTGCCTTATGCGCTGCCCTTACCGCCCGGGAGCAAGGCGCTTCCGTTTTACTACTCGAAGCGGCTCCCCGGGAATGGCGTGGGGGAAATTCCCAACACACGCGTAATCTGCGCTGTATGCATGATGCGCCGCAGGATGTGCTGGTGGAAAGCTATCCGGAAGAGGAGTTCTGGCAAGACCTGCAGCGCGTCACAGAAGGAAAAACCAACGAAGCCCTGGCGCGTCTGGTGATCCGTACCTCATCACATTGCCGCGACTGGATGCGCCAGCACGGCGTCAATTTTCAGCCTCCACTCTCTGGCGCTTTACACGTGGCACGAACCAACGCTTTTTTTATGGGGGGCGGTAAAGCTCTCGTGAATGCCTATTATCGCAGCGCAGAAAAGCTGGGCGTACAAATCCGCTATAACACACCGGTGCAGGCGCTTGAATTGCACAACGGCGAGTTCGTGGCAGCGTTGGCAGGCGAAGAGCGCATCACCGCTAAGTCCTGCGTGCTTGCCGCGGGCGGGTTTGAGTCTAACCGCGAATGGCTACGAGAAGCGTGGGGAGAGAACGAGCGCGGCGAATGGCCCGCGGATAACTTCCTGATTCGCGGTACGCGCTTTAACCAGGGCGTACTGCTCAAATTTATGATGGATGCCGGAGCCGACATTATCGGCGAACCCTCCCAGTCACACTGCGTAGCCATTGACGCCAGAGCGCCATTATATGACGGCGGGATTTGTACACGCGTGGACTGTGTTTCGCTCGGCATAGTCGTCAACCGTGACGCTGAGCGTTTTTATGATGAAGGCGAAGATTTCTGGCCGAAACGCTACGCCATCTGGGGACGTCTGGTCGCTCAACAGCCAGGGCAGATTGGTTACTCCATCATCGACAGTAAAGCCATCGGCCACTTCATGCCTCCGGTCTTTCCTGGCGCACAGGCCAATACGCTGGCAGAGCTGGCCCTTCAGTTAGGACTGGATGCCGAACGCTTTACTCACACCGTGACGGAATACAACAACGCCTGCCAGCCCGGCCAGTTCGACCATACCGTTCTGGATAACTGCGCCACCAAAGATTTGCTACCCGCGAAAACGCACTGGGCACGACCGCTGGACCAGCCGCCATACTACGGCTATGCCCTGCGGCCAGGGATCACCTTCACCTATCTCGGGTTAAAAGTGAACGAGCGCGCTGCCGTTCACTTTGCCGGGCAACCAAGCCGTAACCTGTTCGTCGCCGGAGAGATGATGGCAGGCAACGTGCTGGGCAAGGGTTACACCGCAGGTGTGGGCATGTCAATCGGCACAACCTTTGGCCGTATTGCCGGAAAAGAAGCCGCGCTGGCCGCACGTAAGGAGACTCGTCATGAGGCAGCTTGAGAAACTGATTATCGAAGCGCAAATTATCACTGAACCGGAAGCGGAAGTTGAACGCGTGATGCAGGTCTGCAATGCCTGTCGCTATTGTGAAGGATTTTGCGCCGTGTTCCCGGCCATGACGCAGCGCCTGGAATTCGGTAAAGCGGATATCAATTATCTGGCAAACTTGTGCCATAACTGCGGCGCTTGCCTGCACGCGTGTCAGTATGCCCCACCTCATGAATTTGCCATCAACGTACCGAAAGCGATGGCGGAAGTCCGGCTCGAAACCTATCAGCACTACGCGCAACCCGCCGCCTTTGGCGCGCTTTATCGTCGCGCAGGCGTCACCGTGACGCTGGCGCTGGTTTTCGGTCTGATCCTGTTTTTACTTCTCGCCATCGGTTTGAAAGGTTCACTATTCCATCCTCCGCTGGCTGGGGATTTCTATCAAATTTTCCCGCATAACCTGCTGGCCTGGATGTTTGGTTCGGTCTTTATTCTGGCGATCGGTTTGCTGATGGCGGGCGTGATCCGCTTCTGGCGCGAGATCTCTCCGGGTATGCCGCGTTCCGCCGAGATTGCTGAAGCCTCACACGATGCGCTGACGCTGAAATATCTCGATGGTGGCCACGGCAAAGGGTGTAACGAAGCGGATGATGCCTTCACCCTGATGCGCCGCCGTTTCCATCACTTCACCTTCTACGGTTTTATGCTCTGCTTTGCCGCCACCGTGGTCGCAACGGGCTATCACTACTTTGCCGGCATAGAAGCGCCCTATCCGTTCTTCAGCGTTCCGGTGATGCTGGGCACGTTGGGTGGCATTGGCCTGGTTGTCGGCCCGGCTGGCTTGCTATGGCTCAATCTCAAACGCTCACCGCTACATGGCGACGCAAGGCAGAAACCGATGGATCGCGGTTTTATTTTGCTGCTGCTGCTGACCAGTCTGACCGGTCTGGCGCTGCTGGCGGGAAGAGACACTTCATGGATGGCTATTTTACTGGCCATTCATCTCGGTGTGGTCATGGCGCTTTTTCTGACCATTCCTTACGGAAAATTTGCCCATGGATTTTACCGCTGCGCAGCCTTACTCAAGTGGGCGATTGAGAAACGGCGCGGCAAACAGGCGGGGGTCACAGGCGACTAACCCGCAAACTCTTACCTCTATAAATATTATGATAAGACAGTGGAGCAAACCCAATGACACAACAACCATCGCGCGCCGGAACTTTCGGCGCAATACTGCGGGTAACCAGCGGTAATTTTCTCGAACAGTTCGACTTTTTTCTGTTCGGTTTTTACGCCACCTATATCGCCAGGACTTTCTTTCCTGCGGAGAGTGAATTTGCCGGGCTCATGTTGACCTTCGCAGTATTCGGCTCGGGTTTCTTAATGCGACCGGTTGGGGCAATCGTGCTGGGCGCTTACATCGACAGAATTGGTCGCCGCAAAGGACTGATGGTGACGCTGGCGATTATGGGCTGCGGTACCCTGCTGATTGCCCTGGTTCCCGGTTATCAAAGTATTGGCCTGCTGGCTCCTGTGCTGGTATTAGTCGGTCGATTATTACAGGGCTTCTCTGCGGGCGTGGAGCTGGGCGGCGTCTCGGTTTATCTGTCTGAAATCGCCACGCCTGGCAATAAAGGCTTTTACACAAGCTGGCAGTCCGCCAGCCAACAGGTCGCGATTGTGGTAGCGGCATTGATTGGTTACGGCCTGAACGCCACGCTGGGGCACGATGAGATCTCTGAATGGGGTTGGCGCATTCCTTTCTTTATTGGTTGCATGATTATTCCTTTGATCTTCGTCCTGCGCCGTTCGCTTCAGGAGACCGACGCATTTTTACAACGAACACATCGGCCCGACACCAGGGAAATTTTCACCACTATCATCAAAAACTGGCGCCTCATTGCTGCGGGTACGCTGCTGGTAGCGATGACCACCACCACGTTCTATTTCATTACCGTCTACACCCCGACCTACGGCAGGGCTGTACTCCACCTGAGCGCGCGCGACAGCCTGGTAGTCACCATGCTGGTCGGTATTTCTAACTTTATCTGGCTGCCGATTGGCGGGGCAATTTCTGACCGAATTGGTCGTCGTCCAGTGTTGATGGGGATTACCGTACTCGCACTGATCACCACCTGGCCGGTAATGCACTGGCTCACCGCCGCACCAGACTTTATGCGCATGACGCTGGTCCTGCTTTGGTTCTCGTTCTTTTTTGGGATGTATAACGGGGCAATGGTAGCCGCACTCACCGAGGTGATGCCGGTCTATGTGCGTACGGTGGGCTTTTCACTGGCATTCAGTCTTGCCACGGCGATTTTTGGCGGCCTAACGCCGGTCATATCCACAGCGCTGGTTCAGCTCACCGGGGATAAAAGCTCACCAGGATGGTGGCTGATGTGCGCGGCACTTTGCGGACTCGCCGCCACGGCAATGCTGTTTGTGCGGCTGAGTCGGGGTTATCAACCGGTGGAACATAAGCTCTGAAAAGCAAACGGGCGGAAAAATTCTCCGCCCGTTGTATTTTCATTTTTCGATTTACTGCGCAGTATTCTTGCTACGAATTTCCTGCCAGACTTTGTTGCAATCAGCATTAACAGACTGATCGTTACCCGTGCGCGTGGCCTGGATACACTGCTGATAATCCAGTACGCGTACGCTTTCTTCATTGGCAAACTGCTGGTGCTGCTTTTCTTTCTTCAGCACATTCAACACGCTTTGGCAGGCTTCTATTTTCTCCGGCGATCCTTGCGCGGTATTAATACACGCGCTGTAGGCTTCTTTCAGACGGCTGTCTTCTTTCGGCGCAGGGGATTGTGCACAAGCCACCAGCCCTGATGCCATAACGGCGATGAGTATCAGTTTTTTCATAACACTTTCCTCAACGATGCGGCAGGCGCCAGGCCTGCCGCTGTTGGCATTAGAAGATGGTGAACGGAGCAATAACGATGAATTTCACGTCACGCTCATCCTGGAAGATGTTGCCGTAACCACCGCCCCAGCTCGGAATATCTGAATGGTTGTCGTACTGGGTGAAGTGCAGTTTAAACATGGTGCCCTTCGCACGACCGTCCTGCAGGGTATAAACCGCATCCAGGCTGTAAGAAGACTCTTCGATAGTCCGGTTTTTGTCGTAGTACGCATCCGGGTTGAGCTGCCAGGTAGAAGGTTTGGCATCCCATGCGTAAACGTAGGACGCGCCCACTGCCCAGCCCGGCAGGTTCCAGTTCTTCAGGTCATACATTGCGCCGAAGAAGACTGCCTTTTCGCCGTTGGCGTTGAAGTCGGAACGGTTATCCCACCAGACATCAAGGCGACCGTTGGATGAGGCGTAGGTCGGCGTCATACGTTGCAGGAAGTAACCCTGCTGCCCGTCCGCTTTAACCCAGGTCCCTTCCAGACGCAGGTCAACCACTTCCGCCACTTTGTAGCCGAAGGTCAACGCCTGCAGCCAGGCCGTACCGTCATAAATATCGTTCACGGTGCGGTCATCAACTTTGTCACGCGCGCCGTAGAACTGGTAGCTGGTGGTAAACGGGTTACCGCCTAAATCGAATTTGTAGCTGGCTTTTGCGAAGTACTGATCGACGTAGCCTTCAGACTGACCAAATGCCGCTTCCAGCAACAGGTTATTTTTGAAGTCATATTTCGCGCCGATTGAGTGCAGGTAATCTACGCTGGTCTTTTTATCAGCCTGATAGAATTTATCGACTTCGGTGTGCCACGGTGCTTTATATTCGTTGGCCCACATATAGGAGAAGCTCAGTGCACCCGCATCACCATAGTCGAAGTTGGCACCGGCTTCAGCACCCTGATAGGTCCCTGGCATAAAGCTCCAGTGCGGAGCCAACAGAGTCTGTCCGGTTGGTTGAATGTAACCGGCACGCGCCCAGGTTGGGCCGTATTTAAATTTGGCTGCTGCTTTATAAAGACTAATTCCGCTTTTATCGCCGGAGTAATCTTCGTCATAGCCTTTATTTTTTGAAGAGAATGCGATTTCGTTTGGATGGCCGCTTTCGCTACTTTCGTTCATTTCAATAGCGGTGAATGCTGCGATATCAATACCAAACATATCGGCCGCATAACCGGACTGGAAGTCGAGGTTAGCGTTCCAGGTGGAGTGAGAAAGGTTGGTTTTGTATTTGTCATGATCGGTCACATCTTTACGGTCACGCTCACGCTGCCAGTAATAGATGCCGCCGGTTAAAGTGGAATCATCAATGAAACCTTCGGCGTGTACCTGGGGAGCAACAACAAAACCCGACATTGCTGTGATACCGGCGATAGCCAGCGCCAGCGTACTACGTTTGCCACTAAACGTACGCATATGTTAATCCTCTTTGACGTATAACCCTTCGTCTTTCAAGCCGCATCTGCGTTGGCTTTCCTCGCTCATCCCAGTCACGTACTGATGTACGCTCCCGGGAATTCGCTGCGTCGCCGCCTTGATGCAACTCGAAATCCATTGGGTATTAAATGCTGCCGATAAAAGCGGTCAGCGAAAAAACAAAAATTAAAAAAGTAGCGCTAAGAAAACCTCAGTGACTACAATGAATAGACTATTTTTCGCGACGCGAATTATCAATCTCTTTCTGTAACGAGTATGTAATAGTATGAGCAACCGCACATATTTCATTGCTTTCTGTTACATTTTCATTGGGAGATAAAAAAGCGTTGAGAAAATGAAAAAAAGGCTTGTTTTCCATGGAGATGAAATCGGTTTCAGCCCATTTCATATTGAGGTAAGTTATTTAAACGCAAAAACATTCAGCCAATCCATTATTACAGACATGTAATTAATTCGCTCCGCAAACGGAGCCTGGCGCACGGTTTTTTTGCGAAAAAAAACGCCGCATGAAGCGGCGTTTAGACAGGATATGAGGCAGCTTATTCGCCCACTTTAGCCCACGTATCACGCAGACCAACGGTGCGGTTAAACACCAGCTTGTCAGCCGTTGCATAGCGGCTGTCGAGGCAGAAGTAGCCTTCACGTTCAAACTGGAACGCCTTGCCTGCAACCGCGGCCTGCAGTGATGGCTCGCCGTAGCCGTGTTTAATGACCAGCGACTCCGGGTTGATGACGGACAGGAAATCTTCCGCCGCACCTGGATTTGGTACGCTAAACAGGCGGTCGTACAGACGGATTTCAATCGGCAGCGCATGGGACGCGCTTACCCAATGAATAACGCCTTTTACTTTACGACCATCGGCTGGATCTTTGCTCAGAGTGTCCGCATCGTAAGTGCAGAAAATGGTGGTGATATTCCCTTCCGCATCTTTCTCTACACGCTCGGCCTTGATCACGTAAGCGTTACGCAGACGTACTTCTTTGCCCATCACCAGACGCTTGTACTGCTTGTTGGCTTCTTCACGGAAGTCTGCGCGATCGATCCAAATTTCACCGCTGAACGGCACTTCACGGCTGCCCATTTCCGGTTTATTCGGATGGTTAGGCATGGTAACCAGCTCGCTTTCGCCCTGCGGGTAGTTTTCGATAACCAGTTTCACCGGATCGATAACCGCCATCGCGCGCGGGGCGTTTTCATTCAGATCTTCGCGAATACAGGATTCCAGAGAAGCGATCTCAATGGTGTTGTCCTGCTTGGTCACGCCAATACGTTTGCAAAACTCACGGATAGCGGCGGCGGTGTAACCACGACGACGCAGACCAGAGATCGTTGGCATACGCGGATCGTCCCAGCCTTCAACGTGCTTGTCAGTCACCAGCAGATTCAGCTTGCGCTTGGACATCACGGTGTATTCCAGATTCAGGCGCGAGAATTCGTACTGGCGCGGATGAACCGGAATAGTGATGTTGTCCAGCACCCAGTCGTACAGACGACGGTTATCCTGGAACTCCAGCGTACACAGTGAATGCGTAATGCCTTCCAGCGCATCGCTGATGCAGTGGGTAAAGTCGTACATCGGGTAGATGCACCACTTGTTGCCGGTCTGGTGGTGTTCGGCGAATTTAATACGATACAGCACCGGATCGCGCATTACGATAAACGGCGAAGCCATATCGATTTTCGCGCGCAGGCAGGCTTTACCTTCTTCAAAACCCCCGGTACGCATTTTTTCGAACAGCGCCAGGTTCTCTTCGACGCTACGATCGCGGTACGGGCTGTTTTTGCCAGGCTGAGTCAACGTGCCACGGTATTCGCGGATTTCGTCCGCTGACAGTTCGTCAACGTATGCCAGACCTTTATTAATAAGCTCTACCGCATAGGCGTGAAGCTGATCGAAGTAATCCGAAGAGTAGCGAATATCGCCAGTCCAGTGGAAACCTAACCATTCAACGTCGTTTTTAATCGACTCAACGTACTCGATATCTTCTTTAACCGGGTTCGTATCATCAAAACGCAGGTTGCACTGGCCCTGGTAATCTTGCGCAATGCCAAAGTTCAGACAAATGGATTTCGCGTGGCCAATGTGCAGATAGCCATTTGGCTCCGGCGGAAAACGTGTATGGATAGTGGTGTGCTTACCACTGGCCAGATCTTCATCGATGATCTGACGAATAAAGTTACTCGGGCGGGCTTCAGCCTCACTCATCGTGGATTCCTCAAAGCGTAAACAACGTATAACGGAACATGATCTTATAAGCGACGTCAGGAGACAACTATTAGTTGCACAAAAAAGGTGTTTCAACAGGATATATGAGGGTATTTGCTGCAAAAAAAAGCGGCGGAGGAAGATCCCCCGCCGCTTAAGGCACTTAACTCACTTTACTCAGGAGCAGTTATTTACCTTTAATCTCATACAGTGGTGTTTGACCGGCAACCACATGACCTTCGGCTTTAATGACCAGAGCGCCGAAATCATCGCTGTTGCTGCACACAACCGGGCTAATCATGGAACGTGCGTTGGCGTTCAGGTACTCCAGGTCCATTTCCAGAATCGGTTGGCCTGCAGTCACTTCCGCGCCTTCTTCAACCAGACGCTTAAAGCCTTTACCTTCCAGCGCGACGGTATCGATACCCATATGGACCACGATTTCCGCGCCTTTCACGGTTTCCAGACAGAACGCATGGTTAGTGTTGAAGATTTTCACGATGGTGCCCGCAGCCGGAGCAACCACGATTTTATCCGTTGGTTTCACCGCCACGCCGTCGCCTACCGCTTTGCTGGCGAAGGCTTCATCAGGAACCTGCTCCAGCGCAACGACGTCACCGGTAATCGGAGAAACCAGCGCTTCAACGGTTGCTGCGTTTGCTACAGCCTGCGGTTTTGCAACCGGAGTCGCTGCTGCTGGCGCAGTTTCGCCAGACGCTGCCGCCACCGGGCCACGCGCGACAACTTTTTTCATTTCGTCGCCGATGGATTCAGCTTTCGCACCCACAATGACCTGGATAGTTTGCTTGTTCAGCTTAACCACTCCAGATGCACCTAAACGTTTACACATCGCATCGTTTACGCGACCGGAATCGGCAACGGTCAGACGCAGACGAGTGATACAGGCATCAATCGCTTTCAGGTTATCGGTACCGCCAACCGCTGCAATGTAGCTGGTTGCCAGTTGAGCCAAACCTTCTTCAGTGTTGCTGTTGGCTTCTTCAGTAACGATGTCGTCTTCTTTATCTTCGCGGCCCGGCGTTTTCAGGTTAAACATACGGATAACCGCGCTGAACAACACAAAGTAGATAACGAAGAACACCAGACCCATCGCAACCAGCATCCAGACGTTCTTACTTGCTGCCGGCAGGTTGTACATCAACACGTAGTCGATAGCACCTGCGGAGAAGGAGAAGCCTGCGTGGATACCCAGCAGTGTTGCAACGAACAGGCTGATACCTGTTAACAGTGCGTGCAGGAGGTACAGCAGTGGAGCCAGGAACATGAACAGGAATTCCAGCGGCTCGGTAACACCGGTCAGGAATGCAGTGATCGCAACGGACAGCAGCATACCGCCAACCATCGGACGACGTGCTTTCGGAGCCGCGAAGTACATCGCCAGCGCCGCACCCGGCAGACCAAACATCATGATCGGGAAGAAACCAGACATGAACATACCCGCAGTGCCGTCACCCGCGTAGAAGCGGTTGATGTCACCGTGGAATACGGTACCAGCGGCGTTAGTAAATTCGCCAATCTGGAACCAGGCGATGGTGTTCAGAACCTGATGCAGACCGGTTGGGATCAACAGACGGTTGATGAAACCAAAGATACCGGAACCCAGTGCGCCTGCGCCCACAATCCACTCACCACCCGCATGGATGGCGTTCTGCACCGGTGGCCACACGTAGCCGAAGATAGCAGCCAGCACCAGACAGAAGAAGCCAGTGGCGATCGGCACAAAGCGTTTGCCGCCAAAGAAGCTCAGGAAGTCAGGCAGTTTGATACCAGACCAACGGTTATACACCGCACCGCCGACCAGACCGGTGATGATACCCGCCAGCACACCCATATTGATGGCCGGGTTAATGGTCACCATTGCTTTGGTCAATATGAAATAACCGACCGCACCCGCCAACGCTGCCGCGCCCGCGCTGTCTTTTGACCAGCTGGAAGCCACACCGATAGCGAAAATTAACGCGAGGTTATCAAAGATGGCCCCACCCGCTTGCGCGATGAAGGGTACGTTAAGTAAATCTGGTTGGCCGAATCGCAGCAGCAGTGCCGCGACTGGCAGCACAGCGATGGGGAGCTGTAACGCCCTACCCAGCCGCTGGAAAAAACCTAAAATATTCATTTTATTCCCCCTACGAGACCCCGATTAGGCTTCTTTGAAGCCATATTTTTATTGTGCGACCATTCCTGACAGCAAGATTCTGGAGCAACGATATTAACCATTCATCTACATTCAGAGTGTGTGAAAATTTAATTCGTATCGCAAATTAAACGCGTGTTTTTTGTGATTTCAGTCACCAAATATCGTTATTAAGCCTCCCTTCCACTGGCTAACTACGAAAACTTATTTTATCATTCAAAAAATCGAAACGGATTGATCCTTACCGATGCAAAACCAGGTTACGCTTAATACTGCACAGAGACTCAATCCGCCAACTGCTTACATTTACTTTTGAGGTGAAGAATGAGACTGATCCCCCTGAATACCGCTGAACAAGTCGGCAAATGGGCTGCTCGCCATATCGTTAACCGTATTAACGCGTTCAAACCAACGGCAGATCGTCCGTTCGTTCTGGGCCTGCCGACTGGCGGTACTCCGCTGACAGCTTATAAAGCATTGGTTGAAATGCACAAAGCGGGCCAGGTGAGCTTCAAACATGTTGTAACTTTCAATATGGATGAATATGTTGGCCTGCCGAAAGAACATCCGGAAAGCTACCATAGCTTCATGCATCGCAACTTCTTTGATCACGTTGATATTCCAGCAGAAAACATCAACCTCCTCAATGGTAACGCGCCCGATATTGATGCAGAATGCCGCCAGTATGAAGAAAAAATTCGTTCTTACGGTAAAATCCACCTGTTTATGGGCGGTGTAGGCAACGATGGTCACATCGCGTTCAACGAACCGGCCTCCTCTTTGGCTTCCCGTACTCGCATCAAAACGCTGACTCACGACACGCGTGTTGCTAACTCACGCTTCTTTGACGGCGACGTAAGCCAGGTGCCTAAATACGCCCTGACCGTTGGCGTGGGCACCCTGCTGGATGCCGAAGAAGTGATGATCCTGGTACTGGGTCACCAGAAGGCGCAGGCGCTGCAAGCTGCCGTTGAAGGCAACGTTAACCACATGTGGACCATCAGCTGTCTGCAGCTGCATCCGAAAGCCGTTGTGGTGTGCGATGAGCCTTCCACCATGGAACTGAAAGTGAAAACGCTGAAATACTTTAACGAGTTAGAAGCGGAAAATATTAAAGGTCTGTAATTGATGTCTCCGCCCTGTCGATAAGTTGCAGGGCGGCATTTTTTGAAATCGGGGGTCGGAATGTATGCTTTAACCCAGGGCCGGATCTTTACCGGTCACGAAATTCTTGATGACCATGCGATTGTTGTCGCCAATGGCCTGATTGACAGCGTTTGCCCACTGGCTGAGTTACCGTCAGGAATTGAACAGCGCTCACTGAATGGGGCCATTGTTTCCCCCGGTTTTATTGATGTACAGCTAAACGGCTGCGGCGGCGTACAGTTTAACGATACGGCAGAAGCCGTGACCGTTGAGACGCTGGAAATCATGCAGAAAGCCAATGAAAAATCCGGCTGCACCAGCTACCTGCCAACGCTTATTACCACCAGCGATGACCTGATGAAACAAGGCGTTCGCGTTATGCGTGAATACCTGGCGAAACACCCGAATCAGGCATTAGGGCTTCATCTTGAAGGTCCGTGGCTGAATCTGGTGAAAAAAGGTACTCATAATCCGGGATTTGTCCGTCAGCCGGACGCTGCGCTGGTCGATTTCCTGTGCGATAATGCCGATGTGATCACCAAAGTGACGCTGGCGCCAGAAATGGTCCCGGTCGAGGTCATCACCAAACTGGTAAATGCAGGTATTGTTGTTTCTGCAGGTCACTCAAATGCGACGGTAAAAGAAGCAAAAATCGGCTTCCGCGCAGGCATCACCTTTGCGACACATCTGTTCAACGCGATGCCGTATATTACCGGCCGTGAGCCCGGTCTGGCGGGTGCGATTCTTGATGAAGCCGATATCTATTGCGGTATCATCGCCGATGGCCTGCACGTTGACTACGTTAACATTCGTAATGCCAAACGCCTGAAAGGCGACAAGCTGTGCCTGGTCACCGATGCGACCGCGCCGGCAGGTGCAAACATTGAACAGTTCATTTTCGCTGGTAAAACAATATACTACCGGAATGGATTGTGCGTTGATGAGAACGGTACGTTGAGCGGTTCATCATTAACCATGATTGAAGGCGTACGCAATCTGGTCGAACATGCGAATATCGCTCTCGACGAAGTCTTACGCATGGCAACGCTCTACCCTGCTCGCGCCATTGGCGTCGACAAACAACTCGGCAGCATCGCGCCAGGCAAAGTAGCCAACCTGACTGCGTTCACGCACGACTTTAAAATCATCAAGACCATCGTTAATGGCAACGAGGTCGTTACTGAGTAAGAGAAAGAATGACACCAGGCGGACAAGCTCAAATAGGTAATGTTGATCTCGTAAAACAGCTTAACAGCGCGGCGGTTTATCGCCTGATTGACCAGCATGGGCCAATCTCGCGAATTCAAATTGCCGAGCAAAGCCAGCTTGCCCCCGCCAGCGTAACCAAAATTACGCGTCAGTTGATCGAACGCGGGCTGATCAAAGAAGTCGATCAGCAGGCCTCCACCGGAGGCCGCCGCGCTATCTCTATCGTCACCGAAACCCGCAACTTCCACGCCATCGGCGTACGCCTGGGCCGTCACGACACGACGCTCACGCTCTATGATATGAGCAGTAAAGTGGTCGCCGAAGAGCATTACCCTCTCCCGGAGCGCACCCAGGAAACGCTGGAGCATGCCCTGCTCAACACCATTGCAACGTTTATTGAGAGCTGCCAGCGGAAAATCCGTGAGCTGATTGCGATTTCCGTCATTCTGCCTGGCCTGGTTGATCCTGAAAGCGGCGTCATCCGCTATATGCCGCACATTCAGGTCGAAAACTGGGGGCTGGTCGAAGCGCTCGAAAAACGCTTCAAGGTTACCTGCTTTGTCGGTCACGATATCCGCAGTCTGGCGCTGGCTGAGCACTATTTCGGGGCAAGTCAGGATTGCGAAGACTCCATTTTGGTGCGAGTTCACCGCGGAACCGGGGCGGGAATTATTTCCAATGGCCGAATTTTCATCGGTCGCAATGGCAACGTGGGCGAGATTGGTCACATTCAGGTTGAACCGCTGGGTGAGCGCTGTCACTGCGGTAACTTCGGCTGTCTGGAAACCATTGCCGCCAATGCCTCCATCGAACACCGCGTGCAGAACTTATTGAAACAGGGTTATCCAAGCCGGCTAACGCTGGATGATTGCAGCATTAAAGCTATCTGTAAGGCGGCAAATAAAGGCGATAATCTGGCAGCAGAAGTCATTGAGCACGTTGGTCGCCACCTGGGTAAAACCATCGCCATCGCTATCAACCTGTTTAACCCACAAAAAATCGTCATTGCGGGCGAAATTACCGAGGCTGATAAAGTGCTGCTGCCTGCAATAGAAAGCTGTATCAACACGCAGGCGTTGAAAGCGTTTCGCCACAATTTACCGGTGGTTCGTTCCACGCTGGATCACCGCTCTGCCATTGGCGCCTTTGCGTTGGTGAAGCGTGCGATGCTCAACGGTACACTGCTGCAACGTTTGCTGGAAAACTAATACACGTCATCCTTCGAGCTGCCTCTGCGTTAGCTGCATCTGCTCACCCCGGTCACTTACTTCAGTAAGCTCCAGGGGTTCGCAGACTTGCCGCCTTGATGCAACTCGAATGATGTAGTGTATTTTGTGTATAGTAATGCCTTCTTTTTTTAATGTCGGATTGTCCATGGCCATTAAGAATGTAATTTGTGATATCGACGGCGTGCTGATGCACGACAATGTTGCCGTACCAGGTGCGGCAGAATTTCTGACTGGGATCCTGGAAAAAGGCCTGCCGTTAGTTCTGCTGACCAATTACCCTTCACAGACCGGGCAAGATCTGGCGAACCGCTTCGCCACCGCGGGTGTAAATGTCCCTGATAGCGTCTTTTATACTTCCGCCATGGCTACCGCTGACTTTCTACGCCGCCAGGAAGGGAAAAAAGCCTATGTGGTGGGTGAAGGCGCGTTAATTCACGAACTGTATAAAGCCGGATTTACCATTACCGACGTGAACCCCGATTTTGTGATTGTTGGCGAGACGCGTTCCTATAACTGGGACATGATGCATAAAGCGGCATATTTTGTGGCCAACGGCGCGCGTTTCATTGCCACAAACCCGGATACTCACGGTCGCGGCTTTTATCCCGCCTGCGGTGCGCTGTGCGCGGGTATCGAAAAAATATCTGGCCGCAAGCCGTTTTATGTCGGCAAGCCCAGCCCGTGGATTATTCGCGCGGCGCTCAATAAAATGCAGGCGCACTCGGAAGAGACCGTTATCGTTGGCGACAACCTGCGTACCGACATTCTGGCGGGCTTCCAGGCCGGTCTCGAAACCATCCTGGTATTGTCTGGCGTTTCGACGCTCGACGACATTGACAGCATGCCGTTCAGACCAAGCTGGATTTACCCGTCCGTCGCTGAAATTGATGTGATTTGATTCGCAGGCCGGATAAGACGTGAGTTCGTCTTGTTCGGCAAATTTGCGGCGTTATTGCCGGTTGGCGGTATCAATACCTTATCCTGCATACGGAAACCCTTTCATTTAATAAAACCGCCATAAAAATACCGATTCGTCAATAAACACGTCTATTCTGTAATCTTTTTTCACCAATCCACAATGACCATTGCGTTTTTTATTTTCTGGCCCGTAATTCGCTTGCGCCCTCTCCAGCTTTGCGGCATTTTCTTTATCAAGCAAACATAAAAAGCATCACGCAACAGGTTAACGGAGAAGGTTATGTGTTCTATTTTTGGCGTATTCGATATTAAAACTGACGCAGTTGAACTGCGTAAAAAAGCCCTGGAATTGTCTCGTCTGATGCGCCATCGCGGCCCGGACTGGTCGGGAATTTACGCCAGTGATAACGCCATTCTGGCACACGAACGTCTGTCCATCGTCGACGTCAACGCCGGTGCTCAGCCGCTGTACAACGTGAAGAAAACGCATATCCTGGCGGTTAACGGTGAAATTTATAACCACCAGGCGCTGCGCGCTGAGTACGGCGATCGCTATCAGTTCCAGACGGGTTCCGACTGCGAAGTTATCCTCGCGCTGTATCAGGAAAAAGGCCCAGAGTTTCTGGATGACCTGCAAGGCATGTTTGCTTTTGCCCTGTATGACAGCGAGCAAGACGCTTATCTGATCGGCCGCGATCATATCGGGATCATCCCACTGTATATGGGTTACGACGAGCACGGTAACTTCTACGTCGCGTCTGAAATGAAAGCCCTGGTTCCCGTGTGCCGCACAATCAAAGAATTCCCGGCCGGTAGCTATTTATGGAGTAAAGACGGCGAAATTCGTCAGTATTACCAGCGCGACTGGTTTGAATATGATGCGGTAAAAGACAACGTTACCGATAAAAACGAGCTGCGTCAGGCGCTGGAAGATGCGGTGAAAAGCCACCTGATGTCAGATGTTCCTTATGGAGTACTGCTGTCCGGCGGTCTGGATTCCTCCGTCATTTCCGCGATCACTAAAAAATACGCGGCGCGCCGTGTTGAAGATCAGGAACGTAGCGAAGCCTGGTGGCCACAGTTGCACTCCTTCGCAGTCGGCCTGGAAGGCGCACCGGATCTGAAAGCCGCACAGGAAGTAGCGAACCATCTGGGTACCGTGCACCATGAGATCCACTTCACCGTGCAGGAAGGCCTGGATGCTATCCGCGACGTGATTTATCACATCGAAACTTACGATGTCACGACGATTCGCGCCTCGACGCCAATGTACTTAATGTCGCGTAAAATTAAAGCGATGGGCATTAAAATGGTGCTGTCGGGTGAAGGCTCTGACGAAGTATTTGGCGGCTATCTCTATTTCCACAAAGCGCCAGATGCAAAAGAACTGCACGAAGAAACCGTGCGCAAGCTGCAGGCGCTGCATATGTTCGACTGCGCCCGAGCCAACAAAGCGATGTCAGCCTGGGGGGTTGAAGCTCGCGTGCCTTTCCTGGATAAGAAATTCCTTGATGTGGCGATGCGCATCAACCCACAGGATAAAATGTGCGGCAACGGCAAAATGGAAAAACACGTTCTGCGCGAATGTTTTGAGTCCTACCTGCCGGCAAGCGTCGCATGGCGTCAGAAAGAGCAGTTCTCTGATGGTGTCGGTTACAGCTGGATTGATACCTTGAAAGAGGTGGCTGCTGAGCAAGTTTCTGACCAACAACTGGAAACCGCCAGCTTCCGCTTCCCTTACAACACGCCATCGTCGAAAGAAGCGTACTTGTACCGTGAGATTTTCGAAGAGCTGTTCCCGGTTGCGAGCGCTGCGGAATGCGTACCGGGCGGGCCGTCGGTTGCCTGTTCTTCTGCCAAAGCGATCGAATGGGATGAGGCGTTTAAAACCATGAACGATCCATCTGGTCGTGCGGTTGGCGTGCATCAGTCCGCGTACAAATAAGTCAATCCTTAGAAAAGAGCCCTGCAGGGCTCTTTTTTTATGTCTGTTTTCTGTGCAAAAAAACAATTAATAACTAATAATTGCCGAATATTGCGCCATGCTGTTCGCAACCTAACCAAACAGTCACATTACAGCTATTTTCAATGAAAAAGGGGTTGACGCTTCAAGGCTCAATACGCATAATGCGCCCCGCAACGCCGATAAGGTTACGCGAAAAAAAGATGGCTACGTAGCTCAGCTGGTTAGAGCACATCACTCATAATGATGGGGTCACAGGTTCGAATCCCGTCGTAGCCACCATCTTTTTTGCGGGAGTGGCGAAATTGGTAGACGCACCAGATTTAGGTTCTGGCGCCGCAAGGTGTGCGAGTTCAAGTCTCGCCTCCCGCACCATTCACCCGTAAGCGTTGCACGGATGGGGTATCGCCAAGCGGTAAGGCACCGGTTTTTGATACCGGCATTCCCTGGTTCGAATCCAGGTACCCCAGCCATTTTTTCTTCGATATAGCGGTTCACCGCAACGGTCATTGGGGTATCGCCAAGCGGTAAGGCACCGGTTTTTGATACCGGCATTCCCTGGTTCGAATCCAGGTACCCCAGCCATCGAAGAATATGTTAGTATTTGGCTACGTAGCTCAGCTGGTTAGAGCACATCACTCATAATGATGGGGTCACAGGTTCGAATCCCGTCGTAGCCACCATATTAAGGACGTATCGACTCGTTCGGTAAATCCAAAAAATTGTTGGGGTATCGCCAAGCGGTAAGGCTCTGGTTTCTGATACCAGCATTCCGAGGTTCGAATCCTCGTACCCCAGCCAATTTCAAAAAGTCATCCACTCAGTGGGTGCGCCCGTTGGGGTATCGCCAAGCGGTAAGGCTCTGGTTTCTGATACCAGCATTCCGAGGTTCGAATCCTCGTACCCCAGCCATATTAAAAAAGCTCGCTTCGGCGAGCTTTTTGCTTTTCTAACACCGGGTGACGGCAAGCCTTACCCGACCTACATGACTCGTAGGCCTGATAAGCGTAGCGCCATCAGGCACCACTCGAGCTACAATCCTAACGCATACTTCAGCGCCTGACGCTTCAGCACGCCTGCGCGCTCTGCGGCCATTAACCCGAGATTACGCATGATACGTAGCGGCTGCAGGTTGTTGCTAAATCCGGCGTAAAACAGATCCATGCCGCTTTGCATGATGAAATTGTCAGTCATACGACGGTTCTGATAACGCTTCAGCACCGGCTGACTAGCCCAGGACTCGCCATAGCTGCGCGCATTCACCAGCACATCAATCAGCGCATCCACATCACGGAACCCCAGATTAACGCCCTGCCCCGCCAGCGGGTGAATGGTATGCGCGGCATCACCTACCAGCGCAAGGCCTGGCTGCACATATTGCAGCGCGTGACGGCGCGTAAGCGGGAATGCCCCCGCAGCCACAGGCGTTACGTTACCGAGTCGTGTAGGGAAATGTTTGGCGATCTCCGCCTGCAGTTGCGACATGCTTAACCCCTGCAACTGACGGATTCGCGCCGGTGAGTCATACCACACCAGCGAGGCCCAGTTATCGAACAGCGGTAAAAACGCGCGCGGACCGTCTGGGGTAAATTGCTGCCAGGTGCTGTCTCCCGGTGAATTCTCGCATTGCACGGTAATCAACATACAGGACTGCGCGTATTGCCAGGCATGGATACCAATCCCTGCCATTTTCCGCACCTGAGAATTTGCGCCATCCGCACCGATGACCAGCCTGGCGCTGATCTTTTCACCGCCTGCCAGTTCAAGCTCATGTCGATCGTTATGTTGATGCAAAGAGAGAAGCGACGCAGGCACGCGCAACGTGACTTTAGGGTGGGCTTCCAGCGCCTGCCAGAGTGCCTGTTGCAGAACCGTGTTTTCCACCATATAACCCAGCAAGGGTAGCTTAAGCTCGGCGGCATCAAACATCACATGGGCATTTTCCCATTCCCACGTTTCCAGACGACGATAAGGATGGCTGCGCATCCCTTGAACTGTATCCCAGACGCCCAGCCCCTTCAGCAGCGACACCGAGGCAGAGCTAATGGCCGAAATTCTGACATCAGGCTGTCCGTCTGCCACAAACGGCGCAGGAACGGCATGTTCAATGACCGTTACCGCAAATCCATGCTGCGCCAGTCCCAGCGCCAGCGCGCCGCCGACCATCCCCCCGCCGACAATGGCAATTTCCGTTGGTTGATTTGTCATGGTCAATTATCCTGTTACATGTATTGCGTAAGTTTACAGGATTTTTTACCCCTTGAGGCTGACATCCGTCATACTGGTCACAACCGCGCCAAAGCAGTACACTATGCGCCCTGCATTTCAGCCACAATTTCGCAAGAGCAAGTCGATGACCAAAAAACTCCATATTAAAACCTGGGGCTGTCAGATGAACGAATACGATTCATCGAAGATGGCCGATCTGCTGGATGCCACTCATGGGTATCAACTGACCGACGTGGCCGAAGAAGCGGATGTGCTGCTGCTGAATACCTGCTCTATCCGTGAGAAGGCTCAGGAAAAAGTCTTCCATCAGTTGGGTCGCTGGAAGCTGTTAAAAGAGAAGAATCCCAAGCTCATCATCGGTGTCGGTGGTTGTGTTGCGTCTCAGGAAGGCGACCACATTCGCCAGCGCGCCCACTATGTCGATATTATTTTTGGCCCGCAAACCCTGCACCGTCTGCCGGAAATGATCAACAAAGTGCGTGGAAGCACCACCCGTAGCCCGGTGGTTGATATCAGTTTCCCGGAGATCGAAAAGTTCGACCGTCTGCCGGAGCCGCGTGCTGAAGGCCCAAGCGCGTTTGTGTCCATCATGGAAGGTTGTAATAAATATTGTACTTACTGCGTGGTGCCATACACCCGCGGTGAGGAAGTCAGCCGTCCGGCGGATGATATCCTGTTTGAAATTGCCCAGCTTGCGGCGCAAGGCGTGCGTGAAGTGAACCTGCTGGGGCAAAACGTGAACGCCTGGCGTGGTGAGAACTACGACGGCACGACAGGATCGTTTGCCGATCTGCTGCGTCTGGTCGCGGCGATCGACGGCATTGACCGTATCCGCTTCACCACCAGCCATCCGATCGAATTCACCGATGATATCGTTGAAGTTTATCGTGATACGCCGGAACTGGTGAGCTTCCTGCACCTGCCGGTACAGAGCGGTTCAGATCGCGTGCTGAATCTGATGGGGCGCACCCATACCGCGTTGGAATATAAAGCGATCATCCGCAAACTGCGCGCAGCGCGTCCGGATATCCAGATTAGTTCTGACTTCATTGTTGGTTTCCCGGGTGAAACCACGCAGGATTTCGAGCAGACCATGAAGCTTATCGCTGACGTCAACTTTGACATGAGCTACAGCTTTATCTTCTCTGCGCGTCCTGGCACCCCTGCTGCCGATATGGTTGACGACGTGCCGGAAGAAGAGAAAAAACAGCGTCTGTATATTCTGCAGGAGCGTATTAACCAGCAAGCCATGGCCTGGAGCCGTCGTATGGTCGGCACGACCCAGCGCATTCTGGTTGAAGGCACATCGCGTAAGAGCATCATGGAACTGTCAGGCCGTACCGAAAATAACCGTGTGGTGAACTTTGAAGGCACTCCGGAGATGGTCGGTAAGTTTGTTGATGTAGAAATTACCGATGTCTGGACTAACTCCCTGCGCGGTAAAGTGGTGCGCACCGAGGACGAAATGGGCCTGCGCATCGCAGAATCCCCTGAGTCGGTTATTGCGCGTACCCGCAAAGAAAACGATCTGGGCGTCGGTATTTATCAGCCTTAATCCTGCTGAAAAACGTAAACAAGGCCCGATGGCGCTATGCTTATCGGGCCAACACTCCCAGGCTCGCTGCTCCAGCGGGCCTTGTAATCAGCCCTGTCATCCCCATATTTATTGCAATGCTTGCGCCTTTCCCCCATGGCGTGAATAATTTCCTTAGATGCCGGTAAATGTTCAGCGTCCGGCGAGACATGCATAAGAGGAACAGTTTGAACATAGACACTCGCGAAATCACCCTTGAACCCGCAGACAACGCCCGCCTGTTGAGCCTTTGCGGCCCCTTTGATGACAACATCAAACAGCTGGAACGTCGTCTCGGCATCGAAATTAACCGTCGTGATAACCACTTTAAGCTGACCGGTCGCCCAATTTGCGTCACCGCAGCGGCAGATATTTTACGCAGCCTGTATGTCGATACCGCCCCAATGCGCGGTCAGACGCAGGACATTGAGCCTGAACAAATTCATCTGGCAATTAAAGAAGCGCGTGTGCTTGAGCAAAGCGCTGACAGCGTGCCGGAATTTGGCAAAGCGGTGAATATCAAAACCAAGCGCGGGGTAATCAAGCCGCGTACGCCAAACCAGGCACAGTACATTGCGAATATCCTCGACCACGACATCACCTTTGGCGTTGGCCCTGCGGGTACGGGTAAAACGTATCTCGCGGTTGCCGCTGCGGTCGATGCGCTTGAGCGTCAGGAGATCCGTCGAATTCTGCTGACCCGTCCGGCAGTTGAAGCGGGTGAAAAACTCGGTTTCCTGCCGGGAGATCTCAGCCAGAAAGTCGATCCGTATTTACGACCGCTGTATGACGCGCTATTCGAAATGCTCGGTTTTGAGAAGGTCGAAAAACTGATTGAGCGTAACGTCATTGAGGTTGCGCCGCTGGCCTATATGCGCGGTCGTACGTTAAATGATGCGTTCATCATTCTTGATGAAAGCCAGAACACCACCATCGAACAGATGAAAATGTTCCTGACCCGTATCGGCTTTAACTCCAAAGCGGTCATCACTGGCGATATCACCCAGATTGACCTGCCGCGTAGCACCAAATCCGGTCTGCGTCATGCTATTGAAGTGCTGGCTGAAGTCGACGAAATTAGTTTCAATTTCTTCCATAGCGAAGACGTGGTTCGCCATCCGGTGGTTGCCCGTATCGTCACGGCGTATGAAGCCTGGGAAGAAGCAGAACAGAAACGCAAAGCCGAGCAGGCAGCAGAACGCAAGCGTGAAGCTCAGGAGCAGGAACAAAAATGAGTCAGGTTATTCTCGATTTACAGCTGGCATGTGAAGACGAATCCGGTTTACCAACAGAAAGTCAGTTTCAGGGCTGGCTGGATGCGGTGATCCCGCAGTTTCAGGAAGAGTCAGAGGTGACCATTCGTCTGGTCGATGACACGGAAAGTCACGAGCTGAACCTGACCTATCGCGGGAAAGATAAATCAACCAACGTGCTCTCATTCCCATTTGAAGCACCACCGGGCATTGAGATGCCTTTGCTGGGCGATTTGATCATCTGCCGTCAGGTCGTCGAGAAAGAAGCGCAGGAGCAAGGCAAACCGCTTGAGGCCCACTGGGCGCACATGGTGGTGCACGGTAGCCTGCATTTACTCGGCTACGACCATATCGAAGACGATGAAGCGGAAGAGATGGAATCCTTAGAAACAGAGATTATGCTTGCTCTGGGCTATGAGGATCCGTACATTGCCGAGAAAGAATAAGTATTTCGAAGTCTGGTAGGCCTGAAAAGGCGCAGCCGTCATCAGGTATTGCGCCTTATACTGTCGACCTGACTCGAAGTACGTTGAAGAAACATGCCGTCAACAGCTGAGTACACGCATGACGCGCTTTGGATTAACTAACATGAGAACCCATACGACGCCATGAGCGACGACAATTCACACAGTAGTGACACCTTAACCAGCAAAAAGGGATTTTTTTCCCTGTTACTGAGCCAACTTTTCCACGGTGAACCGAAAAACCGCGACGAACTGTTGGAGCTGATCCGTGATTCCGGGCAAAACGACCTTATCGATGAAGATACGCGCGATATGCTCGAAGGGGTGATGGACATTGCGGACCAACGCGTGCGCGACATCATGATCCCTCGCTCTCAGATGATTACCCTGAAACGCAACCAGACCCTGGACGAATGTCTCGATGTCATCATCGAGTCTGCCCACTCGCGTTTCCCGGTGATCAGCGAAGACAAAGATCACATCGAAGGGATTCTGATGGCCAAAGATCTGCTGCCGTTTATGCGCAGCGATGCCGAAGCCTTCAGCATGGAGAAAGTGTTACGCCAGGCGGTTGTCGTCCCTGAAAGCAAGCGGGTTGACCGCATGCTGAAAGAGTTCCGCTCCCAGCGTTATCATATGGCTATCGTCATCGACGAATTCGGTGGTGTCTCAGGTCTGGTGACCATTGAGGACATCCTTGAACTGATCGTGGGTGAAATTGAAGATGAGTACGACGAAGAAGACGATATTGATTTCCGTCAGCTCAGCCGCCACACCTGGACTATTCGCGCACTGGCGCCGATTGAAGACTTCAACGAAGCTTTCGGCACGCATTTCAGCGATGAAGAAGTCGACACCATCGGCGGGTTGGTCATGCAGGCCTTTGGGCATCTTCCCGCGCGCGGGGAGACTATCGACATTGATGGTTACCAGTTCAAAGTGGCAATGGCCGACAGCCGTCGTATTATTCAGGTTCATGTCAGAATTCCGGACGACTCACCCCAGCCCAAACTGGACGAATAAACCCGAAACTGGATCTAAGACTACATGGCATTTGCCCCATTAATTGAACGCCAGCGCATTCGCCTGCTGCTGGCGTTATTATTCGGTGCCTGCGGGACGCTGGCTTTCTCTCCGTATGACATCTGGCCAGCCGCGATCGTTTCGCTGATGGGCCTGCAGGCTCTCACCTTCAACCGCCGCCCGCTCCAGTCTGCCGCTATCGGCTACTTTTGGGGGCTGGGGCTGTTTGGCTCCGGCATCAATTGGGTTTACGTCAGCATCGCGCAGTTTGGCGGTATGCCGGGCCCGGTTAACGTCTTCCTCGTGGTTCTGCTTGCCGCATACCTTTCCCTCTACACCGGCCTGTTTGCCGGCGTTTTGGCGCGTCTGTGGCCGAAAACCACCTGGCTACGCGTGGCGATTGCCGCGCCGGTAGTCTGGCAAATCACTGAATTCCTGCGCGGCTGGGTACTGACCGGCTTCCCATGGCTGCAGTTTGGTTACAGCCAGATCGACGGTCCGTTAAAAGGACTGGCGCCGGTAATGGGTGTTGAGGCGATTAACTTCCTGCTGATGATGGTTAGCGGTCTGCTGGCGCTGGCGCTGGTGACGCGTAACTGGCGTCCGCTGGTCGTCGGCGTCGTGCTATTCGCCCTGCCCTTTCCGCTGCGCTATATCCAGTGGTTCACGCTTGAGCCGGAAAAAACCACTCAGGTTTCGATGGTGCAGGGTGACATTCCTCAGTCGCTCAAATGGGATGAAGGTCAGTTACTCAACACTCTGAAGATTTATCTCGACGCCACCCAGCCCGAAATGGGCAAATCACAGCTAATCATCTGGCCAGAATCCGCTATTCCGGACCTGGAAATTAACCAGCAGCGTTTTCTGAGCATGATGGATGACCTGCTGAAATCGAAAAACAGCACGCTGATTACCGGTATTGTAGACGCGCGGCTGAACAAGCAGAATCGTTACGACACCTACAACACCATCATCACGTTGGGTAAAGACAGTCCGTACAGCTACGACTCCAGCAACCGCTATAACAAAAACCATTTGGTACCATTTGGCGAGTTTGTTCCACTGGAATCAATCCTGCGCCCGTTAGCGCCGTTTTTTGACCTGCCAATGTCTTCGTTCAGCCGTGGCCCTTATGTGCAGCCACAACTGCATGCGCACGGCTTTAAGCTGACGGCAGCCATCTGCTACGAAATCATTCTTGGCGAACAGGTACGTGATAACTTCCGCCCGGATACGGACTACCTGCTGACTATCTCCAACGATGCCTGGTTTGGTAAATCCATTGGCCCGTGGCAGCACTTCCAGATGGCGCGGATGCGTTCCCTCGAGCTGGCGCGTCCCCTGCTGCGTAGCACCAATAACGGTATTACGGCGGTGATTGGTCCACAGGGTGAGATTCAGGCGATGATCCCGCAGTTTACCCGCCAGGTTCTGACCACCAGCGTGACGCCAACGACGGGCTTAACCCCTTATGCCCGAACCGGTAACTGGCCGCTCTGGCTGCTTACCGCGCTGTTTGGCTTTGGTGCTGTGGTAATGAGCCTGCGCCAACGTCGTAAGTAATCCACCTCTCCTGGCCGGATAACGTCTCGTTTATCCGGCCCAAAACACATCTCTCTTCCCATTCTGGCACGTCTATTGCTTTGTTCTACAAGGCAAACGCTGTTTTGGCTGAATGTGCAACCTGGTCGCACCAAAGTTGAGCGCCGGTAGCACCTGAAAAGTGCAACAAGATATTTTTGCCCCCAAATGGTGCGGCGCACTTCGCAAAAATAAACAATAACACAGCAAATTCTTTACATTCATCCAAACTAAATGTTAACAAACACATACAAGACTGCACGTTTTAGTAGCAAACAATAACAACATCACAATGGGTATCAATGCGTCACTGGCGCAGACGATAAAGGAGTTGGATATGCAATTACGTAAGCTCGCCACTGCCATGCTGGTTATGGGAATGTCCGCCGGCCTGGCGCACGCAGAAGACGCAGTACCAGCGGCAGGCAGCACGCTGGACAAGATCGCCAAAAACGGCGTGATTGTGGTCGGCCACCGTGAATCATCGGTACCGTTCTCTTACTACGATAATCAGCAAAAAGTGGTCGGTTATTCACAGGATTACTCCAACGCAATCGTTGAAGCCGTGAAGAAAAAGCTGAACAAGCCTGACCTGCAGGTGAAACTGATCCCGATTACTTCACAAAACCGTATCCCGCTGCTGCAAAACGGCACCTTTGACTTTGAATGTGGCTCCACCACCAACAACGTCGAGCGCCAAAAACAAGCGGCTTTCTCTGACACCATTTTCGTTGTCGGCACTCGTCTGCTGGCGAAAAAAGGCGGCGACGTCAAAGATTTCGCCGATCTGAAAGGTAAAGCCGTAGTCGTGACCTCGGGTACCACCTCAGAAGTGCTGCTGCACAAGCTGAACGAAGAACAAAAAATGGATATGCGCATCATCAGCGCGAAAGACCACGGTGACTCTTTCCGTACTCTGGAAAGCGGCCGCGCCGTTGCCTTTATGATGGATGACGCCCTGCTGGCTGGCGAGCGCGCGAAGGCGAAGAAACCAGACAACTGGGAGATCGTCGGCAAACCGCAGTCTCAGGAAGCCTACGGCTGTATGCTGCGCAAAGATGACCCTGAGTTCAAAAAGCTGATGGACGACACTATCGCCAAGGCGCAGACCTCAGGCGATGCTGAGAAATGGTTTGATAAGTGGTTTAAAAATCCAATTCCACCGAAGAACCTGAACATGAATTTCGAACTGTCGGACGAGATGAAAGCCCTGTTCAAAGAACCGAATGATAAAGCGCTTAACTAACTAAAATAAATGGGGCGAGTTCACCTTGCCCTCTCGATTGCTACTCGGCACGGACAGACTATAAGCCTGATGGTCGTTCCCCATCAGGCCTGAAAACCGCAAAACGCCGAATAACAATCTTCGAGGGTAGCGCTGCTACCCTTTTTTTTCTGGAGTAGATTTATGTCTATAGACTGGAACTGGGGTATTTTTTTACAACAAGCCCCGTTCGGCAACACCACCTATCTCGGCTGGCTCTGGAGTGGTTTCCAGGTCACGGTCGCGTTATCCATCACCGCCTGGATTATCGCTTTCCTCATAGGCTCTTTATTCGGCATCTTACGTACCGTTCCAAATCGTTTCCTTTCTGGGATCGGCACGCTGTACGTTGAGCTGTTTCGTAACGTTCCGCTCATCGTCCAGTTTTTTACCTGGTATCTGGTCATTCCCGAACTGCTGCCGGAAAACATTGGGATGTGGTTCAAAGCTGAGTTGGATCCCAACATCCAGTTCTTCCTCTCATCGATGCTCTGTCTGGGGCTGTTTACCGCCGCGCGCGTCTGTGAACAGGTTCGTGCCGCTATTCAGTCTCTGCCTCGTGGGCAGAAAAACGCTGCGCTGGCGATGGGGCTAACGTTGCCGCAGGCCTACCGTTATGTGCTGCTGCCAAACGCTTACCGCGTGATTGTTCCGCCAATGACCTCAGAGATGATGAACCTGGTGAAGAACTCCGCGATCGCCTCCACTATCGGCCTGGTCGATATGGCGGCGCAGGCGGGTAAGCTGCTGGATTACTCCGCCCACGCATGGGAATCGTTTACCGCCATCACTCTGGCCTACGTCCTGATTAACGCCGTCATCATGCTGGTGATGAATCTCGTTGAACGTAAAATCCGCCTGCCTGGCAATTTGGGAGGCAAATAATGTACGAATTTGACTGGAGTTCTATCGTCCCTTCCCTGCCGTATTTGCTGGATGGGCTGATTATCACGCTGAAAATCACCGTTACGGCAGTGGTCATTGGTATTGTCTGGGGAACCATCCTTGCAGTGATGCGTTTGTCCAGCTTCGCACCTATTGCCTGGTTTGCGAAAGGCTACGTCAACGTGTTCCGTTCCATTCCACTGGTAATGGTGCTGCTGTGGTTCTACCTGATTGTGCCAGGCTTCCTGCAAAACGTACTGGGTCTGTCGCCAAAAACCGATATTCGCCTGATCTCAGCAATGGTCGCGTTTTCGATGTTTGAAGCCGCATACTATTCCGAGATTATCCGTGCCGGTATCCAGAGTATTTCTCGTGGGCAATCCAGCGCCGCGCTGGCGCTGGGGATGACCCACTGGCAGTCGATGAAGCTCATCATTCTGCCGCAGGCATTCCGCGCAATGGTGCCGCTGCTGCTCACCCAGGGCATCGTACTCTTCCAGGACACCTCGCTGGTTTATGTATTAAGTCTGGCAGACTTCTTCCGTACCGCCTCCACCATTGGCGAGCGTGACGGCACGCAGGTTGAAATGATCCTGTTTGCTGGCGCCGTTTATTTTGTATTCAGTCTGAGCGCATCGTTGTTGGTCAGCTATTTGAAGAAAAGGACAGTTTAATGATTACCCTGAAAAATGTTTCTAAATGGTATGGTCACTTTCAGGTGCTGACCGACTGCTCCACGGAAGTGAAAAAAGGGGAAGTGGTGGTGGTCTGCGGCCCGTCAGGCTCAGGTAAATCAACGCTTATCAAAACGGTGAACGGGCTGGAGCCGGTACAACAGGGCGTTATCACCGTTGATGGCACCGTGGTGAATGATAAAAAAACCGATTTGGCTAAACTGCGTTCACGCGTTGGTATGGTGTTCCAGCACTTTGAACTGTTCCCCCACCTGTCGATCATTGAGAACCTGACTCTGGCGCAGGTAAAAGTGCTTAAACGCGATAAAAAGCCGGCCCGCGACAAAGCGCAAAAGTTACTGGAACGCGTTGGTCTGTCAGCGCACGCCGATAAGTTTCCGGCTCAGCTCTCCGGGGGCCAACAACAGCGTGTCGCCATTGCCAGGGCGCTGTGTATGGATCCTATCGCCATGCTGTTTGACGAACCGACATCAGCGCTTGATCCTGAAATGATCAACGAAGTGCTGGACGTCATGGTTGAACTGGCCAATGAAGGGATGACCATGATGGTAGTCACCCACGAAATGGGCTTTGCGCGTAAAGTGGCGAACCGGGTGATCTTCATGGATGAAGGGAAAATTGTTGAAGACTCGCCGAAAGAAGAGTTCTTCGCCAATCCGAAATCAGACCGCGCCAAAGACTTCCTCGCGAAAATCCTGCATTAATCTTGCTGGCGCGCACCTCCATGTGCGCGCCACCTCACGATTTATCTCTTCACTTCTCGAAACAGGTACAGCCCAGCGTTAACCTTGTCACAAAGTCCCACTTACAAGGAGCAACAATGGCACTTCCTATCCTGTTTGATTGCGATCCAGGTCATGACGACGCTATCGCAATTGTTCTCGCCCTCGCCTCACCTGAACTGGATGTGAAAGCGATAACCTCATCTGCCGGTAACCAGACGCCCGACAAAACGCTGCGTAACGTATTACGCATGTTAACGTTACTCAACCGTACGGATATCCCAGTGGCCGGTGGCGCAGTGAAACCACTGATGCGCGATCTGATTATTGCCGATAACGTCCACGGTGAGAGTGGGCTGGATGGCCCCGCGCTGCCGGAACCCGCTTTTGCGCCACTTGACTGTACCGCTGTGGAACTGATGGCAAAAACCCTGCGGGACAGCCCGGAACCGGTGGCCATTGTCTCCACCGGGCCGCAAACTAACGTAGCATTGCTTCTGAATAGCCATCCTGAGCTGCACGCCAAAATCGCCCGTATCGTGATTATGGGCGGCGCAATGGGCCTCGGAAACTGGACCCCTGCCGCCGAGTTCAATATTTTCGTGGATCCTGAAGCCGCTGAAATCGTATTCCAGTCTGGCATTCCAGTGGTGATGGCTGGTCTGGACGTCACGCATAAAGCGCAAATACATCGCGAAGATACCGAACGATTCCGCGCTATCGGCAATCCCATTTCGACGATTGTTGCAGAACTACTCGACTTCTTCTTTGAATATCACAAAGATGAAAAGTGGGGATTCATCGGCGCACCGCTGCATGACCCATGCACCATTGCCTGGCTGCTGAAACCAGAACTGTTTACCACCGTTGATCGTTGGGTTGGCGTGGAGACTCAGGGTAAATATACCCAGGGAATGACCGTGGTGGACTACTACTTCCTGAGCGGCAATAAGCCAAACGCCACCGTGATGGTGGATGTTGATCGCCAGGGGTTTGTCGATTTGCTGGCAGAACGGCTGAAGTTTTACGCCTAATACACGCCGGATGGCGCTAACGCTGATCCAGCCTACAAAATCGTGCAATTTGTAGGCCGGATAAGACGCTTTGCGTCGCCATCCGGCAATAAGCGATTACGGCTCAAACGGTCGGCGCTGGAACTGATCGTGTCCGCATTTCGGACATAACGGCAGCACATCCGGGGTGTAAACCGCCAAATGGAAGTGGCACTTCTCGCAGACCAGATTACCTAATCCGACCACCTCGCCGCTGTGATAAACCCCGTGATGACTGAGGTCCTGGAACACTTCGCGCCATTCGAGCTGCGTTTTATCGGTAATATCGGCCAGTTCCTGCCAGATACTCTCTTTGATAACCCGCATAAAGACGCTGTCTGTCTCCTCATCGAGGCTTTCTTCATAGCTCAGAGCAAACTCTTCCAGGTCACGTCTGACTGCCCGGGTGACCTCTTCCACCTCGGTTCGCGTTAACTCCCCGGTCTGCATAACTCGTTGACGCGCCTGCTCCACCAACGCATCGATATCGCGTTCGCCATTACGCAGACGTTCGCTCAGTGAAGCCACCAGTTCACGGTAATATTGAGCAACCTTGTTCATCGCTTCGCCTCCTGGGTCGTTAACTGTCTATAATAATAGACGTTATTTACGCTACGCTTTGCAAGACTGTCCACAGAGTGTGTAAATTCGTGCAAGAATTATCCTTGCGGGAATTCAACGCTGAATGCGCGAAAGGCTGTTTTGGCGCGGGCGTTTGGGCTATGCTATGCGGATCTGAAACACCACATCTAGAGCTACGTTTGTAGCTGTATTGAAAACAGGACCACTGGCTGCCATGCAAGAGCAATACCGCCCGGAAGAGATAGAATCCAAAGTACAGCTTCACTGGGATGAGAAGCGCACATTTGAAGTTACCGAAGACGAGAGCAAAGAGAAGTATTACTGCCTGTCTATGCTTCCCTATCCTTCTGGTCGACTACACATGGGCCACGTACGTAACTACACCATCGGTGACGTGATCGCCCGCTACCAGCGTATGCTGGGCAAAAACGTACTGCAGCCAATTGGCTGGGATGCGTTCGGCCTGCCTGCGGAAGGCGCTGCGGTTAAAAATAACACCGCGCCGGCACCGTGGACGTACGACAACATCGCTTACATGAAAAACCAGCTCAAAATGCTGGGTTTCGGTTATGACTGGAGCCGTGAGCTGGCGACCTGCACCCCGGAATACTACCGCTGGGAACAGAAGTTCTTCACCGAGCTGTACAAAAAAGGCCTGGTGTACAAGAAAACCTCTGCGGTCAACTGGTGCCCGAACGACCAGACCGTTCTGGCGAACGAACAGGTTATCGACGGCTGCTGCTGGCGTTGCGATACCAAAGTTGAGCGTAAAGAGATCCCACAGTGGTTCATTAAAATCACCGCCTACGCTGACGAACTGCTGCGCGATCTGGATAACCTGGACCACTGGCCTGACACCGTTAAGACCATGCAGCGCAACTGGATTGGCCGTTCTGAAGGCGTGGAAATCACCTTTGATGTGAATGGTTATGAGAATACGCTGACCGTTTACACCACCCGCCCGGACACCTTTATGGGTGCGACCTACCTGGCCGTTGCCGCAGGTCATCCGCTGGCGCAGAAAGCCGCTGCAAATAATCCTGAACTGGCCGCCTTCATTGACGAATGCCGCAACACCAAGGTTGCAGAAGCTGAAATGGCGACCATGGAGAAAAAAGGCGTCGATACTGGCTTTAAAGCCGTTCACCCGCTGACTGGCGAAGAGATCCCCGTTTGGGCAGCAAACTTCGTCCTGATGGAATACGGTACGGGCGCAGTCATGGCCGTTCCGGGCCACGATCAGCGCGATTACGAATTTGCCACCAAATATGGCCTGACCATCAAGCCGGTAATTCTGACCGCTGAAGGCGCAGAGCCGGACCTGTCAGAACAGGCGCTGACCGAAAAAGGCGTGCTGTTTAACTCCGGTGAGTTTGACGGCCTCGACTTCGAAGCGGCCTTCAACGCCATTGCTGACAAGCTGGTAGCCAAAGGCGTGGGTGAGCGTAAAGTTAACTACCGTCTGCGTGACTGGGGTGTTTCCCGTCAACGTTACTGGGGTGCGCCGATTCCGATGGTGACGCTGGAAGACGGTACCGTACTGCCTACGCCAGAAGACCAGTTGCCGGTTATTCTGCCGGAAGACGTGGTTATGGACGGCATTACCAGCCCAATCAAAGCCGATCCGGAGTGGGCGAAAACCACCGTTAACGGTATGCCTGCCCTGCGTGAAACCGATACCTTCGATACCTTTATGGAGTCGTCCTGGTACTACGCGCGCTACACCTGCCCGCAGTATCAGGAAGGCATGCTGGATTCCGACGCCGCTAACTACTGGCTGCCGGTTGATATCTACATTGGCGGTATTGAACACGCCATCATGCACCTGCTCTACTTCCGCTTCTTCCACAAACTGATGCGCGATGCAGGCATGGTTAACTCTGATGAACCAGCTAAACAGCTGCTGTGTCAGGGGATGGTGCTGGCTGACGCGTTCTACTATGTTGGCGCAAACGGTGAACGTAACTGGGTTTCTCCGGTTGATGCCATCGTTGAGCGTGACGAAAAAGGTCGTATCGTTAAGGCGAAGGACGCAGAAGGCCATGAGCTGGTGTATACCGGCATGAGCAAAATGTCCAAGTCGAAAAATAACGGTATCGACCCGCAGGTTATGGTTGAACGCTACGGTGCTGACACCGTTCGTCTGTTCATGATGTTCGCTTCTCCGGCTGATATGACGCTCGAATGGCAGGAATCCGGCGTTGAAGGGGCAAACCGCTTCCTGAAACGTGTCTGGAAACTGGTTTACGAACATACTTCTCAGGGGGATGTTGCAGCCCTGAACGCCGATGCGCTGAGCGAAGATCAAAAAGCGCTGCGTCGCGACGTGCACAAAACTATTGCTAAAGTCACCGATGATATCGGTCGTCGTCAGACCTTTAACACCGCGATTGCGGCGATTATGGAGCTGATGAACAAGCTGGCGAAAGCACCGCAGGAAGACGAACAAGACAGAGCCCTGATGCAGGAAGCCTTGCTGGCTGTTGTACGCATGCTCAACCCGTTCACCCCGCACGTTTGCTTCACCCTGTGGCAGGCGCTGAAAGGCGAAGGCGATATCGACAACGCGCCGTGGCCGGTGGCGGACGAAGCGGCAATGGTTGAAGACTCAACGCTGGTTGTGGTCCAGGTAAACGGTAAAGTACGTGGAAAAATCACCGTTCCGGTAAACGCCACTGAAGAGCAGGTTCGTGAGCGTGCTGGCCAGGAGCAACTGGTAGCAAAATATCTTGATGGCGTTACCGTACGTAAAGTGATTTATGTACCGGGTAAACTCCTCAATCTGGTCGTTGGCTAAGCGCGGGAGGAAGCGTGCGACTTCTGACAACATTGTTGTTATCTCTGGCGGTGCTTGTCACCGCCGGGTGCGGCTGGCATCTGCGTAGTACTACGCAGGTTCCACCCTCAATGAAAACCATGATCCTGAACACTGGCGATCCGAACGGCCCGTTAAGCCGCGCGGTTCGTAATCAGCTACGTCTGAACGGCGTTACGCTGCTTGAAGACGGTACAATGCGTAAAGATGTGACGTCCTTACGCCTTGGCGCGGTCAGCATTTCGCAGGATACGGCATCGGTATTCCAGAACGGTCAAACGGCTGAATACCAGATGGTGATGTCCGTAAGCGCAACCGTGCTGATCCCAGGTCATGATATTTATCCAATCAGCGCCAAAGTTTATCGCTCGTTCTTTGACAACCCACAGGCTGCACTGGCGAAGGATAACGAGCAGGACATGATTATCAAAGAGATGTATGACAAAGCGGCTGAGCAGTTGATTCGTAAGCTGCCGAGCGTACATCTGGCCGATACTCAGTCATCCAATGCTGATGCTGAGCCTGCGGTGAATAAAGCCGCGACGCCTGCGTCATCTCCGGCGCGTGTTTCCACCACGCTGGGTAACTGATGCTCAAGTTGTACCCTGAACAACTCCGCGCACAGCTCGATGAAGGGCTGCGCGCGGCGTATTTACTCTTAGGTAACGATCCTCTCTTATTGCAGGAAAGCCAGGACGCCATCCGTCAGGCTGCAGCAACGCAAGGATTCGAAGAACACCATGCTTTCACTCTGGACAACAGCACCGACTGGGGAGAGATTTTTTCACTCTGCCAGGCGATGAGCCTGTTTGCCAGTCGTCAAACCCTGCTTTTGCAATTGCCAGAAAATGGCCCGAATGCCGCCATTAACGAACAGCTTGCTTCACTCGTCACTTTGCTACATGACGATCTGCTGTTGATTGTTCGCGGCAACAAACTCACCAGGGCGCAGGAAAACGGCGCATGGTATACCGGGCTGGCGAAAAACGCGGTTCAGGTTAGCTGCCAGACGCCGGAGCAAGCACAGCTCCCGCGCTGGGTCGCCGCCAGAGCAAAGCTTAACAATCTGCAACTGGATGACGCAGCCAATCAGCTGTTGTGCTATTGCTATGAAGGTAATCTGCTAGCACTGGCGCAAGCGCTGGAACGGCTAGCGCTGCTTTGGCCAGATGGCAAGCTAACGCTGCCTCGCGTGGAGAAAGCCGTTAATGATGCCGCGCACTTTACCCCGTTCCACTGGGTGGACGCGCTGCTGATGGGCAAAAGCAAACGCGCGCTGCACATTCTGCAGCAGCTACGCCTGGAAGGCAGTGAGCCGGTTATTTTGTTGCGTACGATACAGCGAGAGTTGCTGTTGCTGGTTAACTTAAAACGGCAGTCGGCCCATACGCCTTTGCGCTCGTTGTTTGATAAACACCGGGTGTGGCAGAATCGCCGGGGTATGATGGGCGATGCGCTAAACCGGCTGAACCCCGCGCAACTGCGTCAGGCGGTAACGCTGTTAACGCGTACGGAAATTACGCTTAAACAAGACTATGGTCAGTCAGTGTGGGCAGAACTTGAGGGACTTTCCCTTTTGCTCTGTCATAAATCGCTGGCCGATGTTTTTATTGATGGTTGATATGAAATCATTGCAGGCTCTGTTCGGTGGCACCTTTGATCCGGTGCATTATGGTCATCTTAAACCGGTTGAAATTCTGGCGAATCTGATTGGGCTTTCCCGGGTCATCATCATGCCCAATAACGTCCCGCCGCATCGTGCGCAACCTGAAGCGTCCGGTGAGCAACGTAAGCGTATGGTTGAACTGGCCATTGCTGACAAGCCGCTATTTTCCCTGGATGAACGCGAACTGAAACGCGATACCGCTTCCTACACCGCACAAACGCTAAAAGAGTGGCGCGAGGAGCAAGGCCCAAACGTGCCATTAGCGTTTATCATTGGTCAGGATTCACTGCTTACCTTCCCTTCCTGGCATGACTACCACACCATTCTGGGGAATACCCATCTTATCGTGTGCCGACGTCCGGGCTATCCGCTCGAAATGGCGCAGGAAAAACACCAGCAATGGCTGGAGGATCATCTGACCCATTCAGCAGATGACCTGCACAACCTGCCTTGCGGAAAAATTTACCTGGCCGAAACGCCGTGGTTTAACATCTCCGCCACGCTCATCCGTGAGCGTCTGGAAAAAGGCGAGCCGTGCGACGACCTGATGCCAGGCGCAGTGCTTGACTATATCAATCAGCAGGGATTGTACCGCTAAGCACCTTGCGTAAGGCCGTCAACAGGCGGTTATTCTCTTCCAGGCTGCGAACGGCTACCCGATAATAGCGCGCATCCAGCCCCGGATAATTAGCACAACTGCGAATCAGGACGTGTTGTTCCAGCAACGCGCGTTGCAAATCAATATCCGCGCAATCGCAGCGTAATAAACGATAATTTGCCCGGCCGGGATACGTCGTCAGGCCGGGCAATTCTTGCAGCTGTTGATCAAACCGCGCCCCCTCTTGTTCCAGCCACTTCCACGTTGCCTGCTGATATGCGCTATCGCGTAAGATAATCTCGCCTGCCAGGGCAGCAAACGTATTAATTGACCACGGCATTTGTCGGCTGCGCATTTGTGCAACGGCCTGCTCGTGACTGTTGACCAGATACCCCAGACGCAGCCCCGGTATCGCATAGAACTTGGTGAGAGAGCGCAGCACCCAAATATGTGGGTTATCCCGCAGCAGCGGAATAAACCCCGGCTCCCCGGCAATAAAATCGATAAAGGCTTCATCGAGGATCAGAGCGATCCCAAGCCGCTCACAACGTGCGGCAATCTCACGTAGCAGGCGGTTATCCGGTAGTAACCCGGTGGGATTGTTGGGCGTACAGAGAAACAGGCAGTCCAGCTCTGAGGTTAACGCATCGAGGATCGCATCGGTAAGCTGCCAGCCGTCGTCTTCGCGCAGCGCAAACTCATGGATCGTACAGTCTCCCCATTGCAGCGCCCGACGATATTCCGCAAACCCGGGCGTCACGATCATCGCGTGGCGTGGCTTCAGGCCATGCACCAGGGTAAAAATAGACTCGGTCTCGCCGTTTCCAGCCAGGATCCACGAGGCCGGAATCTGATGATGCTCCGCCAGCGCCGCATGCAGTTTAGCGTAATCGACATCCGGGTAACGCTCCGCGCAGTCCAGGTTGTCGATGATCGCGCGTTTTAAACTTGCCGGCATACCCAACGGATTAATATTCGCGCTAAAATCCAGCAAATGCTCAGGCGAGATGCCCAACAATTCGGCGGCTTCTCGGGTATTACCACCATGCGCGCTCTTCAATAAAGACATCGTGCCGCTCCACGTAAAAGAGGGTATTTTAGTGAAAAATCTCTGCGCAATCAGGGCAAACATCATATTTTGTGCGAATAGCCTGATGAGGAAAACATGAGACTCTGGTTAGTACGTCATGGAGAAACCGAAGCCAATGTCGCTGGTTTATACAGTGGCCACGCCCCCACACCGCTAACGGAACGGGGGATCGCTCAGGCGCAAACGCTGGGTAGGCTGTTACGCAATGTGCCTGTCGACAACGTTTTGTGCAGCGAGCTGGAACGCGCCCGCCATACAACACAGTTGGTCTTAGGGGATCGCGAGGTTGCGGTGCGCAATATGCCTGAACTCAATGAAATGTTTTTTGGTGACTGGGAAATGCGCCATCATCGCGATCTGGCGCGCGAAGACGCCGAAAACTACGCCGTGTGGTGTAACGACTGGCAGAATGCGACGCCCACAAATGGCGAAGGTTTTCAGGCATTTTCCCTGCGCGTGGAACGCTTCATTGCGCAACTCGCTGATTACAAAGCCTGCCAGAATCTGCTGGTGGTGAGTCATCAGGGCGTACTGAGCGTATTGATCGCCCGTCTGCTATCCATGCCAGCAGCGGCAATGTGGCATTTCCGCGTCGAACAAGGCTGCTGGAGCGCAATTGATTTTTGTGACGATTTTGCGGTTCTGAAAGTGCTCAACAGCCGTGCCGTATGGCACGACGGGGAGTGAAAGCGCTGTTTTTTATCTCGAAGGGGCTCTCTCCCATTGACACCCCATGACAGGCTGTTATTCTCCGCAACCTGACTTTTCCCGCCCTTCAGAGCTTTGCAGAAATTGTTTTACAAAAATGGCGATGCATTCTGTAGCGTGGGATGGGATGATAGCGCACTTCACAAGCGCTTTCGGAGACATTTGTCCCGATATCGCCTCTGGTTCAGGTATACTAACAGACGTTTTTAACTCTTTTCACCCAGGGGGAACACTTGCAGGGTAAAGCACTCCAGGATTTTGTAATCGACAAAATTGATGACCTGAAAGGTCAAGACATCATCGCCTTAGACGTTCAGGGCAAGTCCAGCATCACTGATTGCATGATTATCTGCACCGGCACATCCAGCCGTCACGTTATGTCTATCGCAGATCACGTTGTTCAGGAGTCCCGCACTGCTGGCCTGCTGCCGCTCGGCGTGGAAGGCGAGAATGTCGCTGACTGGATCGTCGTTGACCTCGGCGATGTGATTGTCCACGTGATGCAGGAAGAGAGTCGTCGCCTGTATGAACTGGAAAAACTCTGGAGTTAATGCGTGAAGCTGCAACTTGTCGCTGTGGGAACGAAAATGCCTGACTGGGTGCAAACCGGATTTACCGAGTATCTGCGTCGGTTTCCGAAAGATATGCCCTTTGAGCTGATCGAAATCCCGGCAGGAAAACGCGGCAAGAACGCGGACATTAAACGCATTCTCGACAAAGAGGGTGAGCAGATGCTGGCCGCAGCCGGCAAAAACCGCATCGTCACCCTTGATATCCCCGGGAAACCCTGGGATACGCCGCAGCTGGCGACCGAACTGGAGCGCTGGAAACTGGACGGTCGTGACGTCAGCCTGTTGATTGGCGGGCCAGAAGGGCTCTCTCCCGCCTGTAAAGCGGCAGCGGAACAAAGCTGGTCACTCTCTGCGTTAACCCTTCCTCACCCTCTTGTTCGGGTTCTGGTAGCGGAGAGTCTGTACAGGGCGTGGAGCATTACCACCAACCATCCTTATCACCGTGAGTGATCATTGATTCTTGAGTAGATTAAGCAGCGGATGAAACTACAGAATTCTTTTCGCGACTATTCGGCTGAGTCCGCGCTGTTTGTGCGCCGGGCGCTGGTCGCTTTTTTGGGGATTTTGCTGCTCACCGGCGTGCTGATCGCCAACCTTTATAATCTGCAAATCGTTCGCTTTACTGATTATCAGACTCGCTCGAACGAAAACCGTATCAAACTGGTCCCTATCGCGCCAAGTCGCGGCATCATTTATGACCGCAACGGCATTCCGCTCGCCCTTAACCGCACCATTTATCAGATAGAAATGATGCCGGAAAAGGTCGACAACATTCAGGATACGCTCGACGCGCTGCGTAACGTCGTAGACCTGACGGACGATGATATTGCCGCCTTTAAAAAAGAGCGCGCCCGTTCACACCGTTTCACCTCTATTCCGGTAAAAACCAACCTGACTGAAGTTCAGGTCGCACGGTTTGCCGTTAATCAATATCGCTTTCCGGGCGTCGAAGTTAAAGGCTATAAACGTCGCTATTACCCCTACGGCTCTGCGCTAACCCACGTGATTGGCTACGTATCGAAGATCAACGATAAAGACGTGGACCGCCTGGACAAAGACGGCAAGCTGGCTAACTACGCGGCGACGCACGACATCGGCAAGCTGGGTATTGAACGTTATTACGAAGACGTCCTTCACGGCCAGACCGGTTATGAAGAAGTTGAAGTGAACAACCGCGGCCGCGTCATTCGCCAGCTGAAAGAAGTGGCCCCGCAGGCCGGGCACGATATCTATCTCACTCTGGATTTGAAACTCCAGCAGTACATTGAAACGCTGCTGGCGGGCAGTCGTGCCGCCGTGGTGGTTACCGATCCGCGTACCGGTGGCGTTCTGGCGCTGGTATCCATGCCGAGCTACGACCCGAACCTGTTTGTAGATGGCATCTCCAGCAAAGATTACTCCGGGTTGCTCAATGATCCGAATACCCCATTAGTTAACCGCGCCACGCAGGGCGTTTACCCCCCTGCTTCGACGGTAAAACCTTACGTCGCTGTTTCTGCGTTAAGCGCAGGCGTCATTACCCGCAACACCGGCCTGTTCGATCCGGGCTGGTGGCAGCTACCGGGCTCTGAGAAACGTTACCGCGACTGGAAAAAGTGGGGGCACGGTCATCTGAACATCACCCGTTCTCTGGAAGAGTCCGCAGATACGTTTTTCTATCAAATCGCCTATGATATGGGGATAGACCGGCTTTCAGAGTGGATGAGCAAGTTTGGCTACGGCCAATACACGGGTATCGATCTTGCCGAAGAACGTTCCGGCAATATGCCAACCCGCGAGTGGAAGCAAAAACGGTTTAAAAAACCATGGTACCAGGGTGATACCATTCCCGTCGGCATCGGTCAGGGTTACTGGACTGCAACCCCTATCCAGATGAGTAAAGCGCTGATGATCCTTATCAACGACGGTTTGGTAAAAGTCCCGCATCTGCTGATGAGTACGGCAGAAGACGGCAAGCAGGTGCCGTGGGTACAGCCGCACGAACCGCCCGTTGGCGATATTCATTCCGGTTATTGGGAAATCGCGAAAGACGGTATGTATGGTGTCGCGAACCGCCCTAACGGGACTGCGCACAAGTATTTTGCTGGCGCGCCTTACAAAATTGCGGCGAAATCCGGTACCGCACAGGTCTTTGGCCTGAAAGCCAATGAAACCTATAACGCACATAAGATCGCCGAGCGTTTACGTGACCACAAGCTGATGACGGCCTTCGCCCCTTATGATAAACCCCAGGTCGCTGTCGCCATGATCCTTGAAAACGGCGGTGCGGGTCCGGCGGTGGGCACTATTATGCGCCAAATCCTTGACCACATTATGTTGGGCGACAACAACACCAATCTGCCTGCAGAAAACCCCGCGGTTGCAGCAGCGGAGGACCAATAATCGTGACGGATAATCCGAACAAAAAAACATTCTGGGACAAAATCCACATCGATCCCACCATGTTACTGATTTTGCTGGCTCTGCTGGTCTACAGCTCACTGGTCATCTGGAGCGCCAGCGGCCAGGATATTGGCATGATGGAGCGCAAGGTCGGTCAAATCGCAATGGGTCTGGTCATCATGGTCGTGATGGCGCAAATTCCGCCCCGGGTTTATGAGGGCTGGGCGCCCTATCTCTATATCTTCTGCATTATTCTGTTGGTGGCGGTAGACGCCTTCGGCGCCATTTCCAAAGGCGCGCAGCGCTGGCTGGATTTAGGTATTGTGCGTTTTCAGCCCTCAGAAATCGCCAAAATCGCCGTGCCACTGATGGTCGCGCGCTTTATTAACCGAGACGTTTGCCCGCCATCGCTAAAAAATACCGCCATTGCGCTGGTGCTGATTTTTATGCCCACGCTGCTGGTCGCAGCCCAGCCTGACCTCGGCACCTCAATTCTGGTTGCCCTTTCAGGTCTGTTTGTCCTGTTCCTTTCTGGTTTGAGCTGGCGCTTAATCGGCGTTGCGGTGGTTCTGGTCGCAGCGTTTATTCCGATACTGTGGTTCTTCCTGATGCATGATTATCAGCGTCAGCGCGTCATGATGCTGCTCGACCCGGAAACCGACCCGCTGGGCGCGGGCTATCACATCATTCAGTCTAAAATTGCTATTGGCTCTGGCGGGCTACGCGGCAAGGGCTGGCTGCATGGTACGCAGTCGCAGCTTGAGTTTTTACCGGAGCGCCACACGGACTTTATCTTCGCAGTCCTGGCGGAAGAGCTGGGTCTGGTGGGGATATTGATTCTGCTGACGCTGTACATTTTGCTGATTATGCGCGGATTATGGATCGCTGCTCGCGCGCAAACCACCTTTGGTCGCGTCATGGCGGGTGGCTTAATGTTGATATTATTCGTTTATGTCTTCGTAAATATTGGTATGGTGAGCGGTATTCTGCCCGTGGTTGGGGTTCCACTCCCACTGGTCAGTTACGGAGGCTCGGCACTTATCGTGCTGATGGCCGGGTTCGGGATTGTTATGTCGATCCACACCCATAGAAAAATGTTGTCGAAAAGCGTGTAAGGGGTACGCAATGCGTAAGCAGTGGCTTGGTATCTGCATCGCAGCAGGAATGCTCGCGGCGTGTTCGAGTGATGATGGTCAGCAACAGGTTGCTGTCGCGCCGCAGCCTGCGGTGTGTAATGGTCCGATTGTTGAAATCAGCGGGGCCGATCCGCGCTTTGAACCCCTGAACCCAACGGCGAATCAGGACTACCAGCGTGATGGTAAAAGCTACAAAATCGTCCAGGATCCCTCCCGCTTTAGTCAGGCCGGGCTCGCCGCTATTTATGATGCGGAACCCGGAAGCAATTTAACCGCGTCTGGCGAAGCGTTCGACCCGATGCAACTGACCGCTGCGCATCCGACGTTGCCAGTCCCAAGCTATGCCAGAATTACCAACCTGGCAAACGGCAGGATGATCGTCGTACGCATTAACGATCGCGGCCCTTATGGCAACGATCGCGTGATTTCACTTTCGCGTGCCGCTGCCGATCGTCTGAACACCTCCAACAACACCAAAGTACGTATCGACCCGATCATCGTCGCCCAGGATGGTTCCTTGTCGGGGCCGGGAATGGCTTGTACTACGGTCGCGAAACAAACTTATGCCCTGCCGGCACGTCCAGATTTAAGCGGTGGCGGCAATATGGGAAGCATGCCTTCGCCATCGGATGCAGGTCAGCCGCAAGGTGATATTCGTCCAATCAGCAATTCCACGCTGAAAAGCGATGATCCAACCGGCGCGCCAGTCAACAGCGGTGGATTCCTCGGTGCGCCGACCACGCTCGCAGCAGGTGTGCTGGAAGGCAGCGAGCCGACCCCGGCGCCACAACCGACTACCACCGCACCGGCAGCGACACCAGCAGCCGTCGCAGCACCTGCTCCAGCGGCAACCGCTAACGGACGCTACGTGGTGCAGGTTGGCGCTGTCAGCGAGCAGTCGCGCGCACAGCAGTATCAAAAGCGTTTAAGCCAGCAGTTTGGCGTCCCTGGCCGGGTAGTACAAAACGGCGCAGTCTGGCGTATCCAGATGGGGCCGTTCGCCAGCAAAACTGAAGCTTCCGCATTGCAGCAGCGTCTTCAATCCGAGGCGCAATTACAGTCCTTCATCACCGGCGTGTAATAACGTAAATCAGGTATCTGAACTGTCAGTTTCTGTAAATGACATTAACAAAGTCACGCGGAAAGTCAGATGCCTGCCAGTTATGCATTTGCTATAGTAGGGCACTTTTTTTAATTTCATCACGGACGTCGTAGTTCAGACCATGAAGACCACTTTTTCCGCTCGTTTCGTGCAGCGTATGGCGCTCACCGCGGCTCTCTGCGCAGCCTCTCTCTCTGCTGCCCATGCCGATGACCTGAATATTAAAACCATGATCCCGGGCGTTCCGCAGATCGATGCGGAGTCGTATATCCTGATTGATTACAATTCAGGTAAGGTTCTCGCAGAACAGAACGCCGATACTCGCCGCGATCCCGCCAGCCTGACCAAAATGATGACCAGCTACGTCATCGGCCAGGCGATGAAAGCCGGGAAATTCAAAGAAACCGATCTGGTTACCGTCGGTAATGACGCATGGGCTACGGGCAACCCGGTCTTCAAAGGTTCATCGCTGATGTTCCTTAAGCCAGGCATGCAGGTTCCTGTTTCTCAGCTGATCCGTGGCATTAACCTGCAATCCGGAAACGACGCGTGCGTGGCAATGGCGGACTTCGCCGCCGGTAGCCAGGATGCTTTCGTCGGACTGATGAACAGCTATGTGAATGCGCTGGGCCTGAAAAACACCCACTTCCAGACCGTTCATGGTCTTGATGCTGACGGCCAGTACAGCTCGGCTCGCGACATGGCGATGATTGGTCAGGCGCTAATTCGTGACGTGCCTAACGAATACTCTATCTATAAAGAAAAAGAGTTCACCTTTAACGGCATTCGTCAGCTAAACCGCAACGGCCTGCTGTGGGATAACAGCCTGAATGTCGACGGTATCAAAACCGGTCACACCGATAAGGCTGGCTATAACCTCGTTGCATCAGCAACTGAAGGCCAGATGCGTCTGATCTCCGCCGTCATGGGTGGTCGCACCTATAAAGGCCGCGAAACCGAAAGTAAAAAACTGCTGACCTGGGGCTTCCGTTTCTTCGAAACCGTCAACCCGCTGAAAGTAGGTAAAGAATTTGCCTCAGAACCTGCCTGGTTTGGTAACACCGATCGTGCGTCGTTAGGTGTTGATAAAGACGTCTATCTGACCATTCCACGCGGTCGCATGAAAGATCTGAAAGCAAGCTATGTGCTGAACACCACTGAACTGCACGCACCGCTGCAGAAAAATCAGGTTGTCGGTACTATCAACTTCCAGTTGGATGGCAAAACCATTGAGCAGCGCCCGCTGGTGGTTCTGCAGGAAATCCCTGAAGGCAACTTCTTTGGGAAAATCATTGATTACATTAAATTAATGTTCCATCACTGGTTTGGCTAAAAATCGAACACTTGAAAGTGTGATTTACGTCCCCATATACTAGGTATCCTGATAACTCCCACGCACTGTGGGAGTTATTATTTTTTGATGTAACGCCGGAGCTGACATGAAAACCAAACTTAACGAACTGCTTGAATTCCCTACTCCATTTACTTACAAAGTAATGGGGCAGGCGTTGCCTGAGCTGGTTGATCAGGTGGTTGAAGTGGTACAGCGCCATGCGCCAGGTGATTACTCTCCGACGGTAAAACCGAGCAGCAAAGGCAACTACCACTCGGTCTCTATCACCATCACTGCTACACACATTGAGCAGGTTGAAACGCTGTACGAAGAATTAGGTAACATCGATATCGTACGCATGGTGCTGTAAAAACCTGTCGGTTACCCGCTGCATCCCCGCTCGGGTAACCCCTCCCTCCTGTGATATACTTTTCCCCTCTTTAACATTCTCTACTCTGTGTGAGTATTTACGGAGATGCCGTTTTGTATCAGGATAAAATTCTGGTCCGCCAGCTCGGTCTTCAACCTTACGAGCCAGTCTCTCTGGCCATGCACGAATTTACCGATACCCGCGATGAAAACAGCCATGATGAAATCTGGCTGGTAGAGCATTATCCTGTCTTTACCCAGGGTCAGGCAGGTAAAGCAGAACACGTACTGATGCCCGGAGATATTCCGGTGATCCAGAGCGATCGTGGCGGCCAGGTGACCTACCACGGGCCGGGCCAGCAGGTCATGTATGTGCTGTTAAACCTGAAGCGTCGTAAACTTGGCGTTCGCGAACTGGTTACGCTGTTAGAGCAAACCGTCGTCAATACCCTGGCGGAAATCGGCATTGACGCTCACCCGCGAGCCGATGCGCCTGGCGTTTACGTTGGAGAGAAGAAAATCTGCTCTTTGGGGTTACGTATTCGTAAAGGATGTTCATTTCACGGCTTAGCGCTTAACGTGGATATGGACTTGTCGCCTTTCCTGCGTATCAATCCTTGTGGTTATGCCGGAATGGAGATGGCAAAAGTATCGCAGTGGGATAGCGCGGCCACCACTGAGAGCATTCGCCCACGCCTGCTGGCCAACATTCTGGCGCTGTTGGGTAACCCACCGCACGAATACGTTGCGGACTAAAAATGCGGTCATACTTTGCCACGGCATATGTTGTGGCAAATGGCACAAAACAACAACTATTTTACATTTTGCCAGCCTGTCAGGCTGCTTTCTGGCCCGTTTCAATGATATACTGCGTATCACTAATTCAAAAATAGTTGATAAATGCAACATTCCCTTGAATTGAAACGCTTTCCTTCGTAATTCGCAACTGGAACACGCAAGCTATGAGTAAACCCATTGTGATGGAACGCGGTGTTAAATACCGCGATGCCGATAAGATGGCTCTTATCCCGGTAAAAAATGTGGCAACAGAGCGTGAAGCCCTGCTGCGTAAACCGGAATGGATGAAAATAAAACTGCCAGCGGACTCCACTCGCATCCAGGGCATCAAAGCGGCAATGCGCAAAAATGGCCTGCACTCTGTCTGCGAAGAAGCTTCCTGCCCTAACCTGGCTGAATGTTTCAATCACGGCACTGCAACCTTTATGATCCTCGGCGCAATCTGTACCCGCCGTTGCCCATTCTGCGACGTTGCCCATGGCCGTCCGGTTGCTCCTGATGCTAACGAGCCGTTAAAACTGGCTCAGACAATTGCGGACATGGCGCTGCGCTATGTGGTCATTACCTCCGTTGACCGCGACGATCTGCGTGACGGCGGCGCCCAGCACTTTGCTGACTGCATCACCGCTATTCGTGAGAAAAGCCCGTCGATTAAAATCGAAACGCTGGTGCCTGACTTCCGTGGTCGTATGGATCGCGCGCTGGATATCCTCACCGCCACACCGCCGGACGTGTTTAACCACAACCTCGAAAACGTACCGCGTATTTATCGCAATGTACGCCCTGGGGCTGACTATAACTGGTCGCTGAAGCTTCTGGAACGTTTCAAGGAAGCACATCCGGAGATTCCGACCAAGTCGGGTCTGATGGTGGGTCTGGGCGAAACCAATGCTGAAATCATTGAGGTCATGCGCGACCTGCGCAGCCATGGCGTGACTATGCTGACGCTGGGGCAGTATTTACAGCCAAGCCGCCATCACCTGCCGGTGCAACGCTATGTAAGCCCGGATGAGTTCGATGAGATGAAAGCAGAAGCTATGGCTATGGGCTTTACCCATGCTGCGTGTGGTCCATTCGTTCGCTCTTCATACCATGCTGACATGCAAGCCAAAGGGCTGGAAGTGAAGTAATCGTGTAATAATCACTTACATATCAGCAATAAAAAAACCGGCAAATCGCCGGTTTTTTTTCATTCAGAGTTTGCAGTATGAGCATCATGCTCCTGACATTACTCTTTATGAGAAAGCTTCTCAGCCTGAACGCTACCATCAGCCTCTCTCTTGGCATCGGCATTATCGTCGTTCATCGCTTTCTTGAAGCCCTTGATTGCCGTTCCCAGGTCTCCACCCAGTGTACGTAACTTCTTGGTACCAAACAGCAGAACAACCAGTGCGGCAACCACCAGCAGTTTGGTAATACTAATCTCACCCATAGATACCTTCTTGACTTAAACCAGGCTGCATAAAGCGCCATATTAACCTGAGAATATTAACGGCCTTTCGACGCGCGCACACAATAGCAATCTGTAACAAGGTGAATCAAGCCTTGTTTAAAAAAACGTCATAATAATTGCGGTGGCGCAAAGCGTCGGTTACTTAATACCGGAAGTTGCGCCCTGACCTGCCTCACCCTCTCGCCGGAAACCTCGGCTATGATTAGCGCGGGCGTTTCTGCCGCTGCTGCAATGGTCACGCCTAAAGGATCGATAACCCGACTTTGGCCAATATTCTTGTTACCGCACTCTCCAGCCGCCACCAGATAACACGTGGCATCCAGCGCTCTTGCTGCCAAAAGTGTAGCCCAGTGATGCTCTTTTAACGATCCCCGCACCCAGGCCGCGGGTAAAACGAGGATTTCAGCCCCCTGCAGCGCGTGCGCCAGCGCCAGCTCGGGGAAGCGCAGGTCATAGCAGGTCATTAGCCCTACTTTTAATCCGTCTACGTCCAGCAGCGGCGCGATGGCGTCCCCTGCATCCACATTACGTGATTCTTGAATGGAAAAGGCGTCATAGAGATGTAATTTCGCGTAATGGGCCACAACCTGCCCTGCCCGTAATGCCACCAGCATGTTATAGGCACGACCAGGCACAGAGGGAACATGAATGGTCAGGATTGTTGTCATCTCATTTTGCGCACTTTCTCGCAACAAACGCGTCAGAAACCCACCTTCTAACAGTTGGGCTGATTTCACTGACATGTCAGGGTCAAAATCGTCACGCGCCAGCAATGCCTCCGGTAATACCAGTAGCGATGCTCCCTCGCCTGCTGCCTGAGACATCAGTAAGGCACAGGTTTCTGCATTTTTCTCCCATGAAGGGCCCACGGCAAATTGCCCTGCAGCAACGAACATATTCCCTCCAGAAAACTTTGTTAAGCTCGCCAACAACGATTATTCAGCGTTACACTCACTCTCTATACAATCAAATAGCAGGATTACGCAGTGTTACAACTCCTTTTAGCGGTTTTTATTGGTGGTGGTACAGGTAGCGTAGCAAGATGGATGCTGAGCATGCGGTTTAACCCGCTGCATCAGGCCATTCCATTCGGTACGCTGGCTGCAAACTTAATTGGGGCATTTATCATTGGTATGGGCCTGGCATGGTTTAATCGCATGACAAACATTGACCCAATGTGGAAGGTACTGATTACCACTGGCTTTTGCGGGGGACTAACAACATTTTCCACTTTCTCTGCAGAAGTGGTGTTTTTGCTACAGGAAGGACGCTTTGGTTGGGCTATGGTGAATGTGCTGGTGAATCTATTGGGGTCATTCGCGATGACCGCCCTCGCATTCTGGCTGGTTTCTGCCTCGCCCGCACATTAGAGCGAAAAAAACCCGCAATTAAGCGGGTTTTGAATGCTTGCTGTCGTATGCTTACAGAGCGATTACGTTTGCAGCAGAAGGGCCTTTGGCACCGTTAGTGATTTCGAACTCTACACGCTGACCTTCAGCCAGAGTTTTAAAACCATTGGTCTGGATTGCAGAGAAGTGTACGAACACGTCTTTGCTGCCATCTTCCGGAGTAATGAAACCGAATCCTTTGGACTCATTAAACCACTTAACGTTACCTTTAATCTTAGACATCAAAATTACCTTTACATGAAAAATAGACACAAATGCTGTGTCGGGTATCAGTACAACAATTGTGGTGCACTTTGTCCAGTCGAACTTTATCAAAAAGTGATAAATGTCGCGTTATTTTTCAGTTAAACTTCATAACAATATGTTTTTAAAAGTATTTTTAATAAACCACCTGACAATACAGGTAGTCTATCAAAACTGGAAACGCATCCAGGCAAAGTAGACGTTGCCGTTGTTATACGTTCCTGGAATGTAGGTCATCTGAAACGTTGCCGGACCATAGCCAATTGATGCCAGCGGTAACAGCACGGGTACAGGAATGTAGTTCCAGTTATCACGCGCGGTAAAACCGGCGGTAAAACCGAGACCTGTATGGAAGTTTTCATCGGCCAGCGGCCGCCAGGTTTTTTCCCAGCCATAGCCGCCGATCGGTTCCCATTTATTGTAGGAATCCTTAAAGGCCATTATATAGAGCCCGTGCCAGTTACCTTTATCATCCCAACGGGATTGGCCAAATCCTGCCCCCCATGGGCGTTCATTGTAGCGATCCGTTTTGTCTTTATCGTAGGCAAAACGTGCATGCCAGGTAATAGCAGGTACATACAGATCATAATGTTCCGGCTGCTGCCAGGTCTCACTGACATTATCTTTAAAAGTAGCGAACCAGCCTTTGTCTTCAGCAGCACCCTGGGGAATGAAAGCTAACTGAATAAAAAGAAATGAAAAAATGAGAAAATATCGTTTAGCGACAATCACAACTTAATTACCATCCTGGGATTTATTATTAATTATAGCAAACCCAACCTTAATGTTAGCTTAACAAAAAAACGCAGATAAAAAATCAGAATATTCCTCAGCTTATAAATTTTAAGATAATTATCCCTTTATTTATTGAGTCATTTCATAGGAACAATTTTCTCTTTATTGCCAATAAATAGCTCTTCCCTCCAGAAAACGCCAAATAAGACAACAACAAAATAACAATTAATTATCAATATTACCACAAAACAGACACGCCAACGCCGCGCTTCACAGTTTTTTATTGTGAGATTCTTTTTTAACCACGATGCTGAAAAAATGGCTTAGCCATCGCTTGAATCCGTATTTTTATTGATTTCAATCAGCAAGAGTTATCGTTTTATTAGGCACATTCTGTCACCACTTTTTACTTTTTTTAGTTTTTTTACTTTCTGGGCAGCAATGCGACAGGGGAAACAATGTTGACATTTATTGAACTCCTTATTGGAGTTGTGGTTATTGTGGGTGTAGCGCGCTACATCATTAAAGGTTATTCCGCGACAGGCGTACTGTTTGTTGGCGGTCTGGTTTTACTGATTATCAGTGCGCTGATGGGTCATAAAGTTCTGCCTTCCAGCGCAGCAACGACGGGCTATACGGCAACAGACATTGTTGAATATATTAAAATTTTGCTGATGAGCCGCGGTGGCGATCTCGGCATGATGATTATGATGCTGTGTGGTTTTGCCGCCTATATGACCCATATTGGCGCGAACGATATGGTAGTTAAGCTGGCCTCCAAACCGCTGCAATATATCAACTCACCTTATCTGTTGATGATTGCCGCCTATTTTGTCGCCTGCCTGATGTCGCTGGCAGTCTCGTCAGCTACCGGCCTGGGCGTATTGCTGATGGCAACGCTGTTCCCGGTGATGGTTAACGTTGGGATCAGCCGTGGCGCCGCGGCGGCCATTTGTGCCTCTCCCGCTGCAATCATCCTTTCTCCTACATCCGGTGATGTGGTGCTGGCTGCCAAAGCTGCGGAAATGCCGCTGATCGATTTCGCGTTTAAAACCACGCTGCCCATTTCCATTGCCGCCATCATTGCTATGGCGATTGCCCACTTTTTCTGGCAGCGTTATCTGGATAAAAAAGAGAACATTTCTCATGAAATGTTAGATGTGGCTGAAATCACCACTACCGCCCCTTCGTTTTACGCAATCCTGCCGTTTACCCCGATCGTTGGCGTCCTGATTTTCGATGGTAAATGGGGTCCACAGCTGCATATTATTACAATTCTGGTGCTGTGCATGCTCATCGCTGCGGTCCTGGAGTTCGTTCGCGGATTCAACACCCAGAAGGTTTTCTCTGGCCTGGAAGTCGCCTACCGTGGCATGGCGGATGCCTTTGCTAACGTGGTAATGCTGTTAGTCGCGGCGGGGGTTTTTGCCCAGGGTCTGAGCACAATCGGCTTTATCCAGAGTCTGATCTCTATCGCTACCTCGTTTGGCTCAGCAAGCATTATTCTGATGATGGTGCTGGTGATCCTGACGATGCTGGCAGCAATGACTACAGGCTCCGGTAACGCCCCGTTCTATGCCTTCGTTGAGATGATCCCTAAGCTGGCACATTCTTCCGGCATTAACCCGGCTTATCTTGTTATCCCGATGCTGCAGGCATCAAACCTTGGGCGCACAATTTCCCCGGTTTCCGGCGTGGTTGTGGCTGTCGCAGGCATGGCAAAGATTTCTCCGTTCGAAGTGGTGAAACGTACCTCGGTTCCGGTCCTGGTTGGACTACTGGTGGTGATTATCGCCACTGAAGTGATGGTACCTGGCTCTTCTTCGGCCGTCGTTGGCGGCTGACACTCAGCTAAATGTAGGCCGGATAAGGCGTTTACGCCGCATCCGGCATTTCAACCCGTTGCCGGATGGCGATGCTAAAGCATCTTATCCGGCCTACGTCAGAAATCAGCATTTAGCCGCCGTGATAAATACGCTGCGGCCTGCCTACCTTACCGTGAATAATCTCCGCAATAATCAAATGACGGCTGGCGCAGTATTCCAGGTAACGCCTGGAAGTTGTACGGCTGATAGTGAGCGCCTGAGCGATCGTTTCCGCAGTATGATGTACCGTCGGATCGGCAAATAATTTCAACACCGCATTCAGCGTTAAGGCGTCAATGCCGGTCGGCAAATCGCCTTTCGGCTCGCCGCGCGCGTAGGCATTGAACATTTCATCAATCTGCTTTTGGCTGGCACTGTCATTACCGGCCAGCATGCGTCTGCGCTGTTGATAGCGCGTCAGCGTCTGTCCCAGACGCTCGTAGGCAATGGGTTTGACCAGGTAATCGAACGCGCCGCTGCGCACAGCCTCGGAGACCGTTTCCATGTCGCTGGCCGCCGTGGTAAACACCACGCCCCCCGGATATCGCGCCTGGGTTAGCTCATGCAACAACGTAATTCCCTTGCCGTCCGGCAAGTAGTTGTCGAGCAGTATCAGACCGGGCTTAAAACGCTCAATCATCATCCTCGCCTGCGCAAGATTACCCGCCAGCCATATCTGGCTAAAGCCCGGTATATGGCGGATATATTCAGCATGCATTTCCGCCAGTAGCGTTTCATCCTCAACGATCAACAGCGTTAATGGTTCCGTCATTATTTTTTTTCACTTTCGGAAGAAATAAAGAAAATAAAGTGCCGCAGGGAGTGTTATCTTCGAGCGTAATCACCCCGTTACAGCGCCTCACATAACTTGCAATCAGATACAAACCGATGCCATGTTCACCGGGTTCATCGGTACGGGTGCTCACACCCTGCTCAAATATTTTTTCACGCAATGCTTCCGGTACACCGCATCCCTGATCGGCAACTTCGATGATCACGTCATCTCCTTCATCGCTTAAATAGAGCTCGACGACCTTGTTGCCTTGCTGGGTGCGCAAGCTCGCTTCAAATGCATTATCAAGCAGATTGCCAACAATTGCTGCAAACTCTGTGCTGTCCAGCCCCTCGGGAAGTTGATGCAGTTGGCTGCCTGGAACGATGGTCATGGTAAGGCCCAACTCCCGCGCGCGCTGCACCTTGCCAAATAACAGACCGGCTACCTGACGATCGGCAAACGCGCCGCGCAGGCTGTCAATCAGTTGCTGCTGTGCCTGTGACTCCCCCTGCACCATTGCCAGTACCCGATCATATTCTTTCATTTGCAGCAGGCCGTTAATGGTCGACATCCAGTTCAGGTGCTCATGACGCAGCGTCCTCAGGCTCTCTACATACTGTTTGATCTGCGTTAATTGCGCATTAAGGGTAGCAATTTCATCTTTACTACGAAAACTGATGATTGCTCCAAGCAGTTCATCGCCGGAGCGAATCGCCTCACGGTTAGCGATAACGCTCAGGCCATTAAAGTTCACCATCGCGTCCTGTCGTTGTTCCGCAATCTGCTGGATGAAAAAGTCAGCCGGCTGAACCACCTCACTCACCGGTTTTCCCAGCCACTTTCGCCCAGGCGAAGACAGCCCCAGCATTTTCCTCGCGCTGCGGTTTATGGCGGTGATATACCCATCAGGATCCACGGCGATCAATCCTTCATACACCGAGCTAAATAGCGCTTCCTGCTGACGCACCACCCGCGCGATTTGTTTGGGCTCCATCCCCAGCATCTGCCGTCGAATATGGGCGGCAAAAAACCAGGAGAGCAGCATAAGTACCAGCAACAGCAGGATAAACACGCCTGCCATTGGGAGTAAGAAGTCAGAGCGCCAGCTATCAATTTTACTGATCAGATAGCCAATTGAGACCACGCCAATGATTTTGCCATCGTCATCAAAGATGGGCGTTTTGGCACGCATCGCCATCCCGATTGACCCTTTGCCGGTAATAAAGTAACTCTCCCCTTTTTCCAGCGCGCCGGGTTTCGTGAACTGCATCGGGTAGCCAATTTTTTCCGGATTCGGATGATAAAGACGGATAGAGTGGGTATCTCCGATAACCACATAGTCGAAGTCTGTCCCGCTCTGCAGTTTATCGGCAATGGTCGCCAGACGCTTGTAATCACGATGCTTCACCGCCGTGATGATACTGTCGTTAGAGGCGATGATTTTGGCCTGATTCATCGCCATATCGCGGACATGCGTTGCCAGATAATCTTCAAAGCTGGCGGTGAAGTATTGTGCTAACGCGGCGATAATAAAAACAGAAACGACCAAAATAAGCAGAAAGATACGCAGTGGAAACGCCAGACTGCGAAAAAAAGGAAACCGTGTTTTATTTTTCTGCTTTGCCATATTTCTTCCTCAGCGACGTTATCCGAAACTTATTTTTTATTGTAGTTGTAATGAAAATGTTTTATTTACAAGTCACGGTATAAAACAGGATCGTTGCAGATTCCCCACCTTAAATCAATTAAACAAATTAAAACCACACGCTATTTCGGAGTTAAATTAATTAAAAAACTTAAAACCATAAAACACATTAAAACCTTCTAACTTATTGTGAAATAAATCAAAAATTACCTCCAAAATACTCCTTACGATGTATGCAGCAGGGGAAAAAAGAAATACGTCGTAATAAAAAAACACCCCCTTCAATTGCAAACAAAACGTTATCAGGTTGCTAAACAGGGCAACAAAAACAGAAACCCAGTAACAAATATAGCATCGGGGCTCTATTTACTATGTTCGGTAATAATATATTCACGCAAGTTAAACGCTCAGAAAATAAAAAGATGGCGGCTATCGCGCAATTTCTGAAAGAGAATGATTTGAGCGTTGATACCACCGTCGAAGTATTTATCACCGTTACCCGTGATGACCGCCTGATCGCCTGCGGCGGCATTGCCGGCAATATCATAAAATGCGTCGCCATCTGCGAATCCGTAAGGGGTGAAGGCTTAGCGCTGACGCTGGCGACCGAGTTAATCAACCTCGCCTATGAGCGCCACTGCACGCACCTCTTCATCTATACAAAAACCGAGTACGAGTCGCTGTTTAAGCAGTGTGGTTTTTCTACTCTGACCAGCGTCCCCGGCATTATGGTGCTCATGGAAAACAGCACCACACGTCTGAAACGCTATGCAGAATCACTGGCGAAACAGCGTCGTGAAGGGAAAAAAATTGGTTGTATCGTCATGAACGCCAACCCCTTCACCAACGGACACCGTTTTCTGATCCAACAGGCGGCCGCGCAATGCGACTGGCTGCATCTGTTTTTGGTGAAAGAAGATACCTCGCGTTTTCCGTATGAAGACCGACTGGATCTGGTGCTTAAAGGGACCAAAGACATTCCACGTTTAACCGTACATCGCGGTTCGGAATACATCATTTCCCGCGCCACGTTCCCGTGCTACTTCATCAAAGAGCAGAGCGTTATTAACCACTGCTACACCGAAATAGACCTGAAAATCTTCCGCCAGTATCTGGCCCCGGCTCTCGGCGTTACGCACCGCTTCGTCGGTACGGAGCCGTATTGCACCGTCACCTCCCAGTACAACAATGATATGCGCTACTGGCTGGAGACCCCAACGCTTCCCGCCCCACCGATTGAACTGGTGGAAATTGAGCGGCTGTGCTTCCAGGAGATGCCGATTTCCGCCTCCTGGGTGCGCAAGCTGCTGGTTAAAAAAGATCTCACGGCTATCGCATCCCTGGTCCCTGACGCCACGCTGCATTATCTGCAAAGCATGGTTGAGCGAGCCTCATCGGGTGCGGCAGTCCGCCAAAATACCCCCGCATTAGCAACAGGTGAAAAATGAAAATAAACCAGGCAGCCGTCGCAGGCACACTCGAGTCCGGTGATGTGATGATTCGCATCGCCCCGCTCGATTCGCAGGATATTGACCTGCAGGTTAACAGTAGCGTCGAAAAGCAGTTCGGTGATGCCATTCGGGCCACCATCCTGGACGTTCTGTCCCGCTACAACGTACGCGGCGTGCAATTAAATGTTGATGATAAAGGCGCACTGGACTGCATTTTACGTGCGCGACTGGAAGCACTACTGGCCCGCGCTGGCGGTATTCCGGCACTGCCATGGGAGGATTGCCAGTGATTAGCGAATCTTTGCAGCAACGTAAAACCCGTACCCGCCGCAGCATGCTGTTCGTACCGGGTGCCAATGCCGCCATGGTCAGCAACTCGTTCATCTACCCGGCAGATGCGCTGATGTTCGACCTCGAAGACTCCGTCGCGTTGCGCGAGAAAGATACTGCTCGTCGTATGGTGTACCACGCGCTGCAGCATCCGCTGTATCACGACGTTGAAACTATCGTGCGCGTAAACGCCCTCGACTCCGAATGGGGCATTAACGATCTCGAAGCCGTGGTACGTGGCGGCGCAGACATCGTGCGTTTACCGAAGACCGATACCGCGCAGGATGTTATCGACATCGAAAGCGAAATCCTGCGTATCGAGAAAGCCTGTGGCCGTGAACCCGGCAGCACTGGTCTGTTAGCCGCTATTGAATCGCCGTTAGGCATTACCCGTGCGGTAGAAATTGCCCACGCTTCCGAGCGCCTGATCGGTATTGCCCTGGGCGCGGAAGATTATGTGCGTAACTTGCGCACTGAACGCTCCCCGGAAGGGACTGAACTGCTGTTTGCCCGCTGCTCTATTTTGCAGGCGGCACGCTCTGCCGGCATTCAGGCGTTCGACACCGTGTATTCCGATGCCAACAACGAAGCAGGTTTCCTGCACGAAGCCTCACACATCAAGCAGTTGGGTTTTGACGGCAAGTCGCTCATCAACCCGCGCCAGATCGAACTACTGCACAACCTGTACGCCCCGACGCGTAAAGAGCTGGCTCACGCGCGCCTGGTGGTAGAAGCCGCTGAAGCCGCCGCTCGCGAAGGCCGTGGCGTAGTTTCCCTGAACGGCAAAATGGTCGACAGCCCGGTTATCGAGCGCGCCCTTCTGGTTATCTCCCGTGCAGAACTTTCCGGCATTCGCGAAGAATAAGGCAAAAAAATGACGCAGAAAATCGAACAGTCTCAACGCCAGGATCGCGTGGCGACCTGGAGCCGTCATGCAGAAAGTGAGCTTTCCGCTTATCAGAGCACCGCAAAAGTAGAACTGCAGGCGCAAAAACCGCGCGACAAAAAGCTGTGCGCTAACCTGGAAGACGCCATTCGCCGTTCCGGTTTACAGGACGGCATGACCATCTCTTTTCACCACGCTTTCCGCGGCGGCGATCTGACGATTAACCTGGTGATGGACGCCATCGCCAGTATGGGCTTTAAAAATCTGACGCTGGCCTCCAGCTCACTGAGCGACTGCCATGCTCCGCTGGTTGAGCACATCCGCCAGGGCGTGGTTAGCCGTATTTATACCTCCGGCCTGCGTGGTCCGCTGGCGGAAGAGATCTCACGTGGCCTGCTGGCCGAGCCGGTACAGATTCACTCCCACGGCGGCCGTGTACACCTGGTACAAAGCGGCGAACTCAGCATTGATGTGGCGTTCCTCGGCGTACCGTCCTGCGACCCGTTTGGCAACGCCAACGGTTATACCGGTAAAGCGTGCTGCGGCTCACTGGGCTATGCCCGCGTCGATGCCGAAAACGCGAAACAGGTTGTCCTGCTGACTGAACAGCTGCTGACCTATCCGCATAACCCGGCCAGCATTACACAAGATCAGGTGGATCTGATCGTGCAGATCGACCAGGTCGGCGATGCGGACAAAATCGGTGCCGATGCGACCCGCATGACCACCAACCCGCGTGAACTGTTAATCGCCCGAAGTGCGGCAGACGTCATTGCTAACTCCGGTTACTTCAATGAAGGCTTTTCACTGCAGACAGGAACCGGCGGCGCTTCTCTGGCCGTTACACGTTTCCTGGAAGACAAAATGCGCAGCCGCGATATCCGCGCTGACTTTGCGCTGGGCGGCATCACCGCGACCATCGTTGATCTGCACGAAAAAGGCCTGATCCGCAAACTGCTGGACGTACAGAGCTTTGACCGTAACGCGGCGGAGTCTCTGGCCCGCAACCCAAACCACATTGAGATCAGCGCTAACCAGTATGCCAACTGGGGCTCGAAAGGCGCATCTGTCGATCGTCTGGACGTCGTGGTGCTGAGCGCGCTGGAAGTTGATACCAGCTTCAACGTGAACGTACTGACCGGTTCTGACGGCGTACTGCGCGGCGCATCCGGTGGTCACTGCGATACCGCGGTTGCGGCTGCGCTTTCCATCATCGTCGCTCCGCTGGTTCGTGGGCGCATCCCGACGCTGGTTGATAACGTGCTGACCTGCGTAACGCCAGGCTCCAGCGTAGACATTCTGGTCACTGACCACGGTATCGCCGTTAACCCTGCGCGTCCGGAACTGGCAGAACGTCTGAAAGAAGCCGGTATGAAAGTGGTTTCCATTGAATGGCTGCGCGAACGCGCACAGCAGCTCACCGGTCAGCCACGCGCTATCGACTTTACCGACCGCGTGATTGCCGTTGTGCGTTACCGCGATGGCTCGGTGATTGACGTTGTGCATCAGGTGAAGGAATAAGCCATGCACCTGCTCCCTGAACACGCCACCCAACACGCGGTTTCTATTCCCGAGCTGCTCGCCAGCCGTGATGAGAGGCAAGCAAGGCAACATGCCTGGCTGACCCGCCACCACGCGGCGCTGGTCTCGTTTACCGTGGTCGCACCGGGTCCGATTAAAGACAGCGAATTAACTCGTCGCATCTTTAATCACGGCGTCACCGCCCTGCTCGCGCTGGCGGAAAAATCCGCCTGGATTGTCAGGGAGCAAACGGCGCTGGTTTCAGCCAGCGGTCCGGAAGGTCTTTTGTCTGTTGAGGCTCCGGCCCACGACCTCAAGCTCGCCACGATTGAACTTGAGCATTCACATCCGCTGGGACGGTTATGGGACATCGATGTCCTGACCCCTGAAGGGGAAATTCTGTCCCGGCGTCATTTCGCACTCCCTGCCCGCCGCTGTCTGTTGTGCGAGCAAAGTGCTGCCGACTGTGCGCGGGGTAAAACCCACGCGCTTTCCGACTTACTTTCTCAGATGGAGGCACTGCTGCATGATGCCGATTCCCGCAACATCAACCAATAACGCTGTCCTTCCTCTGGATCTGCCTGATGCTTACGCAACGCTTGCGTGGCGGGCTATGTTGACTGAAGTCAACCTGTCGCCCAAACCCGGTCTGGTGGATCGTATTAACAACGGCGCGCATAAAGATATGGCGCTGGAAGATTTTCATCGCAGTGCTGAAGCGATTCAGGCATGGCTACCACGTTTTATTGAATATGGGGCGTTTAGCGCGCAGCTGTCGCCTGAAGATGTGCTGAAAGGACTGCGTCCGCTGGGCATGGCCTGCGAAGCCGATATGTTTCGCGCCACCGCCGGGGTAAACACCCATAAAGGGAGCATCTTTTCACTGGGGCTGCTGTGCGCCGCCATTGGCCGCCTACACCAGCTCCAACTGACTGTCACCGCTGAAACCATTTGCTCTACGGCAGCAACATTTTGCCGTGGCCTGACCGAGCGCGAACTGCGCCAGAACAATCAACAACTCACGGCTGGCCAACGTCTTTATCAGCAATTGGGATTAACCGGCGCACGGGGCGAAGCCGAAGCGGGGTACCCGCTAGTCATCCAGCATGCCCTGCCGCATTACCGCGCACTGCTGACTCAGGGCCGCGACCCTGAACTGGCGTTACTCGACACATTATTGCTGCTGATGTCTATCAACGGCGACACCAACGTGGCTTCACGTGGCGGCGCAGAAGGTCTGCGTTGGCTACAGCAGCAGGCCACCTCCCTGTTGCAGCAAGGGGGAGTTCGCACCCCTGCCGATCTCGAATACCTGCGCCAGTTCGACCAACAGTGCATTGAACGCAACCTCAGTCCTGGAGGCTGCGCCGATCTGCTGATCGTCACCTGGTTCTTAGCTCAGATTTCACAAGTTCATCATTATCACAATTAAAGATCCTTTCCGGAGAATCACACACATGTCTTTAGCAAAAGATAAAATATGGAAGTTATTGGCCCCGCTGGTTGTAATGGGCGTCATGTTTCTTATCCCTGTACCCGATGGAATGCCCCCACAGGCCTGGCACTACTTTGCTGTATTTGTGGCGATGATCGTAGGTATGATCCTTGAGCCAATTCCGGCAACAGCGATCAGCTTTATCGCCGTCACGATCTGCGTTATCGGCAGCAACTATCTGCTGTTTGATGCTTCCGAACTGGCCGACCCGGCGTTTAAAGCGGGTAAGCAAGCGCTGAAATGGGGTCTGGCAGGCTTCTCCAGCACCACCGTGTGGTTGGTGTTCGGTGCGTTTATCTTCGCACTGGGTTATGAAGTCACCGGTCTGGGTCGTCGTATCGCACTGTTCCTGGTGAAATTCATGGGTAAACGTACCCTGACGCTGGGCTATGCGATTGTTATCATCGACATTCTGCTGGCGCCGTTTACACCGTCCAACACCGCGCGTACCGGTGGCACCGTATTCCCGGTAATTAAAAACCTGCCGCCGCTGTTTAAGTCATTCCCGAACGATCCTTCCGCGCGCCGTATCGGCGGATATCTGATGTGGATGATGGTCATCAGTACCAGCCTGAGCTCCTCTATGTTCGTTACCGGCGCTGCGCCTAACGTGCTGGGTCTGGAATTCGTCAACAAAATTGCCGGTATTCAAATCAGCTGGCTGCAATGGTTCCTCAGCTTCCTGCCGGTGGGTATTATTTTGCTGATCGTTGCTCCGTGGCTGTCCTATGTTCTGTACAAGCCAGAAGTCACTCACAGTGCTGAAGTTGCCGCATGGGCCGGTGATGAACTGAAAACCATGGGTAAACTGACGCGCAAAGAGCTGACCCTGATCGGTCTGGTTCTGCTCAGCCTGGGTCTGTGGGTCTTCGGTGGTAAACTGATTGATGCAACCGCAGTAGGCCTGCTCGCCGTGTCCCTGATGCTGGCGCTGCACGTGGTACCGTGGAAAGACATTACCCGCTATAACAGCGCATGGAACACCCTGGTCAACCTCGCCACGCTGGTCGTTATGGCGAATGGTTTAACCCGTTCAGGCTTCATCGACTGGTTCGCCAACACCATGAGCACGCACCTGGAAGGCTTCTCGCCTAACGCGACCGTGATCGTTCTGGTGCTGGTGTTCTATTTTGCTCACTACCTGTTTGCCAGCCTTTCTGCACACACTGCCACCATGCTGCCGGTTATTCTGGCCGTCGGTAAAGGCATCCCGGGCGTTCCAATGGAACACCTGTGTATCCTGCTGGTACTGTCTATCGGTATCATGGGCTGTCTGACTCCGTATGCAACGGGCCCTGGCGTTATCATCTACGGCTGTGGTTATGTGAAGTCCAAAGACTACTGGCGTCTGGGTGCTATCTTCGGCGTTATCTACATCTCTATGCTTCTGCTGGTCGGCTGGCCGATTCTGGCAATGTGGAGCTAATCATCCTGGTTCACGCCTGATGAAAATGATGCCAGTCAGCTAAACCTGACTGGCATTTTTTATGATTAAATAGATGATATTCAGAATTTATATAAGTATCCGAAATCATCATGACATCAACATGGCGTTATTCTTCGTTGCTGGCAGCACTCCTGCTGCCCGTTTCTGCGGCTCAGGCCGATGAACTTCTGGCAAAACAGTACGCTGATTTTGACAGCTACGTGCTGGCCCTCTCCTGGCAAACCGGATTTTGTCAGAGTCAACACGAGCGTAATCGTCAGGAGCCTGACGAATGTCGTCTGCAAAAAGAGAGCGCGAACAAAGCAGATTTCCTGACCGTTCACGGTTTATGGCCCAGCCTGCCAAAATCCATCGCCGCCCGTGGAGTAGACAACCGCCGCTGGATGCGCTTTGGCTGCGCGACTCGCCCTATTCCCAACCTGCCTGAAGCACGCGCCAGCCGTAAATGCGCGGCCCCCGAAACCGGGCTGTCGCTGGAAAGCGCGGCAAAACTCAGCGCCGTAATGCCCGGCGCAGGCGGGAGAACTTGTCTGGAACGTTACGAGTATGCCAAACATGGCGCCTGTTTCGGCTTTGATCCCGACGAGTATTTCGGCACGATGGTACGGCTAAATAACGAGGTTAAGAACAGTGAGGCGGGCAAGTTCCTGGCGGAAAACTACGGCAAAACCGTCAGCCGTAGCGCATTTGACGCCGCCATCGCCAAAAGCTGGGGCCAAGAGAGCGTCAAAGCCGTGAAGCTAAGCTGCCACGGCAATCCGGCGTATCTCACCGAGATCCAGTTGTCCCTGAAGGCCGACACCATCAACCAGACGTTATCCCCACAGTCATTCTTACCGCAGCCGCATCCGGGTAACTGCGGTAAACAGTTTATTATCGATAAAGTGGGATACTGAAACTCGCGACCGGGCATAACGCTGATCCCCATCGGGCGGATCAGCGTTATACGTTCTCAAAAGATTACGATTGAATAAAGTTGAGCAGATCGCCGTTGATCTGTTGTTTATGGGTGGTGCAAATACCATGCGAGCCGCCGACATACACCTTCAGCTGCGAGTCCGGCAGTATTTCCGCCGCGACCTTTCCGCAGGTTTCAAACGGGACAATCTGATCGTCATCACCGTGGATAACCAGCGTCGGAATGGTCATTTTTTTGAGGTCCTCACGCAGGTCGGTTTCTGAAAACGCGTGAATACAGTCGTACAACGCTTTGATGGAACCTTGTAAGCCCTGTTCAACAAAGCTTTCGCGAACGGCTTTTGACTCGTTCGCACCCGGGCGGTTGTAGCCATAGAATGCTGCGGTCAGTTCATAGAAAAAGGCAGCGCGATCGTTTATCACCCCTTCACGGATGCCATCAAACACCTCTTTCGGCACGCCATTTGGATTAAAGTCGGTCTTGATCATAATGGGCGTCACCGCGCCGATTAACACCGCTTTTGCCACCCGCTGCGTTCCATGGCGACCTATGTAGCGCGCCACTTCCCCACCGCCGGTAGAGTGTCCGACATGAACAGCATCTTTAAGATTGAGATGCGCGGTCAGTTCAGCCAGATCGTCAGCATACTGATCCATATTGTGGCCATCCCAGGGTTGGGCCGAACGCCCATGCCCACGCCTGTCATGGGCGATTACACGAAATCCTTTCGACCCGAGGAACAGCATCTGATCTTCAAACGCATCTGCCGTCAACGGCCAACCATGGCTGAAGACGATAGGCTGTCCACTTCCCCAGTCTTTAAAATGCAAATAGCTGCCGTCTTTCAAGGTAAGTTTGTCGTACTCGCTCATGAGATCTCCTGTCGCGGAACACTGAGTTGTTTGACGCGCCCGTAGCGAGCGCTTAAAAAGCATAATGCAAATTGGAGAACGATCACGTTTTTCGGCTAAAATCACACTATATGCGACAAAATTGATGATTTACCTGAATGTGAACTAAATCACTTCAAACATGGGGTAAGTCTCAGTATCATCATAAAAGCTAAACCCTTGCCGCCTGACGGTGAGGGTTTTCTTTTGGGATTATTTACCTGCGCACCCGCAGTTTCGACGACATGGAGTAATAAATGTCCAGACCAACTATCATCATTAACGACCTCGATGCGGAACGCATTGACCGCCTGTTGGAGCAACCTGCGTTTGCTGGTTTACCGATTGCCGACGCCCTGAACGCCGAGCTGGATCGTGCCCAAATGTGTTCTCCAGAAACCATGCCGCACGATGTCGTAACCATGAACAGCCGCGTGAAATTCCGCAATCTGAGTGATGGCGAAGTCCGTGTGCGTACCCTGGTGTATCCGGCCAATATGACTGACAGCAGCACACAGCTTTCGGTAATGGCCCCTGTCGGCGCTGCACTTCTGGGCCTGCGCGTTGGCGACACTATTCACTGGGAACTGCCTGGCGGGACCTCAACGCACCTCGAAGTCATCGAGCTTGAGTACCAGCCTGAAGCTGCAGGCGACTACCTGCGCTAACTCTGTCTTATCAAAGCCACGCGCTTTATCTTACAGGGGATGCATCCGCATCCTCTTTCCGGTTAGATTTCCCTGCTCCTCGCTTTCTTTCCTGTTCGCAAAACATAAATCTGTGTCGTGACTGACAGAATCATTTTTAATACTATGCTGTTATGTGTTCATGTAATGACAAGGAGAATGTTTATGTACAACACAATCATAATGCCTGTTGATGTATTCGAAATGGAACTGAGCGACAAGGCTATTCGCCATGCAGAATTTCTGGCCCAGGATAAAGGGGTTATCCATCTGCTGCATGTGCTGCCAGGCTCAGCGAGCTTAAGCCTGCACCGCTTTGCGGCCGATGTCCGTCGTTTTGAAGAGCATCTGCAACACGAAGCGGAAACCCGTCTACAAACGATGGTTGGTCACTTCAGCATCGATCCTTCCCGTATTAAACAACACGTCCGCTTTGGCAGCGTCCGTGACGTGGTCAACGAGTTGGGTGAAGAGTTGAATGCGGATGTGGTCGTCATTGGATCGCGTAACCCATCAATCAGCACCCATCTGCTCGGCTCAAATGCTTCCAGCGTAGTTCGCCACGCGACGCTGCCGGTGCTGGTCGTGCGTTAACAGCCTCACCGTTACTAAAGAAAACCCCTGCCAGGTTAACGCCTGACAGGGGTTTTTATTACCTCACGATCAGTACAAATGACCGATATTGACGATAGTGCTGACCGTATCGCCAAAGAACGTCAAACGACTCAGGAATACGCCAACAAACAGCAGGACAAAGAGCGCTTTTGCACGACGCTCGCCCTGGCGGCTGAGCGCAAAGGCCACCGCCAGACACACCAGGCTTGCGAGATAAAGCGGCGACGTCAGCCAGGCATGCGCCGTCATCTGCATGATAGTGCCGCCGCTTAGCCAGATAACAGGCGCGGCAATCATGACCGCCATACAAACAATAATTCCCTGGCGCAATGCGGCAACGGCAGGCGCGAGATTAAGCAGCGGAATCGCCGCGCAGCCCATCACCCACACCGTAATGAAAAACAGCAGCATTGTCAGACCGTTGGCGATCGCCACCATTGCCGGGGCGGCATAGGTCATCCCCTGAACCGCCACCAGTGCGATCCCGAGAACAGAAGCCAGAACCGCCGGCACTTTATGTCCTTTTGCCAAAAACGTCACGCCCACCGCCGCGCCGTATAACGTTGCGCCGAGAATTTCACGGCTGAGCCAGGCGTGCTGCAGGTTGATCAGGGCGTTGTAGGCGCGATCCGGATGCGCAAGGTGCAATACCGCCGCCACGGAAGCCGCTGCCAGAATCAGCCCGCTAACCAACCAGTACAGGCGTTTGCTTTCCAGTTTTCCTTGCAACGCGCGCAGCGTCAGAATGAGCGTTATACCGACCGACATCTGGCTCAAGACGGTAAAAATAACCAGAGGAAGTTCATACTTTTCCATTACTTGCCCTCCGGTTGCTTCGGTTGACGCGCGAGGATAAAACGCGTGCCAGGATTAAGCTGCGGCATACGCGGGAATCCCGGCGGATACTGCACCGCATTGTCAGGTATCGGATCGGCATCGAGGTCAATAAGCGTCAGCGCACCTACCGGACAGGCATTCACGCACGCCGGCTGCATGCCAACATCAAGACGCTCGTAGCACATGCTGCATTTTTCCGCTTTTTTCGTTTCTTCATTAAAGCGCGGCGCACCGTATGGACAGTTGCGGATACAGTTTTTGCATCCGATACAACGTTCCGGGTTATGCACGACAACCCCATCCTCACGTTTGGTGTACGCCTCTACCGGACAAGCTGCCAGGCAGGCCGGATTTTCGCAGTGGTTACAGGCCAGCGAATAGAACGCTCGCTCCTCATGCGGATAAATTTCTTTATCCAGCGGGTAGACATAGCGCCAGAAACGTTCTGGCTCCAGCTGGTTAAAACTTTTACACGCCATCGCACAGCCACGGCAGCCGATGCACTTATCGCTATTAACTAAAAACGCGCGTCTCATGCCGCTGCTCCTTCATTTCCTGACAGAGTAATATCTACAAATTGACTGTGAATGGCCGCACCAGGTGCGCCTGTCGCCATTTTCCCCATATCGGCTGGCGTATCTTTAACCACATTCTGTACGTTGTAACTAAGCTTATTGAACCAGGACTCGTACATCACAAGAAAATCTTCCGGCACGTTGGTGGTGATTTTGGCGCGCAGCTCAACATGACCCGCCTCGTTGAAAACTTTGACGTGAGCGCCCTCAGTGATGCCCTTTTTCTGCGCAGCAAGCGGGTGGATATAGACAAAGGGTTCTGGCCAGAAAACCTGCATCCAGTCCAAATTGACAAACTGCGAGTGCAGACCGTACTGCAGGTGAGGTGTAAACAGGTGGAACGGCAGCGCTCCCTGCGCACCCGCTTTATATTCAGGCAAAGCCGTGTGACCGTTTTCCGCGCAGCGTTCTGATTTAAACTCATACTTGCCTGACGGCGTTTTGAATTTGCGATCGAACCAGGCCGCGCTGCTGACCATTTTTGCTTTGCGGGGTCCTTCCAGCAGGTCATTCCAGCCCGCTATGCCGAACTGTTTGCCCATTCCCTCATTGAATTCCTGATCCAACCAACGTTTAGCATCAAACTCCTGCGGGAAGGTACATGAACCGGGTTCCAGTTTATTGATGGTTTTGGACAACAGCGCCGCTATTTCAGGATCGCTCTTGCACTCATACAGCGGTTTAATAGCCGGTTCGTTGACGGATAACCAATAGTGCCAATAGGACGAAGAGACATCCCATTGCTCAAAAGTTGTTGTGACGGGCAGCACGATATCCGCATGCTGGACGGTTTCGTTGAAGAACTGGTCGACACAAACCACCATTTCCAGTTTATCAAACGCTTTGATCATCTTGTTGCGGTCGAAATCCTGAGCAAATGGGTTTTTAGAGGCCACCCACAGCATACGTACCGGCGGTTCACTGGCGTCGAGGATCCCCTGCGCCGTTTGGTTGATGTTCAGCGCACGATCGGAGTATTCGCTCTTCTCACCGCTATCGCTAACAAACTCGCCCACCGGACCACCAGCGCCTTTCATGCCGACAGAACCTGCAGGAGGCTTTTGCATCATTCCGTGGTAGTTATAGCCCCATGTCTGCAGATGGCCGTAGCGAGCGCCGCCGCCCTCAATACCAATATTGCCGGTCATCGCCACAAAGGCATCGATCGCACGTACGTTAGCGCCGCCGTTAACATGGCGCTGCATGCCGTAGCCAATCCACACGGTGGCAGGATTAACCGCCGTAAACTCTTCCGCCAACTGGCGAATCACATCCGCCGACAGACCACAAATTTCAGCAGCCCACTCTACGGTCACACTGTTGCGTAGATACGCTTCGAATTCCGGGTATCCGTGGGAATAGTGAGTGACGAAATTCTGATCCACCAAACCTTTATCCACCAGGTGGCGCGCCATGCCCAGCGCCAGGGCGCCATCAGAGCCTGGACGAACACGTAAATAGAGATCGGCTTTCGCGGCGGTTTGCGTTAACAGCGGATCGATAACGACCACTTTTGCGCCTTTCTCCCGCGCCTGATAGATGTACTTCATGGTGTGCATAGAGCACCATGCCGGGTTAGCGCCCCAGATGATGATGTATTTTGCTTTAACAAAATCTTCCGGGTCGTTACACCACATGTCGCCCATGTCGTAGTTCTGGGCATCGATACCCGCTGGCCAGCAAGGCGTCCCGGCAAAACGGGTGGTGTAACCCAGCGAAGACATCATCCCTTCAACGGCATAGCCCATCACCCCAAGATTGCCTGAGTATTTTGACAGCGCCAGCCCAAGCATTGAGCCGTCTTTCTTTTTGATCTCCAGCATCTTGGTTGCAATGCGCTGCATTGCTTCGTCCCAGGAGATACGACGCCAGTTACCGCTGCCACGAACATCCTGAATCATCGGATATTTAATGCGATCCGGGCTATATACCCGGCGAGGATAAGTCAGACCTTTTACACACGGTGTTCCGTGCGTAAACGTTGACTCAGGCGCGCCTTCCACAAAGGTGATAACGTCATCCTTGACCCAGGTTTTCAGGCTACAGGTGTCATAGCAGTTACGCGGACAGGCGTTGCGAGAAATTTTGTAGGTTTTGGGGTTAAACGGAATGGGCGGTTGCGCCAATGCGCAGCGTGAAGTCAGCAATCCCCCTGGCAGGGCAGCCACTGTTCCAAGGGCAATTAAGCCTTTCAAAAATGAACGTCTGTTCAGAATTCCCGGTTCATTACTCATATTGATACTCTCGTGTTTAATTCATCAAGCCAAGAAGACAACCTTTCCGCGACGGTTTTCAGCGTGGCGGTCTGTGCATTTATATTTATTTTTTCTATATACTCGGGCACCCATATCGCTATATACTCACTTACATATTGAGTAAGGGCGACCTGGTATTCTGCTGATGTTCTGGCATTAGCCGATAATAAAACCGCCAATTCCAATACACAGGAAATATGATCATCCGGGATGTTATTTACATGACTTATAGACAAACCTATGTTTGCCATAAATTCCCGCATGCTCAGCGTTGATTTACCCATTACGAGGGCATCTTCTTCGAGATAAACCGAAGCGAATGGCGCGGCCTTTAGCGTCTGCGGCCCGACAAATAGCGCATTGAAGTCATACTCCGCTTCCAGCCACTCCTGCTCTGTTAGCAGCGAGGCATTTGTATCCAAAGCTGAATAAGCCGCTTTCAGCGTGTGACTATCGTGAGAAATAAAAAAATCACGCAACAACAACCCTGTCGATTCAAAGATCGTCAGGGTTTCATATATTTCACCCATGAATTAACCAACCATTTATTCATACAACAAATGAAAACATAATGCAGGTTAATATAATAAAGAAAACGTCTAATCTTTCTTTGATAAAACTAATGATCAGACTAATTAAGTGAATGTTTTATGCGGTTAATTGTTTCAAGAATTGACAATATGAGAGCGTGGAAATAAAAAACCGCCAGCGGATGACTGGCGGTTTTGACATTGCAGGTGAGTCTTACTTTTTTATGCTACTGTCGTGCGAATCAGATAATCAAACGAACTCAACGAGGCCTTCGCGCCTTCACCGGTCGCGATGATGATCTGCTTATACGGTACGGTGGTGCAGTCACCGGCGGCGAAAACGCCCTTCACGCTGGTTTCACATTTGGCATCGATGATGATTTCACCCATGCGATTACGTTCAACGGCACCTTCCAGCCAGTTGGTGTTTGGCAACAGACCAATCTGTACAAAGATACCTGCCAGTTCCACGCTGTGAACATCGCCACTCACGCGGTCGCGATACTCCAGACCAGTGACTTTGCTGCCATCGCCTTTCACTTCTGTCGTTTGCGCATTCAGAATGATGTCGACGTTTTTCAGGCTGCGAAGCTTATTCTGCAGCACCTGATCAGCCTTCATTTCAGGAGCAAACTCCAGCAGCGTCACATGTTCAACAATGCCTGCGAGGTCAATAGCTGCTTCAACACCAGAGTTACCGCCGCCAATCACCGCCACGCGCTTGCCCTTAAATAGCGGGCCATCGCAGTGCGGGCAGTAAGTTACGCCTTTGGTGCGATACTGATCTTCGCCCGGAACGTTCATGTTGCGCCATTTCGCGCCGGTGGCGATGATAATGCTGCGCGCTTTCAGCACCGCGCCGGATGCCGTTTCAATCTGGTGCAAACCGCCTTCCTGCGCCGCCGGAACCAGTTTGCTTGCGCTCTGGCTGTCGATCACATCAACATCATAATCATCAACGTGTGCTTTCAGCGCGCCCGCCAGTTTCTGGCCTTCAGTTTTCGGTACCGAGATGTAGTTTTCAATATCAACGGTATCAAGAACCTGACCGCCAAAGCGTTCGCCCATCAGACCGGTGCGAATACCTTTACGTGCAGAGTACACCGCCGCAGCCGCTCCCGCAGGACCGGAGCCAACAATCAACACATCGTAGGCATCTCGCTTATTCAGCTCTTCGGCCGCACGTTTTTCTGCGCCAGTATCCACTTTCGCGACAATCTCAGTCAGCGTCATACGACCCTGGCCAAACTCTTTGCCGTTCATATATACCGCCGGAACGCCCATCACATTACGATCGGTGATTTCGTTCTGGAATGTACCGCCGTCAATCGCCGTATGCTTGATGCGTGGGTTCAATACCGACATCAGGTTCAGCGCCTGTACCACATCCGGACAGTTATGGCAGGAGAGCGAATAATAGGTTTCAAATTCAAAATCACCGTCGAGATCGCGGATCTGCTCCAGCAGCGCCTGCGCCTCTTTTGACGGATGACCGCCAGTCCACAACAGCGCCAGTACCAGCGAGGTAAACTCATGGCCCAGCGGAGAACCGGCAAAGCGCGGCCCCTGGTGAGAACCAGGATTGGTAATCAGGAACGATGGCTTACGTACCGCCAGAGTATTGTCTTCTTTAAAGGTGACTTTTTCTGACAGTTCAGCAATTTCAGTCAGCAGTTCCTTAATTTCTGCCGATTTAGCGCTGTCATCCAGCGTAGCAATCAGCTCAACAGGTTTGGTCAGTTTCTCAAGGTAAGCCCTGAGCTGGGTTTTCATATTTGTGTCGAGCATTCTTCTTCCCTCTCTGAAAACATCATCATGCAAGCGGCCTCGTTCAGGCAGTCTGAATACGTTTGCATCATGGTGTTGGAATAAAACGGGCACGACGCACCCGCTTAAGAATTAATTCGCAAGAATTTCGTGTTACAGGCAGGCGGCAAGCTTATGAATCCCCGGGAGCTTACATAAGTAAGTGACCGGGGTGATTAAGCGTAGCCAACGCACCTGTAGCGCGAAAGGCGTAGCGAATTTTAGATTTTACCGACCAGGTCCAGAGATGGGGCTAACGTGGCTTCACCTTCTTTCCATTTTGCCGGGCAAACTTCACCTGGGTGAGAAGCGACGTACTGAGCCGCTTTGATTTTGCGCAGCAGGTCAGACGCATCACGGCCGATACCTTCAGCGGTAACTTCGATTGCCTGGATGATACCCTGCGGGTCAACAACGAAGGTTGCGCGGTCAGCCAGACCTTCATCTTCACGCATGTTGTCGAAGTTACGGGTCAGAGCGCCAGTCGGGTCGCCGATCATCGCGTATTTGATTTTCGCGATAGTGTCAGAGCTGCTGTGCCATGCTTTGTGGGTGAAGTGGGTGTCAGTAGATACGGAATACACATCTACGCCCAGTTTCTGCAGTTCTTCGTAATGGTCTGCAACGTCGCCCAGTTCGGTCGGGCATACGAAAGTGAAGTCAGCCGGGTAGAAGAAGAAGACGCTCCAGCGACCTTCGGTATCTTTCTCGGTTACTTCGATGAACTCACCGTTTTTGAACGCCTGGTTTTTGAAAGGTTTAATTTTGGTATTAATCAAAGACATCTGTACTTCCTCCGTGTTTTCGTTGAGAGATAAGTTAACGAAAATCTCTTCGCAGGGCTAATGCGTTTCCTTTATCAAATCAATAAGCGATAACTAACAACCCACTCAAACACATGTTGTGAACCTAAAGGTGAAAGTAAAAAAGGCCCCCTTTGCAGGGAGCCTCATTACCCGAGCTACCCGCAGGTAACGTCAGTGCCAGCAGGGCTGGCTATGTGTTGCGCTCTACATTACCTTAACAAAGGTCGTAACAGCGATTGGGATTACATCACCCAACTCAAGAAAGGGCAATCGACGGACGGTCGATCTTACCTATGGCTGCGATAGGTTTTGCAACTAAGTCCCCTTTCCTTCTGATTTTATAAGGAAAATCAATGTTTAAACGTACCTTACTGTTAACCCTGCTCCCTGCAGTGGTGCATGCCGAAGAACTGCCTGCACCCGTTAAAGCTATTGAGAAACAGGGTATTACTATCCTGAAACCCTTCGACGCGCCGGGAGGAATGAAAGGCTATCTGGGAAAATACCAGGACATGGGGGTCACTATCTATGTCACGCCTGACGGTAAACATGCCATCTCCGGCTACATGTACAACGAAAAAGGCGAAAATCTCAGCAATGCGCTAATCGAAAAAGAGATCTATGCTCCTGCCGGACGAGAAATGTGGCAGCGAATGGAAAAAGCAGCATGGATTCTGGACGGGAAAAAAGAGGCCCCGGTCATCGTCTACGTGTTTGCCGATCCTTTCTGTCCCTATTGCAAACAGTTCTGGCAGCAGGCGCGTCCATGGGTGGACGCCGGTAAAGTTCAGTTGCGTACATTATTGGTTGGCGTAATAAAACCTGAAAGTCCGGCCACCGCTGCTGCAATTCTGGCAGCCAAAGATCCGGCCAAAACCTGGCATGACTATGAGGCATCCGGTGGGAAAATGAAGCTGGAAATCCCGGCTTCGGTCCCTGCGGAGCAAATGAAGGTACTGAATATCAACCAAAAGTTGATGGATGATTTGGGGGCCAACGTAACGCCGGCTATCTATTACATGAGTAAAGACGATACGTTACAACAGGAAGTAGGCTTACCGGATAAAGAAAAATTAAATATTATCATGGGAAATAAATAAAGGTAACAAGATGAGTGATTGTTATCGTTCTCATTTCAATCACTCATTAGAATTAACTTTGCTGGTAAAAATTACGCAATCTGTGCTATTTTAGCTAAAGTTAATTATTCATTAAGCACAGAAACATAAATTCCAAGAATAACTAGCATTTAAACTATTCCACAATTGAATTTTTCAATACATTACCATCACAGGAAGGTATGCATGGCTAACCTCTATGACCTCAAAAAGTTCGATCTCAATCTGCTGGTTATATTTGAATGCATATATCAACATTTGAGCATCAGCAAAGCTGCAGAAACGTTGTACATCACACCATCAGCCGTAAGCCAGTCATTACAACGACTGCGTACGCAGTTTAACGACCCTTTGTTTATTCGCTCCGGCAAAGGCATTACGCCTACGGTGACAGGCGTCAATCTTCATCAGCACCTTGAGCAAAATCTAAATAAACTGGAACAAACCATTAATATTATGCACGGTTCCAGTCTGAAAAATAAATTCGTAATCTACAGTCCACAAATCACCACCACGCTGGGCGTAACGGAATTAATAAACTCATTAAGAAAAAACTCCGATGTCGAAATTGAACACCACGATATATTAATGTCGACAGAAACCGCAGAAAATATTCTGGCGTACCGCAAGGCTGATCTAATCATCTCGACAGTACCTGTGCACAACCGCTCTATCGTATGTACCCTGTTTAAAACAGTTGAAAGTGTTTTAGTATGCAGCAGGAATCATCCCAGAATGGTTGAACACAGTACGCTTGAAGAAATCATGCGCGAGCAGTTTACACTGTTTATCACAACTCAATCTGGCGTCCAGGAGCAACAGTCAGCAGCTAATAATCTCTTTCTCAACCGTAAAATAGGTTTTAGTAGTGATTCATTGACTTCTATTGCCAATATTATTGCCAGCACGGATATTATTGGCATCCTTCCCAAAATAGTTTATAAGCAAAACGCCGCTGCGCTTAACCTGAAAGAGATCAGTGTTGATTTCAAATTACCATCAGTTAAGCTATTTCTAATGTATAATCGCTCCTCACTTAATAACAAATCATTTGCTGAGTACATTAAAACGATCACCCCATAGGCTCTGTAAATAACAACGCAACAATATATATTTTTTATAAATTAGACGGCAATATTTAAACCGTGAATATGTTTAAGTATTGCATCCTGGTGAAATTAGCATATCTTATTGAAAGTATTTACTATAGCTGTAAATAATAAAATCTGGATATGGACTTGATATGTCTGTTTATAAAATACCACTGAATCAAAACGTTCTCGAAGCCGCACAGGAACGTATTGCCTGGACGCTTGAGGCTCTGCCACGCATTTGCGTTTCTTTCTCTGGGGGTAAAGATTCTGGGTTGATGTTACACCTGACGGCCATAAGCGCCCGCCAGTCAGGTAAAAAAATTGACGTGTTATTTATCGACTGGGAAGCCCAGTTTTCCTGCACTATCGACTATGTACAGGCGCTTCGCGAACGTTATTCCGATGTCATCGAACGCTTTTATTGGGTCGCATTACCGCTCACTACGCAAAATTCCCTCTCCCAATTTCAACCTGAATGGCAGTGTTGGGAACCGGGCACGCCGTGGGTTCGCCAGCCTCCGGAAGATGCCATAACCGATCCTGAGTATTTCTCTTTTTACCAGCCCGGCATGACGTTTGAACAATTTGTTCGCGAGTTCGCTGACTGGTATTCAGAGAAACGACCAGCCGCGATGATGGTCGGGATCCGCGCCGATGAGTCATATAATCGTTTTGTCGCCATTGCTAATTCGCAAAAGCAACGCTTTGCCGATGATAAACCCTGGACCACCAGCGCCCCCGGCGGGCATACCTGGTATATTTATCCACTTTATGACTGGAAAACCGCCGACATCTGGACCTGGTTTGCTAAAACCCAGTTGCCATGCAACCCCTTGTATAACCTGATGTATCAGGCCGGTGTTCCTACACGATATATGCGCATCTGCGAACCCTTTGGGCCAGAGCAGCGTCAGGGACTTTGGCTCTACCATGTTATTGAGCCTGAACGCTGGGCGACAATGTGCGCGCGCGTCAGCGGCGTAAAAAGCGGCGGGATTTATGCGGGTCTCGATAACCATTTTTATGGTCATCGAAAAATATTGAAACCCGAACATTTAAGCTGGCAGGAATATGCCATGCTGCTGCTCAACAGCATGCCGGAAACGACCGCCGAACATTATCGCAATAAAATCGCCGTCTATTTGCAGTGGTATAAGAAAAAGGGCATGGAAAATATTCCGCAAACTCAGGAACGAGATATTGGCTCAACGGATATCCCGTCGTGGCGGCGTATCTGTAAAGTCCTGCTGAATAACGACTACTGGTGTCGGGCGCTGTCATTCAGCCCAACAAAACCCAAAAACTACCAACGTTATAACGAACGCATGAAAACCAAACGCCAGGAATGGGGGATCTTATGCAACAACGATTAACTCAGGAACTCGTTGGCTTTCTTTCTGATCTGTCAGAAAAAGAGAGAATTGAAGCCATCAATGAATTCAGACAGGCGATACACAGCGTCAGTCCTTTTCGCGAAGAGCCTGTAGACTGCGTGCTGTGGGTTAAAAATGATCACATCTCACCCAATGACTACAATCCCAATAACGTTGCGCCACCGGAGAAAAAGCTGCTGCTGAAATCTCTGGAAGCTGACGGATTCACGCAACCCATCGTGGTGGTCCACTCCACGGCTGAAGAATACGAAATTGTCGATGGTTTCCACCGCCATGAACTAGGGAAAGCCAAAGCCTCGCTGCGCACAAGGCTAAAAGGATATTTGCCGGTCTCCTGTTTAGAGCGTGAGCGTCATGAGCGTATGGCTGCGACCATCCGCCATAACCGCGCTCGCGGACGTCACCAAATTCATGCCATGTCCGAAATCGTCCGTGAATTATCATTGCTGGGCTGGAGTGAAGAAAAAATTGGCAAAGATCTCGGCATGGATAGTGACGAGGTTTTACGCCTGAAACAAATTAACGGCCTGCAAGAATTATTTGCCGACCGTCGCTTCTCCAAAGCCTGGACGGTTAAATAGCTACAGCGAAACCAGACGTTCGGCTGCCGCTATCAGCGTCGATTCCTGCTTGGCAAAACATAGGCGAATCAGCTTATGCGGGAAAGGATCGGCGCAGAAAACCGATAGCGGGATCGCCGCAACGCCCACTTCTTTGGTCAGCCACTGACAAAACTCAACGTCGCCAAGCGTGGAGACGGCGCTGTAATCAACCAGCAGAAAATACGTGCCTTCACACGGCAGAATTTCCAGCCGGCTTTCACGCAGCGCATTTACCAGTACATCGCGTTTTTTCTGATAAAAGGCTGGCAACTCACGATAATGCGTGGGATCTTCGCGCAGCATATCCGCCAGAGCCAGCTGTGCCGGCGTATTGACGGAAAACGTCAGATACTGGTGTACCTTGCGCAATTCCGCGCTAATGGCGGCAGGCGCTACGCAGTAGCCGACTTTCCAGCCGGTCATATGATAAGTTTTACCAAACGATGAAACGGCAACGGCACGTTCACGCAGCTGTGGATGCGCCAGCACGCTGGCATGTCCCTGTCCGGCGAAGCAGATATGTTCATACACTTCATCGCTGATGACAAAAATATCGCGTTCTTTAATCGCCTGCCACAGGGCATCGAAATCGGCGTGATGCCACACGCTGGCGGAAGGATTGTGCGGTGTATTAAGGATCACCAGCCGGGTCCGTTCGCTAAGTAACGCGCTAAATTCCTGCCAGTCGACGCGAAAAGACGGCGGTTGCAGCGCGATGCGTTTGACCACGCCGCCGGATAATTCGATCGCGGGCGCATAGCTGTCGTAGCTCGGGTCAAAACATATCACCTCATCGCCAGGCCGAACCAATGCCGTAATCGCGGCGTACAATGCTTCTGTAGCCCCCGCAGTGACGGTCACTTCGCTATTCGCATCAGGTTTATAGCCGTACAGCTGCGCGGTTTTATCCGCAATAGCTTCGCGCAGCGGCAGTACGCCCGTCATCGGCGCATACTGGTTTGCGCCATGCGCGACGTGATACGCCAGACGTTCTTGTAAAAAGAGCGGACCATCAAAATCAGGAAATCCCTGCGAGAGGTTAATGGCCTGGTGCTGCTGCGCCAGCGCGCTCATTTGCGTGAAAATAGTGGTGCCCAGATTAGGCAGTTTGCTTTGCGGAATCAGCGGGTTATTACTCATTATAGTTATCCCAGCATGTGATGTTGTGGTTGAAGCCACTATAGCACGATGCTAGTATTTGGCAATCAAGACGTTCAGACGTCTATATAAAAATAACCTGCCTGGACAGGACAGCCAAAAGGACAACACAACATGAGTAATACCGAGATTCGCGTCGTCACCGGCCCGGCCAACTATTTTTCCCATCCCGGCAGCCTGTCGAGACTCAACGATTTTTTCACCGGGGATCAACTCTCACGCGCCGTCTGGGTATATGGTCAGCGCGCCATCGATGCAGCCCGACCTTATCTGCCAGAGGCCTTTCATCTTGCCGGGGCTAAACGTCTGCTGTTTACGGGTCATTGCAGTGAAACAGATGTCGCTCAACTGGCAAAAGAGTCAGGAGAGAATCGCAGCGTGGTGATTGGCGTGGGCGGCGGAACATTGCTCGACACGGCCAAAGCGCTGGCCCGTCGTCTGGGTCTGCCTTTTGTCGGTATTCCTACTATCGCGGCGACCTGCGCCGCCTGGACACCGCTCTCCGTCTGGTATAACGATGCTGGACAGGCGCTACATTTTGAAATTTTCGCGGATGCCAACTTCCTCGTACTGGTAGAACCCGAGATCGTTCTCCATGCGCCAGAAGAATACTTACTGGCGGGGATTGGCGACACGCTGGCGAAATGGTACGAGGCCGTCGTGCTCGCACCTCAACCGGAAACCCTGCCGCTTACCGTGCGTCTGGGTATCCATGCTGCGCAGACGATCCGCGACGTCCTGCTGGAAAGCAGCGAGCAGGCGCTGGCAGACAAACAACAAGGCACGCTAAGCCGAACGTTTTGCGATGTGGTGGATGCTATTATTGCCGGAGGCGGCATGGTTGGCGGTCTGGGCGAGCGCTATACCCGCGTGGCGGCCGCGCATTCGGTACACAATGGCCTGACCGTCCTCCCGCAAACGGAGAAGTTTTTACACGGCACCAAAGTGGCGTACGGCATACTGGTGCAGAGCGCGCTGCTGGGACAAGATGATGTGCTGGCGCAGTTGATTACCGCTTATCAGCGCTTCAACCTGCCAACCCGATTAGCTCAACTGGAAGTGAACATCAATAACCGCGTCGAACTCGATAAGGTTATCGCGCACACTCTGCGCCCTGTGGAGTCCATTCACGCGCTGCCGGTAACGTTAACGCCGCAGACCCTGCGCGCAGCGTTCGAAAAGGTAGAGTCGTTTACGGTGTGATTAGGGTGCGGGTTGCCTGATGGCGGCTTCGCCTTATCAGGCCTACGGTCAAAGCATTGTTGTAGGCCGGATAAGCGTCAGCGCATCCGGCAAAAAATTAACAGCACTTCGCGCCGCCTTTCCCCCCATAGCGCGCATCCTGACGCTCGCGGAAAAATTCTTCATAGGTCATTGGCATCTGGTCCGGATGCGTGACGCGCATATGTTCAACATAGTTGTCGTAATCCGGCACACCTATCATTAATCGGGCGGTTTGACCTAAATATTTCCCAGCTTTGGAGAGCGTTTCAAACATAGTGTTTCCCTGTCGTACAAACGCCCTCCCCGTTCAGGAGAGGGCTCGTTGGTTAAGAGAATATTAGTGCGCGCCTTTCGCTTGCGCCACGATCTCTTCGACATTCTCAGGCATCGGTTCGTACGGCGTTTCTTTCGACGTCGGTTTGTCCTCTTTCAGCGCTGCCAGCGCAGTTCTGATGGAGAACAGACCCAGCACCACAACGACCACCATGAAAAAGATGGTCAGTCCCGCATCCAGTCGGTTATTAAATACCAGTTGCGTCAGCTGCGACTGGGTGTACTGCGCCGGAATGTTGCCGCTGTCGATCATCGCCTGGAATTTGTTGGCGATAGCCAGGAAGCCGATTTTCGCATCCGGGCTAAACGCTTTCTGCCAGCCAGCGGTCAGGGTACAAATCAGCAGCCATGCCGTTGGCACCAGCGCCACCCATGCGTAGCGCTGACGTTTCATCTTGAACAACACCACCGCACAGAGCATCAGCGCCATACCGGCCAGCATCTGGTTGGCGATACCAAACAGCGGCCACAGAGTATTAATACCGCCCAGTGGATCCACCACCCCCTGGTGCAAGAAGTAACCCCAGGCCAACACGCACAGCGCTGTAGCCAGCAGGTTCGCAGGCAGCGAATCGGTACGTTTCAGACTCGGTGACACCACGCCCAGCAGATCCTGCAGCATAAAGCGCGCGGCACGTGTACCGGCATCTACCGCCGTCAGAATAAACAGCGCTTCAAACAGAATGGCGAAGTGATACCAGAACGCCACATCCATCATACCACCCAGCGCGCCGTGCAGAATGTACGCCATCCCTACAGCCAGCGTCGGCGCTCCGCCTGCGCGGGAGATAATGGATTGTTCACCGACTTCATTGGCGATTTGATGCAGGGTGTCCGGCGTAATGGCAAAGCCCCAACTGCTGACCACCTGCGCCGCAGAAGCGACTACGTCAACCGTCCCCGCCGGAGCCAGCACCGCCATCGGGCTGTTCATCGCAAAGTACACGCCCGGATCGATGATACACGCAGAAACCAGCGCCATGATGGCGACAAAGGATTCCATCAGCATCCCGCCGTAGCCGATAAAGCAGGCCTGCCCTTCATTCGCCAGCATCTTCGGCGTGGTACCGGAAGCGATCAGCGCATGGAAGCCCGATACCGCGCCACAGGCAATGGTAATAAACAGGAACGGGAACAGGTTACCAGTCCAGACCGGGCCAGTACCATCAACAAACTTAGTCAGCGCAGGCATGGTCAGCGTCGGACGCATGATCAGAATCCCTACCGCCAGACCAACAATGGTGCCGATTTTCAGGAAAGTAGAAAGATAATCACGCGGCGCCAGCAGCAGCCATACCGGCAGCACGGCAGCGACAAAGCCGTAGCCCACCAGCATCCACGTCAGTTGTACTCCGGTAAAGTCAAAGTACGGCGCCCAGGTCGGGCTTTCAGCGACCCAGCCGCCGGAAATAATAGCAAACACCAGGAATACCAGACCGATGACCGACACTTCACCAATGCGGCCCGGGCGCAGATAACGCAGGTAGATCCCCATAAAGATCGCCAGCGGAATGGTAAACGCGACGGTGTAAGTGCCCCATGGGCTGTGGGTCAGCGCTTTCACGACGATCATCGCCAGTACCGCAAGGATAATCACCATGATCATAAAACAGGCTACCAGCGCAATAACGCCCGCCGTAGGGCCCATCTCTTCTTTCACCAGTTCGCCAAGGGAACGACCATCGCGACGGGTAGAAACAAACAGCACCATGAAATCCTGCACAGCTCCCGCCAGCACTACCCCGGCGAGCAGCCAGATCATACCTGGCAGATAGCCCATTTGCGCCGCCAGCACAGGTCCAACTAACGGACCCGCTCCGGCAATCGCCGCAAAATGGTGACCAAACAGCACTTTTTTATCGGTAGGAACATAGTCCAGACCATCGTTATGACGCACGGCTGGCGTCATACGCGTCGGGTCCAGCGCCAGTACATTTTTCGCAATGTACAGGCCATAAAAACGGTAAGCGATTAGGTAGACACAGACCGACGCCACGACTATCCACAACGCGTTGATCTGTTCACCACGGTTTAATGCGATATAGCCGAGGGCAAATGCTCCCACTACGGAGAGCAATGTCCAGACGAGGTACTTCCCTGATTTGTTCATAGTTGTATCCGTTATCCTGGTCAGAGAGATGTTACATTTTGTTTCTATAACATCTTTTCTTGATTTAACAACCTGACAACCATGTAAAGCGGATATATCACTGATTTTTTACATTGTATTGTTAACTTGATCACTATCAACGCAGAGACAACTGAAAAAATTGCGCGCTATGTGCCAACCCCTCAATGTTTTGTCCACATCTCCTCCCGGCATGATGCAGAGCGTGTCACTTAATATTTTTATTATTAATAAGGATATTAATTAACAATATTAACCTGAATTTCTCAACTTATACGATTATGCACTCATGGATTCAGACTATCCTGATTTTGTATGCAGTTAGTGCTTTATTTCATTTTAATCACCGATTTCAAAATAAAGAATATACCCGCACCACCAGTTTTAATGACAAAATCACTCACATAAAAAATAAAATTAATCCAGCAGAATTTTCAGCGCCAGGTTGTTCAGGATGGCCATATAAGGATATAAATTATGAATAAATGCTATCGCATCGTCTGGAATATCGCGAGAAATATGTTTGTGGTGACGTCAGAACTCTCGCAGGGCGATCATCGGGTCCGCGCAACCGTCGCGGGCCTGGTGTTATCGGTGGTTGGATTAACGGCAAACTGCGTTCATGCCAGCGACTACGGTCCGCTTAGCGGTGAAACCATCAGTTTAAATGATGGCGATACAGTGACGTCTGTTGATGGCACCACGGGTATCGAAAGCCTGTCCTCAGGGGGGCAAGGCGTACAGATTAATGGTAAAGCCACCATTAACGTTACCGGGGATAGTGGTTCTGTTGGGGTAAAGCTTGATAACAGCGCCAGTAATAATTTAGGTAACGGTACACAGATTAACGTTACGGACACAGGAACGGCGAAAACAGCATCAACCACAGGTCTTTATATTAACAACACCAGTCCAGGTACAAATATAAACGCCGAGAATATATCAATTAATACCATTAGTAAAAAAGATGCTTACGGAATTAACGTTCATACAGAAAACGCCACGCTGAATTTCGGCAACAAGAGTAAAATTGTCACCGAATCCCAAAATGGTAATGCGACGGGCGTCTATTTCTATGACGACAATAATACGTTAACCATGAATGCTGGATTAATCCAGGTTAACACCGAAGCAACCGGTAAGGCTGTCGGTATCGACACATACTGGGCAAATGGTACCACGCTCAATTTTGGGGATGACAGCCGCATAGAATTAACCAGCGGCACAGCCGGCGGCAGCGCGCTCTATCTTGGAAAAAACACCCAGGTTAACGCGAACGGGCTGAACATTGATTTCACCGTATCAGAGGCAGGAACAGGCACCACGATTTATGGTATCCAGGAGGGGCAATACAGCCAAGTTAATCTGGGCAAGAACAGCGCAATTACGCTCTCAATGCCTGGAGGTACGGCATATGGACTCGTTTCTGGTTCACAAAGTTATTTTACGGCAGATAGCCTTGATATCACCCTTTCCACAACCTCTACCGAGCGCGCAAACGGTACGGGCGCGGACATCAGCGGCAACGTGGATTTTGGCAATGATTCCACCATTACCTTGCACGGTTTCTACGAAGGATACGGGATGGTTGTTGATGATTATTCAGCAACCAGCAAAGATGATGCCATTGGGACAGTAAAGGCCAACAATCTCACCATTGACGTCACCGGCCAGAAGACGGAAGGGCTTCGAATAGAAGGCGGCGTGGTTGATTTAGGGTCAGACAGCGCCATTAGCGCAAACGGGACTGCATCCACAATTTACCTGACCGGCCGAGGATACAGTGAATTCAATGCCAAAAATCTGACCGTCACGACCGCGCAGTCCACCGCCCTTACACTAATGAGCAGCATGCATGCCGCCGTCGCCAACATTGGCGAAGGCAGTACTATTGATGGAAGAAATTCCACAGGTCACACGACCAACGGTATTGTGGCCAACACCCCTTACAGCGCCCCGACAACCATAAATTTCAACGGTTCCGCAGAACGGCGAAACACTATCTACGCGGTGAACGGCTATGGCGCATCAGCCCAATACAGCGGCGCGACGATCAATATATCCAATACGGATATCATCATGAGCGGTAACGATCCTTACGGTCTTTGGGCCATCGGCAATGGGGATTTTACCCATGCAGGCATCATCAATGGTGAGAACCTGACTATTGATATGACCGGCGCTAACGGCAGTGGTTACGGCGTGATAGTGCAAGAAGGCGGTATCGTGAATCTGACGGGCGATACCACCATTATCGCCGACGGCGGCGTTGCCATCTGGAATCCGAAAGTTTCTTCGGGCGGGAATGTTCTACCTGGCGGGACGGTAAATGGCTCAGGGAAAATGACCATAACCGGCGACATCGTTAACAGCGGCTGGGGATATATCAACCTCAATATGGACGCGGATTCTTATTTCGCCGGGGCAACCTCGGTTAATGAAAGCTTCAACGACCAGGGTATTGATTCAATCCTCAACCTTAACCTTGCCGACCAGAGCCTGTGGCGGGTTACCGATGATTCCACGCTCACGACGCTGACTAACGCAGGAACCCTTGAGCTGGTGGCAGACCACGCAGCCGGAACTTACAGCACCGTGCATGCTGACGCGGTCACGCTGAAAGAAAGCAGTATTCTCAGCGTCGATTTAAGCGCCGCGGCGCTGGCCAGTCGGTCCGCTAACCCGCTAATTACCGGCGGACAGGTTAATCCCGGCGGCGATCTACACATCAGCAATTCGGGTAATGCGCTGGATCTCAACGCGCTGACCTCAGACAATCAACTGGCAGACATCGACACGGTTACGCTAATTGATGCCGACTCCGCAATCGTGAGCGATTTCGCTTCGATCTCAACCGATCCGGATACCCTACCCGACTATATCGCGATTTCTGGTCAGGTTAACGCCCTTGATAATACCCAATATGAATTGGGCGTGGGGCTCAGTTGGTACGCCGGAGACTCCGCCGCGGTCTCTACGCCTGCACACGGTACGTTTACCCTTGACGCGGGCCAGACATTTACCGTCAATGGGTTGCTGGCAGATACCTCACCCAACGCCACCAATGGATGGGACGGTAAAAGTCTGACCAAAAAAGGAGACGGCACGCTCACCCTTACCGCAAAGAATACCTGGAGCGGAGTCACAGACATTCAGCAGGGAGCGCTGTGGTTGACTGAATCGGGCGCTATCGGCGCTGAAGGCAGCAAGCAGAGCGTCAATGTCAAAGCCGGAGCCACCCTCGGCGGCAACGGGGTAATCAACGGCGCGGTGAATAACCTCGGCCTGCTAAGTTTTGGCGATAGCACAACGCCAGACAGCCAGTTTATCGTTAATGGCAATGTGACCAACCAGGGCGTAATCCGCAGCAGTGGTTCGACTCCCGGGAATGCGTTAATCATCAACGGCGACTACACGGGCAACGGCGGTCAGCTCTCACTTAACGCCAGTTTAGGCGATGATAATTCACCAACCGACCAGCTCATTGTCTCGGGTAATGTTAACGGCAGCACCACGCTCTACATCAATAATGTGGATGGCGTGGGTGCATATACCGATCAAGGTATCGAGATTGTTGACGTCGGTGGGGTGTCATCAGATAACGCGTTTTCTCTTGGCAATCAGATTCAAATCGGCCTGTATGAGTATCGTCTGTATGAAGATAACGAAAGCTGGTATTTGCGTTCCAAAGCAGAAACACCCGACGACCCGGATGATGACGTCACTCCGATCGATCCTGACGACAGCGACGTGACACCGGTTGATCCTGATGACGGCGACAGCGACGTCACACCGGTTGACCCTGATGACGGCGGCAGCGACGTCACACCGGTCGATCCTGATGACGGCGGCAGCGACGTCACACCGGTTGATCCTGATGACGGCGGTAGCGACGTTACCCCGTCAAATCCACAATATCGCGCCGATATAGGCGCTTATCTGGGCAACCAGTGGCTGGTGCGTAGCCTGCAGATGCAAACGCTGTTCGATCGTGAAGGGAGCCAGTACCGCTCGGCCGAAGGAAGCGTCTGGGCGCGAATGAAAGGCGGAAAAACGAACACATCGGCTGTAAACGGCAATATCGACATGGACAGCGATTACACCCAGTTTCAGCTTGGCAGCGACATTGCAACCTGGCGCGATGATCAGCAAAGCATCACGTTTGGCCTGATGGCCAGTTACCTTGACGGCAGTACCGACAGCACCGGAAATCGTGGCGCGGATGGCAGTCAGTTTACAGCCACAGGCGATATCGACGGTTACAATCTTGGCGCGTATGCCACCTGGTTCTCTGATGCCCGGCAACATCGCGGCTGGTATGTTGATACGTGGTATCAGTATGGCTTCTACAATAACAGCGTCGAGAATGGCAATGCCGGTTCAACGCATTACGACTCCCTGGCTCACGCGATTTCGCTGGAAAGCGGTTATCGCTACGACATGAATATGAGCAGCGCTAACACAGTAAGCCTGACGCCACAGGCGCAGGTTATCTGGCAACGCTACGAGGCAGATAGCGTTGAGACAAATGGTACACGCATAGACGGGCAAAATGGCGATAGCTGGACCACACGTCTTGGTCTGCGAATTGATAGCCAGCTTTCATTCGTCGATGCAACCGTCCGGCCATTCGCAGAGATTAACTGGCTACACTCCACCGACGATCTGGCCGTATCATTTGATAACGCAACGGTAAAACAGGATCTTCCTGCCGATCGCAGCGAGCTAAAAGTGGGAATTCAGGCGAATCTCAATAGCCAGTGGAACGTCAGCGTCCAGGCGGCAGGTCAGAAAGGTAATAACGACTACCGCGATCTCAACGGGAGTTTTAATCTGCGCTATAGCTGGTAACTGGTGTCACGAAGCGCGTCTAAACGACGCGCTTATCTTCACCCCATCACTGCAGTGCCTAAACGACAGGTGCAACAGCGTCGTCCCTGTTCATCAAAGATAACGATTTCCCAGCTTTGACTCTGACGCCCGAGGTGCAGCGGCTGGCAGACACCGCGCACTTTCCCCTGCGCAACCGCCCGATGATGGGTAGCGTTCAGTTCCGTCCCCACCACGCACTGCCCGTCGCGCGTCATCAGATAACCCGCCATCGAACCCAGTGTTTCCGCCAGAGCCGCCGACGCGCCGCCGTGCAGCAGGCCAAACGGCTGATGCGTGCGGCTATCCACCGGCATTTCGGCTTCCAGCACATCATCCCCCAGTCGGGTATAAACCATGCCAAGATGCGCCACCATCGTGTTCTGACTGGTAGCATTCAGTTCATCCAGCGTTAAATGACGTTTCCAGATCATGGTCATGCCCCCAGCGTAGAGCCGCCGTCCACCACGATATCCTGCAGCGTAATGTGGCTGGCAAGGTCAGAGGCGAGAAATAAAATGGTGTTGGTGATTTCCTGCGGCCGGGCGATTTTCCCCAGCGGAATACCAAGCTTGAACTGCTCGCCAAACCCACGAATGCGCTGTTGCTCCGCGTCATCACTGACCCACAACGTACGCTGCATGTCAGTGTCGGTCGAGCCTGGTGAAACCACATTACAACGCACACCGCTACCCGCCAGCTCAAGTCCGACGGTCAGCGCCAGGCTTTTCAACGCGGCTTTTGACGCGCCGTAGGCGCTCATGCCGATACGCGGTGTGTGCGCAGCATCCGACGCGACGGTCACGATCGCCCCGCCCTGCTGGCGACGAAACTGCGCCATCGTCTGCTGAAACAGATTGAACGCCCCGCCAACGTTTACCGCAAACGTCTGCTGCCACTCCTCAGCGCTCAGCGCATCGGTAGCCCCCATACGCAAAATACCTGCGGCATTGACCAACACATCCAGCCGCTCGCACGCTTTAAGGACGCGCTGGCACACCTCAGCCACCTGCCCGGCATCGGCCACATCCAGCACTTCGGTCGCAAACGGGTAGTTATCCTGAGGAAATTCACGATCGAAGCCAGTCACCTGCGCACCTGCTTTCACAAATGCCAGTGCCGTAGTGTAACCAATGCCTTTTCCCGCGCCGGTGACCCAGACGGTTTTCCCTGCAAAATCAAATCCGGCCATTACTTCACCTCGCGGGAGAGCAGCGTCCACCAGGCGTCAATGGTCGGATTTTTCGCCAACATCACGAAATCAATGTCGCCATGAACTTTACGCCAGCGCGCCGCCAACGCCATCATGCGCACAGAATCCAGCCCGTAGTCGATCAGGTTTTCATCATCCATCGGCTCTTCAGACTCGTCCAGCAGCGGCAGAATAACGCTGCGCAACGCATCCTTAGTGGCCGGGACCGGGGTCGGTAATAATTCCTGAGTCATCACTACGCGCCCGGAACGCCCTGCCACGTATTTCAGCGACATCAGGTGCTCGTCACGGCTAAAGTCCGCCAGCGCATCGGCAACCATAAACGGCTTGATATCACGCATAAAGGCGTCCGTTGCGGTGGTCATACAGCCGATATGCGCATACACCCCGGTAATGATCAGTTGATTACGACCGGTTTCCTTGAGCATCTGTTCCAGCGGGGAGCGATGAAATGCGCTGTAACGCCATTTCACCAGAATGGTATCCGCTTCATCCGGGGCCAGCGCCTCAACAATCTTTTGCTGTTCCGGTGAACGCGTCAGACCCGGTCCCCACATATCATTGAGCAGAGCGCGGTCTTCATCACTCTGTTCTTTCGGCTGAGCGGTGTAATACACCGGAATGTTATGCTCTTTACAGTACTGACGCAGTGCGGCGATGTTAGCGACAACCTGCTCCATCATCGGGCAGTTATCACCCCAAAAGCCGATAAAATAATCCTGCATGTCGTGGATCAGCAGCGCGGCGCGTTCAGGGTCAAACGCCCAGTCGACCTTGTTCACCGGAACATCAAGCGCCGTGGGTAGCGCATAAGCCTGCAGTTTAGGAATTGCCATCTCTTTTTCTCCTTCAGGCCAGTGAACGTGCTGCCAGCCACTGACGTAATTGTTTTTTATCCACTTTCCCAACCGGGGTCAGCGGTAATGACTCAACGCATTCAACGCGGTCAGGTAATTTGAATTCCGCCACGCCCTGTTCACGTAGAAAACGACGCACCAGCACCGCGCGCAGCGGCTCTTTTACCACCAGCCAGGCACAGCTTTTCTCGCCCATCAGTTCGTCATCCATACTGACCAACGCGGCATGGATCACCGATGGATGGCGCAGCAGCAGGTTTTCAATCTCTTCAGCAGCGATCTTCTCCCCACCACGGTTGATCTGATCCTTCTCGCGTCCCTGAACGGTGATATAACCATCCGGATCGATAGCGATCAGATCGCCGGAACAATAAAAACCGTTGGCGTCAAAGGCGCTGGCATTGTGCTCTGGACTTTTGAAGTAGCCGCGGAAGGTGTAAGGGCCACGCGTCATCAGGCGTCCGGTTTCACCCTGGGCTAATGGGTTGCCGTCAGCGTCCGCCACCCAAACTTCATCATCGGGACACATTGGGCGACCCTGGGTATTGATGATGCGCTCCGGGCTATCATCCAGACGGGTGTAGTTCACCAGCCCTTCCGCCATGCCGAAGACCTGCTGCAGCTGGCAGCCAATCTCTGCAGGAATACGCGCCGCAAGCGTGGCGGAAAGACGTGCCCCACCAACCTGCAACAGCGTCAGCGAAGCCAATTGCGCATTGCTGCCCCATTCCGCAATAGCCTGCAACCACAGGCTCACCGCAGGCGGTACCAGCGCCGTGACGTTAACCTGATGCCGTTCTATTAGCGGGAAACAGAGGGTTGCGCTCGGGTCATCCGCCAGCACCACGGTGCCGCCGGCCAGGAATACGCCCAGCGCGCCAGGCGAACTCATGGCATAGTTATGCGCCGCCGGGATCGCGCACAGATAACGCGTTTCCCCGGTGAAGCGGCAAATCTCATTGCTGCGACGCACACTGTAGTAGTAATCGTTATGGGTACGAGGTATTAGCTTTGGCGTCCCGGTCGTCCCGCCGGAAAGCTGGAAGTACGCCACCTCATCAGCGGGCGACGGCGTGGCGGTAAAATCAGTCGCAGGTTGGCTTATCGCCGTTTGTAGATTGTGTTCACCTTCATCATTACGCAGTTGCACCACGCGCACTGAATTGTGTTCAGCCACAAAAGCGTTTAGAAAATCGTCCCCGCTAAACAGCGCATGCTGGCGATCGGCAATCAGCAGCGCCGGTTCAATCTGTTTGGCATAGGCGTTTAGTTCGTTACGCTGATGGCTGAATAACGCCAGCACCGGGGCTACGCCCAGCTTGAGCAGCGCAAAGAAGGTGATATACAGCTCAGCCACATTGCCCAGTTGTACCAGCGCGGTTTCACCGGGTTTGATCCCCTGACGGCGCAGGCTGCAGGCGAGATTGTCAGCGGCCTGATTTAGCTGGCGATAGCTCAGATGGCGTTCACCATCAATTACCGCCGTATGATCGCTTTCTGCGTGACGGGTCAGAATGTCGGTCAGCGGCAAATCCTGCCAGTAACCTTTTTCACGATAGCGGCGGGCAAACTCCTCCGGCCAGCGGGTGAAAGGAATACTCATTATCGCTCCTCAGAAGCCTGGTCAATAAGGCTCTTAATGCAGTCCAAAAACATTCAACATCGTGGAGAGCTTGGCCCCCGTTTCACGCCATTCCGCAACCGGAGAAGAGGCAGGAACAATCCCGGCGCCAGCAAAGAAACGAACCTGATTACGCAGCAGCTTCGCGCAGCGGATCGTCACCACCCATTCACCGTTACCTTCGGCATCGCACCAGCCAACAATGCCGCCGAACAGTTCGCGATCGAACGGCTCCAGCTCGGCGATAATGTTGCGTGCAACCTGATGTGGGAAACCGCTCAGCGCAGGCGTCGGATGCAGCAGACACGCCAGCGTCAGGGCGTTTTCCTGCGCGTTGGCTTTACCTTCAAACGGTGTGCCAAGGTGCCAGAGCGTTGGCGTGGTAACCAGTTGCGGTGAAGAAGGCAATTGCAGTTCACGACTGCGATCGCGCAGTACGGTTTTCATCGCCTGCGTCACCAGTTCGTGCTCATGGCGATCCTTCTCGGAGGCCAGCAGGCGGATCCCCGCCTCTCGGTCCAGCACATCATCTGGCTGACGACGTGCCGAGCCTGCCAGCGGCAGTGAGCTAAAACGATCGCCTTCTTTGCGCAACAGCAGTTCCGGGCTGGCGCCAATCAATACGCCGCCGTCTTCCAGAGGCACATGGAAATTGTAGCTGGCCGGATTTTGCGCCACCAGGCGCTCCAGCAGCGCGCCACTGTCAATGCTGGCATCGGTGGTGATATCGATCAGGCGTGACAACACCACTTTGTCGACTTCCGGGGTTGCCGTCAGCGCAGCCGCCCGGCTGACCATATCTTCAAAGAAATCCTGTTCCGGGATCGATTGACGTTCAACAACGTTCAGCGACTGATGCGCGTTAAAGTAACGTGATGACTGCTGCTTCGCCGTTCGGGAGAACGTCTGCCACGAGCGGGGAATAAACAGCGATGACGGCTGGCGGGTATCAAAAGGAATCGCCCCTACCATGATGGGGTTCGCGATACCCTGCGATTTGGCATCCGCAAACAGTGCATGCATTTTTTGTTGGAATGGGCTGTCTGGCGAATCGCCATCAATTGCCGGTTCCGCGTAGCGGGCGAAGCATCCTGACGTCGTAAAACTACGATACGGCGACATAAAGAAAAAACTGTCGGGAGCGAGCGTCGGCATAGTCTGCGTTTTTTCCTCGGCCAGTGACGTATCCATATCATCCTCCAAAAATGATAAAGACTCTAATAATGATTATCATTTATATTTTCGGTCGCTAACCTAAAAGCAAAGCGCCGGTATGTCAACTCTTGTGGTAGCACAATGTGCGACTTTGGCTTGCATCCTTGCCCGCTAACAATGAAAATGAGAAGCATTACTTATACTGATAACAGGATGCTGATACGTGAGTCTCCCCTCTTTTTGTCGCACCGTGCTCTTACTGGCTGGTTTATCTATTTCAGGAATTTCTTCAGGTCATGCCGCCGACTGGCCGCGTCAGGTTACCGACAGTCGCGGCACGCATACGCTGGAGCATAAGCCACAGCGAATTGTCTCCACCAGCGTCACCCTCACCGGCTCGCTGCTGGCGATTGATGCTCCGGTCATCGCCAGCGGTGCCACTACGCCGAACAACCGCATCGGCGATGCACAGGGCTTTTTACGCCAGTGGAGCGAAGTGGCAAAGGCGCGCAAACTGAGCCGTTTGTACATCGGGGAACCGAGCGCTGAGGCCGTAGCGGCACAAATGCCGGATCTGATTCTGATAAGCGCCACTGGGGGCGATTCAGCCCTCGCGCTTTACGATCAGCTGTCCACCATTGCGCCAACGCTCATCATTAATTACGACGATAAAAGCTGGCAGTCGCTGCTGACCCAGTTAGGTGAAATTACCGGTCAGGAACAACAGGCGGCATCCCGTATTGCCGAGTTTGATAAGCAACTGCAGGCGGTTAAGCAACGTATCACCCTGCCGCCGCAACCGGTCAGCGCGCTGGTGTATACCGCCGCGGCGCACAGCGCCAACCTGTGGACCCCTGAGTCGGCGCAGGGCAAACTGATGGAGCAATTAGGTTTCACTCTGGCCCCGTTGCCTGCCGATTTGCACACCAGCCAGAGTCAGGGCAAACGCCACGATATCATCCAGCTTGGCGGTGAGAACCTGGCGGCTGGCCTGAACGGCGAAGCGCTGTTCCTGTTTGCTGGCGACAGCAAAGATGTCGATGCCATTTATGCCAATCCGCTTCTGGCGCATCTGCCAGCCGTGCAGAATAAACGTGTTTATGCTCTGGGTACGGAAACCTTCCGTCTCGACTACTACAGCGCGACGTTGCTGCTGCAGCGTCTGTCGGCTCTGTTTTAATCGCCCGCGCCGGATACGGCTAATGCCTTATCCGGCCTCCCCTGGGCATAACGTTAGCTGGCATTCACGGGCATTTGTCGGAATCGGCGCACTTCACCCAACAGCAGCAGCAGTAGCAGACCGATAATCACCAGCCCAAAGCCACTCACGCTTGCCGAAGCGACCGGCGTCATTATCGCGCCCAGACCACCTAACAGCGCCGCGCCAATCGCATCGCCGGTAACGTTCTGCGCCGTCCACAAACCGTTAATTCGCCCAAGCATTGCTTCCGGCGTCTGCGTCTGTAACAGGGTGTATTGCAACAAAGAGCTGACCGCACTCAACCAGCCGAACAGCGCCAGGCAGACAACCCCAAGCTGCCAGACCGGCATCAAGCCAAACAGACCAATTGCCAGGAACGACGCTACGGTTGATGCCAGCATGATCAGTCCCGGACGAACGCTGTGCGCCAACTGTCCGCTGGTCAATGCCCCCACTGCCGCGCCAAGAGGAATGGCGGCATACAGCAGACCAATTTGCGCGCTCGACATGTGCCAGTTAATTGCCAACGCCGGATACAGCACGCGCACGGCGCTCGCCATAGTCAGCAGACCGCCGAGCAGCGCAATGCCGCCAATTAACGGGCTGGCAAGCAGAAAGCGAAATGCTGCCAGCAGCGATTTCAGCGGATGCTCACGCGGCTGTGGCGGAGGCGGCAACGCGGGAAGACTCAACAACGGCAGCAAGGTAATGAAAGTACCCGCCGCCGCCAGCCCGTAGTTCCAGGCCACGCCGCCGGTCGCGAGCAGCACCCCGCCAAGCATCGGCGAAATTACCGAACCCAGGCGTACCGTCAGCATGGTAATTGCCCCGGCCTGCATCAAATTCTCGCGCCCGACCAGCGCCGGCGTTGCCGCCAGCAAAGCGGTTACGCCCAACGAGGCAAAGAAACCGTCCCATAAGCCAAGCAGATAAATGGCCAGTAACGATGGTTCGGGCAGCAGCGCATTCAGACATAGACCAATAAAGCCGACGCCGCAGGTTCCACGCGCCAGCAGGATCACTTTTTTACGCTCATAGCGATCGGCCAGCACCCCGCCCACCATCAGGCCAATAAACATTGCGCTGCCGGTCAGCGTCACCGATAAACCTACCTGCCAGGTCGACTGAGTCATCATCTGGATCTGTACCGGAACCGCCACGCCGAGTAGCCCCAGAGAGACAATGGAAATAAAACGGGCGAGGAAGACGGCGCGAAATGCAGGGTGGGTCTTTAACAGGCTGAGATTGAGCAGCCAGGATTGTCGATTCATTACAGAGCCTTACCAGGTACTTTTTCAATATCCATTCGATGGCTGCACATGCTAACATATCCAAATAAGATCGATAACGATAATTACTATCATTATCAGGGAAGTTGATATGTCATGCTCTGTTTCCGCGACACGCGCCTTCGCCGTGCCCGGACTATTGTTATTACTTGTTCTCACCACGGTATTAAGTCTGGTTATTGGCGCCAAGTCGCTACCTGCCTCCGTGGTGCTGGATGCGCTCACCGGCAGTTGTCAAAGCGCTGATTGCACCATCGTGCTGGACGCGCGCCTGCCGCGCACGCTGGCGGGGCTGCTCGCGGGTGGCGCGCTTGGCCTGGCTGGCGCATTAATGCAAACGCTCACGCGTAACCCTCTCGCCGATCCCGGTATTCTGGGCGTCAACTCTGGCGCCAGCTTCGCTATTGTGCTGGGAGCCGCGCTGTTCGGCTTTTCCTCTGCGCAAGAGCAACTGCTGATGGCCTTTTGCGGGGCGCTGGCCGCATCACTGATCGTTGCATTTACCGGTAGCCAGGGCGGCGGACAGTTAAGCCCGGTACGTCTGACGCTGGCGGGCGTAGCGCTGGGCGCGGTGCTGGAAGGATTATCTACCGGCATCGCCCTGCTCAATCCGGACGTCTACGACCAGTTGCGTTTCTGGCAGGCCGGTTCACTGGATATCCGTAGCCTGCAAACGCTAAAGGTTGTTCTGGTACCGGTACTGATTGCTGCGGCTGTCGCGTTATTCCTCAGCCGGGCACTGAATAGTCTGAGCCTTGGCAGCGACACCGCTACCGCGCTTGGCAGTAAAGTCGCTCGCACGCAGTTTATTGGCCTGCTGGTGATTACCGTATTGTGCGGCAGTGCAACCGCGATTGTCGGCCCTATCGCTTTTATTGGCCTGATGATGCCGCATATGGCGCGCTGGTTGGTGGGGGCTGATCACCGCTGGTCACTGCCCGTAACCCTGCTGGCAACCCCTTCTCTGTTACTGATTGCCGATATCATCGGTCGTCTGATTGTCCCCGGTGAGCTGCGCGTTTCGGTGGTCAGCGCCTTCATCGGCGCGCCGGTGCTTATCTTTCTGGTACGGCGGAAACCGCGTGGAGGTGGCGCATGATGCACCTCCCTCGCCGCCTGATAATCAGCAGCCTGCTGCTGGTTGTAGGATGTCTCGCCGTTGGCTTGTGGAGCCTGCGTAGCGGCGTCGTTACGCTGGAAACCCAGCAAATTATTGCTGCCCTGCTCGGCGATGCGCCGCGTAGCATTACACTGGTGGTGACCGAATGGCGTTTACCACGCGTGCTCATGGCGCTATTGATTGGCGCGGCACTCGGCGTGAGCGGCGCAATATTTCAGTCGCTGATGCGCAACCCGCTGGGTAGCCCGGATGTGATGGGTTTCAATACCGGGGCCTGGAGCGGTGTGCTGGTGGCAATGGTACTGTTCGGACAGCATCTTACCGCTATCGCGCTGGCAGCCATGCTGGGTGGGGTCCTGACCTCTCTGATAGTCTGGGCGCTCGCCTGGCGCAATGGTATCGACACCTTCCGGCTGATTATTATTGGTATCGGCATACGCGCTATGCTGGTCGCGTTCAACACCTGGCTATTGCTGAAAGCATCATTAGAAACCGCGCTGACGGCCGGGCTGTGGAACGCCGGTTCGCTCAATGGCCTGACCTGGGCCAAGACCTGGCCTTCTGCCCCACTGATTATCATCATGCTGGTGTGCGCCACGCTGCTGGTACGCCGGATGCGTTTGCTGGAAATGGGTGATGACAGCGCCTGCGCGCTTGGCGTCAGTGTAGAACGCTCACGTCTGATGATGATGCTGGTAGCGGTTGTACTGACCGCTTCCGCCACCGCGCTGGCAGGTCCAATCTCGTTTATTGCCCTTGTCGCCCCGCATATCGCGCGGCGGATTAGCGGCACATCGCGCTGGGGATTAACCCTGTCGGCGTTGTGCGGCGCGTTGCTGCTGCTGATGGCTGATTTATGCGCCCAACAGCTCTTTATGCCTTATCAGCTTCCGGTGGGCGTTGTCACCGTAAGCCTCGGCGGTATTTATCTTATCGTCTTGTTAATTCAGGAGTCCCGCAAAAAATGATCGAATCAGTAGCCCGTTTGCGTGGCGACCAGTTAACGCTGGGTTATGGCAAGTTTACCGTGGCGGAAAACCTCAATGTGTCGATTCCCGACGGTCACTTCACCGCAATCATCGGGCCAAACGGCTGCGGGAAATCAACGCTACTGCGCACGCTGAGTCGTTTGATGACGCCCGCGCATGGCAAGGTCTGGCTCGACGGCGAGCATATTCAGCACTATGCCAGCAAAGAGGTTGCCCGCAGAATAGGTTTGCTGGCGCAAAACGCCACCACGCCGGGTGATATTACGGTACAGGAACTGGTTGCCCGCGGGCGCTACCCGCACCAGCCATTGTTTACCCGCTGGCGCAATGAAGATGAAATCGCGGTATCTAACGCAATGCAGGCGACGGGTATCACACATCTTGCATCACAAAGTGTGGATACCCTTTCCGGTGGACAACGCCAGCGCGCATGGATTGCGATGGTGCTGGCGCAGGAAACGTCGATTATGCTGCTTGATGAACCCACCACCTGGCTGGATATCAGCCATCAGATCGATTTGCTGGAGCTGCTGAGTGAGCTCAATCGGGAGAAAGGTTATACGCTGGCCGCCGTTCTGCACGACCTCAATCAGGCCTGTCGCTATGCGACGCATCTGATTGCGCTGCGTGACGGAAAAATTATTGCCGAGGGTGCGCCAAAGGAGATAGTCACCGCGCAGCTTATTGAAAAAATCTACGGTCTGCGCTGTATGATTATCGACGATCCGGTTGCCGGAACGCCGTTAGTGGTGCCATTAGGACGTACGGCGAACAGGTAAACACCGCCACCTCCGCAGAGGTGGCGAGACCATTTACTGAATGTCTTTGAGCAGGTCACACATGACTGGCCCAATCTTCTCAAACGCCTCAGGGGTTATGATATCAACGTGCGCGCAGTCCTGACGATAGACATCCAGACTGGATATCCACGGCGACCAGCTGCGCTCCGGACTGACTCCCGGCACTAAGGTACGCTCAGCGACGAACAGCGTGGCGTGACCAGCAAACGGCACGCTGTGTGCCGTGGTGAGCAGGCGAACCGCATCGGCGTAGTTACCTTCGATTGCGTTAAATAAGGTCTCTGACGCATTACCCTGCTGCGCAGCCAGAAACGCTTCACGCTCGCGCGCGATCTCCGCCAGTACCGCTGGATCTAACCCATTGGCCTCTTTATCCTGCCAGTTTTGCGTTTCCGGCGGCCAGGTATCGAGCAGTCCCAGGAATGCAACTGTCTCTCCTCTGGCATGTAAGCGCGCGGCAATCCCCTGCGCCAGCGTGCCTCCCAGCGAGTAACCTAATAAATAGTAGGGACCATGAGGCTGCTGGCTGAGCAGCGTTGCCAAATGATGTTCACATACCGCATCAAGGTTCTCCGCCGTTTGCATAGGGCCATCCGGCCGTGGAGACTGAATGCCGGTAATCGACCATTGCGGGCTGAGGTAGCGCGACAGCACGCTAAACTGCCAGGCAAAACCCGACGCCGGATGGAAGCAAAACAGCGTTGGCCCGTGACTTTGGCGCAGCGGCAGCAGCGTCTCAAATCCCAGACGCTGCGACTGCTCATCATCATTGCTCTCCAGCAGTGCGCTCAGTTGTTCAACGGTAGAAGCCACCATTATCTGCCCAGGCGTCACCTGACGCTCAAAAGCCCGGCTCAACTGCGCTGCCAGCTTCATCGCCAGCAACGAATGACCACCAAGCGCAAAGAAGTCCGCCTCCACGTCATTCACCTCGCAACTCAGCAAAGCCGCAAAAGACTGTGCGATGGTAGTTTCAGTCCCTGTACGCGGCGCGCGCCCGGAAGTACGCGACGTCAACTGCGGCATCGGCAGCGCTTTACGATCCAGTTTACCGTTCGCGCTAAGCGGTAGCTCCGCCAGTTGCAACAATACCGTTGGCACCATATGCGCAGGCAGTTTTTCACGCAGACTGTCCCGCAATGCGGACGTATCCAGCGGTAACCCCGATTGCGACACCAGATACCCCACCAGTTGACGCGCATCGCCGCCTGTCGCCGCCGCCTGGTTGAATACGCAGGCATGGGCAACGGCATGCTCGACATCAGGCAACTGCTGCATCACCCGATCAATCTCACCAAGCTCAATGCGTTGTCCGCGAATTTTAAGCTGGTCATCGCTGCGCCCAAGGTATTCCACCGCGCCATTTTCCAGCCAGCGCGCCACATCCCCGGTACGGTACATGCGTTCGCCGGCGTTAAACGGATCGGCGATAAAGCGGCTTGCGGTCAGATCCGCTCGCCCCAGGTATCCTTGCGCCAGTTGGATCCCCGTCAGATACAGGTCACCCGCCACGCCGAAAGGCACCGGGCGCATCATGGCATCCAGGATGCGTAAACCTGTATTCCATACCGGATAACCAATCGGCACGCTGTTGCCGGTTACGGCGGCAAGTTCATCCCCACAGGCCGGATACCAGCTCACATCGACCGCCGCTTCCGTTGGCCCGTATAAATTGTGCAGTGGCGCACGAGTCAACTGCTCCCACTCGCGACATAAATCTGCAGGCAAGGCTTCACCGCTGCAGAATACCCGTTTCAGCGAGGCGCAACTCTCCCGCGCGGTTTCCGGCGTCAGTGAAGCGACAAAAGCGGCCAGCATCGAAGGAACGAAGTGCGTGGTCGTCACCCCGTATTGGGCAAAGAATTGCTGCATCGCCAGCGGATCGCGGTGCGCCTCAGGTTCCGCCATTACCAGTTTTGCCCCGGCAATAAACGGCCAGAAAAACTCCCATACCGAGACGTCAAAACTGCATGGCGTTTTTTGCGCCACCACATCATCTGCGGCCAGCGGGTAGTGATTTTGCATCCACAGCAAACGGTTAACGATGGCGGTTTGCCCAACCATTACCCCTTTTGGTCTGCCGGTAGAACCGGAAGTAAAAATGATATAGGCCGTATGATTGGGTTGAGATAGCGCCAGCGGAGCTGCATCTTCTGCTGGCAGCGGCGCGTTGTAGCACAGACTTTCCAGCGCCGGAATATCGCTAAAGCGCGCCAGTTGCTCTTCGGTCGCGATCAGCAATTTCGGTTTTGCGTCTTCGAGCATCATCCTCAGGCGATCGTCCGGGTATCCGGTATCCAATGGCAGCCAGGCGGCTCCCGCCTCAACAATGCCGTGCAATGCCAGCGTCAGGAACACGGAACGCGGTAATGCCACGGCTACGCTGTCGCCAGGGCGGACGCCACGCTCGCGCAGAAGCTGCGCCAGCGCCACGACCTGCTGGCGCATTTCGCGATAGCTAAACTGATAACGGGCATCGGCCAGCGCCGGGGCATCCGGCGTTTTATCAGCCTGCTGCGCCACCAGCGCGCTCAGCGTAGTGGACGGGATCTCCACGGTGGTGTCGTTAATCTTCGCCAGCCGCTCATGTTCTGTTGGCAACAGCATCCCGGCGTCGCCGCAGCATAGCGCCGGATTGTCGGCAAACTGCTCGATAAGCCCGATTAAACGTGATGCATGCTGCGCCAGCGTCTCGGCTTCATAACGTTGTTTATTGGCCAGGATTTCAATACTCAGACCGCCGTTTTCATCCGGGAACAGCGCCAGCTCAAGATCGTTCACCGGCCCCGTCGCCAGCGTATGAGTTCGCGCCTGCACGCCGGGAATATTGAGCTGATAGTCGAATATTTTCACGTTCAGCACCGGGCCAAACAGAGGTTCAGCACCGGCTGCGCGCCCGCTGTCGCGAACAATTTGCTCGGCATCATAACGCTGATGTCGGCGCATTTTCTTTAACTGTCCGGCCAGTCGTTGTGCAAGCGCAGGCAAGCTTTCTGCCGCATCCAGTTGCACACCAAATGGCAAAACGTTTAAAACGGGTCCGCTGGACGTCAGCGCCGCCGATCCCATGCGCCGCATAAAGATAAACCCGGCTGCATAATCCATTCGGCTGCACAAACGTCCCAGCCACAACGCCACCAGCGCGAGGGCCAGATCCGCACGCTGAACGTCAGGCATACGTGCCGCAAGCCGGCGAAACTCCCCTTCAGGCGCGGTTAACTTCAGACGAATGATATCCGCGCTGGCTGACCGCCCCGGCAGTGGTTTATCAGATAGCGATGCCGGAGGTGGGAGTTGCTTTCGTTGCTCGCTCCAGAAGGCGCCGTCGCGTTGCCAGGCATCACTCTGACGATACTGTTGATACTCTTCCACCACCTCAGCAAATGGCGTAAAAGGTGATTCTGGCGTGGACTCGCCATGCAGCCATGCACGGTAAATCGCGGCTATCTGGCGGGTAATGGCCGGGAAACTGAAGCCATCAACCAGCAGATGATGGTAACGCTGATACCAATACCAGCGCTTGTCTCCCACCTGAATGAGCAGGTGAAAAACCAGCGGTTTGCTGCTATCAGCACGTATGTCCTGCTGCAGGTCTGCCTGCATCAACGCTCGTGCCGCCTCATGGGGATTGGATTTTTCACGCAAGTCAATAACGTCGGGTTGCGCAAAGGCGAGCGCAGGGTCTACCCATTGCCAGACCTCGCCGTTATCTTCGCTAAACCGCATCCGTAGGGTATCTGCCTGCTCCAGACCCGCCACAACCGCTTTTGCCAGTAACGGCGCGTCCAGTTCGCCGGTTAATTCTACGTAGTGCGCCACGCTCCATGCCGAGGGCAATGTGGAGAGTTTTTCCGCCATCCAGATCCCCGGCTGAGCCGCGACTAATGGTAAACGCTGAGTCATGGAGCCTCCTGCACATCGACGTAATTTGCTGGCGTCAGCGTGGTCCAGTTTGCATCCAGCCATTGCTGGCAGGCTTCCTGGGATTGGGGTTCGCACGCGACCGTCCAACCAGCAGGAAGTGAGCATTGTCGCGGCCAAAGGCTAAACTGACGTTGGGGATTTTGCAGAATGTAAAACTGGCCCTGCGGATTATCGAAGGGGTTACTGAATTCCATACTCAACTCCTGTCGTGGAACGTCGTCCGGTTAAATCGTGTCAGTAAGCGGTTGCCAGAGCGTTATCAGCCCTTGCATCAAACCGCCGCGCCAGCAAAGCGCATCGTGTCCGCCATCAACCTGACGCCAGAAAATAGACTGTGGTGCAGAGGGTAACTGGGCATATAGCGCCTGATTAGCGCGAAAAATAATGGGCTCGCGGATCCCGGCTTCCAGGACAATACGCAGCCCCTGAGCACTGACCTTCCCGCTCTTCAGTTGCTCAACGATCGTCCCATCCTGATAACCACCGCGATGCGGCCACCAGTAAGAGCCCGACTGGCTGAGTACGCAGCCAAAGCGCGCGGGCCAGTTTAGCCCGGCATACAGCGATGACAATCCGCCAAAACTTTGTCCGGCGACCACCGTGCGCTGCGGGTCATCACTGAACGCGGTTGTCGTCTTCACCAGCGGCAACAGCTCCTCTTGTACCGCCAACCAAAAATCCGCGTTACACGGCAGTTCGCGGCTACGGTGAGCCGTGTCGATGGCATCAATCAGGAGATAAACGGCAGGAGGAAGGTGCCCACGATGCGTAAGTGAAGTTAGCGCAGGCCAGACCGGCATACTCTGCGCCCAAAACTGTCCGTCCAGCAGGATAGCCAACGGACGCGTTTCGGGTTGAGCATCACCGGTGGTAAACACCCATACGCGACGCGTATTGCCGAGCCTGGCGCTACGCCATTGCAGACACACTGCGGGTGAATCGGGGTTTTCAGGTCGATCCCATCCTGGCTGTACGGGTGCCTCCGGCATTTCCAGCGCAGACACCGCGTGGCCACGACCGCCCTGCCAGCTCTGCGAATTAAGGGGGTCAGCAATAGCCTGCGGCAGTAATTGCCGCCAGCCTTCACGCAGCGCGGTTCGGTCAGGGGTGTCGCCCAGCGCCTGCGGTGCAAAAATATCGTTGCGCGCTGTTGGGATAAAACAGTAACTGCCACGCCAGTTGGCGCTGAGGGAAACACTCCAGCACCAAATATTCGTTCCATCAATGCGTCGCATCGACTGAGGGGTAGCATTTTGATGGTGGTCGGTGACGCCGGTGATATAAACCCAAACGTGATGAATGGCTGACTCTTTCTCCGTTCCCTGCGGGTCACGCCACCAGAAGGTTACCCGATAATTTCCGTTGTCTTCACGCTCCCACTCCGGGCCTTTTTTTGACTGCCACCACGCCTCGCTTCCCATCTTTAACGTCGTCACCGCCATAACCCCATGTTTATCGTGAAATTTTATGATCTAGCGTGAAATACATTGATAATATTATTGATAACTATTTGCATTTGCAATAGCGTATTGTCGCGCTGTGGGAAGCGCGCACAGTTTTTCACCACTTATAAACCGACCTGGCGCTGCGTACTTTTTCTGGAATGGAGGGTTTACGCGGATGCGGGCGACATCAGGCCAAATGCCGCAACACGGCACATTGGAACTCGTGGCTAAAAGAACAGCAGGACATACAATGAACAACAAGATTCATTCACTGGCCTTATTGGTCAATTTAGGGATTTACGGGGTAGCCCTGCCAGCAATGGCAGAAGATCAAACCGATAGCGCCGCAGTCTCTCATGAAGACACCATCGTCGTTACCGCTGCCCAGCAGAACCTGCAGGCGCCGGGCGTTTCAACCATTACCGCTGATGAGATTCGTAAGAATCCTCCCGCTCGCGATGTGTCGGAAATCATCCGTACCATGCCTGGCGTTAACCTGACCGGTAACTCAACCAGCGGACAGCGCGGCAACAACCGTCAGATCGATATCCGCGGCATGGGGCCAGAAAACACCCTGATTCTGATCGACGGTAAACCGGTTACCAGCCGTAACTCCGTACGCCAGGGCTGGCGCGGCGAGCGTGATACCCGCGGCGATACCGCCTGGGTCCCACCGGAAATGATCGAACGTATTGAAGTGCTGCGCGGTCCTGCCGCGGCACGCTATGGCAACGGTGCGGCTGGCGGCGTGGTGAATATCATCACCAAAAAAGGCAGCAATGAATGGCACGGCTCCTGGGATACCTATTTCAATGCCCCGGAACACAAAGATGAAGGTTCGACCAAGCGGACCAACTTTAGCCTGAATGGCCCATTGGGCGGGGATTTCAGCTTCCGTCTGTACGGTAATCTCGATAAAACTCAGGCCGACGCGTGGGACATCAACCAGGGCCATCAGTCTGAACGTACCGGCACCTACTCCAACACCTTACCCGCCGGTCGTGAAGGGGTAATCAACAAAGACATTAACGGCGTGGTTCGCTGGGATTTCGCCCCGCTCCAGTCACTGGAACTGGAAGCCGGCTATAGCCGCCAGGGCAACCTGTATGCGGGTGACACCCAAAACACCAACACCAACCAACTGGTGAAAGATAACTACGGGAAAGAGACCAACCGTCTTTACCGCCAGAACTACTCTCTGACCTGGAACGGCGGCTGGGATAACGGCGTCACCACCAGCAACTGGGTGCAGTACGAACACACGCGTAACTCCCGTACACCGGAAGGCCTGGCAGGTGGTACTGAAGGGATTTTCGACCCGAATGCGTCACAAAAATATCTCGACGCCGACCTGAGTGACGTCATGCTGCACAGTGAGGTCAGCATTCCGTTAGATCTGCTGGTTAACCAAAATCTGACGCTTGGTACCGAATGGAACCAGCAGCGCATGAAAGACATGTTATCTAATTCACAGACCTTTATGGGCGGTGATATTCCAGGGGCCAGCAGCACTAACCGTAGCCCGTACTCAGATGCAGAGATTTTCTCTCTGTTTGCTGAAAATAACATGGAGCTGACCGACAGCACGATGCTGACGCCAGGTCTGCGTTTCGACCATCACAGCATCGTCGGCGACAACTGGAGTCCGTCCCTGAACCTGTCTCAGGGTCTGGGTGACGACTTTACGCTGAAAATGGGCATCGCGCGCGCCTATAAAGCGCCAAGCCTGTATCAACTTAACCCGAACTACATTCTGTACAGCAAGGGGCAGGGTTGCTACGCCACCGGTTCCGCGACCGGTATTGGTTGCTACATGATGGGCAACGACGATCTGAAGGCCGAAACCAGTATCAACAAAGAGATTGGTCTTGAGTTCAAGCGCGACGGCTGGCTGGCTGGGGTAACCTGGTTCCGCAACGATTATCGCAACAAAATTGAAGCAGGTACGGTACCGTTCGACAGAACGTCTATCACCAACAAAGGGAAGACAACTTACACCGATATCTACCAGTGGGAAAACATTCCTAAAGCGGTGGTTGAGGGCCTGGAAGGTACGTTGAACGTGCCGGTTAGCGAAACCGTTAACTGGACCAACAACATCACTTACATGCTGCAAAGTAAGAATAAAGAGACCGGCGAACGCCTGTCGATTATTCCTGAGTACACGCTGAACTCGACTCTGAGCTGGCAGGCACGCGAAGATTTGTCGCTGCAGTCCACCTTCACCTGGTACGGCAAACAGCAGCCGAAGAAGTACGATTACCAGGGTAAACCGGTAACCGGTAGTTCGGCGAATGAAGTCAGCCCGTACAGCATCGTCGGCCTGAGCGCGACCTGGGATGTGACGAAAAACGTCAGCCTGACTGGCGGCGTGGATAACGTCTTCGACAAACGTCTGTGGCGTGAAGGTAATGCCCAGACCACGGGAGATATTGTAACCGGGAACTATATGGCGGGCGCTGGCGCATACACCTATAACGAACCGGGCCGGACGTGGTTCATGAGCGTTAACACGCACTTCTGATAACGTTTTCCCTCTCCTCGCTGCGGGGAGAGGGAAATTATAACTATCATGCACACCACGCACACACCGCTCACTTTCGCAGACCACACGCTGCACATTGTCGAGTTCGATCCCGCCAGCGTCCATGAGCACGACCTGCTCTGGCTCCCCCACCACACTCAGCTTCAGTCCTGTGGACGTAAGCGTAAAGCTGAGCACTTAGCTGGGCGTATTGCCGCAGTACACGCGCTGCGTGAGTTTGGTCACAAAACCGTACCCGGCATCGGCGCGCAACGCCAACCGTTGTGGCCGCAAAATCTGTTTGGCAGCATCAGTCATAGCGGAACAATCGCCCTGGCGGCGGTATCAACGCATCCCGTCGGGCTGGATATAGAAACTATTTTTACGCAGCAAATGGCGAACGAACTGGTAAGTAGTATTGTCACCAATACAGAAAAAGCGTGGTTGGCTAATAGCGGTCTGTCTGTGGAGCAGGCTCTCACGCTGGCATTTTCCGCCAAAGAAAGTGCCTTTAAAGCAACCCAGGCGTCACAACAATCAGTCGCCGAATTTACGCAGTATCAAATCGTTGAGTTGCAACACAACCAAATGATACTACGTGCTCACAGCCAGGCGTATCGCGTGCAATGGCGGTTCTCGGGTAATGATGTAATCACACTGGCAACAGTGTGAACGTCACAGCAGTTCTCGCGCCTGAGCAGCGATAGCTGCGGCGTCAAAACCATGATGCTGACGTAGCCAGCCACGATCCGCTGCCGCTGCATACTCTCCATCCGGAATGCCTAAACGCTTTAACACCGCCCCGACTCCGCCCTCAGCCAGCACTTCTGCCACCAGGCTTCCCAACCCACCATTAATGTTGTGCTCTTCTACGGTAATCACCGCTTTGCTGCCCTGTAGTGCTGACAACAGGGCTTTGGTATCACATGGTCGAATTGAAGGTACACTGACCACCTTCGCCTGAATACCGGCATCAGCCAACAGCGCAGCGGCATCAACAATTTCATGAACTGTCGAGCCCGTTGCCACCAGCGCCACATGCTCCCCTTCACGCAGCGTCAACACCGCCCCCGGAACAAAACGGTAACTCTCGTCATGAAGTTCCGGCAGTGCTTTTCCATCAAGACGAATATATACCGGTCCCTGATAGCCAATCGCATAATCGATAATCTGTCGGCACTCTCGTGGCGAAGATGGGGCGAAAATCTGGATATTGCCGAAGCCTCGCATAATGGCAATATCATCGATCGAATGGTGAGTGCTCGCCAGCGGGCCATAGCTGGCACCAGCATTAAGACCGAATAGCTTCACATTGGTATTGTTGTAGCAAACATCGACTTTAATTTGCTCATTGGCACGGGAGATAAGAAATGGCGCAGCGTTACAGGTGACGGCGACCTTACCGCCAAGTGCAAGTCCTGCCGCCGTTCCAACCATGCTTTGTTCGGCAATACCTACGTTGACCAGGCGACCGGGAAACTGCTTTATAAAAGGAGCAATTTTCGCGGTTGATGTCGAGTCCGCTACGACCGGCACCAGGTCAACACCTTGTTCCACTGCATCAATGAACGCCTGAACCATGACGTTCGCGAGGTGTTCTGCATTACTCATCTTTTAACTCCTCCAGAGCCAGTTCGATCTCTTCACCTTTTGGCACCCGATGGTGCCATTCAGGGCGCCCCTGGATAAACGATATACCCGCGCCTTTCGTGGTATTGGCAATGATGACGTTAGGTTTGCCATCCTGCTTAAGTCCTTCCAGCGTGGCGACAACCGACGCCATATCATTCCCCTGACACTCAGTCACCGTCATACCAAATGCCTGCCATTTTGCGGCAAGCGGATCGGTATTCATGATTTCGCGAGTCGGTCCGGCTAATTGAAGATTGTTCTTGTCATTAATTATGATCAGGTTATCGAGGCCATAATGAGCAGCAGCCAGCGCCGCTTCCCAGTTACTTCCTTCGGCCAGTTCGCCATCGCCTGTGATTAAAAAGATGCGGCGTGAACTGTTACTTTTCTTCGCAGCCAGAGCCAGTCCCACCGCAACAGGTAAACCGTGGCCAAGAGCACCGGTATTCAGTTCAATACCCGGCGTTTTCTGGCGCACCGGGTGTCCGGGAAGATGGGAATTGGCATGTTGATAGGTTTCCAGCCAGTCAACGGGAAAAAAACCCGCCTCCGCCAGAACGCAGTAGTAACAGCCTACCGCGTGACCTTTAGACTGGATGTAGATATCCCGAGCCTCATCAGCGATACGCTCCGGAGCGACATTAAGTATACGAAAATAGAGTGCCGTCAACAGCTCAACTTGAGACAAGTCCGCACCAGTATGCCCACCCGCAGGGCTGTTAGCATTTAATCTAACGATGTGACGGCGAACCGCCCGCGCTTTGCGCTCAAGAGTCTGGATATCATAGTTCCAGGGATTCATTTAGCACCTCTGAATTTATTTTCAATATGGAATATTTATTCCGTATGGGACTAAAAAAACCAGAATTTCCCATACGTCACATCTTCGGGCTTACGCCGTTGTTTCATACTCAGGAGCATTCTGCCTCCTTACCGCGACCACACTGACGCTGGTAATAATAAGTTGACCTGTAACCACCATGAATATATATTCATAAATGATTCTTTATTCAATTATGCAACCTAATTTTCGTTTTTGTCCATAGCTGTTTTGGAGGATTGGTTAAAGTTAGAGCTTTATCACACTTACCTGTCTTCAATTTTCGCGTATGATAAAACGCATTAAGATAATGGCGGTACGTAAATGATTTTCGAGGAAATATATGGCTAAGCAGGACGAACAACGGCTATTGGTTAAAATCGCTACCCTTTACTATCTTGAAGGACGCAAACAGTCCGATATTGCTCAACTTCTCTCGCTTTCTCAGTCGTTTATCTCCCGCGCCATCACCCGCTGTCAGAAAGAAGGGGTGGTGAAAATCAGCGTTGTCCAGCCCTCAAATATCTTCCTGAATCTTGAAAAAGGGATCGAGGAACGTTACGGCATTAAGCAGGCCATTGTGGTCGATACCGAAGAGGATGCCAGCGACCACACCATCAAACGCGCCATTGGTTCTGCCGCAGCCCACTATCTGGAAACCCGACTGCGCCCCAAAGATCTGGTGGGCGTTTCCTCATGGAGTTCGACGATCCGAGCGATGGTGGATGAAGTCCATACGCAGAACCTGAAAGCCGGCGGCGTAATTCAATTGTTGGGCGGCGTGGGTCCTAACGGCAACGTACAGGCCACAATACTGACGCAGACGCTGGCACAACATCTGAATTGTGAAGCCTGGCTGCTGCCTTCGCAGAGTATCGAAGGCTCGGTTGAAGAGAAAAATCGTCTCGTTGCCAGCAAAGATGTCGCCGATGTGATTTCACGCTTTGATAACGTAGACATCGCCATTGTTGGCGTCGGGATCCTCGAACCGTCCCAATTGCTGAAAACATCAGGCAACTACTACCACGAAGATATGTTGCAGGTACTGGCTGATCGCGGCGCGGTCGGAGACATTTGCCTGCATTACTACGACAACAAGGGCCAGCCGGTATTGCAAGATGACGAAGATCCCGTAATTGGCATGGCCCTGGACAAGGTAAAAAAATGCCCGAATGTCGTGGCCCTTGCTGGCGGTACAGACAAAGTCGCGGCAATTAAAGGGGCGTTGAACGGAGGTTATATCGACGTGCTTATTACCGACTATCCTACCGCCCGGATGCTGGTCACCTCCTGATCCTCGATTCGCTGATAGCCTTTGCACGAAAGATAAAAAGCAAAGGCTGTGACTAAAATCTATATATTTCAATGAACTGAAAGGTTTCACCTCGCCTTAATTTATTCTTCTTTCTGTTATTATCCCGTCTATGTAAGTGTGATTCTCAGCACAATTGATGATTTTTTCTGTAGCCCAACGGAAAGATTGTAGCTAAGGTATTAAATAAATAATCAACACCGAATATATATTCAATAATTAAAAAAACGATGTCACAGCCAGGCCTGATGTAGTAATGACGCGACAATGAGAGGGGCTTTATCCTCCAAACCGGGACGCAATGTGACTCAGGAGATAATCTATGTGTGCAGCGAAGAAAGAGTTCATTATTGCGCTGGATGAAGGCACAACTAACGCCAAAGCAGTCGCGCTTGATGCACAGGGCAATGTGGTCGCAAAGTTTTCTCAGCCACTGGCGATTCAGACCCCTCGGGATGGCTGGGTTGAACAATCTGGCGAGGTGTTGATTGATGCTTCTATTGGCGTCATTGCCAAAGCTGTGAATCATGTTGGTGCTGAAAACGTCGCGGCACTGGCTATTAGTAATCAGCGTGAAACCGCCATAGGCTGGTATCGTCAGACTGGCAGACCTCTAAATTCCGCAATCACCTGGCAATGTACGCGCAGCGCGGCTTACTGCGAGGAGCTGCGGCATGAAAATAAAGAACAACTGATAAAATCAACCACAGGTCTGCCAATCGCCCCCCTTTTTTCCGCATCAAAAATGCGCTGGCTACTGGAATCCGTGACCGATGGGCCACAGCTGGCTGCGCAGGGACAAATTTGCCTGGGAACGATCGACAGTTGGTTGCTTTGGAATTTAACCGCTGGTGAAGCCTTCTGCTGTGACTATTCCAACGCCGCCCGCACACAGTTGCTAAACCTGCACTCTGGGGAGTGGGATGAAGCCATGCTGGCACTCTTCCACATTCCACGCGCCGCCTTACCGGAAATAAAACCCTCCAGTGGATTATTTGGTCATACACGTGGACTGAATGGCATTCCAGACGGCATTCCTGTGATGTCGATGGTGGGTGACTCACATGCCGCTCTGTTTGGCCATGCTCTTGGCGAAATGGGATGCGTTAAAGCAACTTACGGTACCGGGTCATCGGTGATGGCGCCGGTCAAATCAGCCCAATGTGATATTGACGCACTGGCTACCACCATCGCCTGGCACGATGGAAACAGCATCATATACGGACTGGAAGGCAATATCCCGCACACGGGTGATGCGGTGGCATGGATGGCAGACAGTACGGGTCTGAGCGAACTTTCTGATGCCGAACTGACCTACGAACTCAACACCCTTCCCGCCACCGTTGATTCAACCCTCGGCGTTTATTTTGTGCCAGCACTGACCGGGCTTGGCGCGCCATGGTGGGACGACAGTGCCCGTGGAGTCATCTGCGGACTCAGCCGGGGAGTTAAACGAGCACATCTCATTCGTGCCGCACTTGAGTCGATTACCTATCAAATCGCCGATGTTGTAGTTGCCATGCAGCAGCACGATGATTTCAAGTTAACTGCATTAATGGTTGACGGTGGCCCCACTAAAAACGACTGGCTAATGCAATACCAGGCAGACTTGCTTGGTTATCCGGTTATGCGTAGCGATGTGCCAGAACTTTCCGCCATTGGCGCGGCATTACTGGCGCGTAAAGCGCTTTACCCTGGCTCACTGACTGATTTAAAAGCTTTTTTAACCGTACATAGCACATTTCAACCCGACATGGATCGCCATCATCGGTTGCAAAAAAGATGGCAGGAATGGCGCCATGCGGTAAACAGAACATTATGGAAACCGGCCTCGTCCGCCTGACGCCTCACCAGGGAAAAAGCGCGACGTTATTTACCACATATACAGGAGGATACCGGACCATAAAAAATTCAAGCTTTACGTTGTTTCACCGTACCCGACAATAACAACACAGAGAGAACATTGTCATGAAATTACGTTTAACGCTGTTAACTGCTGCAACCCTGACTGCTTTGTCTTTTACTGCTCATGCAGCGGAAAAAGGGACAATCATGATTATGGTGAATTCACTGGATAATCCGTATTACGCCTCAGAAGCAAAAGGTGCCAGTGAAAAAGCCCAAGAACTGGGCTACAAAACTACAATTTTGTCGCACAGTGAAGATGTGAAAAAACAGAATGAATTGATTGATACAGCAATCGGCAAAAAAGTCCAGGGTATCGTTCTGGATAATGCAGATTCAACGGCCAGCGTCGCGGCAATTGAAAAAGCGAAAAAAGCTGGAATTCCCGTCATATTAATCAACCGTGAAATTCCCGTTGATGATGTTGCACTGGTGCAAATTACCCACAATAACTTCCAGGCTGGTTCCGAAGTTGCAAATATTTTCGTCGAGAAGATGGGCGAAAAAGGTAAATATGCTGAACTGACGTGTAACCTTGCCGATAATAATTGTGTTACGCGCTCCAAATCCTTCCACCAGGTTATCGATCAGTTCCCGGATATGGTTAGTGTTGCCAGACAGGATGCCAAAGGTACGCTTATCGACGGTAAACGTATTATGGACAGCATCCTACAAGCTCACCCGGACGTGAAAGGTATTATCTGCGGTAACGGTCCAGTAGCACTGGGCGCTATTGCTGCATTAAAAGCGGCGAACCGCAGCGACGTGGTCGTGGTCGGTATCGACGGCAGCAACGACGAACGTGATGCGGTGAAGGCTGGCACTCTACAGGCAACCGTCATGCTCCAGGCACAGGCTATCGCAGCACAAGGGGTTACCGATCTGGATAACTACCTGCAAAAAGGCATAAAACCAGAAAAACAACGCGTCATGTTCCGCGGAATTCTTATCACTAAAGAAAACGCAGATAAAGTACAGGATTTCAATATCAAGTCCTGATCCCGGGTTGTTGCGCCTCTCAGGAGGCGCAGAGGAGAATATTATGTCTAAAAAAGCCTGGCTTGCGCTGGTCGTGTTGACCGTGGGAGGATGCCGCATCGTCTCGCAGCAGGAACTTGCGGACCTCAAGTCGCCACCGAATCCACACATGGCCAATATAGATCAAACGTGGCAAAACAAAATTGTCCCGCAAATTGTCGGGCAGGCTCGTCCGGTGGCTGATTTACTGATGGCCTTGCAAGCTGAAAAAGATTTTGATAGCGCCTGTAAAAACCTCGGCTATCGTTCCCAGGAAGAGAATCCCTGCATCTTTTACGTTAAAGTTGAGGGAAAAATTAGCACTCTGGATACCGCCTCTCGCAATGGGAAAATGACTATCGCCGATAAAAGCGGCAACAACATTATTGTACAGATTGGTCCGACGCTACGCGGCACACAATTACGCGATGCCTTTAAAGGCGCAAGTTATAGTGATTTCAATGACCAGGTATTATTTGGTGAATATGGTCGGGGAATTAACGAACAAGCAATAAAGATGCTCCAATCTGCGCAGCTTAAAACCGGCGAGTCAGTACACGTTTATGGTGTTTTTTCTGAGTGGGAGATTCCAGGATCCATCCCGGATATTACACCAGCGAAAATTGAATCTGTAGGAGGACAATAACATGCAGCAGCAAGATATCGTCACTCCTCATTCCGTCGAATCTGAAGTTATTATCGAAACACACGATTTATCGCGTGTTTACCCTGGGGTAGTGGCGTTAGATAGCGTCAACTATCGGGTATATCGGAATAAAGTAAACGTGCTGATCGGAGAAAATGGTGCGGGTAAGTCCACCATGATGAAAATGCTTGCTGGTGTCGAAAGCCCTTCTTCCGGGCAAATTATTATGGATGGCACACCCGTTACATTAAATTCGACCCATCAGGCCGAAAAACTGGGTATCAGTATTATTTTTCAGGAGTTGAATTTATTCCCAAACATGAATGTCATGGATAATATTTTCATGGCAAACGAGTTTTTTCAGAAAGGGAAAATCAACGAAAAATACCAATACGCTCTGGCAAAATCCTTACTGGAAAGACTCGAACTGGATGTTGATCCGTATACGCCACTGGAAGAACTAGGGATCGGTCATCAGCAACTGGTCGAGATTGCGCGTGCGCTCTCCAAAGACACCCGTGTTTTAATCATGGATGAACCGACCTCCGCCCTCAGCCAGTCTGAGGTGAAAGTGTTGTTTAACGTCATTGAGCAACTCAAACGACGCGGCGTCACCATCATCTATATATCCCACCGTCTGGAAGAGTTGATGGAAATTGGCGATTACATCACGATTTTCCGCGACGGCCGTTTTATCAGTGAACGTCCAGTCAATGATGCCAGTATTCCGTGGATCATTGAACAAATGGTAGGTGATAAGAAAAAACATTTTGATTATCAACCCGCACCAAAAGGTGAAACGGTTCTATCCGTACAGGGTCTCACAGCCCTTCATCCGAGCGGTGGCTATAAGCTTAATGACGTGACGTTTAGCCTCAGTAAAGGCGAAGTCATCGGAATCTATGGTCTGCTGGGCGCAGGACGAACTGAACTGTTCAAAGGACTGGTGGGACTCATGCCCTGCCAGAGTGGGAGCGTGCAGCTTAACGGCGAATGCATTGATAAAGCCCATTTTCAGTCACGTCTTAAAAAGGGGCTGGCGCTGGTGCCTGAAGACCGACAGGGTGAAGGCGTTGTTCAGATGATGTCGATTCAGTCCAACATGACGCTGTCTGACTTCAGCCTGCAAGGCTTTCGCCGTGCCTGGAAATGGCTGAACCCGCACAAAGAGCAGGCCAGTGTGAAGGCAATGATCCAGCAACTGGCTATCAAAGTGAGCGATCCCGAATTGCCTATCACCTCATTAAGCGGCGGTAATCAGCAAAAAGTGGTGCTGGGTAAGGCATTGATGACGCAACCGCAGGTGGTTTTCCTTGACGAACCTACCCGAGGCATTGATGTGGGCGCGAAAACCGACGTGTATCACCTTATTGGCAAAATGGCGCAGCAAGGGCTGGCGGTGATGTTCTCTTCATCAGAGCTGGACGAAGTGATGGCGCTGGCGGACCGTATTCTGGTGATGGCCGATGGCCGAATCACCGCTGATGTCCCCCGTCATGCGGTCACCCGCGAGGCATTAATCGCGGCTTCTACACCTCAAGATTAATCAGGCTGGAATCCATCATGAACCAGAAATATATGATTTATATGTACCTGCTGAAGGCCAGAACGTTTATCGCACTGCTGCTGGTTATCGCATTCTTTAGCGTGATGGTACCTAATTTCCTGACCACCTCTAACCTGTTGATCATGACCCAGCACGTCGCCATCACAGGCTTACTGGCAATTGGTATGACGCTGGTGATACTGACTGGCGGTATCGATCTGTCCGTCGGGGCGGTAGCGGGTATTTGCGGTATGGTTGCAGGCGCCTTGCTTACCAACGGTCTGCCCATCTGGGGTGGCAACATCATCTTCTTCAACGTACCAGAGGTCATAATCTGTGTTGCCCTCTTCGGCGTTGTCGTTGGTTTTGTCAACGGTGCCGTCATCACGCGTTTCGGCGTTGCACCGTTTATCTGTACGCTCGGCATGATGTACGTTGCCAGAGGGTCTGCTCTTCTGTTTAACGACGGCAGCACTTACCCAAATCTGAACGGCATGGATGCGCTGGGCAATACCGGTTTTGCCACGCTGGGTTCAGGTACTTTGTTGGGGATTTATCTTCCTATCTGGCTGATGATTGCCTTCCTGTTGCTGGGCTACTGGGTAACCACCAAAACCCCATTAGGCCGCTACATCTACGCGATTGGAGGGAACGAATCCGCCGCACGTCTGGCGGGTGTCCCTATCGTAAAAGCGAAGATCTTTGTCTACGCCTTCTCCGGTCTGTGTGCCGCTTTTGTTGGGCTGATTGTGGCTTCACAACTGCAAACCGCACATCCGATGACCGGCAACATGTTTGAGATGGATGCCATTGGCGCAACTGTGCTGGGTGGAACGGCCCTCGCGGGAGGACGTGGACGTGTCTCCGGCTCCATTATCGGTGCCTTCGTAATTGTCTTCCTCGCCGATGGCATGGTGATGATGGGCGTCAGCGACTTCTGGCAAATGGTCATCAAAGGTGTGGTTATCGTCACCGCCGTTGTTGTCGATCAGTTCCAGCAAAAGCTGCAGAACAAAGTCATTCTGATGCGTCGCCACGACGAAAAGCTGGCGGCAGCACCCTCAGTAAATACCGTATCCAGTTAAGCAGCAACATTCCGCCGGGCATCTTTTGCCCGGCCCATACAGGGGATAAAAATATGCAACGTGATTTTCATGGTAAGACAATTGTCATCACTGGTGCTTGTCGAGGGATTGGCGCAGGTATCGCCGAACGTTTTGCCCGCGACGGCGCAAATCTGGTGATGGTATCTAATGCAGAGCGCGTCCACGAAACAGCGGAACAGCTTCGTCAGCGCTATCAGGCAGATATTTTATCTTTGCAGGTGGATGTCACCAATGAAGCGCAGGTGCAATCTCTGTACGAGCAGGCCGCAGCGCGCTTTGGCACCATTGATGTCTCAATTCAAAACGCGGGTGTTATCACCATCGACTATTTCGACCGCATGCCGAAAGCAGATTTCGAAAAAGTCCTCGCCGTAAATACCACTGGCGTATGGCTCTGCTGCCGGGAAGCCGCAAAATATATGGTTAAGCAAAACCAGGGCTGCCTGATTAATACCTCTTCCGGTCAGGGACGTCAGGGTTTCATCTATACCCCACACTACGCCGCCAGCAAGATGGGCGTAATTGGCATTACGCAAAGTCTGGCCCATGAGTTAGCGCCATGGAATATCACCGTCAACGCCTTTTGCCCGGGGATAATCGAAAGCGAAATGTGGGATTACAACGATCGTGTCTGGGGCGAGATTCTCAGTACAGATGAAAAACGCTATGGCAAAGGTGAACTGATGGCGGAATGGGTTAAAGGCATCCCAATGAAACGCGCGGGCAAACCTGAAGATGTCGCCGGGCTGGTCGCTTTTCTCGCCTCTGACGATGCGCGTTATCTCACCGGACAAACCATCAACATCGATGGCGGCCTGATTATGTCTTAATGCCCGCCAGGGTATCTGTTAAGAGAGTCATCACTATGATTGCAAAAGATTTTGCTCAACAACTGTTTAATCTTGAGGGGCGCGTCGCTTTTGTTACTGGCGCAGGCAGCGGCATCGGTCAGACTATCGCCTGCGCACTCGCCAGCGCGGGCGCACACGTAGTCTGTTTTGATTTGCGCGAAGACGGCGGGCTGAACGCGACCGTTGATACTATTACCGCTATTGGCGCCCAGGCTGCGCTCTATACGGGTGATGTCCGTCAGCTTAGCGACCTTCGCGCCGCGGTAGCCCTGGCGAAGGAACGCTTTGGTCGTCTGGATATTGCGGTCAATGCCGCAGGCATTGCCAACGCCAACCCAGCGCTGGAAATGGAAAGCGAGCAGTGGCAACGCGTTATCGACATTAACCTCACTGGCGTGTGGAATTCCTGTAAAGCCGAAGCGGAGCTGATGCTGGAATCCGGTGGTGGCTCGATTATTAACATCGCATCCATGTCCGGAATTATTGTTAACCGAGGTCTTGAACAAGCCCATTACAATAGCGCTAAGGCTGGGGTCATTCATCTGTCAAAAAGCCTGGCGATGGAGTGGATTGGAAAAGGGATCCGCGTGAATTCTATCAGCCCTGGATATACCGCCACACCGATGAACACTCGACCGGAAATGGTTCATCAGACGCGGGAGTTTGAAAGCCAGACGCCGATTCAGCGCATGGCAAAAGTGGAAGAGATGGCGGGCCCGGCACTCTTTCTGGCCAGCGATGCTGCTTCATTTTGCACCGGTGTAGACCTGGTTGTAGATGGTGGATTTATCTGTTGGTAAACAGCATTACGCCCGCAGCCATGGTTAGCTGCGGGCATTAATTTATTCTCCGCTACAGGCAGCCAGCGTTTTTCGTTGCCGGCCGTTTTCATCAAAGTTGTCGGCAGCCAGCCAGCGCTGTAACACGGCGTCACACTGGGGCCATTCGCCGTCAATCATCGATAACCAGTCGCTGTCGCGATTACGCCCCTTGCGCACAATCTTCTGGCGAAAGCGTCCTTCGAAGATAAACCCAAGGCGCTCAGCCGCCCGACGGGAAGCCGTGTTCAGGGAATCACATTTCCACTCCACGCGACGATAGCCCAACGCAAACGCCTGGCGCAGCAGCAGCCAGATACTTTCGGTGCCGAGTACCGTATTTTTCATGCGCGGTGACCAGGTCACATGACCAATTTCGACCGAACCGTGCTCTCGTTCAATTGCCATAAAGCACACCAGTCCAACGGCACGTCCGGAACGCTGCTCAATGACGGCATAGGGAACCAGAGATGCATCAGTAGCTTTCCCCTGTACCCAGCAAGCTGCGGCCTCAACGCTTGTGGGGCGAGAGCTGGCAAGCCAGGTCCAGTCGCGATCGTCCGGTGCCTGCGCATAAGCATCAAACAGATCGGCAGCATGGCTGTCGGCATCCAGAGGAACCAGTCGACAATATTGCCCTGTAAGCGTTTCCCGTGGCAGCACGGCGGCGCCATTCCAGCCCGGCACAACATCGCCGACGGTCTGTCCATAAAGATTTAGTTCCGGCACCTTTCAACCCCTTTTGCGAAGTAAAAAATAGTTATAACACCGGCCATTTCGCCTTCAAAGCGTCGCCAGAAGATTTTGACAACGAACAGAAAATCAGCAGCGCTTCTATACTCTAAGGATTCAATCAACGCTGAAGAGAACCCTATGCCACTACCCGATTTTCATGTTTCTGACCCTTTCACGTTAGGCATTGAGCTGGAAATGCAGGTAGTCAATCCTCCGGGCTACGACCTGAGCCAGGATTCTTCCCGGTTGATTGACGCCGTAAAGCCGCTGCTTACCGCCGGAGAAGTAAAGCACGATATCACGGAAAGTATGCTGGAGATGGCGACCGGGGTTTGTCGCGATATCGACCAGGCGAGTGCTGAATTATCCGCCATGCAGCAGGTAATCTCGCGGGTTGCTGCAAAGCATCACCTCGCCATCTGTGGTGGTGGTACGCATCCATTTCAAAAATGGCAACGTCAGGAAGTGTGCGATGACGAACGCTATCGACGCAACCTGGAAAATTTTGGCTATCTTATCCAGCAGGCGACAGTGTTCGGCCAGCATGTGCATATCGGCTGCGCAAACGGCGATGATGCCATTTATCTCCTGCACGGGCTGTCGCGGTTTGTTCCCCATTTTATTGCGCTCTCCGCCGCCTCACCTTATATGCAGACGTCCGACACGCGGTTTGCTTGCGCGCGACTAAATATATTCTCCGGATTTCCCGATAATGGCCCGATGCCATGGGTGAATAACTGGCAGGAATTCGAGGGGCTATTCCGTCGGCTGGCTTACACCAGCATGATTGACAGCATTAAAGATTTACACTGGGATATCCGCCCCAGCCCGCACTTTGGCACAGTAGAGGTTCGGGTAATGGATACGTCGCTGACCCTTGATCATGCAGTCAATATGGCAGGACTTATTCAGGCTACCGCCCACTGGTTACTCACCAAACGCCCGTTCAAACACCAGGAGCGTGATTACCTGCTGTATAAATTCAACCGTTTCCAGGCTTGCCGCTTTGGTATGGCGGGAATCGTCACCGACGTCAACACCGGCGACGGCTGCCGCTTGTCAGATGACACATTGCGGCTACTGGAGAATATCGCTACCTCTGCAGATAAAGTGGGCGCGGCCAGCGCGATTGAAGCTATAGGCCTGCAGGTTAAAAATGGTCATGATGAAGCACAAAATATGCGTGATTTCGTCGCCGACGGCGGGTCGTTGAGTGGTCTGGTGAAAAAGCATTGTGAGATTTGGGCAGGGTTATAAGCGTGGGAATTTGCGTTGCCCGCAGAGATCCCGGACAATGGCTTTTTAACTCAAGTTTAACAATGCTATGAAACATCCGCTTGAATCACTGATGACCGTCGCAGGGATCCTGCTGCTGGCTTTTTTGTCCTGCCTGCTGCTACCCGCCCCCTCGCTTGGCCTGCTGTTGGCGCAAAAGGTCGTCACCACCTTTCATCTGATGGATCTCAACCAGTTTTATACTTTGCTGTATTGCCTGTGGTTTTTACTGCTGGGGGTGCTTGAGTATTTGCTGTTGCGCTTCATCTGGCGGCACTGGTTCTCGCTGGCGGATTAGGCCCGCGAGAACTCTTCGTCGTTAATGCGTTCGGCTATGATTTTCTTTGCGATAAGCACCCGGCGGCTGGCTGAACGTTCGGGTGAAAATACGCGTAAAGGTCTGCTGCGAATCAAATCCGTACTTCAAACAAATGTCGTACACTTTCTGGTCGGTATCGCGTAGATCGCGCGCCGCCAGCAGCAGCTTACGCTCACGGATGTAACGCCCGAGGCTTTCACCTTTGTACTGCATAAAGAGACGCTGCAGGTGCCATTTGGAATATCCCGCATGGCGCGCAATATCATCAATGCGCAATGGCTGATTCAAATTCTCATCAATCCATTCAACAATCGTATCAATTACCTGAGCAGAAATCGTCATCATGCTCTCCCCTGTATTCATTGAGTCGCCTGTTGCCACCAGGCCGTAAACGGTTGGTCCGGTTCGGACAGTACTACCGGTTCACCCAGCATGGGCGTCAGCAGGCGGTAATCCTGATGACGGCTGGCAAGCGCCAGTCGTTTGTAAGGATCATCCCAGGTATGTTTCGCCAGAACGAAACGGCCGGCATGCCCTGGCAACACGGCTTTCGCATGCAAATCTGCCGCGGCCTGTGCCGTCTCTTCCGGCATCATGTGAATAAACTTCCAGTCCTGGTCATACTGACCGTTCTCCATAATCGCCAGGTCAACCGAGCCAAACTGCTCGCCAATGGCTTTGAAATGCGGTCCATAGCCGGAATCGCCACTGTAATAAACGTTCTGCTCCGGCGTTTCGAACATGAAGCTCGCCCATAGCGTTTGGTTGCGCTTGATACCGCGTCCCGAGAAATGACGAGCAGGCAGCACATGAACGATCAGCGAATCCGTCACTCTGACAGACTGATTCCAGTCGCGCTCTTCGATTATCTCGCTGCGCATCCCCCAGTAACGCAGATGCGATCCGACGCCGAGCGGCGTAATCACCCGCTTAATTTTCGGCATTAGCGCCTTGATAGTGGCGAGATCCAGATGGTCATAGTGATCGTGCGAGATGATGAGCAGATCGATCTCCGGCATCGTCTGCGCACTCCACGGATAATCTCCGGCGAAGGCTTTATTCAGGAATGAAAACGGTGCGGCATAATTGCTAAACACCGGATCAATCAAGATACGCTGACCCGCCAGCTGTAAATACCACGAGGAGTGGCCGAGCCAGACCAGCGTATCCTGCAGCGGCGCAAGCCCGGCGAGATCGGTCGCCACCAGCGGTAACGGCTGCGCCGGACGCGCATTTTCACGCTTTGCAACCAGAAACTCCCACCAGGCCGCCAGCATACCTTTGTTGCCGGTATAGCCCGGTGTCGGCACCTGGTTATGAAACTGTCCATCACGATAGTGTGGTGACTGTTCAACCTGACTCAGTTGTGCCCCTTGCGGTGCCTGACCAAACCCGGCATTGAGTACAAACGGTAAACTTGCAGCTGCGGCAATAAGCATAATAACAACCACACAAACTGTGAGACGCTTCATATCCTGACCTTAAACGCGCCCCCTTTCCGCTGGTTTGCGCGACTGACTCTTGATTATGAGTGAGTAAGCACTCATTATAGAAATCGAAAGTTCGCCGTCAAGATGATTTTCAATCTTTGACATTCGCCGTTGCGGTGCAGCAAAGGCCGTGATTCAATCATGTTTTTTACAGACTTAAGGGTAAAGTGTAGTGGCTCGTCCGAAGAGTGAAGACAAAAAACTGGCATTACTGGAAGCTGCAACCACAGCATTTGCACAATCAGGTATTGCGGCCTCTACCGCCGTGATAGCCCGCAATGCAGGGGTTGCGGAGGGAACCTTGTTTCGCTATTTCGCGACCAAAGATGATTTGATCAACGAGCTTTACCTCTTTTTGAAGCAAGATCTATGTCAGTCGATGATGGCAAATCTGGATCGCTCAGTGACCGATGCCAAAACCATGACTCACTACATCTGGAACAGCTACATTAGCTGGGGCCTGAACCACACCTGCGGGCATCGCACGATTCGCCAGTTGGCCGTCAGCGAGAAAATCAGCAAAGAAACAGAACAACAGGCTGACGATATGTTCCCGGAATTACGCGATCTTTGTCATCGTTCCGTACGACCCGAGTTTATGTCTGACGAGTATCGCGCCTTTGGCGACGCGTTGTTTCTTTCTCTGGCGGAGACCACCATGGAGTTCGCCGCCCGCGACGCGGCCCGCGCAAAAGACTATATATCGATGGGGTTTGAAGCCATGTGGCGCGCACTGACCCGCGAGGAAAAATAATGGACGGCCAGACCCTGCATGCCTGTGCGAAGCGCCTGGCGCTCGAACAGCCTTTTACCGAACACTGCTGGCCATTCGGCCCGGAATACGACGTCTTCAAAGTCGGCGGCAAAATTTTTATGCTGGTCACTGAGCTTCGCGGACGCCCGCTGGTTAACCTAAAATCAGACCCGCAGAAGTCACTGTTAAACCAGCAGATCTACCCCAGCATTAAACCCGGCTATCACATGAATAAAAAACACTGGATCTCGGTCTACCCTGGCGACGACATTACCGAATCATTACTGGCAGAGCTGGTGAATGATTCATGGCACCGCGTCGTAGACGGTCTGGCGAAGCGGGATCAAAAACGTCTACGTCCAGGTTGATTTATCGTTAACCCCGATAAGTGTTTTTGCATTTTCCTGTCTTATCTTTTTCCCGCTAACCCTGTACCCTGCTGAAACAAAACGCACCCGCAGGGTATAAAAAATCACCAGGAGTAGTTATGGATATTGTTTCTGTCGCCTTAAAACGTTACTCCACTAAGGCATTCGATCCGAATAAAAAGCTGACCGCTGAGCAGGCCGAAAAATTAAAAACGCTGCTGCAGTTTAGCCCGTCCAGCACCAACTCTCAGCCATGGCACTTTATTGTCGCCAGCACTGACGAAGGTAAAGCGCGTGTAGCTAAATCCGCAGCCGGCGGTTTTGTATTCAACGAACGCAAAATGCTGGATGCTTCCCACGTTGTGGTGTTCTGCGCCAAAACGGCGATGGACGATGCGTGGCTGGAGCGCGTGGTGGATCAAGAAGAGAGCGATGGTCGTTTCGCTACGCCTGAAGCTAAAGCCGCAAACCATAAAGGCCGTACCTTCTTTGCCGACATGCATCGCAAAGAGCTGAAGGATGACAACCACTGGATGGCAAAACAGGTGTACCTCAACGTCGGTAACTTCCTGCTGGGCGTTGCGGCTATGGGCCTGGATGCTGTGCCGATCGAAGGCTTTGATTCAGCGGTCATGGATGCAGAATTTGGCCTGAAAGAGAAAGGTTTCACCAGCGTAGTGGTGGTTCCGGTGGGTCATCACAGCGTAGAAGATTTCAACGCCGCACTGCCGAAATCTCGTCTGCCGCTGGAAACGACGCTGACGGAAGTCTAATCCTCCGCATTTGCATAAGCTCCGCACAGCGGTCATCATAGACCGCTGTTTATTAAGGAGACGTTATGCAGGAATTGATATCTCAGGTAGAAGAACTCGGCATTGAAATAAATCACACCACCTCATTGGTGATGATTTTTGGCATTATTTTTATCACCGCCATTATTGTTCACGTTATTTTGCACTGGGTGGTATTACGCGCATTTGAAAAGCGTGCCAGCGCCAGCTCCCGCCTGTGGCTACAAATCATCACGCAGAACAAGTTATTTCACCGGCTGGCATTCACCCTGCAGGGTATCATTGTCAATATACAGGCCGCACTCTGGCTACAGAAAGGCAGCGAAGCAGCAGAAATATTAGTGACCTGCGCTCAGTTGTGGATCATGATGTACGCCCTGCTGTCCCTGTTTTCCCTGCTGGACGTTATTCTCAATCTGTCGCAAAAACTCCCTGCCGCATCGCAATTACCGCTAAAAGGCATATTCCAGGGCATCAAACTCATCAGCGCAATTCTCGTCGGAATATTGATGATTTCCCTGCTGATTGGTCAGTCACCGGCAATACTGATAAGCGGTCTGGGCGCCATGGCCGCCGTGTTAATGCTGGTGTTTAAAGATCCAATCCTCGGACTGGTTGCCGGAATACAACTTTCAGCCAACGATATGTTGAAGTTGGGTGACTGGCTGGAAATGCCGAAATATGGTGCCGATGGCGCGGTTATTGATATTGGCTTAACCACCGTGAAAGTGCGCAACTGGGATAACACCATCACCACTATCCCAACCTGGTCACTGGTCTCAGACTCTTTTAAAAACTGGAGTGGAATGTCGGCTTCCGGTGGGCGGAGAATAAAACGCAGCATCAGCATCGATGCCACCAGCATCCATTTTCTTGATGAGGATGAGCGCCAGCGTCTGCATAAAGCCCACCTGCTGAAACCGTATTTAACAACACGCCACCAGGAAATTGACGAGTGGAATCAGCAATTAGATGCGCCTGAATCGGTATTGAATCACCGCCAGATGACGAATATTGGCACCTTCCGCGCTTATCTGAACGAATATTTGCGTCATCATCCGCGTATTCGCAAAGATATGACGTTAATGGTACGCCAGCTTGCGCCGGACGATCACGGTTTACCGATCGAAATTTATGCCTTTACTAATACGGTAGTCTGGCTGGAATATGAAAGTATTCAGGCTGATATCTTCGACCATATCTTTGCCGTGGTCGAAGAGTTTGGTTTACGCATTCATCAGTCGCCTACCGGAAACGATATTCGCGCACTGTCTGGCGCGTTTCAGCGATAAACCGGACAGAGAGAAAATGGCCGATCCCATTATTAATATGAGATCGGCCATAGCTTAGCGAGGTTTACGACGCAACAGTTTGAAGGCAACAAACAGGAACAGGATCCACACCGGCAGCAGGATAGCTGACAGGCGCATTTCATCCATCGTACACATCAGCACCAGAATCATGCCAAGGAAAGCAATACACAGGTAGTTCCCTGCCGGGTACAGCAGTGCTTTAAACTGCGTGTCACGTCCCTTACGTCGCATCGCCGCCCGGAACCGCAGATGCGCCAGGCAGATCATAATCCAGTTCAGCAGTAACGTCGCCACCACCAGCGCCATCAGCAGGCTAAAGGCCTTTTGCGGCAGAACATAGTTGATCAGGACCACCAGTGACGTAATAGCGCCGGAGAGGATCAGTGAGTTCACCGGTACGCCACGACGGCTGACGCGGGTTAAGAACTTCGGCGCGTTCCCCTGAACCGAGAGACCAAATAGCATACGACTGTTAGAGTAAACACCACTGTTATACACCGACAGCGAAGCCACAAGAATGACAAAGTTCAGCGCAGAAGCCACCACGTTGCTGTCAAGATTATGGAAAATCATCACAAACGGGCTGCTGTTGGATTTCACCTCTACCCACGGGTAGAGCGCTAACAGCACCACCAGAGAACCGATGTAAAACAGCAGAATACGGTACACCACCTGGTTTACCGCCTTTGGAATGCTTTTCTGCGGGTCCTGCGCTTCTGCGGCAGTAATCCCGATAAGCTCCAGTCCGCCAAAGGAGAACATAATCACCGCCAGCGACAGAATTAATCCGTTCCAGCCGGTAGCAAAAAAGCCGTTGTAACGCCACAGGTTATCGATGCTTGCATGTTCCCCGCCGTTACCGGAAAACAGCATCCACACGCCAAAACCAATCATGCCGATAATGGCCAGCACTTTAATCAGCGCGAACCAGAATTCCGTTTCGCCATACAGACGTACGTTGACCAGGTTGACGGCATTGATGATCACGAAAAATGCCGCGGCCCAAATCCAGGTTGGGACATCGGGCAACCAGTACTGCATATAGATCCCGGCCGCTGTAAGTTCCGCCATACCGACCAGCACAAACATCACCCAGTAGTTCCAGCCGGACAGAAAACCCGCGAACGGTCCCCAATATTTATAGGCAAAATGAGCGAAGGATCCGGAAACGGGTTCTTCCACTACCATTTCGCCCAGTTGACGCATAATCAGAAAAGCGATGATCCCGGCAACGCCGTAACCCAGTAACACCGCAGGTCCCGCCATCTGAATAGCCGGACCAATGCCCAAAAACAGGCCCGTACCAATTGCACCGCCCAGCGCAATTAACTGAATATGGCGGTTTTGCAACCCTCGTTGAAGCGTCGGCTCGTTCGTCGACGCGGCATCAGACACGCTGGTGTCAGATGCAGTTGACGCGTTTTTCACGCCCTTCCCCTGTGTCGTTTTTATTGAAGGGGCTTCTTTTAACATTTCAACCTGGTTGTCGCAAGGCGCAATCGATTGGATGCGCCGGGCTTCCTTGCCCAACGCACCGAGGCTCGGGAGAAAAACAATAAAAAGAAGGCGAGTTGTTATTGTTTATTCAAGTCAATACGTACCACGTTATCTGGCGCAGACGTAGAGTGGTCTTTATTAAATTTTTGCTTCACCGTCACAAACAGCGTTTGTCCATCCGCCGAGAGCAGCAGGCTGTTTGGGTTAGGGGGTAAATCCCAACTTTTCTTCACGCTGTAATCAGTCGCATTCAGGCTGAGCAATTTCCCTGAATCACGCTGCGTAATATAGATTTCGTTGCGTTTTGCGTTGAATTTCACCGCCAGCGAATCACCCACATCCAGTTTTTTCAGCAGGTTACCCGTATGAATATCCAGAACCAGAGTGGTTTTCGCTTTTGAGTTGTCGGTGACAAACAGACGACCCGTTTGTGCGTCCTCCGCCATATTCAGCAGCAGCGCAGGTTGTTCACCCAGCGGCTGCCAGCGTTTCTCAACACGCTGATTACGCGGGTTGATGACGAGAATTTCACCGCCGCCGTTAGCTGCATAAATTCGCTGCGTCACCGCTGAATAATGCAGTCCGGTCATCCATTTACCCGTGTTTTTAATGCGGGTTTTCAGCTTCAGGGTTTCGGCATCAACCACCCAAATCACCGCCGGATCCGCCACGGCGCCAATATAGAGCAAACCGTTATGCAACAGCACCTGACGGGCACCATACGGGAAACCTTCTGGGTTACGTTCCGGGAACAATACGCGATTTTTCACCTTGCCGTCAGCGGTATTCAGCGCGCTCAGGCCACCGTCCAGTGAGTTGGTGACATACACCGTTTTACCGTCCGGCGAGATAGCCATACCAAAGTTTTTCATATCGGTATGACTCAATCCAAGCGTTTTGAGCGTTTTCGGATCCAACTTGTAAACCACGCCGCCCTGCACATCTTTAAATCCTTCGGCGCTGGCAACGTACAACGCATCCCCTGCCGGGCTAAGCGCCATTTCATATAACCCATCCGCCAGCGCGCGTTGCTGTACATCGGTAACGGCAGGTTGTGCTGTTTTTTCCGTAACGCTGACGTTGCTGGCTGGCGTGGAGTGCGCCGCACAACCGCTTAACGCCGCAGCAATCAGCAATGCCAGCGCGGATGTTGTTTTTTTCATTGTCGGGATCCTTACCAGAAGTAATACAGAGAGTTAATAACAAAAGAGAATGAGAACTATACGCATTATCTTTTTTGAATCAAGAATAATTACCCGATAATAAAAAACATGAAACAGAGGTTTGAAGATGCAAACAGGTGCGCGCGACTTCCGGTTTTTCATAATTACAGTGAATTATTCTGGACGAAAAGGCATCGCAGGCCACAGAATGCGCTTTACTGTTTTTCTAACATTTTCAAACGGGTGAACCGGCTGTGTTTTAGTCACTCGTTTTTGAGCCAGGCCAGGCAACGACTGTCATGAATAAGATCATTAAACGACTGGAAATCGTCAAAAGCGCTATTGAACTGGAAGATGAGGAAATTATTTTCCAGCAGGTAGAACATCTGAAAAATGAGCCTTTATCCGTCGTGCCAGGCACCATTGTGCAGGCGATCGAAGAACGACGCTTTAGTGATGCCCTGCGTGAAATCTCAGCCTGGCTGCAATCTCAACGGGCAGTCTCTACGTGGCAGGATCCCGCCATTGCCGCCAGTAAGCTGGAACTTAAAGCGCTCGAAACACAGCTGCGTGACCTGATCGATAAGCGCAACACGCGCATTCAAATCCTCGATGATTTCAACGATCTGTATCATCTTCGCCTTGGACCGCTAATGAGCCGGATCCTCGAGTTACGTAAACAGCTCGCCGCCAGCGCCCAGCGTAAACAGGAAGCGGAGCGAAAACGTCGGGAAAAAGACTATCAGTCCTGTCAGCACTATATTTCCCAGGCTGTTGATCAACTTGCCAGGCTCAAGCAGCACTGGATGAACCTTAATTCAGATTCGCGCGAATCGGTGGAAACACGCCAACGTATTCAGCAACAAACGGAACTGATTACCGCCCTGCTGGCGGAGATTCGTGAGTTGGAAAACGACTTTTCTCGCCAGGACGACAGCGCAACCCGCCAGGCTCAGGAAGAGACCAGCCATGAATATGATGAATTTCAGGAGCAGCAGCAGGATGCGCAACATCGTTATAACCGTGACCAGCGACTTTCATCTGATGAACGTAACGAGTTAAAACGCCTGTGGCGTCAGGCCAGCCGTCTTTGTCATCCGGATGTGGTGGCAGATTGTCTGAAAGAGAAAGCGCATCAGATGATGGTTCAGCTTAACCAGGCGCGCCAAAATGCCGATCTTGCCGCCGTTCGGGCGCTACTGACTCAATTACAAAGTGGCCTCGAACCGATGATGGCGAGTGACCGATTGAACGATCTGCAGCATTTACGCAGCAAAATACAGCAGCTCAGAGAACAAATTAATGCGCTGCTCAAAGAAATTACCGAACTGGAAGCTGAGAACGCCTGGCGGCTTGCCACCTCCGTCACAGATAAAGAGGCCTACTTCTGCGATCAACAACGGGCGCTTACGGAAATCCGCAATACGCTGGAACAACAGGTGCATCAGGTTGAACAGGACCTGTTGGCGGGCTAAGCGTTATCAGCAATGCAATCAGAAAAAATAACCTCTTCAGGTGAGATTTTAAAATTAAGCACAAAAAGCCCAAAATAGGATAATTCCCTAAAAACTTAACACCACTAAGAATTATCGACCTGAAAATTCTAATTTCAGGTCGATAACTACAAATTGAGCGATATTTCTCTCTTCCCCCTGGCTCCCCTTCTCTTTGTCCTGGTCTTGATTAAGAATTCTCCTGGTCACCAATCATCTCATCAAGAAAAACAGGTATCTGTATGAAATATAAAGTTTTCCATATAAATCCCCTGCACAATGAATAGGAATAACCTGTCTTTATCGATATCACTCAATCATTATTAGCGTGATCCATAAGCGAAATCTATCAATCATTTACGCAGAGCTGAAATAAACGATTTATCTTAAATTTTAACAAAGTGTAATATCTACTTTAAGAATAGTTAATGATTCGAATTAATACAGAAATATCTGTGGAATCTGTAATAAATAAGGATGCGTTCACACCAGAGAACGTTATACGAGATTTAATTAACATTTCATGCGTCGCAAGAAACTCTTTTTCTTCTTAAAAAAAGAGGCGGTCGCCTGCATCAAAATTTCAAGGAGATCGTTATGTCTAAGGCTATTTTTTTGGGTGACTCAATTTACCCCTGGCTAGGCATGCGAGAAATCCTACGTGGTTCATCATTATATATTGATATCGCGTATTACTCCTCTCAGACGCTTTCTGCCGTCAACATAATCCCTTATGAAACGGATTGCATCATTATTAATCCTGACAACACAGATTTTTTAAAATATGCCAGGATTATCCGCAACATGGCTTTACGCCCTGCCACAAGAATCATTGTATTGGCAGATGAAGCTACTTTTTCTATTTTTCAAACCGTTTGCGGGAAGAACATGCTGTTTCTCGATCAAGACGCCAGCCTTGATCGGTTACTGCATGCCGTAACGCGTATTACACAAAACAAAAAACCAAGCAATAACAAAGAACTACACAATAAAATCACAGCAAACGAATTCAGCGTAATGATGATGCTGGCCCGGGGTTGGTCACTGACGCAAATCGCCGGAGCATCACAAAAAAGTGAAAAAACCATCGGGGCGTACAAAAGCAACATTGCCAGAAAACTCGGCAAAAATAACTCGCGACTCAAGTACACCATTTCCCACTATAGCCAGCCATAACTGACTTTTTAAGGACGATTATCACGCTTACCATTTAAAAGGTTTTCTTTCTGCTCAAATTTTTAATTCCGCATCGCACGGAAAGGAACCCTATTTTCCGAAATCTATTACCGGGTAGCACATCCGCGTGCCAACCATAGCCAACAACTCAACGTATTAACACATACATAACAGGAATGTAGACGAGGGTTATATATGAACAAAGTTTACAGCATTATTTGGAACGCGGTACTCGGTATCTGGGTGGTCGTTTCCGAATTAACTAAAGGAAAGAAAAAAAGCAGCTCGCGTAAAACTGTCGCCGTACTGGCGGCCGGCGCATTAAGCGCTGCTTCAATGCCGGCTTCCGCTGATCCGATTATCGATATCGGTGAGCACAATATTTTCACCGACTACCAGGCAGGTATTTCCGTTGGAGATTATGAGGGTATCCACGACTACGGATTCTTATATAAAGATATCACTGCTGGTCAGGCGCTCAATATCAGCGGCGCGATCCCAACGATTGCCCCAGGCCAAAGTGGTGTTGTTGAATCAACGACCATCAGAGAGCTACTGCAAACCGGCAAAATCACCCTGCAGGCCACCAGCCCTGACCAGGGCGTAAAAACGATTACTACCGCTGAAGAACTGGCGGAATACCTGACGTATAACCAATCGTCGACACCATCACAAAGCACAGAATTTGATATTAACGACCCGGCCTTCCCTGGCGAACCTACAACTATTAAAGTCTTTAACACCAATGACTTAAATAATTTCCTTACCGAATCGCAGATTGGCGATTCGGCATTAAACACCTACGATCCAACGTTGTCTAAAATCTATAAACAATTTGGCATCGCGCTGGCGACAAATGGCTCCATAGCCAATCTGGATATTGGCAACGACACGCTCAATGTCCGCGACAAAGCCAATACTATCGAGTTGCTGGCCAAAGACTCCTCCTTACTGGAGGCTCAGGACGCTGGTAGCCAGGTTAACTGGCAATCCGATAACTACATAAAATTTAACGCTGCTCCGGTTATTCCTGAAAAAACCTTCGCCGGCTCGGCGCAAACCTCTGTGTTTGGCGATGATGTGAAGCTCATGACCTACGGTTATGATACAGACGGCAATGTCGTCGAAACGGGTGAGCGCACATTTAGCATTACCAACACGCAGGATCTGGCCGATTTTAACGACTGGCTGTTGGGCAACAGCAGCGATGCAGCAGAAAACCCGGAAGGCGAAAAAGTCAGCCAAATCCAGCTGTGGCTGGATGCAAATGTTGTCACTACCTCCACCGCCGCACAAACGAAATATGCCGAGCTGATTGATGATCTTATCAACTCCAGCAAGCCCTCAGACGTGCTCACCTGGGATTACGACGTCTGGACCGACGGCTTGTCACATAGCAATAACGCGACCGCTGGCCGCGGTGAGCTGCATGCTATTTACGCCAACGGTGCAGGCACCACCGGCACCCTGAACCAAGATGCGATTATTGCCGTTGACGGCAGTATTAATGGCGTCATGAAAGCCATTGATGGCGGGGTTATCAACAACCTCGGCCAACTGAACGCATTACGTACTTCTACCGGACAGAGTCTGGCGATTGGCATGCTGGCAAAAGACGCTACGGCAACCAACAACGGGATCATCAATTCCGGGCTGTTTATCGACAAAGACGGCAACCAAAACGTCAACAGCTATGGCGCATTTGGCATGCAGGGGCAAGGCGCCAGCCAGATAGCGAACAATGGCACCATCAACCAGGCGATCACCACCGATAACTTTGGTACCGCGTCGGCAGCCGATCCCTGGAGCAAAGACGTACCCGACTCTTCGCTGACGCTGGCTATTGGTATGCAATTGTCTGACGATGCGCAAGGGGTCAACAACGGCGATATCAACGTCGTAGATGGGCGTAAAAGCGGTGCATCCTTTGCCAAAGGCACCGCTTATGGCGTAGAAGTCGCCGGGAATGCCACCTTTACCAACGCTCAGAATGCCTCAATTTATCTTGGTCGCGACGCAAGCGATCCGTCTAAAGATGTCACCATGGCGGGCGGTTCCAGCCTGAGCGCTGGTATTATGACCAAGAGTGCTAAAGAAGTTATTAACAACGGCCTTATCACGCTGGGAACCGGCATACGTAACGCCGCGGGGATTCTGGTCGGGAATGCCACGGGCAACGTCCTCAATACCGGCAACATCGTGATCAATGGCGGTTCTGAAGGAGGTAGCAGTAAGAACTACGGCATTTCCGTACGCGACAGTGGCGCGGAAAATAATCAGGAAATCCGCAACGACGGCAAGATTAACGTAAATGGCACCAACAACGTGGGGATCCACGTTAGCGCCAATAACAAAAATGCCGAAGTCACCACCAGCGCGGCAGGCTCTATCGTGGTGGACGGAGAAGGCGGCGTCGGTAACCGTAACTACGCCATCTGGGCAGAAGGCGGCGCTAACGGCCAGGCAGTGGTCAACGTTTACTCCAACATCACGCTGGATAAGGCCGGTAACATCGGCGTACACGTGCGTGATAACGCCATCGCTAACGTTGACAGCCTGAGTAGCCCGTCATTCAACAGCACCGATCAGATTGGTTATTACCTGTATGGTAAAGGCGCTACCGCCAATATTGGTCAGGCGGTGATGAATGACAACGGTCAGGATCGCACCACCATTTTCCGTATCGCCAATGGCGCATTGCTGGCCGGTAATACCACTAACCCGAAAGATCAGTCCACTTCCAACCTGAATCTGACTCTCAGCGGTAACAATTCTGTTGGCGTTCTCGCCACCGGGGCTGGCAGTAGCGTAGATACTGGTGAAGCAACGTTCACCGTTCAGGGTACCGACTCCGCGGCACTGGTTATCGAGGGCGGCGCGAAAGGAACTATCAGCGATAAAACCACCATTAATCTGACCGGTGAAAGAACCGTTGCCGGGGTTGTGGATGGTCAGGCGCATCAATTGAATGGCAATACGCAGGGTAATGCCACGAGCACCACCCTCACCTCGGACGCGAAGATCACCTCTGAAGTCAGCGGCAACAAGGTTATCGCCTATGTGGCGAGAAATCTGGGCAACCTGATCCTCGATACCAAAGCGATTATCGATCTGGCCAGCGTCGACAGCATCGGTGTTGATGTTCAAAAAGGCGGGAGTTTAACCAATAACGCCTCCAGCGCCCTGCACGTCAGCAACGGCATCGGCGTACGGGCTTCAGGTGACAGCGCACAGATTAAAAAACTGGGCCAGGTAACCGTTGATGACGGAACCGCAGGGGTTCTGCTGACCAATGGTGCAAGCCTGAGTATTACCGGTAATGCCGGCGATGCCATCACGACCAATGGTTCAGCAGACGGCATTCGTCTCGAGACGGGAGCGGGTAAGCTGGCTGCAAAAGGTGTGACTATCAGCGCTAAAGGGACGGGTGCCGGTATTCAAAACGATGCCAACAATACCGATATCACGCTCAATGACGTGACCATCAATGCCAACGATGGCCCGGGGATCCGTACCAGCGTGGCGCTGAACATGAAAGATGGGCTGAACAACATCCTTAACGTCAATGGTAAAGGTACCGGCTTCGCTTTTGAACAACGCAATGGCGATGCGGTGACGGGCGACCTTACTATCGGCAAAGGCTACACCATTGAAGTACAAAACAGTGAAGGGAGCGGGATTCGCGCCAATACGGACGGTCGTGTCACCACCAATGCTGACATCAACGTGCATGATAGCGCAGGCGGTTCGGCGATCATCGCGAAAAACGTCAGCGCATTAACCAACAGCGGCAAGATTATCTCGGCCAGCACCACATCACCGGTGATCGACGCCAGCGGCGATAGCAGCAAAACCATTACCAACACGGGAACCCTGCAGGCTATCAACGACACGGCGGTAGCCATTCAGTCTGGTAAAGGTAACGACACCATTGATATCAGCGGCGGTGTGACCAGTGGTGTAATCAACACAGGCGAAGGTGCGGACACCTTCAACTGGCGCAGTGGCTCCTATGCCGGCGAAGTGAATTTCGCGGGTACCGGTGGTAACAATAAGGCCAACATTGGCAATGTGACGCTGGATAAAACGCGCCACATCATGACCGCTGCGGGTACAGGCAACGCCCTCACCTTCACCGATACGAAAGATGCGAAGATTGGTACGCTGGCCAGCGACAACCTAAATACCGGCACCAATATTGGCACCGGCTGGGATTCACTGACCATTAGCGGGTCAAATGCGGATGTGCGCGTCGTTGAAAACCTTAATCTGGCGAGCAAAACCATCGCCGTAAACAATGGCGCAACGCTGCGCACCGGCGACCACGTCGAGCCAACCAGTACTGCCGCAAGCATTGGCGATTACGATATCACCACCCAGGGCGCAGGCAGCAAGGTTATCTTCGATACCCAGGGGGATACGTCAGCAGCACAGATCTATCGCGGCATCATCAGCGGCGACGGGAAATTCGAACGTGCGGCAGGCGGTACTACGGTATTTACCGCCAACAACAGCTACACCGGCTCTACCACCATTGATCAAACTGGTACGCTGCAGTTAGGTGACGGCGGAAATGAAGGCGAAGTCAGCGCCGTGTCTGACATTATCGACAACGGCGTTCTGGCGATTAACCGCGCCAACACCGTGCTGCTCAATGGTGTGATCTCCGGCATCGGGGCGCTACAGCAAATCGGTAGCGGCATTACCCGACTGAACGGCAACAACACCTATACCGGTGAGACCACTGTCACTGACGGTACGCTGCTGGTCAATGGCGATCAAAGCGCAGCGCGCGGCGCCACCACCGTCAGCGGCACATCCACACTTGGCGGCAATGGCGTTATCGGCGGCAACGTGCTGATGAACGATGCCACGACCCTCAGCGCCGGTGACGGCGGTGCGGGTACGTTATCCATCAACGGTAATCTGCAGCTCGGCAGCAAAACGACCTCCGCTTTTGAACTGGGCAAGGCATATACGCCAGGCGGTGCGCTAAACGATCTGATTAACGTCGCAGGCGATCTGCAACTGGACGGAACCCTGGATGTGACGACTTCACAGGGCGGCAACTTCGGACCGGGTGTGTACCGTATTTATAACTACGGCGGCACGCTGAATAACCAGACGCTGGAATTAGGCGCGATACCGGATAGCCAGGATAAGAGCAATATTTTTGTCCAGACCTCCATCGACAAACAGGTCAACCTGGTGAACGCCAACGGCGTTACCCTGCAGTTCTGGGACGGCGCAACCGTCAATCAGAGCCACGGCGCGTCGGGCATTGAAGGCGACAACAAAATTGACGGTGGCGATGGCAAATGGATGGCGATCGGCAGCCAGGGTGATAACAACTGGACCACAGCAACCGGTGAAGGTAACGCCCCTTGGGCGCAGAAGTCCTTTGCTGTCTTCACCACCAAAGGCGGAACCGTTACCGTTGATAACGCCGTGGGAGAAGTTAACTTCTCCGGGGCACAGTTTGACGCCGATGGCTATGTCGTTAAAGGCGATGCGCTTAACGCTTATGCCACCACGGAAAACGCGACCCACGCAGGCCAGACGCCTGGAACCGGTGAACTGCTGCTGCGCGTTGGCGCCGGTGGCGCGGGGCAAAACTACACCGCGACCATTGAGTCCGTTATCCGCGAAGCCAGCACGACTGACAAGCTGACGCTGGTGAAAACCGACCTTGGTCGTCTGATCCTCAGCGGCGATAACGAGTATCGTGGCGGCACGCGCATTGATGGCGGTACGTTGCAGATTTCCTCCGACAGCAACCTCGGCCAGAGCGGAACCGACTTAGCTATCAACAATGGCTCCACGCTGCAAATGGGCGCGGACCTGACCAGCAATCGCACCATTGAGCTGGGAGCACATGATAACGCGGCGGTGTTCGACCTCAATTCACACCACTTCACGCCAACAGGTGAGATTACCGGCGACGGTAAACTGAAAGTCACCAGCAGTTCAAGCGATGCGGGCAGCACCCTGTCGCTCGACCGCGCGAACAGCTACAAAGGCGATACCGAAATTGCCGGTACCGGAAATGCCAACAATGTAACGGTCAACGTCAGCAAAACCGGGGCCTTTGGTAGCAATGAAAGCAGCACTGTGAACGTCAATAAGGGGGCGACGCTCAATGTCAGCGGAACGGATACCAGTCTGCAGTCCCTGACCATGAACATTGCCGACAGCCTGTTAACGCTGGCAGATAACGTCACCGCTGCGAGCGCAAAACTGAACCTGACGGGCGCAGCAAAAGCGGTGTTAACCAACAACGCTACCGCGGGCAACGCGAAGGTTAACGTGTCACAAGACAGCACCCTGGCGCTGGAAGAAAACGCCAGCGGCGGCAATGCTACGGTGAATAACAGCGGACTGATGACCTTAGCCGACCAGGCGATGGCTGAAGATACCGTCGTTAAAAACCTGGCGGGTGGCAAGGTCGATATCAGCGCAGTCGACAGCGCTACGTCTATCGGTTCGTTGTCCGGTGCGGGTAACGTTGAACTGGGGAATAAAGAATTGTCGCTGGGTAATTTGCATCTTGATGACACCATTAGCGGCATTATCAGCGGCAACGGCGGCAGTCTGGTGAAAATCGGCGACGGCACATTAACGCTGACCGGCGATAATACCTGGACCGGCGCCACGGACGTCAATGAAGGTGTGCTGCTGGTCAACGGTAATCAGTCTGCCGCAACCGGTCAGGTGACAGTGAAATCAGGGGCAACGCTCGGCGGTAACGGTATTATCGGCGGCGCGGTTGATGTGCTGGACGATGGCCATATTACCGCAGGTGCCGCCATCAACAGCGTGGGTAAACTCACTACCGGTTCACTGACGCTCAGCGATAACGCACAGCTTGATTACCAGTTTGGTCAGGCCTATACCCCTGGCGGAGCTTTCAACGACCTGATTGATGTGAATGGCGATCTGACGCTCGACGGTAAGCTCAATATCGAGACCTCTCCGGGCGGTAGTTTTGACGTTGGCGTTTATCGTGTCATCAACTACACCGGCACCTTGACCAACAATGTGATGGACATTGCCAACGCGCCGGAAGCCGCAGACAGCCTGTACGTTCAAACCTCGGTTAAAAACCAGGTTAACCTGGTCAACCATGCCGGACTGACGCTGCGCTTCTGGGACGGCACCGGCGGTGAGAATGGCGAGTGGAAAAACAACGGCGTCATCAACGGCGGCGACGGTATCTGGCAATCAAGCCAGGGTAACGACAACTGGACTACGGATGAATCAACGCCAGAAGGCGCGCTGAACGCACCGTTTACCGATGCCGCGTTTGCCGTCTTCCAGGGTGAAGCGGGCAACGTCACCGTCGATAACAGCAAAGGCGACGTTATCATTAGCGGCGCACAGTTCGCTACCGATGGTTATCGCGTAGGCGGTGAGGCCATTACCACCGATACGGCCAACACGCTGATTCGCGTCGGCGATGGCACAGTAGACGGCGCTAACTACACCGCCACTATCGACAGCGTGATCCGCGGTACCGGCGGCCTGAATAAAGGCGATCTTGGTACGCTCATCCTCACTGGCGACAATACCTATAGCGGTGGAACCACCATCACTTCAGGGACGCTGCAGGTGGCGGGCGATACCAACCTTGGCGCGCCAGAAACGGGAATTACTTTTAATGGCGGTACGCTGAAATATGGCGAAGCGTTTGATACTGCCCGTCAGGTGACGCTGGAATCCGGCGGCGGGACATTCGATACCAACGGACATAACGTTTCCCTGCTAACGGAAGTCGAAGGTAACGGTCAGTTGACCAAAACCGGTAAAGGCTCCCTGACTCTGACGCTGGATAACACCTATACCGGTGGCACCACCATCGAACAAGGCGTTTTACAGCTGGGTAACGGCGGTAATATCGGTAGCATTCAGGGGGATATCGTTGATAACGGCGTACTCAATGTTAATCGTGGCGATACCCTGGCGCTGACCGGTAATATCAGCGGCGAAGGCCAGTTGCATCAGACCGGTAGCGGTGTGACGGAGCTACAAGGTGAAAACAGCTACAGCGGCGCAACGCTGATTGCCAACGGCGTACTGCGGGCGGGTAACACCAACACCCTGAGTAGTGCGTCACACCACTACGTTGTCGCTGACACCACCCTGAACACGCAGGGTTACAACCAGACGGTAGCGGGCCTGAGCAACGGCGGCGATGTTTCACTCATCGGCCAGCAGACTGGCACAACGTTAACCGTCAAAGGGGATTACACCGGCGAAAAAGGGACTATCAACATGGCGGCAATCCAGAATGGTAGCGGCGCAGGCATTGCCGACCGTCTGATTATCGATGGCGGTAAAGCCAGCGGTAGTACGCTGCTGGATGTCGACGGCTCTGGTCTCGGCGCGCCGACCATTGGCGATGGCATCGAAGTGGTGACGGCGCTCAATGGCGCGACCACCACGGCCCAAACGTCGCGTGACGCCTTCCATCTTGCCGCCGACCGTATGGCTGCTGGCGCATTTGAGTATCAACTGCATGCGGGTAATGCTCAAGGTCAGGGTGAAAACTGGTACCTGAGAAGCGAATATCGTCCAGAAACTATGCTGTATTCTGGTCTCGCCAGCGTCGTTCGTCAGGGCGACATCAGCCTGCTAGGCAACATGCACCAGCGTATGGGCGACGAAGTTAAACCGGGTATTGATGAAGATAATCGCGCCTGGGCAAGAATGATTGGTTACTCCGGAAAAACCAAACTGGATGATGCGGCCGGGACACAAACCAGCTCCCATACCATGGGTATTCAGGTCGGCGTTGACATGTATGCTAACGACAGTTGGAAAGCCGGACTGTATACCAGCATTCTTGACATCGACAGCAACGTGAAAGGCACGAAGACAGGCAGCGACGGCAAAGGCGGTAACATCGACGACAACGCGTTTTATGTCGGCGGCTATGCCACCTGGTTCTCGGGCGACGGAATGTATGTTGATAACGTCCTGCAATACGGTAACCATAAATCCCGCCTGGCGGCGACCGGCAATAACGGATCGTATACCGTCAGAGGCAACACGCTGACGGCGTCGACAGAAGTGGGTAAATCATTCCGTTTGGGCGCCAGCGCATGGAGTCTGGAACCTCAGGCGCAGTTGATCTATCAATACAGCGACTTCGATAACGGGCATCTCGATGGTGTGACCCAAACGAAAGTGAAAATGGATACCGCTGATTCCTTTACCGCTCGTCTGGGCGTGCGCCTGGTCGCAGACTATGACACCAACCATGGCAAATTCCAGCCGTACGGTAGGGTCAACGTCTGGCAGGGACTGGGGTCAAAAGACAAAACGCACTTTAGCAATGCGGTCGCCACCACCACGCTGGAATCTTCACAACAGTACTCCAGCACTGAAGTTGCCGCCGGTCTGTCATGGTCTATCGACAGAAACCTGCAGGTCTACGGTGAATTGGGTACGCAATTCAGCAACGGCGGCAGTAAGTCGCAGGTTGAAGCGCCGGTCAATGCCTCTATCGGCTTTAAGAAATCGTTCTAAGCAGATATAAACTTACCCGCCCTCTGTTCTACAGGGGGCTTTTTTTTGTCTTTCAGGGCGGCCTGATGCGCTACGCTTTCAGGTCTGCGGACTTACCGGCAACGCGGCACAATCAAGGGTTTGGGAAACGTAAAAAGGAGGGATTAATGATTATATTGTACTAAGAGTGTAGGGATCTCTTCTGCCAACACCGGAGGAGAAATGAAAAAGCCTTGAATTTTGTCACAACCAATCTGCATCAGGCGGTCCAGTTCGGACTGGGTTTCCACCCCTTCGGCCAGAACTTCAATCCCAAAATTATGCGCCAGTGAAATGATACCCTCCACAATCTTTGTTGAGCGGGTGTCGGGTTCAATGCCGGTGACAAATTCCTTGTCAATTTTTAAGGTATCAAAAGGATATTTCAACAGATAGTTAAGATTAGCGTGGCCGGTTCCAAAATCATCAAGGGCAAGTTTGACCCCTATCGCCTTCAACTCCATCATATTTTTAGCCGCTATCTGACTGTCGCACAGCGGCGACGTTTCCGTGACCTCTATCTGGCATCGATGGGGCGGCAGTCCGCAGGCGGTAAGGTTTTTTCTGACACGTTGGGGTAACAGAGGATCGCAAAATTCAAGCGCGGAAATATTGACTGATAGTACAAGGGGGTCTGGCCAACAGGTTGCCACATCCCAGGGAGTGTGGATAACCATATCTTCAATTGAAATGATATTGCCGCTGTCTTCCAGTAATGTAATAAAAACATCGGGAGAGATCATACCCATCTGAGGGCTATTCCAACGCATTAATGCTTCAAACCCACTAATACTCTGAGTACGCAAGTTAAAAATAGGCTGATAAACCATATAAAGCTGACTGGTATTCAATGCCCTTTCAAGCGCAGTTAGCACCTCACTGGAATTAAACATTCCGCTCCCCCTCAATAAATCATAGAAATTAAAAACCAGTCAACATCACTCCCGAATTGTATCTACTATTAGGTGTGTTACATCAGAAAAGAATGGCCAACTTAGGGTAAAAAAGACATACGATGGGTAAATCTGACAATTAATTTATTTAACTCAGAGGTATTGGTCAGTCCCAGCTTGGCGACGACCCGCATCTTATGCGCCTGAATAGTTTTATAGTTCAGACTAACTAACTCTGAAATTTCTTTAGCGGAATAACCGCTTACCAACAAATTCAGGATCTGCTGTTCTCTCTCGGTTAATCTTTTCTGCGAACGATATAGTCGGGGATTCCATTTCCCGACCGTTAACGACGCCAGTTGACCGAAATCACGCAGCGAAGATTTCTCAGTCAAAACTATTGTTTTTTCAACATATAACAACTCGACGCATAATTTTGCCACCAGGCTATCAGCAACAATTACCACGACGTTATTATAAAACTTAAAGCGGTTTTTATTCAGAAACTGCACGATCGCTGAACACGGTTGTTCATTATCAATGATATTAAAAACCATGGTTTGATGCTGGCATAATGATGTCTGATGCAACATATCCTCAAACGGGAATGTTTGTATCGGTACATGTTTGCTTGTCAGGTAGGTAAACAGACCGTTGCCTACAAAATTATCACTGCCACACATCAACATCCTGTTCACCGCTCCTTATAAGCTTCTAATCTTGTTACTCATTAAAAATTTAATAATAATTTTCTCGACCTCAGTCTCTTCGCGACGGTTTTTAAAATCGAACCCGCATGAGATCTGATGACAGGAATACAATTGATTATCATCATCAAATTCATTGATCATGACGACATCGATCACTTTTAAATCCAGCTGTAAACTGCCAAACGTATCAAAATCCAGTGTGGCATTTTTAATCACCGCATCTTTATAAAGAAAACGGGAGTTCACATCTTTAACAATTAATGCACAACCGCCCTGCGAGATGTTTTTAATCTTCAGAGAGTAGTTTTCTCCGTTTTTGTAACGACCAAAACAGAAAAAGTCGTAACCCTTCAGGAAGGAAAAACGCTGATTTTGTCGCTGCTGGGCAAAGAAAATCATATCCGGGATGAGGTAGGATAATCCTGCTTCCGCACCTGCTGATGAGGTTTGTTCGAATCTGGCACTAAATTTCACAATCCCGCTTTCGCTGTGCAGGATAAAGTATTGGACCTTTTCAGGAACAATGTCTTCGTGCCCGGAGATCACAAACCGCTCGAAATCGACCTTCTCTAACTGCGTGATAACGCTACTGTTTTCGCATAAGACTTCCAGTTTCGTTTTCTTGTGCAGCTCTTCTCGAAGGGTAGCTATGATTTCAAACTTGTTTTCCTTTGCTAATCCAAAGCTCATTCTAAAACCCTTATTTCCATATTTAAGATATGTCTCGCTTTTGGTTACTCACAAAACGCGAGATCAGCATCCACCCCTGGTGCTTAATTACCATAGTGGATTCCATGTCAAACAGTTGGTTAAAAATTAAGTTTTTAACTATCTTTAGTCATTTATTGATACGTAAAAACGTTTAATCAGGATTAATTCTAGCTTAAGACATGCCTAAAACCACACGAACTTGTTGATTAACTATAACAAAAGTGAATAACAATCTTTTTTGAAGTGTGGTTTTGAGATAACAAATAGCAAGAATTGCATAGATAAAATTTGAGAAAAATGGAGCTATCCTGGCGGGAGGGCTATGCCGTACGCGGGGTGGCACGCTTTTACAAGAAGAAAGAAAAAATACTTACGACACTGTATCATTAGTCAAAAATATAGCTCTGACTCGTTATTCTTATAAACTGAATAATTGCAACTCATACATATTAAATAAATTTCCCTTAAGGCAGAAAAAAAGCCAGCATCCTGCTGGCCCGGTAATTACCGAATCTAACTATAGTGGCTTACTATCTTACAGAGGGTACAACGTTAAAAATTCAATATCGCTGCTTAATTATTGAACGGGATGAGTCTGCGATGATCATCACTGCTCCCGCCAACATTAACGTATCTTTTAACACCAACCGCCCGGCGCCTGACAAGTATGGAAATCCGTGGTGTAAATCACCCAGCGGCATTACCCATGCTTCAGGCGTGGTTATTAAAAATGATAAGGTTACAATTGGTGTAGCAAATGCCAGAACGCCGCCAATTAATCCCAACCAACGGCTAACAGGATTAGCCAGCACCAGCAAAGCGATAAGCACCTCGACTACGCCCAGACCATTGGAAAACGTATACGTATTATTCGCAGTCTGCCACTCACGTTCCTGCGGCTTAAACTCACCTTCGTGGGTTAAATGCTGCTTATACTCTTCTGGATGTTCATAAAAAAATGACATTACCGGGCTATTGGCGACAAACGGCGTAATGCTGTCGGCCTCGTAAGGTACAAACTTTAATAAGCCAATCCAGATAAAAACAATTGCAATGCTCAGGCGAATTAGGGTTAATCCAATTCTATCGCCCTTACTGAGTAAATGCAGATATTTTTCCATTCAGACTCTCCTCACTTGTACAAAATTGCCGTTGCGTGAGTACTGCTATCAATGCGCATTGAGGTTATTTTCCAGGAAGTTGCATTATTTTCCTGAGCCAGTTTCGCAATAGCATCCTCTATCACGGAAGGTGAATCCGCTATGCCAGACACGCTAACGTGGGCAACCTCGGTTTGCGCCAATGCGGAAAATGTCACCGGCGCAGTCAATAACGCGGTCATTAGTAAGATACTTTTAAACATGTTCATGTGTATTTCCATTAACCAGTAGTTTCAGTAGCAATATAATAAAATACGTCGACTTATTTCATTTCATCCATCACGCCAGAATAACTGTCAATTAGTATCCAGCCGATAAATAGATAAAAAAAGCCCCACACGGGCGGGGCAAACATGCAGACTACGCTTTTATTATTTAACGAGAGAAAAGAGATCGTTCAGTGATTCACTCATGCTCGGATGCGTAAATATTTGATCGCGCAATGTGGTATACGGTAAACCCGCGTCCATTACGGTTTTAATGATATTAATCATCTCATGAGAATCCACGCACAGCAGCGATACGCCTAATATTTGTTTCGTTTCGCTATCCACCACCGCTTTAAGGACACCACGCGTATCATCCATCACCCGTGCACGCGGGATAGCCGCAACAGGTAGTGTAACTACCTGCATCGCCGCGCCGCTGGCGCGAGCCTGTTCTTCGGTCATCCCCACGCGGGAAAGCGGTGGCGTCATAAAGACGGAATACGGTACGTTTTGGCGATCGCCGGTATGACGTAATCCCTCGCCTAACAGGTTGTCACGCACAATGCGAAAATCATCCAGCGAGATATAGGTAAATTGTAATCCCCCCGTGACATCGCCCATTGCCCAAATATTGTCTGCCGAGGTACGCAGGTATTTATTCACAATAATGGCGCCACGGTCATTTACATCCACACCCGCGTTCTGCAACTGTAGATTTTCAGTTGCAGGTTTGCGACCCGATGCCACCAGCAGCGCATCCACTGTGTGTGCGCCTTCCGGCATTTGCAGCCGTACCTCGCCGTCCTCGGATGAAACCGCCTGAACCCTGGCATTGAGGATAATCTCAACCCCTTTGTCGCATAGAATATTAGCGATAGCGTCAGCAATATCCCGATCTTCGCGGGGTAAAAACTGCGGGGCCGCTTCATAAATAGTGACCTTACTGCCGAAGTTGGCAAACATCGATGCGAATTCAACGCCAATATAACCGCCGCCCAAAATACCTAAACGCTCAGGACGTTGCGTCAAATTCAACAGACCAGTGCTGTCAAACACACCCGGTGTAGTCGTTAATCCTTCTACGTCCGGAATCGTTGACTGCGCGCCGGTATTAATAAAGATCTTCTCACCGCTTAGCTCAATCGCGTCGGTTGACTGCATGACCCGCACGGTATGGTTATCAACGAATTCGGCCCGCCCTTCAATCACATCCACGTTTTCCAGATCGGCAAGATTATGGAAGTTTTTATCACGCAAAAAGCTGACAACGGAGGCCTTGCGCTGCATGGCCGCAGCAAAGTCATGCTGAAGTTCAGCATCATGTACCATGGTTTTGGTTGGAATGCAGCCGATATTGATGCATGTCCCACCATACATGGTGTTTGACTGTTCAATAATCGCCACACGCCAGCCCGTTTTCGCCAGGGTAGCCGCCAGCGTTTTCCCTGCTTTGCCAAATCCGATAATAATCGCCTGATACTGATTCATGCTGTCTCTCCGCCAGGTCACTGTTCGTTTGATGAACTGAAGTATAGGTTGAACCCTGACAAAACAACGTATCCATAACGCGCGATTAACTGTCAAATCGTCTAAATCATCATTAAAGATGACTAACGTTTATAGAATGAAAAAACACACTAACACTTTGAAGGTATTAAAATAATAACTAATTAAAGAGATAATGCCGTTTCAACAAACAATAAATAAAACTGTTCAGGAGTCTTCATGGATACCCTTAGCCGATTACTGATGCTTAACGACCCGCAAGGCTCGATCGACAAGAACTGTCTACTGAGCAGAGACTGGCAGTTGCCACACGCGGCGGGAGAGTTGTCCGTTATCCGCTGGCATACGGTCACTCAGGGAGCCGTCCTACTGGAGATGCCCGACGGGACATCATTCACCCTGCGGCCAGGCACTCTTGTTATCCTGCCGCAAAACTCCGCGCACCGGTTGTGCCAGTCCGGCGATGAACAAACGCATATCGTATGCGGTAGCCTGCGACTGCATGCTTCCTCTCGTTACTTTTTAACTGCGCTGCCGGAAGTTCTGGTTCTGGCGCCTGATGAAAACAGCCCCGTCAGCCACTGGCTCAAGGCTATGATCGCACTGATGCAACAGGAATCCATGAGTGCGCTGCCGGGCTCCAGTGTAGTATGTAGCCAACAATGCGCCACACTGTTCACACTCGCCGTTCGCGAGTGGCTAACCCAAGCGACGCCCGCACAGAACGTGTTGAATTTATTGCTGCATCCCAAACTGGGGGCCGTGGTATTCCTGATGCTGGAGTCACCGGCTTTTGCCTGGACCGTTGAAGAGCTGGCAAAACGGGCACATATGTCGCGGGCCAGCTTCGCACAGCTATTCCGTGAAGTGTCAAATTCCACACCGCTGGCGGTGTTAACCACCTTACGTCTGCAATTCGCCGCCCAGATGTTGTCACGCGGGTCGCAGCCTTTGATTGTCGTCGCCGAGTCGGTAGGCTACGCCAGCGAATCGTCGTTCCATAAAGTCTTTTTACGGGAATTTGGCTGCACGCCGGGCGAGTACCGCAAACGCGTGAAAGCCCTGGAAGCATAAAGCTACGCCTGCTTCGGCGACCAAACCGACGCAGGCGAGCGCTTCAGAGCATTACTTTTGGCTGCGATGCCTGTGCAGCCACATCAGCTTATAAGCTGCCGGGATAATGAACAGCGACAGCAATGGCGCAGTAATCATACCGCCAATCATCGGTGCGGCTATACGGCTCATGACTTCTGAGCCTGCCCCCGTCCCCCACAAGATGGGTAGCAAACCCGCGATAATTACCGCCACGGTCATCGCTTTCGGACGCACACGCAGCACCGCGCCGTGATACAACGCCTCATCCAGCTTATCAGCGGTAAAGGTTTGCGGATTTTCCAGTGCAGGTTCAGCTTCAATGGCGTGACGCAGATACATCAGCATCACCACGCCAAATTCTGCGGCAACGCCGGCGAGCGCAATAAACCCGGTTCCGGTTGCAACCGACATATGAAACCCCATCCAGTAGAGAAACCAGATGCCGCCCACCAGCGCAAAGGGGACGCTGGTGATAATCAGCAGCGCCTCGCCAAAGCGACGGAAAGCCAGATAAAGCAGAACGAAGATAATCATCAGCGTCATCGGCACCATCAGTTTGAGCTTATGGCTGGCGCGTTCAAGCAGCTCGAACTGCCCGGAAAAAGCCACGCTGGTCCCCGGTTTTAACTGTACGTTTTCAGCAATAGCCTTTTTCAGATCGTTCACCACCGAAACCATGTCACGGTCGCGGGCGTCGATATAAATCCAGCTGGTTGGTCGCGCATCTTCAGTTTTTAACATTGACGGACCAGAAACTACCGTCACATCTGCAACATCTGCCAGCGTAATTTGCTGCTTCATGGGCGTCAGAATCGGCAGATTACGCAGCGCTTCTGGGCTATCGCGATAGCTCTGCGCATAGCGCAGGTTGATAGGATAACGTGCAATCCCTTCCACCGTTTCGCCCACCATCGCGCCCCCCACCGCTGAGGTGACAAACAGCTGCACTGCGCCTACGGTCATGCCATAACGCGCTGCTTTCTCCCGATTGATGTCTACGTTGATATAGCGCCCTCCCACCAGACGCTCAGCCAGCGCCGAAGAGACGCCCGGTACGGTTCTGGCCACCTCTTCGATTTGTTCCGCCGTGGCGTCGATATCAGTCAGAACGTTACCTGACACCTTAATGCCAATTGGGCTTTTGATACCGGTAGAGAGCATGTCGATACGGTTACGGATAGGCGGAACCCACAGGTTCGCCAACCCCGGCAAGCGCACGGTTTTGTCCAGCTCGGCGATGATTTTGTCCATCGTCATTCCCGGACGCCACTGATCCTGCGGCTTCAGTTGGATTGTCGTTTCAACCATTTCCAGCGGCGCGGAATCCGTTGCGGTTTCCGCCTTACCGGTTTTACCAAACACGCGTGCGACTTCCGGAACGGTCATGATCAGCTTATCGGTTTTTTGCAGCATATCCGCCGCCTGCGCCGCCGAAATTCCTGGCAAGGTTGAAGGCATATACAGTAAATCGCCTTCGTTAATCTGCGGCAGGAATTCCCCACCAACTTTATTCAGCGGGTAGATCACCGTCAGTATTGAAAGCACCGCAACCAGGAGGGTAGTTTTAGGCCAGTGCAGCACCTTCAACAGCAGCGGATGGTAAATACGGATCAGGAAGCGGTTTAGCGGGTTGCTGCTTTCCGCCGGAATCTTGCCACGGATCCAGAATCCCATCAGGATTGGAATTACCACAATGGCCAGAAACGCCGCGCCTGCCATGGCATATGTTTTGGTGAACGCCAGCGGGCCAAACAGTCGCCCCTCTTGCCCCTCAAGCGTGAAAATAGGGATAAATGACAGGGTGATAATCAGCAGGCTGATGAACAACGCCGGGCCGACTTCTACCGAGGCGTCGGTAATGACCTTCCAGCGCGTTGCGTTATCCAGTTTTTCATCCGGATGCTGATGCCCCCACTCTTCCAGCCGCTTATGGGCGTTTTCAATCATCACGATCGCGGCATCGACCATCGCCCCGACGGCAATGGCGATTCCCCCAAGCGACATGATATTGGCGTTCAGTCCCTGGAAATGCATCACAATAAACGCGATACACAACCCCAGCGGCAGGGAAATAATCGCCACCAGCGCCGAACGCAAATGCCACAGAAACAGAGCGCACACCAGTGCAACAACGATAAACTCTTCCAGCAGCTTATAGCTCAGGTTATCAATGGCGCGATCGATGAGCTGACTGCGATCGTATGTTGTAACTACCTCCACGCCTTCCGGCAGGCTACTTTTTAACGTGTCGAGTTTGGCTTTAACAGCGGAGATAACTTCACGCGCATTTTTACCGGAACGCAGGATAACCACCCCGCCCGCCACTTCGCCTTCACCATTGAGCTCGGCGATCCCACGGCGCATTTCCGGCCCAATCTGCACGCGCGCGACATCGTGCAGGTAAACAGGCACACCGTCGGCCCCTGTTTTCAGGACGATGTTATTGAAATCATCAAGCGTTTGCAGATAGCCACTGGCGCGAACCATGTATTCCGCTTCAGCCATCTCAACTGACGAACCGCCCGCTTCCTGATTCGACGTGTCCAGCGCAGATTTCACCTCCGCCAGGCTAATGCCATATTGCGTGAGCTTCATCGGGTCGATAACGACCTGGTACTGTTTAACCACGCCGCCTACCGAGGCTACTTCAGCCACGTTCGGAATCGTTTTTAACTCATACTTTAAAAACCAGTCCTGCAGAGAACGTAATTCCGCCAGGTCATGTTTCCCGCTGCGATCGACCAGCGCGTATTCAAAAATCCAGCCGACGCCCGTGGCGTCCGGCCCCATTTCCGCGCTAACGCCTGCCGGTAATTTGCCCTGAACCTGGTTGAGATACTCCAGCACGCGCGAGCGCGCCCAGTAAGGATCGGTGCCATCCTCGAAAATGACGTATACATAGGAATCGCCAAACTGCGAGAAGCCGCGCACCGTCTTCGCGCCCGGAACTGACAGCATGGTGGTGGTTAACGGGTAGGTCACCTGATTCTCAACGATTTGCGGCGCCTGCCCCGGATAACTGGTTTTGACGATCACCTGAACATCAGAGAGATCGGGCAGCGCATCAACCGGGGTATTGATGATGGTCCAGGTTCCCCAGATACTGAGAAACAGCGCCCCCATCATTACCAGAAAACGGTTTGCTACTGAGCGGCGGATAATCCATTCAATCATTTATCATATCCTCAGTGTGAATGGGCCGCCGGGGCTGGGCTAGCGACTGCGTCTTGTGCACCGCTATTCTGGGCGCGCATACGATCCAGCGCGCCGGAGATATTCGCCTCGGAGTCGATCAGGAACAGACCGCTGGACACCACTTTTTCACCTTCGCTCAGGCCGGAGCGAATAGCCGTTAGTCCCTGTGATTCATGGAATACCGAAACCTGCTTCGGCACAAATCGACCTTCATGATCAACGGTAATCACCCGCTGTTCGGTACCCGTATCAATTAACGCTTTAGACGGGATCAGCAACATCGGCTTACTTTGCGTTTTCAGTTGCAGGTAGGCATTCATCCCCGGTTTGAGCGCCTCGTCGCGGTTTTCGACCTGCAAACGGATCTGCAACGTCCGCGTGGTGGCATCGACGCTGGGTAAGATATTCCATTTGCTGATGGTGAAAGTCTTGTCCGGCCAGGCTGGCACAGTGATGCTAAATTGCGAGGCGTCTTTAATCAGCCAGGCAATAGATTCCGGGACCGACGCGCTGACCCATACTGGGTCCATGCCCTGAATTTTCGCGACCACATTGTCTTTGGAAATGTTCATACCGGTACGCAAATCGAATGCAGTGATCACCCCATCAATGGGGGCTTTCAGGGTGAAGCGGGTTTGAATTTTACGCGTCGATTTTAAGCGCTGAATATCCGCTTCAGGCATACCGGCCAGGCGTAACCTCTCCAGAATGCCTTCCACCTGTGTCGCGCTACCGCCGGTCTCACGCAGCAATAAATATTCGCTCTGCGCCTCAACCCAGTCGGGAATCGTCAGGTCGATAAGCGGCGCGCCTTGCTTAATTTTGTCGCCCACGGTTAGCGGGTAAACCTTTTCGATAAAGCCTGCGGAGCGTGCCTGGACAATAACGAACTGGTATTCGTTATAGCTAACGTTAGCCGGGAAAGTTTGCGCGTAGTGCAGCGGCCCACGGCGCACAGGTTCTGTTTTTAGCCCCAAATTCTGGGTCTGGGTGGGATCGATTCGTACGCCAGGCGCTGACGCGCTCGCGGTCTCTTCATCGGCATATTTCGGGATAAGATCCATATCCATAAATGGCGATTTACCCGGCTTATCAAAGCGCGTGTTCGGGTACATGGGGTCGTACCAAAACAAAACTTTTCTGTCTTCTTTTGGCGCAGCCTGCCCGGTTTCAGCCGTTGCTTGTGCGGATGAATAATAAGTATAAATACCGACAGAAATAACCCCACCGGCAATCATGCCTGCGAGAATAAGCGCGGTAGTTTTAATATTTAAAGACGCCATAGTGATTTCCATTGCGCGATAGTCTCACCCGCATTGCGAAGAATCCGGGTAAGAATAAAAGAGACCAGCGAGAACGTTATTTACTGATGTGAATATCACGTAATACAGAGAGATTTCCCTGCTGAACAAACGTAAATGCAACCTTATCGCCGGGTTTAATATCATCAGCCTTCGTGTCGGCAACCAGCGTAAAACGCATCGTCATGGCTGGCCAGTTCACCGCAGGAATAGGGTCATGCTTAATCGTGATTTTTTTACTGTCCCTATCAACAGCTTCAATCACTCCCGTGGCGCTAATGAGTTGTTCCTGTTGAGCCGCTGGCTGCATATCCATCATTTCGCCATGCTGATGCTCATTGGCCTGAGCGTTAAACATGACCAGAGAAAAAAGGCTAAACAGCACGGCTTTGGCGGTAATATTCATAATTGATGCTCCTGAAAAGTTAATATTAAGGATTACTCCACCCAACCGCCGCCTAAGGCAGCAAACAGCTTAATTTCATTAACCTGCTGGGCGTAATTAAGATCGAGCAGTGATTGCTGCGTGGCGAATAAGGAACGTTCGGCATCCAGAACTTCGATATAGCTAACCGCGCCATTTTGATAAAGCGCTCTGGCGCGCTGTAAGGTGATTTGCAATGAGGTCAGATAACGCTGCTGACCGCGAATTTGATCGGCAATGCTTTGGCGCAATACCAGCGCATCCGCCACCTCTTTAAAGGCGTTCTGAATTTTTTGTTCGTAATTCACCACCGACTGCTGCTGGCGTATTTCGGCGAGGTCGAGATTCGACTGATTACGTCCGGCATTGAAAATTGGAATATCTATTTTGGGAACAAAATTCCACATTCCGCTGGCGGCATTAAATAAGCTGGAGAGATCGCTGCTGTTACTGGAAACTGAACTGGTCAGGGTAATCGACGGGAAAAATGCCGCCCGCGCGGCGCCGATATTGGCATTCGCCGCCATTAATCCGTGCTCAGCTTCCAAAATATCCGGGCGCTGCAACAGTATTTGCGATGACAACGATGGCGGCAGCGTTACCGGTTTAATATCCCCGCCGCTGCGCATCTGGTCGTTGGGTAATTTCCCGTACGTACCCAGCAACAGCTGCAGCGCATTGTTCGCTTGCGCCAGTTCACCTTTACGCTTCGCGATTTCGCTGCGCGTGCTTTCAATTACGCCGCGCGCCTGTTCCAGCGCCAGTACGTTGGTGCTGCCGGTCAGCAACTGTTTCTCCACAAAAGCGTATGAGCGCTGATAGTTTTGCAACGTTTCTTCGGCAATTTGCAATTGCGCATAAGCCAGACGCTGATTGAAGTAACTTTGTGACACGCTGGAGATTAATGAGATATGCACCGCCCGACGCGCCTCTTCGCTGGCAAAGAAGTTCTGTCGCTCGGCTTCACTCATATTCTTCAGCCTGCCAAAGAAATCGAGATCAAAACTGAGATTCAGCCCGGCTTCGAATTCGCGGTTGGTGCTGCTATCGCCTTTTAATTTACCGCTGTAGGTGCCGCTGGAGCCTGCCGTGAGTTGCGGATAGCGGTCAGCGTCGGTGACGCCATATTGCGCTCTCGCTTCCTGAACTTTCAGCACGGCCATACGTAAATCGCGGTTATTAATCAGCGCCTCGCCGATCAGCGCCTTTACCTGGGGGTCAACGAAGAAAGTCCGCCAGCCCGTATCCTGATATCCCATCGGCGCAGAAACCAACGCATTCTGGCTTAAGGAGAATTGCTGCGGCACCGGCAATGCCGGACGCTGATAGTCCGGCGCCAATGAACAACCGGCGAGAACGAATACAGCGCTGAGGGTAAGAAGCTTAAATTTGCTCATAGTTCTTCTCGTCCTGACCGGACTGATGACCCTAAAATGTGTAGGAATTTATAGTGTTGTACTTTAACCAACTGACTCTGTTTAACCGGTGACAGGAAAATGACAAAACTGTCATTTTCCCAATAACCGATTGCTATCCGATCCCGCTTCCCTAGAATTGAAAGTCCGCACAACCAGTGCGAGAAGGAGAATGCGATGAAGGTCTTGATAGTCGAAGATGAGAAAAAAACCGGTGAATACCTGACGAAAGGCCTGACGGAAGCGGGTTTTGTCGTGGATTTAGCGGATAACGGCCTGAACGGGTATCACCTGGCGATGACCAGTGATTACGACCTGCTCATACTCGACATCATGCTGCCGGATGTAAACGGCTGGGATATCGTGCGGATGCTGCGATCCGCTAACAAAGGGATGCCAATTCTTCTTCTCACCGCGCTGGGCACCATTGAACATCGGGTTAAAGGTCTGGAATTAGGCGCGGATGACTACCTGGTCAAACCGTTCGCCTTCGCCGAGCTGCTGGCACGGGTCAGAACGCTGCTACGCCGGGGTGCGGCGGTGATTGTCGAGAGCCAGTTTCAGGTCGCGGATTTAATGGTCGATCTGGTCAGCAGAAAAGTCACCCGCAGCGGTACGCGCATCACCCTGACCAGCAAAGAGTTTACGTTGCTTGAGTTTTTCCTGCGCCATCAGGGGGAAGTTTTACCCCGCTCGCTGATCGCGTCTCAGGTCTGGGATATGAATTTTGACAGCGATACCAATGCTATCGACGTGGCCGTGAAACGTCTGCGCGCCAAAATCGATAACGACTTTGAGCCGAAACTGATCCAGACCGTGCGCGGCGTGGGATATATGCTTGAGGTTCCTGATGGCCAGTAAACGATGGCGACGCCCTTTTTCGCTGGCGACACGGCTGACATTTTTTATCAGTCTGGCGACGATCGCGTCATTTTTCGCCTTTGCCTGGATAATGATCCACTCTGTAAAGGTCCATTTCGCCGAGCAGGACATCAATGATCTACAAGAGATCAGCGCCACGCTGGAGCGGATTATTAACCAACCTAACGAGCCAGAATCACGCCGTCTGGAAACGCTAAAAAACGTGGTAGCGGGTTACTCGAACGTCATTATTTCTCTGGAAGATAGTAATCAGAAAGCCATTTTTCATTCGCCCAATGCACCCGATCTCCGGCAATTTATTTCCAGTGCAAGGCCGGATAAAAATGCCCATGCCAGCGATGTTTTTATTATCTCCGGCCCAACGCTACAAACGCCCAGACATGTCCACGGGCAGAAAACGTCGTCTAACTGGCGAATGATTCGCCTGCCTGTAGGACAGCTTACCGATGGAAAACCGGCATATACGCTGTATCTGGCATTATCGATCGATTTTCATCTGCACTATATTAACGACCTGAAAAACAAACTGATTATGACGGCATCACTGATTAGCATGATGATTGTTTTTATCGTGCTGTTCGCTGTCTATAAAGGCCATGAACCGATCCGTAACGTCAGTCGCCGCATCCAAAATATCACCTCAAAAGATTTGGATGTACGCCTCGATCCGCAAGCTGTTCCTATTGAGCTGGAACAGCTGGTAAGTTCGTTTAATCACATGATCGAGCGCATTGAGGACGTATTTAAACGTCAGTCGAACTTCTCGGCAGATATTGCCCATGAGATCCGCACGCCAATAACTAACCTCGTCACGCAAACGGAAATTGCGCTCAGCCAGACCCGCAGCCAAAAAGAGCTGGAAGATGTGCTGTATTCCAATCTCGAAGAGTTTAGTCGTATGTCGAAAATGGTCAGCGACATGCTGTTTCTGGCGCAGGCGGACAACAATCAGCTCATCCCGGAAAAGACAGCGCTTAATCTGGCTGATGAGGTAGGTAAAGTGTTCGACTTCTTCGAGGCCTGGGCAGAAGAGCGCGAGGTTGGCTTACGTTTTGAAGGACGCGCGTGCTGGGTTTCGGGCGATCCGTTAATGCTACGCCGGGCGGTGAGCAATCTTCTATCAAATGCTATGCGCTATACGCCAAAAGGCGAGTCGGTAACCGTACGGGTGAAAGAGGCGGACAGTCAGGTGCAGATAATCGTGGAAAATCCTGGCCCCCCCATTCCCCCACAGCATCTCCCCCGGCTCTTTGACCGATTTTATCGGGTAGACCCTTCGCGACAGCGCAAAGGCGAAGGCAGCGGTATTGGCCTGGCGATAGTGAAATCAATCGTCATCGCCCATCAGGGAAAAGTCTCGGTTTCATCCGATCAGCTTGCTACCCGATTTATTCTGACGCTGCCCAAGCACGCGAAATAATTACGGGTGATGACAGATATATGTCATCACCTGTTGTCTGACACAACCGTCATAATTCAGTCACGCCGCTGACCGACCTCGCCAATTATAATTTCTTCCGTAAACCCATACAGGAGAAATATGATGAATAAGATGTCCTCTTTTTTAGCTATCGCGTTTTTTATTTCAGCTGGCGTTAATGCGGCAGAGACGTCACCCCATGCACAATCATTTTCACAAATGAATGAACATGAAAAGGCAATGGTAGTACATCAGTCGACAAATAATGCTCATTCCTATGCCCATGAGCAGCAGGCGGAAAAACACCGTGCGCAGGCAAGCTCTACACGATAACGGATAACGCCAAAGGGCGCTGCGATCACAGCGCTCTCAAAAACCATGCATTACAGTATGCCGTTTGAATTCTGGAGACAGGTATGGCTTTAACCCTCACGGTATTGCTTGAAAACCGGCGTGCGGCGGGCGCGGATAAATCATTACGGGCAAAGCCTGGGTTAAGTCTGTTAGTTCAGGATGAAACCACCAGCATACTGTTTGATACCGGGCCGGACGACAGCTACATACTTAACGCCGCACAAATGGGCGTAGACCTGACGCAATTGACCGCCGTGGTACTGTCGCACGGTCATTACGATCACTGCGGCGGCGTGCCGTGGCTTGCGGATAACAGCCGTATCATTTGCCATCCCCAAATAGCCTGCGAGCGGTACGCTTCAATAACCCTGGCAGGAACGACAAGGAAAATAAAAAAACTCTCGCGTGATAACGACTACTCTCGGCTCATCATGGAATACACCCGCGAGCCGCTGACTATCAGCGAGCGCTTTTTGTGGTCCGGGGAAATCAGTGTCCCCACTCCGCAGGCCTATGGTGTTATTAGTAAGGAGACGCCCCAACCGGATTACATCAGCGATGAAGGCGTATTGATATATAAATCGGAGCGCGGGTTAGTCATCATTACCGGATGCGGGCATCGGGGAATAGAGAATATCGTACGCCATTGCCAGAACATTACCGGCATTAATCAAATTTACGCCCTCGTCGGTGGATTTCATTTACGTGCCGCCTCCCCCGCTAAGCTATGGCGAACCCGACAATTTATTAAGCAACAGCAACCCGAAAAACTACTCGGCTGTCATTGCACCGGTTCGTGGGGGCGATTATGGCTACCGGGAACTGACGCCCCGGCAACGGGAGATGTAATTGTGCTGGCAGAGTAACGACAGTAAACATGGCCAAAACAGCAATAAAAAACGGGAACCTCGCGGCTCCCGTTTATCAGCCTTCGTTACATAGTGACAATGGCTGGCTCATCAAAGACGGTGAGTTTTGGCGCTTCACCGGTGAATTTTTCTGCGTATACCAGGCTGGTATTCCCCGCACAGCCATTCGCCAGCCTTGAAGTCGGGATATCTGCCGTCAGTACGTTCGCGCCGCCATTTTTACAGATACCGTTTTCAATATCCGGCCATGCACCTTCATGGATACAGATAATTCCCGGTTTAATGCCGTCACTAACGTGCGCCCCCACCAGCACCTGCCCACGCGCATTCCATACGCGGACCAGATCGCCTTCGGCAATCCCTCTGGCTTTCGCGTCATCCGGGTGAATGGTGACCGGCTCGCGATTGGCAATAGCGTACTCTTTGCGCAGCGACGCGTAGTTCAGCTGGCTATGCAGACGATGCGCCGGGTGCGCAGTCAGCAGTTGCAGTTGATCTTTATCCGCAGTTCCTTTCCATTCATCGGGTTCAATCCATGACGCATGCGGCGGACAATCTTTATATTGATAGCCTTCAATCGTTTTCGAGTAGATTTCTATCTTACCGCTCGGCGTTCCCAGCGCATTCATCACCGGATCGCTGCGGAAATCCGCGTAGCGCACATATTTGTTATTCTTTTCATTCTCACGCATTTCGATCAGTTTATTCTGCTGCCAGAACGCGTTGAACTGAGGCATAGCGACACGTTGGGCGCGGGCGGCTTTTTGCGCGGCATCATAGAACTGCTTCAGCCACGCCATTTCGTCTTTGCCTTCGGTGTAGACCGCCTTACCTCCCGGCTTGAGCATCTCAGCCAGATCGGCAAATACGTCAAAATCGCTGCGGGATTCAAACTGCGGCGCGATGACCTGCTTCATCGGCACCAGGTGTTGGTTACTGTAATCACCGGTCATGGTCAGATCGTTACGCTCAAACGAGGTGGTGATCGGCAGGACTATATCAGCGTGTTTAGCCGCTGCGGTCCAGTAGCACTCAGAGATGACAACCAGTTCAGGCTTCTGCCAGGCTGTAATTAAGCGGTTAGTATCCTGATGATGGGTAAAGTTAGCACCGCCTGCCCACCAGATCATTTTGATATCCGGGAAGGTTTGCTCTTTACCATTATGCTGATATTTACCGCCTGGGTTTTCCAGCGCTTCAACAATTCGCGCTACCGGCAGGCTGGTTACCGCATCGGAAACCGCCCAGTCGTTACCCGCTGATGACCCCCCCTCAATTTTGGCGGAAATTGCTGGCAATACCCCACCCGTGCGCGTTGGGTTACCGCCGTTGGAATAATGATACGAGAATCCAAAGCCGCCGCCTTCGGTACCAATTTGCCCCAGCATCGCCGCCAGAGTCACCAGCATCCAGTGTTTTTGCTCACCGTATTGCTGGCGCTGAATCCCCCAACCTGCCATGAGCATGGTTTTATTGCTGGAGAAAATTTCCGCCAGTTTTTCCAGTTGCTCAGCAGGCACGCCGCACACGCCGGAAGCCCACTCGGCGGTTTTCTCTATTTTATCGCTCTTGCCGAGCAAGTATTCCTCAAACTGCGGATAACCGGTGGTGTATTTTTCCAGGAAGGCTTTGTCATGGAGATTTTTCTTCACCAGCGTATGGGCGATCCCTAACATCATCGCCACATCGGTCCCCATATGTGGCGCAATCCAGGTGGCATTATCACCAAAGAACTCAATGGTTTCAGAACGCATTGGATCGATGGCGATAACGCTTTTTCCTGATTTTTTCAGCAGATTAAAGTATTCAATCCCCTGTTCATCCGTGCTGCTCCAGGCAATTTTGAGGGTGTTGAGCGGGTTCATCCCCCACAGCACCACGACCTGACTGTGCTCAAGCACCATCGGCCAGGTGGTTTGCTGCTCATAGACTTCAACCGATCCCACGACATAAGGCATGATCACCTGCGCCGCCCCGGTTGAATAATCTCCGGTATGACCGGCGTAGCCACCGGCCATGCTCATATAGCGTTGCAGTAAGGTTTGCGCCTTATGCAGAACGCCGCTGGAGCGCCAGCCATAGGAACCGGCAAATATTGAGGACGGCCCATAGCTGCTACGGATCCGGCTATGCTGCTCATGAATGAGCTTCAGCGCCTGCTCCCAGCTCACCCGCACGAAAGGATCGTTGCCACGTTTACCATCCGCTTTACCCGGGTTTTCCAGATAGCTTTTGCGCACCATCGGATATTTAACGCGGATATTGGTATGAACCTGATCCGGCGCGGTTTGCTGTAACGAGTTCGGCACCGTTTTCGGCAATGCCCCTTTTGAGGAAACCACTTTGCCGTCTTTTACTTCCACGTATACCGCACCCCAACGTGCAGCCGTCAGAATCGCTCCGCCATTTTGGCCTTCGGCCCAGGCTGGCATTGGGATCACCGAAGAAATCGCCATTGTCCCGGTTGCCGCGCCAGCCGTCTTGATAAAGTCACGTCTTGTGAGTTTCATGATTTCTCCTGATTTATCGCTTATTTGTTCATGTCTTTAGCGTTGTACTGGAAGTAACGGCTCAGGATATCCAGTTCGGTTTCACTGATATTGGTGCGAGCGCCCATCCCTTTCGCTACTGAAGGCCAGGCGTTGAGCGTAAAATGATTCGCCGGAATTGGCGCATGGCAGCCCGCGCAATACACATTGTCGAGTTTGCGTGCGTAATCCCACATGGGTTCGCGGCTGGCGAGAGCGGAACCGCTCCATTCACCCTGCAGTACCACATCTCGCCACGCATTGCCGTAATCATCTTTTTTCCAGTCGGAGAGGATTTTCAGCGACTGCTGACCTTTTTCACTCAGGCTGGCAAGAATCAAACGCTGTCCTGCCGCGTAGTAAATGACCTGTTCACTTCCCTGCATCTGGCTCCCGCGAATCTCGACCTGTCGCGTATTGTCCGTTGATTTCAGGACCTGCATTTTTGTTGCAGGGTAAACGGTTCCCAAATCGCCAAGCGCGGTGTTGCTTACGGCATAAAGCTCAGTTGCCGAGGCAGGAGTGGAGGCTGACTGTGCTTCAAGCCCTTTGAGCGCGCTGTCATCCATTTTTACTTCAGGTGGGAAATGGGCGACGCCTTTGTGGCAATCAATACAGGTTTGCTTTTCCGCGATGCCCATTTTGTGCATTTTCTGCGCATCTGCGCTTTGTGCGGCAAGATCCATCGCGTCCATGCTGTGACAGCTACGGCAGGTCGCAGAATCACTCGCCTTGAGCTGTGCCCAGACGGTTTGCGCCATCTCCAGACGGTGTTCTTCAAATTTTTCCGGGGTATCGATTTTTTTGGTTATGAACTGATGATAAACATCTTTTGAGGCCCGCAGTTTAGCCACCAGATAATCCAGGCCGCCTTGCGGGATATGACAATCCGCGCACTCTGCACGAATCCCTTTCTGATTCTGAAAGTGAACCGAACCGGTATATTCCTCATAGGGGGCCTGCATTGTATGGCACGATAAACAGAATTCCGTGCTTGACGTTTTGTGCAGGGTCCATTGCCCTGCCAAAACGATAACAGCCCCAAGAACAATGGACAGCAGCATCGTCCAGAGGATGGTTTTATTTATTTTTCTCATCTTTTATTCCCACAAGACGAATACTCTTTAATGGGTAGACAATAATTACCCTAACGCGGCTACTTATTGATATTCATCAAACACAGAGGAAAATGAGAATCAGCATGCGGGTAAGTTTGAAGGGGTTCGCATAATTAATGAGAACGAAATGTAAATATCAAATTTCGTTTAAAATCAGAATTTTAAACCAAGCATAAGGTTGGATTAACTATTAATTTAATAAACATCAGAATAAAAGTTTGATAAATATTAAAAGCTGCTGAAATTAACCCCTTGGTGACACCCGTTATATAATTAAATATATAATGAAAACACATAAAAAAGAACCCTTTTCTGTTTTTTGATTACACGTATTAATGAAGATATCTGTCTTGCAGTGTTGCTCAGATATACATTTATGAGCAGACTTGCGACACACGCCTTTCATTGACGCGCATTTATGCACGCAACCTTGATCTGGTCACTTATTATACAGAGCCAACTTTCGCTACACTCAGGGTAGAGGTAAACAAACAGGAGGTAGTGAATATGTATCGCTCAATTCTGGTGCCCATTGATATCTCTGAAACCGATTTAACCCGCCATGTTGTTCCCCAGGTCCAGGCGCATGCCAAAACCGCTAAGGTCCACTTTTTAGCCGTTATTCCTACCGTTCCGTTTTATGCCTCGCTGGGGCTGGCCTACTCTACCGAATTTCCGGACAGAAGTGGTCTGCAGGCCAAGGCCAGCGAAAAACTCGAAGAAATTATTAAGCAGTTCAATATTCCTGCTGGCAGGAGTCAGACTCATGTCGTTTATGGCCCGCCGAAGGACCAGATCCTCAAGCTAGCGGAAGCGGTTGACGCCGAGCTTATTGTCATCGCCTCACATAAGCCCGGTTTTAGCACATATCTGCTGGGGTCAACGGCGGCAGCCGTCGTACGCCACGCGAAATGCCCAGTGCTGGTTGTGCGGTGATAGGGTTAAAATGGGAGCGAATTTGCTCCCGTTTTTTGTGGCTTAGGCCATCACTCAGTTCTGATTATCCAGTCTGACCAACGCCAGCAACAGCTGACTCAGCGCGCCGTAGAAACCAAAGTCATCATAGCGGCGGCATTTGGCGGTGAACGTCGGTAACCAGCGTAACAGCCCCACCAGCGTTTCTCTGCGCAGTGCATCAATACGCTGGCGGCTAAGCCCGGACTCTCCGAGAGAAAAATGCAGATGGCTTAACAGTTCGATAAAAATCGCCAGATGATCGGCTGACTCGCTAAACGTATCGCTTACCTGCATGCCCGCATCAGATAACAATTGTTTAATAACTCCGTAATTCTGCCCGCCTTCCAGATGAGCCGACGCATAGGGTAACGCCGCATGTTTGTCCGACATCAGAAACAGGCTGCAAAAATCAGCCGCCAGTTCCAGGGTAGCGTCTTCGCGCACCTGAAGCGCAGCAATTTTCTCCTCCAGCAAAAGAACTTCCGCCTCAAGCGACGGTTCATCTTTTAGCACCGCGAACCACTCAGCCATTTCGCTGGCCTGTAAAAGCGCCAGGCTTTGGTCGTCACGCTCCCGGGAAAACAACTGCGCCAGCCAGGCGTAAACGCAGGCTATCTGTTCTGTGGTCAGGGAAGAGCGTTTCATCATGACGTCACCTTCTCTGCCGGGACATATTCGCACTGCGCCACCATTTTTATCGGGCCGCTGAACGCCGTCACGTTATCCACTTTGCCGGTATATTTCTCAATTTCCACCAGCGTAGTATGGGCGCTGGTTGCCTGCGCCAGTTGAGACGTGCCGATATCTAACGTTAACACGTTCGGATTGCCGTATTTACACAGCGCCCCGGTTTCTCCACCGTTGTCAGGATCGTACCAGGCACCTTCGTGAATACGCGCCACGCCCGGAGTGTAAAGATCGGAGACAACCGCTCCGGCCAGTACTTGTCCACGTGCGTTAAACACACGGACAATATCACCGTTGCGAATCCCCCTTGCGCTGGCATCCTGCGGGTTGATAAATACCGGCTCTTTACCACTTACCGCATAATGTTTACGTAGCGCTTCAGATTCACAAAGCTGCGAGTGCAGACGGAAATCCGGGTGAACCGATTGCAGATGCAGCGGCCAACGCTGCGACCCCGGCCCACCGTGGGAACGTTCGATTTTCTCAAACCACATCGGATGCCCCTGGCAGTCGTCATACTGCATATCGGCAATCGTTTTTGAGAAAATCTCGATCAAACCACTCGGCGTACCCAACGGCTCAAGATCGGGATCTTCGCGGAAGGCCTGATGACGAACAAACATCTGTGGATGTTCGAATTCAACATACTCCTGCTGATTCCAGAAAACGTCAAAAGCCGGGAGATGAACCCCGCGCCCTTTCCCCTGCTGGCTACCTTCCTGCCAGATCCGTTTCAACCACCCCATCTCATCCAGCCCTTCGGTGAAGGCTTCTTCACGATTAAAGAGGCGGCAAAGATCGCGGAAAATATCGAAATCATTACGCGCTTCAAACTGCGGCTGCACCAGCTGTTTCATAGCGATAATGCCGCGGTTAGAGTGGTTGCCATACTGGTCGAGATCGTTACGCTCAAACTGGGTCGTTGCGGGCAAGACGATATCGGCGAATCGACAGGTCGACGTCCACTGATTATCGATGGCGATAACGGTTTCCAGCTTACGCCAGCCTTCAATAATACGGTTGATCTGCTGGTGACGATGGAAAGGGTTAGTCCCGGCAAAAACGCACATCTTTAACGGCGGCAGCTTGACGGTTTTTCCGTTCCAGTTAATTTTTTTGCCCGGTTCCAGAATCGCATCGATAAAACGTGCGATCGGAATAGTGCTGCTGTAGCCCTTAAAATCGGTGCTGTCATGTACAGGCGCAACGGTAGTGGAACCAGAAAATCCGCTCAGGATAACGCCTTTACGCCCCGGGGTGCCCGCGCCGTTGTAGTGCCAGCCAAAGCCAAACCCACCGCCGGGTAAGCCGATTTGTCCAAGCATTGAGGCCAGCACCACAATCATCCATGCCCACTGCTCCCCGTGCTGCATACGCTGCACGCACCAGCCGGCAATAATCTGCGTTCTGCCGCCCGCCATCTGCCGTGCCAGTTCACGAATCGTATCGGCATCAATCCCGCATATTTTTTCCGCCCACTGCGCATCTTTAGGCTGTCCGTCACTTTCGCCCAGCAAATAAGGCAGAAATTGCTCAAACCCAACGCAGTAGTTATCAAGAAAATGCTTATCGTAGAGCTTCTCGGTAAAGAGCGTGTGCGCCAGCGCCAGCTGTAGCGGCACATCAGCCTGCGGGTTCACGGCGATGTGCTTAACCTTGTCGCGGCCCAGGTAGTCGTGAGTCGAGGTGATGACCGGATCAACGCTGATAACCGAGATCTCGCCGCGCGCCACTTTGTCCTTCAGTTGCTCGTAGTATTCATAGACATCATGATCCGGACACCACCAGTTCGCCTGCTGATTTTTAATCAGGTCGGAACCCCACAGCACAATCGTTTTGCTATTTTTCAGTACCAGCGGCCAGGAAGTCTGCTGTTCATATACCTCCATTGACCCGACCACGCGCGGCAGGATCACCTGAGCAGCACCGGTGGAATAGTCGCCCCCGGTACCCACGCTGTTGCCATGCAGCGCAATGGCGCGCGCCAGCATCCCGGAAGCATTATGGAACATGCCGGTTGATTGCCAGCCGCTGGCCGTCAGCAGCGCGCTCGGACCATAGGTCTTCTGAATGCGCTCCAGCTCCTGATAGAAGAAGTCCAGCGCTTCATCCCACGAAACGCGCACAAAGCGGTTATCTCCGCGCTGTGTGGTATCGCTCTGATGGCGTTTACGCAACCAGTCGACGCGGACCATGGGATAGCGAATACGCGTGCCGCCATGTACGTGATCCGGCAGTCCGGCGATCATTTTTGACGGGTATTTATCATGCTCAAACGGTTTGGCCTCAATAAAACGGCCATCAACAACAGTGGCACGGATTGCCCCCCAGTGAGAACCGGTCAGGATCCCCTCTTTGACGCCAGCTCCCTGCACCTCTGCAGCATTGGCGCTACGGGGCGTAAGCAGAGAAGGTCCCAACATACCGGCTACGGTCAAGCCGCCCAACTGCAGTAGAAAACGTCGGCGAGATGCCTGAAAGAGATCGTTATTTTTCATTGCTTTCTCCCTTATCGCCATGCGGCTTCTCCGTAGTGTCAGAGGCATTCATCTGCAAATATTTCAGCAAGGTACGTTCTTCACGTTTATCCAGACTGGTAAATCCAATCATGCCGTTCAACGTGCCAATCCAGCCGTTAGCGTCAAAGTGTTCTTTCTCTGGCGCGCCGTGGCATTGGTTACAGGTTCCGTTATAGAGCGAGTCGGCATAGGCCCAGATAGGTTTGATGTCGTTGACCATATCGCCCTTTTGCATCCAGGCGGTGGCCTGCAGCTTGCTCCACTGCGTATTCGTTTCCGCGACGGTAGTTTGCTCCAGATTTTTCACGTGCTGCTGGATGTCACCACGAATGGAGGCCACAAAAATGCGCTTGCCCGGCAGTTGCGCCAACACGCGCTGGCGTCCGTTACTCTCGGTCCAGCCCACAATTTCAATTTGCAGCCAATCACCATCACGCTTTAACACTTTTACTTCAGAGGCGGGTAGCAGTGAGCCAGCAGGTTCTTTATCACCCTTAGCGGCATAAATAGGCTTGATGTCCAGAGAGTAGAGCGTATCGCCATCGTCGTTCGCCCTGGCGCGTAACTCGTCAAACTGTTTGCGGAAACCACTGCTCATATCGGGAAGCTGGTGCGCGATACCTTTATGGCAGTCGATACAGGATTGGTTGTCCTTGGCCGCAATCTTCATCTGGCGTGCGGCTTCAGGATGCTGCTTAGCATGATCCATCGCATCATAGTTATGACAGGAGCGGCAGGTAGCAGAGTTGTTCTCTTTCATCCGTGTCCATTCTCGCTCCGCCAGCTCGGCGCGTTTGGCCTCGAATTTTTCAGGCGTATCTATAGAGTGGGCAACAAAGGTCTGATAAATATCGTTGCTTGCTTCCAGCTTACGCTTCACCATGCCCGGAATATCTGAAGGAATGTGACAGTCATGGCATTCTGCGCGCACTCCAGAGGCATTCTGAAAATGCGCGGACTGTTTATATTCTTCATAAACCGGCTGCATGCTGTGGCAGCTCACGCAAAACTCGGTAGAGCTGGTTAATTTGATGCCAACGTGCGGCAAAACGATCAGCGCGATACCAACCACAATCCCGATGACGACCAGCGCCAACACTGACCAACGTGCGCTCGGTCTGAGTAGCGCCCTCCAAAGTTCCCGCATAATAGCCCCTGTAATTATATGGTTTAGTTACAGAGGATCTTATTTCTCAAATGTGAACAGCAACACTGGTCAGGATGAATGGCTTACGGCAAAATGTGAACAGATATGAACAGAAAGAGACAGCAACCAGGATGTCGCATCACATTGTAATTGTTGAAGATGAACCCGTGACCCAGGCACGGTTACAGGCTTATTTTGAACAGGAAGGTTATCATGTCTCTGTCACCGCCAGCGGAGCCGGCCTGCGTGAAATCCTGTCGCAGCACCCTGTGGATCTTATTCTGTTGGATATTAACCTCCCGGATGAAAATGGCTTAATGCTGACCCGTGCCCTGCGAGAACGTTCAACGGTAGGGATCATTCTGGTAACGGGCCGTAGTGACCAAATTGACCGTATCGTTGGCCTGGAAATGGGCGCTGATGATTATGTCACCAAGCCGCTGGAGCTACGTGAACTGGTGGTACGGGTGAAAAACTTGCTCTGGCGGATCGACCTTGCCCGTCAGGCGCAGCCGGAGGCCAAAGACAACTGCTATCAGTTTGCCGGGTATTGTCTGAATGTCTCTCGTCATACCCTGGAACTGGGTGAAGAGGCGATCAAACTCACCCGCGCCGAATATGAAATGCTGGTCGCTTTTGTCACCAATCCGGGGGAGATTCTCAGCCGCGAACGTTTACTGCGCATGCTTTCGGCACGACGGGTGGACAATCCAGACTTACGCACCGTAGATGTGCTGATCCGCCGTTTACGCCACAAGCTACGAGCGGATTTACTGGTGACGCAGCATGGGGAAGGCTATTTTTTAGCGGCTGACGTGTACTGATACAGATAAACAGGACGGAATCCGCCGGGTGACAGCGAGCACTTAACATGCTGGCTGTCGGCATTTTTCGGGGTGAGCACCAGGATCGGTGGGCTGATATTTTCCGACACCGGTTGCCCTTGTAATATCCTGATAGCCTGCTGAATCGCCAGTTCACCTTGCCAGACCATCTGATCGCTGGCAGCCATTATGATTCTTTCGCGTTTAAGCCCGCGATACACCTGGTGCGACAGATAAAAAGAGACTACGGTTAGCGGCGTGCCCTGATTCCGCGTCTCCCCCATGGCGGCTTCCGCAGCAATTGCCGTACCGGCCACTACGTCAACATCCGGGTGACGCTCAAGCATCTCCTGCAACAGGTTGCGCTGAACTTCAATATCATTATCCCCTAACGCCACATCCACAATGTGCACCTGACTGCCGGCAATCGCCTGGCGGAATCCTTCCACCATCTCACGACTGCCTCCGGCGTCGTCAGGCCCGGGCAATAATAAGACCTTTAGCGGTTTACCGCCGCTCCACTTAACCAGATAGCGGCCTGGCTGATACCCCATCTGAAACCACGGAACCCCAACCCGCGCCTTTACCGTCGCGTCATGGATCGCATTCACCACCTCAATAACAGGCAGCGATCCAACCTGGGTCTGCAAATCTGGAAAAGTCGTCGTGCTGCTGCCTAACAAAATGGCATCCGCGCCCCATTGCTGGCACTGAGCGATTTGAGATTTTTGCATGTTTAACTGACGATACCCTCCCGCTTCAAGCACCTTCAGGCTCACTCCGTATTTTTTCGCCGCCTCAAGCATGCCGTAATTTACGGAAAGCCAGTAAGAATCCTTCAGGCTGGGATACAGCGCGCACAGTTTCCAGATTTTGTTTGCAGTAACGTCCGTTTGCGGCGCCGGGACAGCCTGCTGGCTATCCTGCCAGCGCAGTAGTGCGGGCACGGTCGCGTGACCCAGACCGGGAAAAAGCGTGATAAGCAGGAAAACCAATACGCGCATGATAGCCTCATCATTGATAAGGCTTTATCCTAGTTGCTTTCCTCTTTTCGACTCAACCTTTTTAATCTGTGGCGACCAGACAGTGAATTTATCTCTGACCAAACGACTGTGGATAGGCTTTGCGCTGATGGCGGCGCTGACCCTCATGAGTACGCTGGTAGGCTGGTATAACCTGCGTTTTGTCAGCCAGGTTGAGCAGGCCAATACCCAGGCGCTGATCCCGACCATGGACATGGCGCGCCAGCTCAGCGAAGCCAGCGCCTGGGAACTGTTTTCCGCGCAGAATCTGACCACCGCAGATAATGAAAATATGTGGCTGGCTCAGGGGCGTATGTTAACCGCCCAAAGTCTGAAAATAACCGCATTACTGAAAACTCTTCGCGAACAGGGCTTTGATACTTCGGCCATTGAACAACAGGAAAAAGAGATCGCCCAGTCGTTAAGCCATCAGGGGGAAATGGTTGGCGAACGGCTGAAACTGCGCGAGCAACAGCAACAACTCAGCCAACAACTTGTTGAGGCTACCGCCAACGTTGCCGAAATGGCGCGCGGGCAGGCCAGTAATGCCGCCACCTCGGCGGGCGCTACGCAGGCAAGCATTTATGATTTAATTGAAAGCCATCAGGGGCAGGCGGCTGAACACGCTCTCGACAGGCTTATCGATATTGATCTGGAATATTATAACCAGATGAATGAGCTGCGCCTGAGCGCGCTACGCGTGCAGCAAATGGTGATGAATCTGGGGAATAACCAGGCGCAGAATAACCTGGCGGCGCTGGAAAACCAGCTGAATGCCGCCGTCAGAGTGCTTCATCGCCGACAAATACGCATTGAAGATCCGGTGGTACGCGCTCAGGTTGCCGACGCAGTAAATTCAATTAGCCGTTATGTCGATCTGCTGGCCCTGTATCGTCAGGACAATGACATTACTACCCGCTTACAGATCTTATCGCAAAACAATATCGAGCAATTTACCCGTTTCAGTAGCGAAGTCAGTCAGTTGGTGGAAATCATCGGCCAACGCAATCAGACCGGGCTGGCGCATCTCAAACAGGCCAGCCAGCGCGGGCAAACGCTGCTGCTGCTGTTAGGTGCGGTATCATTATGCTTGTTAATTCTCATTCTTTGGCGCGTGGTTTACCGCTCGGTCACGCGTCCGTTGGCGCAGCAAACCCAGGCGTTACAGCGTCTGCTTGAAGGTGATATCGACTCCCCATTTCCGGAAACCGCAGGCGTTCGCGAACTGGACACCATTGGGCGGTTGATGGATGCCTTTCGCGCCAGCGTTCACGCCCTGAATAGCCACCGCGAACATTTGGCCGCTCAGGTTAAAGCACGCACCGCCGAGCTGCGGTCGATGGTGTCTGAACATCGGCTGGCGCGTGCGGAAGCCGAAAAAGCTAACCAGGCAAAATCGGCGTTTCTTGCCGCCATGAGCCATGAAATACGCACCCCGCTATACGGAATCCTCGGCACTGCGCAGTTGCTCTCAGACAATCCCGCACTGGCGCAGCATCAGGAGAATCTGCGCGCAATCACCGACTCTGGCGAGTCTCTGCTGACCATCCTCAACGATATTCTTGACTATTCCGCCATCGAAGCGGGCGGAAAAAATGTGGCCATCGGTGATGAACCCTTTGAGCCCAGGCCATTGCTGGAAAGTACGCTTCAGCTCATGCACAGTCGCGTTGCGGGTCGCCCGGTCGCATTGATTATGGATTTTGCCGACGACGTACCCGACTCCTTACGCGGCGATCCGCGCCGCATCCGGCAAATCATAACTAACCTATTAAACAACGCACTGCGCTTTACCGATCGGGGGCACATCATCCTGCGTAGTCGGTGTGAAGACCAGGATTGGTACATTGAGGTTGAGGACACGGGATGCGGGATTGATCCTGCCCGTCAGGGCGACATTTTTCAGCCGTTTGTTCAGGTAAGCGGTAAACGTGGGGGAACCGGGCTTGGACTCACCATCAGCGCCAGCCTCGCGCAGGCGATGCTGGGAGAACTCAGCGTCACCAGCACACCAGGGGTAGGAAGCTGCTTTCGTTTGCGTCTGCCATTACGGGCAGGCGCGATGCCGGTAGCGAAATCCGTTCCACGAGCGATATCATTACAGGGTTTACGCATACTGCTTATCGAGGATAACCCTCTCACGCAGCGCATCAGCACAGAAATGCTCACCCTCAATGGCGCACAGGTTACCGCTGCCGACAATGCCGCTGCGGCACTAACCATACTGCAGCAAGACGCCCATTATGATGCCGCCCTGGTTGATTTCGATCTTCCGGATATCGACGGCATCACGCTGGCGCAGCAGTTAACCTGCGCATACCCAATGCTAAATCTGATAGGCTTTAGCGCGCACGTCATCGACGAAACGCTAAACCAAAGAACCAGTACCCTGTTTCTCGGCGTTATTCAAAAACCGGTTCCCCGGGATGAACTCAGTCGGTTAATTATGCATTATTTGTACGGTTACGCGCCTCTCCCGGTTGCATCAGAAAATGACAACAAACGGTTAGATACCCAGCAATTAGCCGGAGATATTCAGCTAATGGGATGGCAAAAGGTACACGAATGGTTAGCGCTCTTTAAGCAACATACCCTTCCTGTATTAGATGAGATTGATAATGCGCGCGCAGCACACGATCGCGAGAAGATAAAACGTCTGGCGCATCAGCTAAAAAGCAGTTGCGCCAGCATGGGAATGCGTTCTGCCAGCAGCGTTTGTGCCGCACTTGAACAACAGCCGTTAGCTGATTTTTCACTCAGGGAGGAGGTACAACTCAGTCTTAAGGAAGTGGAAACGTGGTTGGAAAAGGAAAATTCATCGCAATTCGCTGAAGCTGGACATCTGAAGTGATGTTGAGATGGTACGCCCTGTAGGATTCGAACCTACGACCTACGGCTTAGAAGGCCGTTGCTCTATCCAACTGAGCTAAGGGCGCATTGCGAAGTGATTACTTCATGCAGATGAAACGCGTGAATTATACGGTCAGCGCTTGCTGAGTCAATGCCTTTTGTTTCGGTTGCTGGCGAAGTGTACGAATGTTGATTTTTTCTGCTCGTTCAAGGGTATCCAGGAAATCACCTGGTAACAACTCAGCCCGCAAAACGTCAGATTTAGGGATACATGTATTTAGAATATTTATGATTTTGCTTAACATTCCTTTATCCCCTCTCCCGTGGTTCAGGAACTCTTTAATGTTAAGTATCGCCATCAAGGAAGAAAACAGTCACTTTGAACATGGACTGAAAATCATCATCTCCCATCTGGCAAATCAATGGCACCAGGAGATTTGCTTTTTACCGGTCGAAGATATCGATCGCGCTGACATCGCGTTTATCTCCCTGGATGAAGATTGGCTCAGCGCCGATTGCTACCAGGTTCCTGTCCACACCAGGCGCCAACACCGGGTGGTCATCTGTAGCAAAAACGATAAAGATAAGCTGATGTTCCGGCCCTGCTTGTACATGCTGCCACTGATTTATCGGGAAGATGACGTAGACGAGATAACCAAAAAACTGGTTCTCATCCTGCAAAAACGCGCGCTGCGCAATAGCGTGCCCGCAACTATCTGCCATTACTGCACCACTCGTAACTTTTCAATCGAAGAACGTCAGTTCTTAATGTTTCTCGCCAGTGGGTATACCTTAGCCGAAACGGCCCACCTGCTCTCGGTAAGCGATCTCCAGGCCAAAGCTACCCGCCGCAGCATTATGAAAAAGCTGCATGTGAAAAACGATCAGCAATTCTTAAGATACATCCGCGCGCATCTGAACTTTCTACAAAATTAGTCGGAGTAGTTCTGCCTAATTTTTATTGAGAAATATCTCATCATCGATTAAGTATCGGCTCCTACTGTACCTGGCTTCAGGCTGCCAGAATTATCGAGCCATACTATTTCCGGGGTAACAGAAAGACATACCCGGTAATATTTTATCTAATCTCAGAGAGAGGCTGAACTGGATAAAACAAGCTTTTGGGCATTGAGTAAGACATCAGAAAACTTCCGGCAGATTATTCTGATGGGATACGCAATTGCCAGTCTGATGATTGTTGAAGCACTGAAACCCAACGGCACAAGTAAACTCACCTTTGCGCTGGCAAAAGTTTGGTTCAGGGATGTTTGTAGTCAGCAATTTATCCAGACCTGCCGCAACAGAAATGGAATGGAAAAGGATGCACAGCGCAAAACGCCGGGACCGCTATCGCCGTATACGAAACGCTAACTGTACCTGGCAATATCCCCACTGTACCTCACAGGTATTTGACCGGCTCGAGTATCTGGCGCAAAAACTCGAATACACATTACCGGACGACACTATATCTCAGGCGATAATTACGACAGACTACTATCTGGCCTATGCGCTGAGCCGGCATTTATTTTCAGGCACTCGCACGGGGATCTTCCAGAGCGTTGAATCGGCGTTGCTCAGCATGCAAGAGCCGGTAATTAGCCAGTTAGTGATTGACATAGAAGGCTTAACAACTCCTTATTTCGATATACTTGAAGGTCTGCGTCAATTAATTAAGAAGCGTAATGACATTCAAATCTTCATAATGCTATCGAATCGCGATGAAGACCTTACCTCTTTTATTTCACTGTCTGGTCCATTTTATATCTTGTCACGCAATTTACGCCTCCCGGAGATGCGTCACGCCTTATTATATCCGGCTCTAAACTATATTCATTCCAGGCGCATAAACCAGCTCGATTGGGAGATGATTGCCTTACTTTTACAAGGTAACTCATTAAAAAAGATTGCATTGTTACAGACTCTCCCCTACCACCGCATCATCTATCGTCTGAACAAGTTGATTACGCGCCTGGGATTGCCCAGCAGGCAACGCTTCTTACATCTGATACATCGCCTCAACGTTACCTCTCCTCATTTTAATTAACACCATAACCTCCTGTCCCATAAGATTTTTTAAGAAATTACTTATTCTTGAATAAGAAAACAGATCTAATTTTTACAAAAATTTAATATTTACAACTATTCCTGGTATTATGTCTGGTGCGACTGTCACAGTAAACCTTACAGATTCTGTGCATTTCAATATAAAACCACCTTAATGCCGCCTTAACAAAACCTAAACAATTAGTTTATCATATCGTTTTTACTGTTTAAAAAAATTTTTCAATCTGCCATAATTCGAACTGCAGATAAATAATGCCAATAGCCATTAAGACACCTGGATCTTTCAGAACATCCTAACTGACATTAACAACCGGGATGTTGTAAGTCTTTTCCGAAAGAACAGAGCAGGTATAATCCCCACAGTTTCCTGATTAATTGTTAGTTTTCCCGGTGTGAAATGGATTTTCCACAAATTCATTGTTCTGCAGAAGAACAACCGAATAAACAAGGATGAAATAATATTTATTCGGCTCTCCCTCAGAACAATTCTTGGCTATTTGACAATATTATAACGCCTGATGTTTTATCAAATTCGCAAGATACGCAAACAGTTTGAGGCATACAACAATGAAACCAGCATCCGTTATCATTATGGACGAACACCCTATTGTCAGAATGTCGATAGAAGTACTACTCGAGAAAAACAGTAATATTCAAGTAGTGCTGAAAACCGATGACAGCCGTACGGCAATAGAACACCTGCGCACGCACCCGGTCGATCTTGTCATTCTGGATATTGAACTACCTGGCTCTGATGGGTTTACATTACTCAAAAGAATAAAGTCATTGCAGGAGAAAACTCGGGTACTGTTTCTGTCCTCAAAATCTGAGTCATTTTATGCCGGGCGTGCTATCAGGGCCGGTGCAAATGGTTTTGTCAGTAAACGAAAGGATCTCAATGATATCTACAATGCGGTAAAAATGATTTTATCGGGATATTCTTTTTTCCCTTCGGATACCCTTAATTTCATTAACAATATAAATGCACAGAAAGGCGTCTTGAATGACATGCCGCTCTCTAACCGCGAGGTTACCGTTTTGCGTTATCTGGCAAACGGGCTGTCCAATAAGGAAATTGCTGAGCAGTTGTTACTCAGCAATAAAACGATTAGCGCTCACAAGGCGAATATCTACTCCAAGCTCGGATTACACACCATCGTTGAGCTGATTGATTACGCAAAAATGCATGAATTAATGTAATAACACTCCCGGCGAGATGTCGTTCGGGAGTGTTTTGTCAGCACATTGATTAGTTATAGTTAATCATAAACGTGGCATCAGCCCTGGCGAGACCAGGCTGAACCCCGTCTGCTAACGCGATATAGTTGGCGAAAAAGGTCAGCGTGGCATTGCCGTTCTCATCAATCCCCACGGTCTGGCTGGCCTGTTCGAGCGGCAATCGCGTGCGATCGCTGTCATGCAATTCGATCGCCACCTTTTGCGCCATCACCGCATCATCAAGCGCCAGCAACGTCGTGCCTGGGGCCGGTGTTCCGGAAAACGTTATCGAAGCGGATCCGGGCGGGCAGCCTTCCAGCTTCAGCGTAAACGCGACCGGTTGCGTGGTCTCTCCACTGGTCTGAAGCTGCTTTGTCGGCCAGGTGCCTAGCTCCACAGACTTGTTGCTGTCGCTGGCAATTACCGCACAGGTAAAGTCCACCACGTTACCGCGCAGTTCAATATTGATTTCTCCCAGCGACGAAGCGGCATGGCACAACGAACTGAATGTCAGCAGAGACACCATTGCCAGGAGTGTCCCTGCGGCGGGCGTTTGCTTGTTAGTCATAATCCACTCGCAGATAGCCACGGGCTGTAAAGGGTCCTTCGGTGGGCTTATTGCCCGTCACGCTGACCGGCCATGCCCGAATGCCCACGCTTGCCGCGGCGTTGTCGTCCAGTTGAAACGGAATCGTGCTGGACAGATTATTAGGCGTCAGCGGTCTGCCATTGCCGTCGGCGACAATAAAACCTAAATCTGAGTTATCAGAAACCATCATTTGCCCGGTGGCTTTCTCGGCCTCTACACGCATGGTTAAGTAGGCCTGTGCGGCGACGTTGGTGCATTTTATCGCCACCGTTTTGGTCTGCGGATTAATGCCTTCTGGCCGGTTTCCCGCCCCCGCCTTGCTAAACAGTGATGCGCCAATATCACCAAAATCAAATTCGACAATCTGTCCGGCGTTCACCTCACAGTTTTGTGGAACCTCCACCTTGCCGCTGTAGCTGATGGTGTAAACCGGCGTGCTTAACGCATCTCCGGTACTGGTCGTAACATAAACGCTGAACATCGTCTGCCGGGGGATCGGCACCATGTTAATAAACGGGCGGATCACTTTGAGTTTAAACACCAGCTTTGAATCCATTACGCCAAAAGGCTGCTGCTTAGATACGTTAGGGTGAGTCCCCATGCGGATATAATTACGAGGAGGATAAAACAACCCAGCGTAGCTGTCGGTGATGCTCATGGCCCCCAGCAGGTAGTCATTGAGCTTCAGGTACTGAAATCCACCCTCGGTACTTTGAACCGGCAGTTCAGTCACATAGCTTCTATAGGTGTAATTTACCGTTGTCCCAGCCGGACAGGTGGCATTAACGCCAACCCAGCCCGATTTTTCCGGTAACGTCACGACCTGACCCGGCTGGTTGTTGCTGCTGTTAAACACGTTCGACAGATCGTAAAAAACATCCGTTGGTGTGCCATTCGAGTTTTGGCAGACCGTCGCCCAGGACGAATGGGCCATCAGCAGTAAAGCACTTCCCAGTAACAAACCCGTTTGTCGTTTCATCGTATTATTCCTGTCGTGCCGTTGGAGATTCGCACGTCACGTTCGTGATCGTCACCGCCTGTTTCAGGCTCTCTTCAGGCAAGGCATAGCGCGCCGTGCAGCGAGCTTTTGCGCCTTCTCCCCATTGGATCAGCAACTCGCCTTTTAGCGGCAGACCACTGAGATAAATTTGCCCGTCTTCACCCACCATACTGGTCACACCGCTGGTGTTCTCCCGCACAACGGAACCAAACGGCACGGGTTTACCGGCATATTTCGCGGTAATCAGTGCCCGCACGCCGATTCGCGTATCAAACGCCGCCCGCACCAACGCCCCTTGCGTTGGCACTACGCTGCTGACGTTATTTTCCACATCGGTATTGTTGTTCATGGAATTGGTGTCTAACGCGACGCGGTTATAGCGATAGACGGTGGCATACGGCATCACCGCGTATCCACGCCAGTCGGTTTGAACGCCGGTCTGGTTTTCTATCCGCACCCCCTGCGCGCCAGGCGCTTTAATCAGCACGTTGGTATCGCCCAGAGGCTGACTGAGCGTAATGCCGTCCGCGTGACCCACCACGCCGCCGGAGAGTTGCCAGTTGTAGTCATGCTGGTCGCGGTCATAGTTGTATCCCACGCCGAGCGTGCCATAGGCCGCCTGCCAGTTGGCGCTGGCGTTTCCACTATAGCCATTGGTGCTACTGTGCCCTTGATTCACGCTGTAGCTCAGGTTGCGTCCATCCAGCAGCGTACCGCCGACTCCGCTCTGCCAACTGTTTTGTCCGTTGCTATTGCGGTTGGCATTAAAGGTGGCGTAGGTGCGATCGAGGGCGTTGTCACGCGAGTAGCGCCGCCCGCTTAGCAGGCTGAACGGGACTGACATATTGAACGCCAGAATACGGTCGGTGTCGGAGATGCCAACCGATTCATTCCACGACCAGGAGAGTGAATAGCTAATCCCCTGCCAGCCACTGGCATAGCCTACCTGGTACCAGGTATTGGTATCTGAGGTATTCCAGTACGTTTGCTGGCTACCCGAGACATACAGCGATCCGTAATCCCCCAGATTCTGCGAAATGTTTATCTGGAAACGACCTTTTTTGCTGTAGCTCAGGTTGTGGTAGCTCTTCACATTGGGCACGTCGTGGCGATTGCCCTCACTGTCGTATTCGTACTCATAGCCTTCCATACTGCGGTACGCGACGTCATCGAGGGTATAGAAGCCACGCGTTGAGTAGCGATACCCCAACAGCTGGAAGTTAGTGCCAAAATTGTTCAACGATTTCGCATACAGGAAACGCAAAGACTGCCCCTGGTGCGTACTGTCATCCGCCAGTTGGCTACGCGCGTGGGTAAGATCGACAGAAACCGCCCCCCAGTCCCCGAGATTTCGACCAGTGCCTAAAACCATCGCGGTGTAGCGTGAAGCCAACTGCGTACCACCATATGCGGTGTAGCCTTCTGGTAACCCGGCAATTAATGTTCCCTGGAAAAAGAACGGTGAGGATTGCTGGCTATTGCCACTGCGAAAATCCCCGGCGACCACGTCATACTTGAAACGCCCTTCTCGCTGTAATAAGGGAACCGTTGAGTACGGCACCGTATAGCGTTGCTGACTGCCGTCTTTCTCATCCACAGTGACCTCAAGGTCACCGCTGGATGACGTCGGGTTGAGATCGGTTATCGAGAACGCGCCGGGTGAAACATAGCTTTGATAAATCACATAGCCATTCTGACGAATGGTCAGTTTCGCTGCGGTACGCGCAATGCCGCGAACGGTAGGCGCATAGCCTTGTAAGCTGTCAGGATACATACTGTCTGAGGAATAGAGCCGCGCACCGCGAAACCCGACGCTGTCAAAAACGTCGTTGCCGGTGTTGCTGTCGCCCATCACCAGTTCGCCTTTCAGCGGGATAATCGCGCGCTGAAGCCATGTACCGATGTTTTTCCAGCTTTGTGAATGGTATCCATCGCCCCTGGAATAGCTCCACGCGCCGTTATTTCTCAACCGCCATGGGCCATAGTTCAGACCACTGAGCATACTCAGGAAATAGCTGTCCGCATCACTGCCGCGACTGCCGGTAAAACTGTAGTTAACCAGCGCAGCCGGGATCCCTTCATCCCACTCTTCTGGTGGGATATAGCCACGCGCGCTGTTTAACATCGACGCTTGCGGCAGGCTGACGTTGAGGCGCAAGGTAGAAAAATCAAATGCAATCTCGCTGCCTGGAATCGCTTCAGGCAGATTGATGCAGGTATCGTTCGGGTCCTTACTGAGTGCCGGAAACGCGGCGATATTGACGCCAAGGCGTTTCACCCAGTCGAGTCCAAAACACGGCATCAGCCCACCAGACTTCTCCCCGGCTTTTCCCGCACTGGTCGCAAAACGAATATCCTGAGTGGCCACAAACTCATCGTTGCGCCAGATATCCACGCGATAAACGCCTTCAGGCTGGTGATTGCCTTTTTCAAAGCGTGATAAATCCGCCACGGTTGCCGTATCCGCAGATAAAAAGGCCGGATTAAAATAGCTTTCCCCATGGCTTAAAGAGGGAAAGAGCGCCGCCAGCGTGGACAACGCCACCCCTGCCAGCGGTGGCGTAACCCCCGGTAACAGGCCAGGAAAATACGTTGTCTTATTCATCGTTATCTCAACGCACGCTAACCGTTTTGGCCGGAGTCACAGCGCCATAATCATTGACCGTCTGGAACGTGACGTTGCCCTGAACGCCCGTTGGTAGTTGGATCTGCGCATCGCTTTTCGGCGCAACCATCACGTTATCGACCTTTGTTTTCCCCACATTGAGATTGACCAATGTGACGTAATACGCTGACGGATTATTGATTTTCAGGTGGTTACCGGAACGGGAAAACGTCAGCATCCCAGGCGCATCTTCTGGGATTTGCGGCAAATTATTCGGACGGACGAAAAGTTTGATACGTGACAGAATCGCCAGTTGCAGAACGTTTTTGCCCTCAAGGCTGTTTTTATTGACTGACGGAATGGCTTTCACATTCATCCAGAACAGAGACTCACGATCTTTGGGCAGCGGTTCGCCGGCATAGATGATACGCAGCGTATTTTCGCTTTTGGGCTCGCTGACAAACAGTGGAGGCGTAACCACAAATGATTTTTCTTTAACGCCTGCGCTATTCTCAATCCAGGAATTTACCAGGTAACGCTCTTTGGTATCGCTATTGCTGATAGACAGGGATGTTTGTTTGGCATCAGCCGGATAAATAACGCGAGTGGCGCCTAATGCAATACCGCCGGCAGCCTGAACACTGGCAGCAGAAAATAAGGCCAGTAAAAGGATAAAACCTGATTTCAGATAATTAGACATAGCTACAAATACCTTTGATGCGATTATCGTTGGGAAATAAATCAGGGATAAACCAACGTAAACCACACGTCTGAACGAAGCATTCCCGGCGTTATATTTTCCGAGACAGCCCGATAACGAGCAGTGAAATGAAACGTCATCTCTTGCGTTATAATCGGCGCATAATGAAGCGGCAGCGCATTTGGAATAATTTGCCGTTGGCGCTCGTCAAATAATGCCAGACCGATCCCCGAAGCCGCAGAAGCATCGCCGCTGGCAAGGAAAACCTGCGGATCTTCCGCTGGCGTCACGCCCGCAAACGCAATCCCAACATGGTCGTAGACATCAGAACTGCACGAGGTTAAACGCAGTGAAAACGGTACGCTGGTAGAGGCAAAGCTTCCCGTCCCGGAGAAAGCATTAGTGCGATACTGCCCCATTTGCACCCGCATATTCTGACTGTCAGTGGCGACCGTACAGGCCCCGTTGACCAGTTGCCCGCGTAGGTGGACGCGGCCACTTTCCAGTATTACCGTATGTGCAAACACGGGCATTACGCACAGCATTCCCGCCAGCGCCACGCCTTTCCCTATCATCTGCCGCATCCTTCATCATCCCCGGATATTGCCTCATCCAATGAGGCGTACTGCATCCTTGCGCAAATCAAAACGGCTTATTCGTACTTCATGATGAACGTCGCGTCAGCATTTGCCTGACCCGGCGTTGCGCTTGCAGCAGTGGCTTTATAACGCGCAGAGAAACGCAGGGTGTTGGTCCCTTCAACCAGCGCCTGAGCGGTAGAGAAGGTGGCTCCATCCGGCTTCAGCGCGGTGGACGTATTGTCCAGAATTTCAATCCCGACGCCGCTGGCAGTAGTACCGTTGTCTGCAGAAGTGACGGCCAGCAGGTTGTTATTGGTAATATCAGACTGACCAGAGAAAGCAACGGCTGCGGTTGCGGCAACTTTCGGGTCACAGTCGTTCAGGACGATAGAGAACGGAATTTGTGCCGTCGTATCACCCACTGCGGCAAAACTTGCAGTACGATACTGGCCTAAGGTGACAACCTGATCGGATGACTGAGTACTGACTGCACAGGCTGCATTGACCAGTTCACCTTCAAAATGCACAGTTCCGCCGCTAACGCTTACCGGATCGGCCGCAACCGCCGCACCTGCGACTAACATCAGGCTGGCAATAACAGAAGAGGTCATTAATTTACGTTTCATGGATTTCCCTTGAATTACACACATCCGGCTCCGGCGTCCTGCGGGATCCGTTTGACTCATTATCGACATTAAATGTCAGGCTAATTATCTCTGCATCCTGTAAAGATATATCTCGCAAGAGAATTAGCTAACCGTTTACCCCAACTCTCCTGAGTATTTGATTCACTAATTTATCTTCGCGAATATGACTATTCGTCACAGCGATAAATTAAACATTTCAATTAATGAAAAATACCTGCAATTCCTTTTAATGGCCCTGGCTAATTCTTAATAGGCCCCAGGAAAAATCTGGGTGAAAATGAGGTAAAATCACCCAAAATTAAGCGTAACAGACTGGTTTGCGACATATTACCCATGAAAAGACCAGGGTGATGAATTGTTTCATTCACGTTAACTTTAATTAGCATGCTCATTAATTACCCGTAAGGCTTTAGCCTCTGACCTGACCCCTTTCGCCGACAGTAACGCCTCCTATCGCACGTAAAAACGCAAACGAAAACTGACAGCACGTCCCGCTTCTGACAAAATAGCGGCATCCCCTTCGGTTTAACGTAACAGACGGAATCCTCTCTCTGATGGCAGCAAAGATTATTGACGGTAAAACGATTGCGCAGCAGGTGCGCTCTGAGGTTGCTCAAAAAGTTCAGGCGCGTTTAGCGGCTGGATTACGCGCCCCAGGCCTGGCTGTTGTGCTGGTAGGTAGCAACCCGGCTTCGCAGATTTATGTTGCGAGTAAACGCAAAGCCTGTGACGAGGTGGGGTTTGTCTCCCGCTCCTATGACCTGCCTGAAACCACCAGCGAAGCGGAGCTTCTTGAGCTGATCGATACGCTCAATGCAGATACCACCATCGACGGTATCCTGGTACAGCTGCCGTTACCTGCGGGTATCGACAACGTTAAAGTGCTGGAGCGTATTGCGCCGGATAAAGACGTTGACGGTTTCCACCCGTATAACGTCGGTCGCCTGTGCCAGCGTGCGCCACGCCTACGTCCGTGTACCCCACGCGGCATTGTAACCCTGCTTGAACGTTACAACATCGACACCTACGGTCTGAATGCGGTCGTCATTGGCGCGTCGAATATTGTTGGTCGCCCGATGAGCATGGAGCTGCTGCTGGCAGGCTGCACCACCACCGTCACCCACCGGTTCACCAAAGATCTGCGCCGCCATGTTGAACATGCTGACCTGCTGATTGTTGCCGTCGGCAAACCTGGCTTTATACCCGGCGAGTGGATCAAAGAAGGTGCGATTGTGATTGATGTCGGCATCAACCGTCTGGAGAATGGTAAAGTTGTTGGCGATGTGGTCTTTGAAGATGCTGCCGCACGCGCGTCATATATCACGCCGGTACCCGGCGGCGTAGGCCCAATGACGGTCGCCACACTTATCGAAAACACGCTGCAGGCGTGTGTTGAATATCATGATGTAAAGGACGTTTAAAATGGCCACATTTTCACTGGGTAAACACCCACACGTTGAACTCTGCGATTTGCTGAAGCTGGAAGGCTGGAGCGAAAGCGGTGCTCAGGCAAAAATTGCTATTGGCGAAGGGTTAGTGAAGGTCGATGGCGCTGTTGAAACGCGTAAACGCTGCAAAATCGTTGCCGGTCAGACCGTCAGCTTTGAAGGCCACAGCATTAACGTCGTAGCGTGATCCCGGTGCCGGATAAGGTCATTTCTTGTCCGGCCACCTCCCCTCTCTTTTTCAGATAATGACTTCACCGCCGCTTCACAGTGAACTGTTAGCATGTTGTTTTTCCACATGAAGCGATCATCATGCCAACTATCGTCACGCACGCAGCCGTTCCGCTCTGTTTAGGGTTAGGTCTCGGACTTAAAGTCATCCCCCCGCGATTACTGTTTACAGGCGTCATTCTGGCTATGCTGCCGGACGCCGACGTACTGTCTTTTAAACTTGGCGTCGCCTACGGCAACGTGTTTGGTCACCGTGGTTTTACCCACTCCCTGCTGTTTGCTTTTGTCGTGCCGCTGCTTTGCGTAGTGATTGGCCGACGATGGTTTAAGGCGGGATTGATTCGCTGCTGGCTATTCCTGACGGTATCACTGCTGTCGCACAGTCTGTTGGATTCGGTCACCACCGGCGGCAAAGGCGTTGGCTGGCTGTGGCCGTGGTCGGATGAACGCTTCTTCGCGCCGTGGCAGGTGATTAAAGTCGCCCCGTTCGCGCTATCACGCTACGCGACCCCTTACGGGCACCAGGTGATTATTTCGGAATTATTATGGGTGTGGCTACCGGGAGTGATGATGATGGGTGTGCTGTGGTGGTATAGACGTCATTAATAGTGCCTGATGGCGCTAAGCTTATCAGGCCTACCGATCATTACATCGTAGGCCGGATAAGGCGTTAGACGCCATCCGGCAATAGAGAGTTACTTACGACGCCAGGTGGTGCCCTGCGGGCCGTCTTCCAGCACGATGCCCATCTCGTTGAGACGGTCACGCGCGGCGTCGGCTGCCGCCCAGTCTTTCGCCTTACGGGCGTCCAGACGCTGTTGGATTAACGCTTCAATTTCAGCAACTTCACCGTCATCCGCCTGCGCACCGCTTTGCAGGAACGCTTCTGGATCCTGTTCCAGTAGTCCCAGCACGCTGGAAAGCTTACGCAGATGCGCAGCCATGCCGTTCGCCGCCGCCATATCTTCACCCTTCAGACGGTTAACCTCACGCGCCATATCAAACAGCACTGAGTAGGCTTCCGGCGTATTGAAGTCATCGTCCATCGCTTCAATAAAGCGCGCCTCAAAGGCTTCGCCACCAGCAGGAGCAACGGATTTGTCGGTGCCGCGCAGCGCGGTATACAGACGCTCCAGCGCAGAACGCGCCTGCTTCAGGTTCTCTTCGCTGTAGTTTAACTGGCTACGGTAATGACCCGACATCAGGAAGTAGCGGATGGTTTCGGCGTCGTAGTACTTAAGTACGTCGCGCACGGTAAAGAAGTTGCCCAGCGATTTGGACATTTTCTCGCGGTCAACCATTACCATCCCGGAGTGCATCCAGTAATTGACGTATTCACCGTCATGCGCGCAGGTGGACTGAGCGATTTCGTTTTCATGGTGCGGGAACATCAGGTCTGAACCGCCGCCATGAATATCGAAATGGTTGCCCAGCTGTTTGCAGTTCATTGCCGAACACTCAATGTGCCAACCCGGACGGCCTGCGCCCCACGGAGACGGCCAGCTCGGCTCGCCTTCTTTGGACATTTTCCACAGCACGAAGTCCATAGGGTTGTGCTTCACATCAACCACGTCAACGCGCGCACCCGCCTGCAACTGTTCCAGATCCTGACGTGATAGTTGACCGTAATTCGGGTCAGTCGGCACGTCGAACATCACGTCGCCGTTATCAGCCACGTAAGCGTGACCTTTGGCAATCAGCTGTTCAGTGATTTCAATAATCTCAGCGATATGGTGTGTAGCGCGCGGCTCCAGGTCCGGGCGCAGAATATTCAGCGCGTCGAAATCGCTATGCATTTCCGCGATCATTCTGTCGACTAACGCCACAAAGCTTTCGCCGTTTTCATTCGCGCGTTTGATGATTTTGTCATCAATATCGGTAATGTTGCGCACATACTTCAGCTTATAGCCGAGGAAGCGCAGATAGCGCGCGACGACGTCGAAAGAAACAAAGGTACGTCCGTGACCAATATGACAGAGATCGTAAACGGTAATACCACACACGTACATGCCGACTTCCCCGGCATGAATAGGTTTGAATTCCTCTTTTTGGCGCGTCAGTGTATTAAAGATTTTTAACATCGAAGATTCCGTGTAGACGTGTGTGGATAGTAAAGTCTGTATAATACCCATAATTTAGACCGGAAGCAGCACACTTTGCGAGGTGATCGCAGCTTGCGGTTATGCTATAACACACCCCTAACTCTGACCCTTGACGGGGTCGAAGCACCAATCTATCGGAACAGGATGCAAAAATGGTTACTTTCCACACTAATCACGGCGATATCGTAATCAAAACGTTTGATGATAAAGCGCCTGAAACAGTTAAAAACTTCCTGGACTACTGCCGCGAAGGTTTTTACAACAACACCATTTTCCACCGTGTTATTAACGGTTTCATGATCCAGGGCGGTGGTTTCGAGCCAGGCATGAAGCAAAAAGCCACGAAAGAAGCGATCAAAAACGAAGCGAACAACGGTTTGAAAAACACCCGTGGTACGCTGGCGATGGCGCGTACTCAGGCTCCGCACTCCGCAACCGCACAGTTCTTCATCAACGTTGCAGACAACGACTTCCTGAACTTCTCCGGCGAAAGCATGCAGGGTTGGGGTTACTGCGTGTTCGCTGAAGTTGTTGAAGGCATGGACGTGGTTGATAAAATCAAAGGCGTTTCCACCGGTCGCAGCGGTATGCACCAGGATGTGCCTAAAGAAGACGTCATCATCGAAAACGTGACCGTCAGCGAGTAATCGTGACGACACTGTTTATTGCAGATCTTCACCTCTGCACAGAAGAACCGGCGATCACCGCCGGTTTTCTGCGTTTTTTAGCCGGCGATGCGCGAAAGGCCGATGCGCTGTACATTCTCGGTGACCTGTTTGAAGCCTGGATTGGCGACGACGATCCTAATCCGCTGCATCATGAAATGGCCGCGGCGATAAAATCGCTGGCGGATTCCGGCGTTCCCTGCTTTTTTATTCACGGCAACCGTGATTTTCTGCTCGGCAAACGTTTTGCCCGTGAGAGCGGCATGACCTTGCTTCCCGAAGAAAAAGTGCTCGACCTGTATGGCCGCAGGGTGCTGATCATGCATGGCGACACCTTATGCACCGACGACGCGGGCTATCAGGCATTTCGCGCCAAAGTGCATCAACCCTGGTTACAGAAACTGTTCCTCGCCCTGCCGCTGTTCGTTCGCCAGCGAATCGCTGCGAGAATGCGCGCCAACAGCAAAGCGGCCAACAGCAGCAAGTCGCTGGAGATCATGGATGTGAATCAGCAGGCCGTTATCGCTGAGATGGAAAAACATCAGGTTCAGTGGTTAATTCACGGCCATACCCACCGCCCGGCGGTCCACGAACTTTCTGCCAATGAGCAACCTGCTTTCCGCGTGGTATTAGGCGCATGGCACAGCGAAGGTTCGATGATCAAAGTCACACCAGACGACGTTGAACTGATCGTATTTCCGTTTTAATTCTGCAGATATGCAGTTCCTCTTTACACAAAACTATTCGAGTTGCATCGAGGCGGCAAATCTGTGAATCCCCTGGAGCTTACAAAAGTAAGTGACTGGGGTGAGCAGATGCAGCCAACAAAGAGGCAGCTTGAAGAGTGAAGTGTAAAGCGCGCAATCGTTTTCCTTGACGATGAATTATGCTATTCTCTGTGCCCTCAAAAGTCGAGTGTAGTGCACCACAGGAGTTTTCAGACGCATGTCTTCCCGCAATAATCCGGCGCGTGTCGCCATCGTGATGGGGTCCAAAAGCGACTGGGCTACCATGCAGTTCGCCGCCGAAATCTTCGAAATGTTGGACGTTCCACACCATGTTGAGGTCGTCTCTGCCCACCGTACCCCAGACAAACTGTTCAGTTTCGCTGAAGGCGCTGAAGAGAACGGCTATCAGGTGATTATTGCCGGTGCCGGTGGTGCTGCACATTTGCCAGGCATGATTGCGGCGAAAACGTTGGTGCCTGTTTTAGGCGTTCCGGTACAAAGCGCAGCATTGAGCGGCGTAGATAGCCTTTATTCCATCGTTCAAATGCCTCGCGGTATTCCGGTGGGCACGCTGGCGATCGGCAAAGCGGGCGCGGCCAATGCGGCCCTGCTGGCCGCGCAAATTCTGGCAACACACGACAAAGCCTTACACCAGCGTCTGAACGACTGGCGCAAAGCGCAAACCGATGAGGTGCTGGAGAACCCGGACCCGCGAGGTGTCGCATGAAGCAGGTCTGCGTACTCGGTAACGGTCAGCTAGGACGCATGCTGCGCCAGGCCGGCGAGCCGCTGGGCATTGCGGTCTGGCCCGTCGGGCTGGACGCTGAACCGGCTGCCGTTCCTTTTCAACAAAGCGTGATCACCGCTGAGATTGAGCGCTGGCCGGAAACGGCGCTAACCCGCGAACTGGCGCGTCATCCGGCGTTTGTTAACCGCGACGTCTTCCCGATTATTGCTGACCGTCTGACGCAAAAACAGCTTTTTGACAAACTCAACCTGGCGACCGCGCCATGGCAGCTGCTGGCGGATCAAAGCGAATGGTCTGCGGTGTTTGACAAACTCGGCGAGTTGGCGATTGTGAAGCGTCGCGTCGGCGGCTACGACGGTCGTGGGCAGTGGCGTTTGCGCGCAAATGAAATCGAACAACTGCCGGACGATTGCTACGGCGAATGCATCGTTGAGCGGGGAATCAACTTCTCCGGTGAAGTCTCCCTGGTTGGCGCTCGTGCGCACGACGGCAGCACCGTCTTCTATCCGCTGACCCATAACCTGCACCAGGACGGCATTCTGCGCACCAGCGTAGTCTTCCCGCAGGCTAACGCCAGACAGCAGGAACAGGCCGAAGCGATGCTCTCTGCCATCATGCAGGAGCTGGGCTATGTCGGCGTGATGGCAATGGAGTGTTTCATCACCCCAGAGGGTCTGCTGATTAACGAACTGGCTCCCCGCGTGCACAACAGCGGGCACTGGACGCAAAACGGCGCCAGCATCAGCCAGTTTGAACTGCATCTGCGCGCCATTACCGGCCTGCCGCTGCCGACGCCGGTGGTGAACAATCCTTCGGTGATGGTAAACCTAATCGGCAGCGACCTGAACTACGACTGGCTGAAGCTACCGCTGGTGCACCTGCATTGGTATGACAAAGAAGTGCGTGAAGGGCGTAAGGTGGGTCACCTGAACCTGAGCGACAGCGATACCGCGCGCCTTAGCGCCACGCTGGAAGCGCTTATTCCCCTGCTGCCGCCGGAATATGCCAGCGGTATCATCTGGGCGCAGTCAAAGCTGAAATAAACCATTAATGCCGGGGAGTTGATTTTATCCTTCCCCGGCCCCTCCTCTGGCGCGTAAAATCCCCTCCATTGCTGTTTTGTATTTTCAGGATCAAACATGAACGATGGAACGGACTATCGCGCAATTCTGCTCGCCGGTACGCCTATAATCGATGTACGCGCCCCCGTCGAATTTCAACAAGGCGCGATGCCGGGGGCAGTCAATCTCCCCTTAATGAACGATGACGAACGTGCCGCCGTGGGTACCTGTTATAAACGTCAGGGGCCTGAGGCTGCGCTCGAATTGGGCCATCAACTGGTCTCGGGTGAAACCCGCCAGCAGAGAATACGTGCCTGGCAGGATGCCTGTCGTCAAAATCCTGCGGGCTACCTATGCTGCGCACGCGGCGGTCAGCGTTCGCATATTGTGCAGCAGTGGCTGCACGAGTCCGGCATTGACTACCCGCTGATACAAGGTGGTTATAAAGCATTGCGTCAGGCAGCGATTCAACTGACTGAAGAACTGGTGCAAAAACCGATCGTCTTAATCGGCGGCTGTACCGGGAACGGCAAAACGCAGTTGGTACAACAGCAGCCGAACGGTGTGGATCTCGAAGGACTGGCTCACCATCGCGGCTCCTCGTTTGGACGTACCGTGGAACCGCAGCTAAGCCAGGCGAGTTTTGAAAACCTGCTGGCGGTCGAAATGCTCAAAACCGACAGCCGTCAGGCTCTACGCCTGTGGGTACTGGAAGATGAAGGCCGCATGATCGGGGCTAATCATCTGCCCGAATGCCTGCGAGAGCGTATGACCCAGGCATCTATAGCGGTGGTTGACGATCCTTTTGAGCGTCGTCTGGAGCGACTGCGCGAAGAGTATTTCGTGCGAATGCACCACGATTTTACCCATGCTTATGGCGAGAGCCAGGGCTGGCAGGAGTACAGTGACTATCTGCACCACGGCCTGTTTGCTATCCGCCGTCGCCTGGGTTTACAACGTTTTGCCGAGTTGACCGCCCTGCTCGACGTGGCTCTGCGCGAACAGCAGGCGACGGGCAGCACCGACGCCCATATGGGCTGGCTGGTGCCGTTGCTCAACGAGTATTACGACCCGATGTATCGCTATCAACTGGAAAAGAAAGCCGCGAAAATCGTCTTTCGCGGCACCTGGCAGGACGTTGCCGACTGGCTTAACGCACAGTGATCAGTGTCTGTCGCGCTTATCTGCGCGTTTTGCCAGCCAGTCGCCCAGCACCTGAACGACCTGCACCAGAATAATCAGCGCCACCACGGTAACGACCATGACCTGGGTTTCGTAGCGGTAATAACCAAAGCGAATCGCCAGGTCGCCGACTCCACCGCCGCCAACGATACCGGCCATCGCGGAGTAACCGATCAGACTCACCAGCGTTATCGTCAACCCACGCAGCAGACCCGCGCTCGCCTCCGGTAACAGAACAGTGCAGATGATGCGCATCGGGCTGGCACCAAACGCTTCCGCCGCCTCGATAATGCCTTTATCGACTTCACGTAGCGCACTGTCGACCAGACGGGCATAGAAGGCGATTGCCGCCACAGAGAGTGGGACCGACGCCGCAATCGGGCCAATGGTATTCCCAAGTAAAAACTGGGTTAGCGGCAACAGCAGCACCAGCAGGATCACAAACGGCACCGAACGAATGATATTCACCAGCACGGAACTGAGCAGATACACAAAACGGTTTTGCCAGAATAAATGCCGGTCGGTGACAAAAATAAGGAAACCGAGCGGCAGACCGCCAATAATTGCCAGCACCGTAGAGATGCTCAGCATCTGGAAGGTTTCATTAAACGCCAGCGTCAAATCAGGCAATAAATCATCCACGAATCACCTCCACCTGTGCAGTACGTTGACGAATATGTTCCACGGCGACTTCCACCGCTGAAGGGTTATGCGGCGCGGTCAGTTGCACCACCAAAATCCCCAGCGCGCGTTCGCCAATATATTCAATTTTGCCGTGCAGAATGTTCACCGCCACGCCAAATTTAACCGCGACTTCTGACAACACCGGCTGTTCCGCCGAATCGCCAATGAACAGAATTTTTAGCAGTTGACCGGGCAGATGCTGGCGCAGACGCTCGGGCAGCGTCAAATTGAGGGTATGCGACACCAGTTGCTGCGTGAAAGCGTGCTGTGGGTGAGCAAAAACGTCAAACACCTCACCGGACTCAACCACCTTGCCGCCGGACATCACCGCCACGCGATCGCAAATCGATTTGATCACGTTCATCTCGTGAGTGATCAGTACGATCGTGATCCCCAACTGTTGATTGATCTGCTTAAGCAACGCCAGAATCGTGGCCGAGGTTTCCAGATCCAGCGCGGAGGTAGGTTCATCACATAGCAGTACATCCGGGTGATTGGCAATCGCGCGGGCAATACCCACACGCTGCTTTTGCCCGCCGCTGAGCTGAACCGGAAAGCGGTTTGCCTTGTCAGACAGCCCCACCAGCGCCAGGATTTCGCTAACGCGCGGGCCAATTTTACTGCGCTCCCATCCGGCAGCCTTCAGGCTAAAGGCGACGTTTTGCGCCACGGTACGGGTATGCATCAGATTAAAATGTTGAAAAATCATCCCGATACGTTGACGAGCTTTACGTAGATGCGCGCCTTCCAGCGCGGAAATTTCTACGCCGTTCACCTTCACGCTTCCCTGACTCGGTCGCGTTAAGGCGTTCAGGGTGCGCAGCAGCGTACTTTTCCCCGCGCCGCTGGTCCCGACAATGCCAAATATCTCACCTGCGCCGATGCGCAAGCTGACGTCATCAACCGCCCGGGTTGACGGTCCACGGCCTGCGCTAAAATCCACGCATACCTTTTCTATTTCAATCATAGCCACCTCAGAAATGCGAAAAGGGCAGTCGCCGCTGCCCCTGTTAACCCTTGTGCGCAGCAATTATTGGGCTGCCGACATCCATTCCGGTTTCTGGAAGGCGCTGTAGATGTTTTGCGGATCATCAATCACCGCGCGATACGCCGGAGATTTCACCGCTTCAACAATATCTTTCGCGAACGGTTTATCCGCATCTTCACTGCGTACCGCAATGATATTTTTCAGATTTTCGTCCAGATGCTCTTGCTTGATGGCGCTGGAAAGATCCAGTTTTGCCGCCACGGCAAAGTTACCGTTGACCAACGCGCCGGTCACACCGTCCAAAGTGCGCGGCAGCTGCGCGGCTTCCAGCGGTTTAAACACCAGTCCTTTCGGGTTGCTGGCGATATCGCGCTCGGAGGCTTTCGTAGGATCGATATTGTCTTTGATGGTGATAAGGCCAATGGATTGCAGGAAACGCAGACCGCGGGCCAGGTTGGTCGGATCGTTGGACAGCGTGATCACATCCCCTTTTTTCAACTCATCCAGGCTTTTGATTTTATGTGAGTAAAAACCCATCCCGGCCGTCGGGACCACAATCAGCTTGCTCAGCTTAAGTCCTTTATCGGCGGTGAATTTGTCAAAGTAGAGTGAATGCTGGAACAGGTTGGCATCGATGCTGCCGTTGGATAGCGCCATGTTCGGTTGCACGTAGTCACTGAATTCGCGCACCACGACCTTATAGCCTTTCTCTTTCAGCGTAGGGGCAATGGCCTGTTTCACCATATCACCGTACGGCCCAGGCGCGACGCCAAACACGATGGTATGCGGATCGCTGTTCGCATGAGCAAATTGTAATCCGCAGGCCAGCAATAGCGCTCCGGTCGCGACGCGTAAACTCTGACGCAATCCCATAATCTCTCCATTTTAACGTTGTGGTGTCATGTCTCACGCCGTTCTTGCGGCGTTGTTCTTGTTGGCCCGTTAACAGGCTGATTGTTAACATGACACAGATCACAACCTGCTGTCCTTGAAATTATTTCATGATGTTGCGAAATGTGTTTTCAAATGAGAGAAGGCATGAAAAAGCCGGATGTCGGCACAAGTGCCTTATCCGGCCTACAAATAACGTGATCACCCTGCTCCCGTAGGCCCGATAAGCGCAAGCGCATCGGGCGTTCCGTTTGACAGGCGTTCGATTAGAAGTCGTAACGCAGACGAACCAGGTTCATATCACCCAGATTGTCGGTGCTGGAGGTGAATACGTGTTCGTAATCAACACGGAAACCGTAATCCAGCTGGAAGCTGATACCCACACCGTTGTCAGTACGCAGGTAGTTACGGCCATTCACATACTCAATACGGTCTCCCATAAAGTAGGGCTGAACAGATTTCAGCGCATACTGACCAACCGGGAAGGTGTAACCCGCGAAGTATTCCAGACCCCAGGCATCACCGGCAAAGTAGTCATTAACAGACACTTTTTTGGTGGTCATGAAGTTTTGATACCAACCGCCGCCCATCGAGAAGGTCCAGTTGTCCGGTTTCCAACTCAACGCGGTACCAACGATGTTTTGATCGTAGGTTTTGCTGGTGTCGCCACGCATTTCCGCACGGGTGTAGTTCCACGCCGTACCCCAGGTCAGGTCATCGGTGATGTGATAATCCACACCCAACGAGCCGCCGCCTTTACGTTTGTAGCGCAGACCGTTGTTCGGGTTGTAATCATCGCTGAACAGATAAGAGGCGTAGAGATCGACATCGCCAACCGTTTTCTTATACTTCAGTGATTTACGCGTACGATAGGAACCGTCATAGTCGCCATTGATACCGTTACCTGGCGCCTGACCGATCATGTCGTAGTCCCAGATATCCGTTTTCGCACCAACCACATCATAGTAAATGCTGTTCTGTTGACCGAAGGTCAGCGTACCCCAGGTCGCGCTCTTCAGACCGGTGTACAGCATACGACGCGTGGTATCGTTGGCGCCGTTAGCGTAGTGGTTGTCCCAGTTGAACATCGCCGGGAAGTTAACGCCCAGCTCGTAGTAGCTCACCCAACTGATGTCATCAAACAGATAGTAGTCAGCAGCGAAGCGGAAACGCGTCCCGCCGTCGAAGCCATTACGTTTGTAGCCATTCTTACCATCGTCACCGGCCATATTCTGGAACTGCGGACGAATACTCCCGCCGACGGTGAAGTTAAGACGGCTCAGCGGGTCGCCCGCCTGCGGATCTTGTTTCAGGACCGTGATTTCCGCCTGGGAGGCGAAGGTCGTTAATGCCACTGCTGCGCCGATCGATACCGCCAGCGCCGTTTTTTTTATAGTCATTATTTGTACCTTGATAGATAGCCTGCCAATTATTCAGCATACAAATATTAACGTTTATTAATACACTCGTGTTGTCGGGTTTTTATTGTTCTGTGCTGTTAAATATCAAGGAGTTGTCAATTTGTGCTACATAGATAAAAAAACGCACCGATTAAAAAAACCGGTGCGTAATCATCACGGATATGAATCAACTACTGAACTGACGGAACAGCGCTTTGCCTTTTAGCAGACGTGAACCGAGCCACCCGCCGCATAAAGAAAGCAGCAATGCCCCACAAAGTGGCAACACGGCCCACAGTCGCCAGTCTGGCTCCCACGGGAAATCAAACACTTTGGTTTGCAGCACCGCCAATGCGGTTTCCGCACCGATGGCTGCCACCAATCCGGCTACCATCCCGAGCATGGCGAACTCGCACCACAGCGTGGTACGCAGCAATTTCTTGCCTGCTCCCAACGTGCGCCAGACCACCAGTTCCTGATGACGCTGGCGCATACCGACCTGGACCTGCGCTAATAGCAGCAACATGCCGCAGGCGGTAACCAGCACCACCATCACCTCCAGCGCTCTACTTACCTGCTCCAGCACCTGGCCCACCTGTTTGAGGATGGCGCCAATATCCAGCAGGCTGATGGTCGGAAATTCACGGTTAAGCTGCGTCAGCATGCCGTTGCCATTCTCCCAGCGAAAGCTGGTTAACCAGCTTTGCGGCTGAGCGTCCAGCGCGCCGGAGGGGAAGATAAAGAAGAAATTAGGTCGCAGGCTTTCCCAGTCTACTTTGCGCAGACTGCTGACTTTGGCGCTGAAATCCTGAGTATCGCCCATAAAGGTCACCCGATCGCCAAGCCTGACGTTCAGCCGTTTCGCCAGCCCCTCTTCCATCGACACTTCGCCTGCTTTTGGCGGCCAGCTTCCGGCGGTTATCGGGTTATGATCCGGTCGGGTATCCTGCCAGGTCAGGTTAAGCTCGCGGTTCAGCGCCTCATCCTGGTTGCCTTCGGTTGGCTTCTCATTGATCGCCGTCAGACGCGCCCGCACAATCGGATAGAACGATTCCGGGATCACCTGATGCTCAGACAGGAAAGCCTTCAGCGGAACCACCTGCTCGGTGGCAATATTGATCAGAAAATAGTTCGGGCTTTCCGGCGGCATTTGCTGCTGCCAGCGGTCGAGCAGATCGCCGCGCAGCACCAGCAGCAGCGCAAGCAGCATAAAGGAAAGTGAAAAGGCCGACAGCTGACTGAGCGTTGACCACGGCTGGCGCAACAGTCGACTGACCGCCAAACGCAGCGGCAGCGAGGTGAGCGTCAGACCGCGCAGCACGTTGAGCAGCATCCAGCCGAGTACCCCGCACAACAACGCCAGCACTACCGCGCCAGCCAGCACCGCCCACAGCAGCGGGCTTCCGCCCATCAGTCCGGCCAGCAGTGCAATCACAACTAACAATACCACCGGCAAATAAAACTTCAGCGGCCATACGTTTGCTACCACGTCACGGCGCAGCACCCGCAGCGGCTGCGTCTCCAGCAGCAAACGGTAAGGGCGTAACCCCACCAGCAGCGAAATAACCGTCATGGTACCTAATGCCCATAGCCACGGCCAGGGGCTGGCAGGCGGTAGTTCGCCGGGCAGAACCGGTTTGAGCAGCACGACCAGCACGCGCTCAAATAACAGCCCGAACAACCCGCCGGTCACGCCAGACAGCACCAGCACCATCAGCCACTGACCAACAATCAGCCTGCGCAGTTGCGCTCTGCCCGCACCGAGGGTTTTCAGAATCGCCACCAGATCGTAACGGCTGCGGCAATAATGGCTCATCGCCACGGCAACCGCGGCCACCGCCAGCAGCAGCGTTAATAGCGCCGAGAGCAGCAGGAACTGTTGCGAACGCTCCAGTGATTTCCCCAGCGCGCCTTCATCCTGCTCCAGCCCGTACCAGCGCTGTTCCGGCTTTAACTGCGGCAGCAGCCATTTTTCATAGGCTTCCAGTTGGGACGGCGTCCCGCCAAATTTATAGCGCCAGGTCACGCGGCTTCCCGGCTGGACTGCCGCCGTTTTTTCGACATCCGCAATGTTCATCATCAGGCGCGGCGCTATCTGGAACGGATTAAAACCTGAGTCCGGCTCCTGTACCACTTCCCCGGCGATGCGCAGCGTGGCATCGCCAACGTCGATGGAATCACCGATTTTTAAGTTGAGCAGCGCCATCAGACGCGGGGCCAGCAGCACCGAGCCTGGCTGTGGTTTCAGCCCCGGCGGATTGGTCTGCAATGTGCCGTACATCGGATACACTTCATCCACCGCTTTGACGTTCGCCAGTTGCGGCGTATCCTGGGCAAAGGTCATGGTGGCAAAGGTCAGTTGTTCGCCCACCTTCAGGCCACGCTGTCGCGCCTCGTCAATCCACGCTTTCGGCACGGTGCGCGAACTTTGCAGCGACCGATCTCCCGCCATAAACTCACGACTTTGCTGGCTTAGCCCTTTTTCCATACGATCGCTGATATTGCCCAGCGCCAGCACGCAGGCTACCGCCAGGCTCAGCGCCAGCCAGACAATCAGTAATGAAGGCGAGCGCCATTCGCGCCAAAACCAGCGTGCAATCATGCCTCCTCCTGCAACTGTCCGTTCACCAGGCGTAAACGCCGATCGCAACGCGCCGCCAGTTGCGGGTCATGGGTCACCAGTATCAGGGTGGTGCCGTGTTCCCGGTTCAGAGAAAACAGCAGGTCGGCGATTTTCTCTCCGGTCTGGCGGTCCAGATTGCCCGTTGGTTCATCGGCGAACAGCACGTCAGGGCGACCGTTAAAGGCCCGCGCCAGCGCCACACGCTGCTGCTCCCCTCCGGAAAGTTGAGCTGGAAGATGATCAAGACGTTTTCCCAGTCCCAATTGCTCCAGCAGTGTTTTTGCCCCATCGCGACTTTTTCCGCTGTTTTCGCCGCGCAACAGCGCAGGCAATTCGACGTTTTCCAGCGCGTTGAGGGTCGGAATTAACATGAACGACTGGAAGACAAAGCCCACGTGTCGGGCTCTCAGTTGCGCCCGGGCTTCTTCGTCCATGGCGTGCAGCGCCTGCCCCACGAGGCTGACTTCACCGCTGGTGCCATCGTCCAGCCCGGCGAGGATCGCCAGCAGCGTGGATTTCCCCGATCCCGACTCGCCAATCAGCGCAATGGTCTCGGCGCGTTTGACAACCAGTTCAACTCCGGTAAGGATGGATAGCTCATGATCACCCTGACCGACGGATTTCTTAAGATGATGAACTTCAACAATGTTTTCCGCTGGCATTGGCCTTTCCTGTTCCTGGTCCTGTTAACTTTCCGCGCCGCCGCTGCGGACACGTTATTAATTCTGGGTGACAGCCTGAGCGCCGGATACCGTATGTCCGCCAGCGCCGCGTGGCCTGCGCTACTTAATGATAAATGGCAAACCAAAACGCCAGTGGTGAATGCCAGCATCAGCGGCGACACCTCGCAGCAGGGCCTGGCCCGTCTGCCTGCATTACTCAAGCAGCACCAGCCGCGTTGGGTACTGGTCGAACTTGGCGGCAACGATGGCCTGCGCGGCTTTGCGCCTGCGCAAACCGAACAAACTCTGCGCACGATTTTGCAGGACGTGAAAGCGGCAAATGCCGAACCGCTATTAATGCAAATTCGTCTGCCGGCAAACTACGGTCGCCGTTATAATGAAACCTTTAGCGCGATTTATCCAAAGCTCGCCAAAGAGTTTGATATCCCTCTGCTGCCCTTTTTCATGGAAGAGGTTTATCTGAAACCCCAGTGGATGCAGGATGATGGTATTCATCCTAACCGTGACGCCCAGCCGTTTATTGCCGACTGGATGGCGCAACATCTCACCCCTTTTCTATCCTAAATAATTCGAGTTGTATGAAGGCGGCAAGTGAGAGAGTTCCCAGGAGCATAGATAACTATGTGACTGGGGTGAGCGAGCGTAGCCAACGCACAGACAACTTGAAGTATGACGGATATAGTAAATCACGACTCGTAAAACAACGGAGATCCTGACAGGTAAAGTTATGCAAAAATCGGTCTTAATAACAGGATGTTCCAGCGGAATCGGTCTGGAAAGCGCGCTTGAGCTAAAGCGCCAGGGTTTTCAAATTCTGGCAGGCTGTCGCAAACCTGACGATGTCGCGCGAATGAACAGCATGGGATTCACCGGCGTATTGCTGGATCTGGATTCACCCGAAAGCGTGGATCGCGCCGCCGATGAGGTGATCGCCCTGACCGATAATCGTTTGTATGGGATCTTTAACAACGCCGGATACGGCGTCTATGGCCCCCTGCCCACCATCAGCCGCGAGCAAATGGAGCAGCAGTTTTCCGCCAACTTCTTTGGCGCACATCAGCTTACCATGCGCCTTTTGCCCGCTATGTTACCCCACGGCGAAGGACGTATAGTGATGACCTCATCGGTCATGGGATTGATCTCAACGCCGGGACGCGGGGCCTATGCCGCCAGCAAATATGCGCTGGAAGCCTGGTCCGACGCACTGCGTATGGAGCTGCGCTACAGCGGGATTAAGGTCAGCCTGATTGAGCCCGGCCCTATCCGCACCCGCTTTACTGAAAACGTCAACCAGACCCAGAGCGATGCTCCCGTGGAAAATCCCGGCATTGCCGCGCGTTTTACGCTGGGACCAGAAGCGGTTGTCGCCAAAGTGCGTCATGCGTTTGAGAGCGATAAACCGAAGCTACGTTATCCAGTTACGCTGGTGACCTGGGCAGTGATGCTGCTTAAACGCCTGTTGCCAGGCCGCATAATGGACAAAATTTTACAGGGTTGAGTTGAAGCTCGCGCGTCAGCCCCCATGTAACAAGAAATCGACAAAAGAGAGTAACTCCATGTCCACACAGAATATTGTTAACATTAACGAATCGAACCTACAGCAGACCCTTGAACAGTCGATGACCACGCCGGTCCTGTTCTATTTTTGGTCTGAGCGCAGCCAGCATTGTCTGCAGTTAACACCGGTACTGGAGAGTCTTGCTGCCCAGTACAACGGCCAGTTTATACTCGCTAAGCTCGACTGTGACGCTGAACAGATGATCGCCTCCCAGTTTGGTCTGCGCGCGATCCCCACGGTTTATCTGTTCCAGAACGGTCAGCCGGTAGATGGATTCCAGGGCCCGCAGCCGGAAGAGGTTATTCGTGCGCTGCTGGAAAAAGTGTTGCCGAGCGAAGAAGAGCTGAAAGCGCGCCAGGCTATCGAATTTATCGAAGCGGGTAATCACGCTGATGCGCTGCCGCTGCTGAAAGAAGCCTGGCAGATCTCCAACCAGAGCAGCGAAATTGGTCTGCTGCTGGCGGAAACGCAAATCGCCCTCAATCGTTCTGACGAAGCCGAAGCGGTGCTGAAAACCATTCCGTTGCAGGATCAGGACACCCGTTATCAGGGGCTGGTGGCACAGATCGAATTGCTGAAGCAGGCGGCTGATACGCCGGAAATCCAACAGTTGCAGCAGCAGGTCGCCAGCAATCCGCAGGATGCGGCGCTGGCAACTCAACTTGCCATTCAGTTACACCAGGTCGGACGCAACGAAGAATCGCTGGAGTTGCTGTTTAGCCACCTGAAGAAAGATCTTACTGCAGCCGACGGCCAGGCGCGTAAAACTTTCCAGGAGATCCTTGCCGCACTGGGTACGGGCGATGCGCTGGCCTCGAAGTACCGCCGCCAGCTGTACGCGCTGCTGTACTAATCCGTTTGATTTTGCCCGATGGCGCTTGCGCTTATCGGGCCTGGAAATTCGACAAATACCGCTCCCGGCATCAGATCACGTCTTCTTCAAATGCGTTACAACTAATTGGTGACGTGAATTATAGAACTTCCGATAGGTCAGGTAGCAGGCAATAATGGTCGACAGGCTGGCCGTCGAAAGCAGCATAAACGTTACCATAATCTGATACTTAATCGCTTTTACCGGATCAATACCTGCAAAAATCAATCCGGACATCATCCCCGGTAAACTCACCAGCCCCACGGTCTTCGCTGAATCGATAGTCGGGATCAGCGAGGCACGAATGCTGTCGCGAATCAGCGGCGCGGAGGCCACTTTCGGCGTCGCGCCGAGGCTGAGTTTTTCCTGAATTTGCTGCTGTTCGCTGTTAAACCGCTGCCCCAGATTGTTGTAACAAAGCCCTACCGCAACCATCGCATTGCCTGCAATCATGCCGGAAATAGGGATAACCTGCATCGGCGTGAACTCGATAGAGCCTGACAGAACCAGCACCGCCAGCGTTAACCCCGCCCCCGCCGTAATGGCGATAAACGACGAGAGAAAAGCCTTATCAATAAATTTACTGCGCTTTTGCGCGTTATAGGCCGCGTTAAAGCAAATAAACAGCACCATCAATAAGGTCAGAATGCTGTGGTTGACGCCGAAAATATATTTCAGCACGTAGCCAACGATAATAAGCTGAACCACCGCCCGGCACACGCTCCAGAGAATATCTTTTTCCAGCGCCAGCTTTTCTTTGTTGCTGATCAGTATTGCGACCACCACCAGCATCATCGCTAATGCCAGGGATTCATTGGTAATATTATGCTCGTTCATTGCTTACTTCCTGCATTTCACCGGCGTGCGGTTGAAGGGTTATGACGTTATCCGCATGATCAATTTCATCTTTGTCATGCGTCACCCACAGCACAGCAATATTCTTATCGCGAACATAGTGGTGAATTAATTCGTTCACATTACGCTTGTTGGCTTCATCCAGCGCGCTGGTGATTTCATCAAGCAGCAGGATTTTCGGCAGAAACTGCAAATTACGAATTAACGAGACGCGCTGCTTTTCGCCGCCGGACAGCTCATTGATATTTTTTTTGAGGATTGCCTCAGGTAACTCAAATCGGGCCAGATCTTCCAGAAACACATCCGGTTCCGGGCGTTTATCGCGAATTTGCCACGGGAAAATGAGGTTGTCGTAGACGGTATCACTAAACAAAGCGGGCGTTTGCGCGCAATAAGAGACCTGCTGACGATACGCTTCCGGCTTGAGGGTATTTATCTCCTTACCCTCAAAAAGGATTTCACCGGAACTCGGACTTATTAACGACGCGACTATCTTGAGTAACGTACTTTTACCGCACCCGGACTGGCCGGTAATCAACTTAAATTCTCCGGCGCGGAGATCAAAACAGATGTTATTGAGAACCTGCGTCGCCCCTGCCTGCCATGCGACATTTTTTAACTGAAGCAGAATGCTGCTTTCTTCCATTACCAATCCCTTTTTTACCTCTTTCGTGCAGATAGTCTATCTCTGTAATTTATTATAGGGGAGCCCACCTTGATAAATCGGGTATAATTTGACTAATGAAGCAGTAAAGGACAGCACAACAGGAGGTTTCATCAATGCTCATTTTTATTCCTATTCTTATTTTTGTCGCGCTGGTCATCGTCGGCGCAGGCGTCAAAATCGTCCCGCAGGGATACCAGTGGACGGTAGAGCGTTTTGGCCGTTACACCAAAACCCTGCAGCCGGGTTTAAGCCTTGTTGTACCGTTCATGGACCGCATTGGTCGTAAGATCAATATGATGGAACAGGTGCTTGATATCCCCTCTCAGGAAGTCATCTCCAAAGATAACGCCAACGTCGCGATTGATGCCGTGTGCTTTATTCAGGTGATCGACGCGCCGAAAGCGGCTTATGAAGTCAGCAACCTGGAACTGGCGATCATCAACCTGACCATGACCAACATTCGTACCGTTCTCGGCTCGATGGAACTCGATGAAATGCTCTCCCAACGCGACAACATCAACACGCGCCTGCTGCACATCGTTGATGAGGCCACCAATCCCTGGGGCATCAAAATCACCCGTATTGAGATCCGCGACGTCCGTCCTCCGGCTGAGCTTATCGACGCCATGAACGCACAGATGAAAGCCGAACGAACAAAACGCGCCTACATTCTTGAAGCAGAAGGGATCCGTCAGGCGGAAATCGTCAAGGCCGAAGGTGAGAAGCAGTCGAAAATCCTCAAAGCGGAAGGTGAACGTCAGTCCGCGTTTTTACAGGCTGAAGCGCGTGAACGTTCCGCAGAAGCAGAAGCCCGTGCAACGCAGATGGTTTCTGAGGCCATTGCCGCCGGGGATATCCAGGCCGTGAACTACTTCGTGGCGCAGAAATACACCGAAGCGCTGCAGCATATCGGTTCGTCAAATAACAGCAAAGTGGTGATGATGCCGCTGGACGCCAGCAGCCTGATGGGCTCCATTGCCGGGATCGCCGAACTGGTTAAGGACAGCGCCAGCGAGCGGAAAAAATCATGATAGCGATGATTCTGGTACACCCGCACATCTTCTGGCTCAGCCTCGGCGGTTTGCTCCTCGCCGCCGAGATGCTGGGCGGTAACGGCTATCTGCTGTGGAGCGGCGTGGCGGCGGTAATTACTGGCCTGGTGGTGTGGCTCGTCCCGCTTGACTGGGCGTGGCAGGGGGCGATGTTCGCTGTACTCACGCTACTGGCGGCCTGGCTGTGGTGGAAGTGGCTGGCAAAACGCGTGAAAGAGCAGAAACCCGCCGACAGCCATCTTAACCAGCGCGGTCAGCAGCTGGTTGGCCGTCGATTTATTCTGGAAACCGCCCTGGTCAATGGTCGCGGACATATGCGCGTCGGCGACAGCTCCTGGCCCGTTAGCGCCCGCGACGATTTGAGCGCAGGAACGCAGGTTGAGGTCATTGCCGTTGAGGGAATTACCCTGATTATTAAAGCGGTATCACACTAAAAAGACAGGAAATAAGACTATGGTCAGGAAGACACCCCTTGCCTTTGCCCTTTGCACATTACTGACCGCCGCCCCGCAGGCACTCGCCTCTTTCGATATGGAAGACTGTAAATGGAGCGACGACAGCTGCCTGCTGAAAGGCACGCCGACCTTTAACCCTGAAAACGACAGCCGCGACAACCTGCTGCGGCTGCTGAGTCAGGAAAAATCATTTGTTCTGCCGGTGCAGTCGATGCCAGCGGATATCACCCGCTCCCGCGATTTCTATTTTGCGTATCACCCACAATGGGATGAGACTGTCCCGCAGCCAGCGGTTGCCCCGGTGCAAAGTGAAGATACCACTCTGAGTCAGCAACTGGCTGTTCTGGAAATCGAACCTCCGCTATTTGCCAAACAAAACGGCTATGATGCCGACCTGGAAAACCGTTATGTGTCGAATAATCGCCAGAGCGTAAGCGAGTTTATCGCTGCGCTGATGACGGACGAGACGTTAAATATCGACCAGCGCCGATTACTTGCGCAAGCGCGCCTGGATTTATGGGGGCGCGCGACCAAAGAACAGATCGCCGAGTCCCTTGCTGCACTTCCGGCTGATTCGACTTCACTTCTGTACAAAACGTATCTGACCGGTGCCGCGCATTTTTACGATCAAAATTACGAAGGGGCCGAGCAAGACTTTACCATCGTGTTGCACAACGGCTCCCCCTGGCTGATGGAAACCGCGCAATACATGTTGATGCGCACAGCACTGAACAAAAGCAGTAAGTTTAGCGACGGGCAGTACGGCGAATTTAATATCGACAATATCAAACTCAAAGACGCCGCTCAGGCGCAAAAAGAGGCGCAGAACTATCTGCAACGCTGGCCGGAAGGACTCTACGCCAATTCCACCCGCGGTATGTTGCGTCGCATAAACTGGTATTTACAGGCGTGGCCGCAGTTGGCCGGGTTGTATGAGCAGACGCTCCAGCAGTCGGCTGACGCACAGCAACTGCGTGAAATCGTTATCGAATACGATAATGTATTCGGTATGCAATTCTTTGAAGGACCCGTGGTGGAGGCCTTCCCCGACGCGCCGCTGGTCAGCTATATCGAACTGCTGCGCGCGCTGCGCCTGGATAACAACAGTAAACCTACGTTGACCCAGGAACAACTCGACGCCAGCAAGCCGGTGTTTGAACAGAGCCAAAAATTGCCGCTATGGCGCGATCTGCAACTGAATCTGTGGCAGGCAACGGGCAACTACGCGGCAATTATTCAGGCAGTTACACCAGCGCAGAAACTTGCCGCTCACGATACTCTCGCCTTCAGCGAACAGGTGCTGTACGGCGAAGCGCTAATGGGCCAGAAGAATTGGAGCGCTGCGCGTGATTTCTGGCAGCAGTTGTTAAAACTTAGTCAGGACAACGAACAGCAGCAGTATGTGCAGGCTAAGCTCGCTGCGACCCTGGTTTATAGCGGCGACGTGGAGGCAGTTTTTGCCCCAGAAAGTACCGTGACCAACCTGCGCTTTCGCTCGCAGGTGCTAAAAACACAGGCCACACCTGAACTGCTGCGTCAGCAGGCCGTCCACGGTCCGAATAACGAAGAGCGTACCATCGCCCTGCATACGCTGCTGGTGCGGGATCTTACTGAGGATCGCTTTGGCGACTGGCTGAATGACAAAAAACTGGCCAGCGCGATTACGCCTCCGGTCATTGGCGAAGCGTTTGCTGACGTTAACCTGAGCATATTCGACTGGAATGGCGACGCGGCGCAGGCGGGCTATACGTGTCGCAGCCTCAATGAAACGGTAACGGTATTGAGCAAAAAAGCGGATGATGCCCACGCATTGAACTGCTTAGGCGAATTCTTCCGCACCACGCAAACGCATGTTGATCTGTGGAAAAACAGCGCTGGCAATGACGAGCTTGAATCAGCAATCTCGCGCAAGAAACCCTTCGGCCAGTTCGACAGACAAAGCTACTATCAGCAGGTAATCACCTCGCCCACCGCTGAAGTCGAAGATAAGAGCTTCGCGTTGTATCGCGCCATCATGTGCTATGCGCCTTCAGGCGCTAACGAGTGCGGCGGCGAGGAAGTGGATAAACTGCAGCGTAAGGGCTGGTTCACCCAACTGAAAACGCAGTATCCGGGAAGCCCGTGGGCGCAAAAACTCAAATACTACTGGTAACCGCACTGCTGCTGGGCCAGGCACAGGCGGCGGATATCGTCGCCGCCCGTGAGCATCCCGCCTTCTGGCTGTGGTCCGGAGTGAAGGCCAGTGACGAGCTGAAAAACGCGCAAACGGTCTATCTGCATCAGGGCGAGGTACTGGTTCGTTCGGGTAACGTGGTTTTCCAGCGTCTCGGACTGCCGGTCAGCCGTCTGTCTTTTCCGTCAATCTGGCTGACCGTACGCTTTACCACGCTCGACGTACCGGAGGAAATCCCGGCGCGTATCATACGGTTGATGCAACGCTGGCAGGCCGCCGGGAATCACGTTGTCGGCCTGCAGGTTGATTTTGACGCGGCGACCCATCAGCTTGCCGACTACGCGCACTTTCTACAGCAGTTGCGCCAGAGGTTACCCACTGAATTTGCACTTGGCGTAACCGGATTACTGGATTGGGCAAAAACGGGCGACGTCGCCACGTTGAACGCGCTGGCGGTCGATGAACTGGTGGTGCAGAGCTATCAGGGCCGTCACACGGTAACAAATTATCAGGCGTATCTGCCTGCGCTCGCTCGTCTGCGCATTCCGTTTAAGCTGGGACTGGTACAAAATGGTAGCAGGGACCCTCAGGCTGAAGCGCAGCTTGAGAAATCCCCGTGGTATCGCGGTACGGTGGTGTTTATGCTTAATCCTTCTCGCCGTTAAGCCTTCGCCTGGTGATGGCAGCAGCCGGAGAGATTATCCATGATTGGACATTCGGCGCTGTCATCGCCCGGGCAACTGTCCGCCAGCGCCAGCAAATGCAAGCGCATGGCCTGCAGCTCACTGATATGCCGCTCAATGTCCGCCACTTTTTCTAACGTACGCTTTTTCACATCCGCGCTATGACGCGCCGGATCGTTAAATAAGTTTACCAGCTCGCCGCACTCTTCCAGGTTAAAACCAACCTGGCGCGCCTGACGCAGCAACGTCAGTTCATTCAGATGCTGTTGGTTGTAAGTGCGATAGCCATTGTCACTACGCAGCGGCGGCGTCACCAGTCCTTTCTCTTCATAAAAGCGAATGGCTTTGCTGGTTAAACCGGTTTTTTTCGCAACATCGCTAATATTCACTTTTCCCCCGCGGTGCTTGTTGGTGCTGAGCCACATTATAGCCCAGATTGCCGTAATCATTTACCCGAGTGACCTGCACATTTTCAGCCAATAAAGAAATGAATAAATCCTTTTGATTCACATTGTTATACGCGACACAGATCACATTTCAGTATTTGTTGACCGCACAAAATTGACTCAAATCAAAAGATGCATTGATTCTACATCTTTCATATTGAACAAAGGGAAACAATTTTATATATAAACGCGAATGATAATGATGATCATTTACATTCAATAAAGGTTCCCTTATGTTGCCACGGATTAACCAAAGGCCATTTATTCTTTCAGCCCTGACATTATGCATGTCCGGCGCTGCTTCTGCAGCTACCTCTACAACACACGCTTCAACGCCCGGCGATGATACGGTGATCGTCACGGCTAACCGCTCTGAAAGTAGTCTCTGGGATAGCCCGGCAACCATTCAGGTTATCGATCGCCAGACGCTGCAAAACTCCACCAGCGTTTCTATTGCTGATGATTTACAAGATATTCCCGGCGTTGAAGTCACCGATAACGCCCTCGCTGGCCGGAAACAAATCCGTATTCGTGGCGAAGCCTCTTCGCGGGTGCTGATTTTGATAGACGGCCAGGTCGTCAGCTACCAGCGCGCCGGGCAAAACTACGGGGCCGGTTTGCTGATTGACGAATCCGCGCTGGAACGGATTGAAGTGGTCAAAGGCCCTTACTCTGTCCTCTATGGTTCGCAGGCGATTGGCGGCGTCGTAAACTTTATTACCAAAAAAGGCGGCGATAAGCCTCTCGGCGGCAGCGTTAAGGCCGTCTATAACTCCGCAACGGCAGGATGGGAAGAATCAGCTGCGGCCTGGGGCAGCATCGGAAACTTTGACTACCGCATCAATGGCAGCTATTCCGACCAGGGGGACCGCGATACGCCTGATGGAAGATTGCCCGACACCAATTTCCGTAATAACGGCCAGGGCATGTGGCTTGGCTACAACTTCGATCGCCACAAAATCGGACTTTCCCTCGATCGTTACAAATTGTCTACTCAAACCTGGTTTGACGATCCAGAGGGCCAGTTCGACGACTTTAGCGTCAAAATACCTAAGCTGGAACGCGAGAAAATCGGTCTTTTCTACGACTATGCGGCTGACGGGGATTACCTGAAGAAAATCCATCTTGACGCATACAGCCAGACAATAGAGCGCAAATTTGAAAACCGGGTCAAAACGACCCAGATAATCCCCAGCCCGGCGATTAAAGCGCTGACGATAAACAATCAAACCAATACCAACGACAAACAGTATACCCAGGGGGTAACGCTGCAGGGCAATTTCACCCTTCCCGCTAACAACGAGCTGGTGATTGGCACTCAATATCAGCATGACAAAATAAAACAGGACGCGGACGGCAGTACGCGCCAGACCGCAGCTACCGGCTTCTTCGATACGCAAACCCGTACCCTGTCATACAACGAAGCGGAGCAAAGCAACACCTCATTGTTCGCGCAAAACGACTGGCGCTTTGCCGATGACTGGACGTGGACCGTGGGCGCACGCCAGTACTGGCTGTCTTCGAAGCTCAATCGCAACGATACGCAAACCCTGCAAAGCAGCGGCAGCACCTGGCAATCCACTGGAGGAAATTCCGTTCACGATGATGAACTGGTGACCTCAACCAGCCTACGCTATTCCGGTTTTAAAGATCTTGAACTCCGGGCTGCATATGCCCAGGGCTATGTCTTCCCCACGCTGACTCAGCTATTTATGCAGACGTCCGCAGGCGGCAGCGTGACCTACGGCAACCCAAACCTGAAGGCGGAACACTCGAATAACTATGAGCTGGGCGCACGGTATAAAGGGAATATGTGGCTGATTGACGGCGCCATTTATTACTCCGAAGCCAAAGACTATATCGCCAGCCTGGCCTGTTCAGGTCAACCCGTATGCAACGGTAATACCACCTCTTCACGGGGCGGCTATTACTACTACGACAACATCGATCGGGCCAAAACCTGGGGCATGGAACTCACCGCAGAATACAACGGCTGGGCGGTTTCACCTTACCTGAGCGGTAATCTCATTCGCCGTCAGTACGAAGGCAATACCCTTAAAACCTGGGATACCGGCGAACCCACGCTGACCGGCCGCGTCGGCTTGAAACATACCTGGTTGATGAACGTCGCTAACCTGACGTCCGATGTCTTTATCCGCGCGGCGTCCAGCGCCAAAGATAATACCGGCACCACGGAAATCAACTACCCAGGCTGGGCCACACTTAACCTCGCATTTAACACCGAGTTCGGTCCGCAGGATCAGTATCAGGTCAACCTCGCGCTCAACAACTTGACCGACAAGCGTTACAGAACCGCGCATGAATCTATTCCAGACGCTGGTTTCAATGCCGCCGTTGGCTTTGCGTGGAATTTCTGACAATGAAAAAACTCATGATTGGCTTACTGAGCCTCGCCTGCGTTTTCAATGCCCAGTCCGCCGACCGCCTGGTGGTGGCGGGCGGCTCGCTTAGCGAACTGATATACGCCATGGGCGTCGGCAACCGGGTGGTCGGCGTTGATGAAACCACCTCGTATCCGCCTGAAACTGCCGCACTCCCGCATATCGGCTACTGGAAGCAGTTAAGCAGCGAGGGCATTTTATCGCTACATCCGGACAGCTTTATCACCTGGCAGGATGCTGGTCCCCAAATCGTCTTGGATCAGCTGCGAGCGCAAAAGGTTAACGTCGTGACGTTGCCACGCGTGCCGGCCACCGTCGAACAGATGTACGCCAACATTCGAGAACTGGCTACAACACTGCACATTCCTGAGCAAGGCGAGGCGTTAGTCAATCGCCTGCAGCAACGTCTGGAGCGTGTTCAGCACAGCGTGGCGGCGAAAAACGTGCCGGTCAAAGCCATGTTCATTCTCTCCGCTGGCGGCAGCGCGCCGCAGGTCGCCGGAAAAGGCAGCGTTGCCGATGCCATTATGACCCTCGCCGGCGCACAAAATGTCGCCACCCATGAGCAGTATAAAAGCTACAGCGCGGAATCACTGATCGCCGCCAACCCGGAGGTGATCGTGGTGACGTCGCAAATGGTGGATGGCGGTCTGGATCGCCTGAGCGCGATTGCCGGTATTACCCATACTGCAGCCTGGAAAAACCAGCGCATTGTGGCGGTAGACCAGGCGCTGATTCTGGGGATGGGGCCTCGCGTCGCCGATGCGGTTGAAGCCCTGCACCAGCAATTCTGGCCTCACTAACTGGATTTATTAAGAAGAATGAAAACTGAACACTCGCTGGATCTCACCGCGCATTTTGCGCTCGAGGGACGTCAGCCATTTAAGGATCGCCGCGCCACGATGCCCTGGCGTGGGGCGATCCCGGTTGCCAAAGAGCTATTGTCACAAACCTGGCAGGAGGTCATCAGCCAGCCAACCCCGCCGCGTAAACGGCTGGTGTACTTGCATATCCCTTTTTGTGCAACGCATTGTACTTTCTGCGGTTTTTATCAAAACCGGTTTGAAGAAGACAACTGCACCCGCTACACCAACGCGCTGTTGCGCGAAATAGAGATGGAAGCTGATAGCGCATTACATCAGTCGGCCCCCATTCACGCCGTCTATTTTGGCGGCGGTACGCCTTCTGCGCTGTCTGCACAGGATCTGGCCAGAATTATCACCACGCTGCGCGACAAGCTGCCGCTGGCGCCGGACTGCGAAATCACCATTGAGGGACGGGTGCTCAATTTTGACGATGCGCGAATCGATGCCTGCCTTGACGCTGGCGCCAATCGATTTTCGATCGGTATTCAGTCTTTTAACAGCCGAATCCGCAAGAAAATGGCGCGTACTTCGGACGGCCCGACCGCGACAGCCTTTATGCAAGGACTGGTAAAACGGGATCGTGCCGCCGTGGTGTGCGATCTGCTGTTTGGTCTGCCAGGACAAGACGCAAAACTGTGGGGCGAGGATCTGGCGATTGCCCGCGACATCGGCCTCGACGGCGTAGATCTTTATGCGCTGAATCTGATCCCTAATACACCGCTAGGCAAAGCGGTTGAAACCGGGCGCACAACCGTTCCCTCTCCCGCCGAACGCCGCGATCTCTATCTTCAGGGCTGCGATTTCATGGACAGCGCGGGCTGGCGCTGCATCAGCAACAGCCACTGGGCGCGCACCACACGGGAACGCAATCTGTACAACCTGCTGATTAAACAGGGTGCAGACTGTCTGGCATTCGGCTCTGGGGCAGGAGGATCAGTCAATGGCTATTCCTGGATGGTCGAGCGCAACCTGAATACATGGCATGAATCTATCGCCGCCGGAAAAAAACCGCTAATGATGATGATGCGCACCGCCGAGCGTGGTTTCCAGTGGCGACACACTCTCCAGGCCGGTATTGAGACGGCCCGCGTTCCGCTGGATGAGCTGACGCCTCATGCACAAAAACTGGCCCCGCTACTGACCCAATGGCATCACGCAGGACTGACGCGAGATGCCAGCACCTGTGTACGCCTGACCAATGAAGGGCGTTTTTGGGCGAGCAATATTTTGCAGTCTCTTGATGAACTGATTCAGGCACTTAACGCGCCGCGCATTGCGGTAGAGCAACCATAAAAGGAGTGAATTATGAGCCATGTCTCTTTACAGGATTTTTTGAAAACTGAGCCGGACGGTACGCTGGAAGCTATCGCCGCCCAGTACAACACTACATTGCTGGAGGTGGTGAAAAACCTCCCTTCCCCGACGCTGGTTTCCGGCAGTCAATTTGATACCGTCTGGGAAAACGTCTGCGAATGGGGCAAAGTCACCACCCTGGTCCATACTGCTGATGTCATTCTGGAATTCACCGGTGAATTACCTTCCGGGTTCCACCGCCACGGTTACTTCAACCTGCGCGGCAAAAAAGGCATGACCGGTCATATCAAGGCAGAAAACTGCACGCATATTGCCCTGATTGAACGCAAATTTATGGGAATGGACACTGCGTCCATTCTCTTCTTCAACCAGGCGGGTAGCGCTATGTTCAAAATTTTCCTCGGTCGCGATGAGCATCGACAGCTACTGGCCGAACAGGTCAGCGCCTTTCACGCGTTGTCTTCATCTTTAAAGGAACATGCCTGATGGCTCCATGGCTCATTTTTGGTGCAGGTGGTCGCGGCGTCGGCGCGAAAACGCTGGAACTCGCGCTGGCGGAGCATCGTCCGGTGATTGCTGTCGTTCGCAATCCCCAGGTCGCTGCCGGGCTGCAGGAAAAAGGTGTGCAGGTCTTTATTGGCGATGCCTGCGACAGCCAGGTCACCGCCTGCGCCTGTCGCGCAGCGGGTCAGCATGCCACAGTGATCTCCTCCATGGGCGGTGCCCAGGATTATCTGGCGCACAGAACCGTCATTGATGAAGCAGAAAAAGCTGAGATCAAACGCATGATTCTGGTCACCTCCCTGGGCTGTGGCGACAGTTGGGCCTTTTTGTCCCCACGTGCCAGGGCCGCATTTGGCCAGGCTGTACGGGAAAAATCGTTGGCTGAAAGCTGGCTACAAACCAGTCAACTGGACTACGCCATTCTCCGCCCCGGCGGTTTGCTGAACGGTGAAGCCACAGGCCTGGCGCAACGATTACAGGCCGAAGAGTGTCATGGCTTTGTGATGCGCGCAGATGTTGCCAGGCACATTCACGAACTGGCCACGGCGCCGGCACTCAATAACCAGATTTACAGTTTGGTTGAGCCGGGACTGAAACCCGCGTAAACCCCTCGCGGCGCGGAAAATTCGCGCCGCAAAGACGTTATGGAGCGTTGCGTGCTTAAGGACTCGCTTTCTTCCGTCAGCATTCTGACGGGCCTTTCTCTCTTGCTGGTCGCTCTGATGCTGTTCGGTGCCAGTCAGGGGGCGTTGAATATTAGCTTCAGCGCCCTGTTCAACGACGAATACCGTGATATCTGGTTGAACATCCGCCTGCCTCGCGTGCTGCTGGCCGTTTTGGTCGGTGCTGCGCTGGCTACGGCAGGGGTCATTATGCAGGGGCTTTTTCGCAATCCAATGGCCGATCCCGGCCTGCTTGGCGTCAGCAGCGGCTCCGCGCTGATGGTCGGCATCGCGATAGTTATCCCCTTTTCATTCCCCGTGGTGCTGGTGTTGTATGAGCAGATGATTTTTGCCGTCGCGGGCAGCATGGTGGTCTGCACGATTATTTTTCTGATAAGCCAGCGTCATAACCACGGCGGAATGATGCAACTGCTGTTAGCCGGTATCGCTATCAATGCTCTGTGCGGTTCGGCTATTGGCGTGCTGAGCTATGTGGGTGACGAACAGCAGCTACGTCAACTTACGCTGTGGATGATGGGGAATCTCGGCCAGGCCCAATGGCCGACGCTGCTGGTTGCCAGCACGTTTGTTCTTCCAGCCATTGCTGTCACCGTCTGTATGGCAGGAACACTTAATTTGCTGCAATTGGGTGATGAAGAGGCGCATTACCTCGGCGTAAACGTCAAACGTAAGCGCCAGCAGTTACTGTTGCTCAGCTCGCTCCTGGTTGGCGCTGCCGTTTCCGTCAGCGGCGTGATTGGCTTTATTGGCCTGGTGATCCCACATCTGATCAGAATGACTACCGGCGCCGATCATCGCTGGTTGATTCCCTGCTCTACGCTGGCCGGCGCCTGTTTACTTCTGATTGCCGATACGCTGGCCCGCACTCTTGTTCAGCCTGCCGAAATGCCTGTTGGCCTGTTAACCAGCCTGATCGGTGGACCGTATTTCCTGTGGTTAATACTGCGTAGCCGGAGGGTGTCATGATCGTCGCTGAAAATCTGGTCTACCACATTCAGGGCAGACGACTGACCGATGACGTTTCCCTGACGCTACCTGATGGAGAAATCATCGCGATTCTTGGCCCGAATGGGGCAGGAAAATCGACGCTACTCCGCCAGCTTACGGGCTATCTGCAGCCCCATAGCGGACGTTGCAGCTTGTTTGGCAAGCCGCTGAACGAGTGGTCAATCACCGAGCTGGCAAAAACCCGTGCTGTGATGCGCCAGAACAGTCATATGGCCTTCCCGTTTAGCGTGCAGGAGGTCATCCGCATGGGCAGGCATCCGTATCGGACGCGCAACACGGGCGATGAAACGGAGCACATCATGACGCTGTGCGACTGCCAGGCGCTGGCCGCGCGCGATTACCGGCATCTGTCGGGAGGAGAACAACAACGGGTACAACTGGCGCGCCTGCTGGTTCAGCTTTGGGAGCCCGAGCCCAGACCAAAATGGTTGTTTCTCGATGAACCCACCTCTGCCCTGGATATTCACCACCAACAGCATCTTTTTCGTCTGCTGCGTCGCCTGGTAGGTGAACGACAGTTCAGCGTCTGCTGCGTCCTGCACGATCTCAATCTTGCAGCGCGCTATGCTGACCGCGTGGTATTGATGGAACGCGGCAGGATAGTTGATAACGGTCGCCCACAGGATGTTCTGCTGCAACCCTCGCTAAATGCGCTGTACGGCGCCGATCTCACAGTGATGAATGAACCGGAGCATCGAACGCCGCTTATCGTTCTCAATCAATAACAGACCGGGAACGTCCTGACCTGACGTTCCCGTTTTTCTCCTTTTCCTGCTTTTTCATCTTTTTTTAAAACGCCCTTGACCTTCCCCTTGCTGGAAGGTTTAACCTTTATCACAGTCAGTTAATCCCGTAATAAAGGAGTGTGTTATGTCTCAAACCATCGACCTGACCCTGGACGGACTGTCCTGCGGTCACTGCGTTAAACGCGTCAAAGAAAGTCTGGAACAACGTCCGGATGTTGAACAAGCGGATGTCACCGTGACTGAAGCGCACATCACCGGGAGCGCCAGTGCAGAAGCGCTGATTGAAACCATCAAACAAGCCGGTTACGGCGCGGAGTTAAGCCACCCAAAGGCTAAACCGCTGACGGAGTCATCAATCCCGTCGGAAGCACTGGCAGCGGTCCCTTCCGAGCTTCCGGCAGCTACGGCTGATGATGACAGCCAGCAGTTGCTGTTAAACGGCATGAGCTGCGCCAGCTGTGTCATCCGCGTACAAGATGCTCTGCAAAACGTACCGGGTGTCACACAGGCACGGGTAAATCTGGCGGAACGTACTGCGCTGGTAATGGGCAGTGCGTCCGCCGACCAATTAGTGAAAGCGGTGGAGAAAGCAGGTTACGGCGCAGAAGCCATTGAAGATGATGCTAAGCGTCGCGAACGTCAGCAAGAAACCGCCGTGGCAACCATGAAACGTTTTCGCTGGCAGGCGGCCGTCGCGCTGCTGCTGGGTATTCCGGTCATGGTATGGGGAATGATTGGCGATAACATGATGGTGAGTGACGACAACCGCAGCCTGTGGCTGGCGATTGGTCTGGCAACGCTTGCCGTGATGGTTTTCGCGGGCGGTCACTTTTACCGCAATGCGTGGAAAAGCCTGATGAACGGCACCGCGACCATGGATACGCTGGTGGCGCTGGGTACGGGGGTGGCATGGCTCTATTCCATGAGCGTCAACCTCTGGCCGCAATGGTTCCCGATGGAAGCGCGACACCTCTATTATGAAGCCAGTGCGATGATTATCGGTCTGATTAACCTCGGGCACATGCTGGAAGCGCGGGCTCGCCAGCGCTCGTCCAAAGCACTGGAAAAATTGCTCGATCTGACGCCGCCGACCGCGCGTGTTGTTACCGACGAAGGTGAAAAGAACGTGCCGCTGGCAGATGTTCAGGCGGGAATGTTGCTGCGCCTGACCACCGGCGATCGCGTTCCGGTTGATGGCGAAATCACTCAGGGCGAAGCCTGGCTGGATGAAGCCATGCTGACCGGTGAGCCGATTCCGCAACAAAAAGGCGAAGGCGATAGCGTCCACGCCGGTACGGTCGTACAGGACGGCAGCGTGCTGTTCCGCGCCAGCGCCGTTGGCAGCCACACCACGCTGTCACGCATTATTCGTATGGTGCGCCAGGCGCAAAGCAGCAAACCGGAAATAGGTAAACTGGCCGACCGCATCTCCTCGGTGTTCGTTCCGGTCGTGGTCGCCATTGCGCTGGTCAGTGCGGCTATCTGGTATTTCTTTGGGCCGGCTCCGCAGATTGTTTATACGCTGGTGATTGCCACCACCGTTCTGATTATTGCCTGTCCTTGTGCGCTAGGTCTGGCAACGCCGATGTCGATTATTTCCGGCGTTGGGCGTGCCGCGGAGTTTGGGGTGCTGGTACGTGATGCTGATGCGCTGCAGCGCGCCAGCACGCTGGATACCATCGTGTTTGATAAGACCGGGACGCTGACGGAAGGCAAGCCGCAGGTTGTCGCCATCAAAACGTTTGGCAACACCGATGAAGCGCTGGCAATTCGTCTGGCTGCAGCCCTTGAACAGGGTTCCAGCCACCCGCTGGCCAGGGCGATTCTGGACAGAGCCGGTGATATCTCGCTGCCGCAGGTCAACGGTTTCCGTACGCTGCGTGGGTTAGGCGTCAGCGGTGAGACGGAAGGTCATACGTTGCTGCTGGGCAACCAGGCGTTGCTCAATGAACAGCAGGTAGATACCACTGAAATGGAAGCTGAAATTACCGCTCAGGCTTCCCAGGGTTCAACCCCGGTCCTGTTGGCGATTGATGGTCACGCGGCGGCTCTGTTAGCGGTACGTGATCCATTACGTAGCGACAGCGTGGCAGCGCTCCAGCGTCTGCATCGCGCCGGGTATCGTCTGGTGATGCTCACCGGCGACAATCCAACGACCGCCAACGCCATTGCCAAAGAGGCGGGTATTGATGAGGTGATTGCGGGCGTCCTGCCGGACGGTAAAGCCGAGGCGATTAAGCGTCTGCAAAGCCAGGGGCGTCAGGTTGCCATGGTGGGTGACGGGATCAACGATGCGCCTGCGCTGGCTCAGGCTGATGTAGGGATTGCCATGGGTGGCGGTAGCGATGTGGCGATTGAAACCGCCGCGATTACGCTAATGCGCCATAGTCTGATGGGCGTGGCGGATGCGCTGTCTATCTCACGGGCAACGCTGCGTAATATGAAGCAGAATCTGCTCGGCGCGTTTATCTATAACAGCATCGGTATTCCGGTTGCCGCTGGGATCCTGTGGCCGTTTACCGGAACGCTGCTCAACCCGGTCGTTGCCGGGGCGGCGATGGCACTCTCCTCCATTACCGTGGTGAGCAACGCTAACCGACTGCTGCGCTTCAAACCGAAAGAGTAACCCATTGCCGAATGGCGCTCACGCTTATCCGACCTACAATGTTATCTGCACTTTGTAGGCCGGATAAGAGGGTTTCGCATCGCCATCCGGCGATTCACGCATTGCACCTTCCTGGACCACGCGCTAGCATGGAAGTCTACTTAGGGAGGCCGTATGGATCTGTTGTACCGGGTAAAAACATTTTTCACCGCGCTACGCGGTAACCCCTATACCTGGCCTGCCATCGATATATCCTTGCCCGGCAACCGCCATTTTCATCTGATAGGCAGCATTCACATGGGCAGCCGCGAAATGGCGCCTCTGCCTGCCAAATTACTCAAAAAGCTCAAGCGTGCCGATGCGCTGATCGTTGAAGCCGATGTTTCCGGCGACGACGCGCCGTTTGCCAACCTTCCGACCTTTGCCGCCCTTGAAGAGCGCATCAGCCCGGAGCAGTTAGACAATCTACACAAGGTCACCAGCGAACTGGGGATTTCCCCTTCCCTGCTGTCTACCCAGCCGTTGTGGCAAATCGCCATGGTATTACAGGCAACGCAGGCGCAACAGCTGGGGCTGCGGGCGGAATACGGGATTGATTACCAACTGCTGAATGCGGCAAAACAGGCGCATAAACCGGTCATCGAACTGGAAGGCGCATCCAGCCAAATCGAGCTGTTATGCCAGTTGCCCGATAACGGCCTGGCTCTACTGGACGATACCCTGACACACTGGCATACCAATGCCAGACTGCTCCAACAGATGATGGGCTGGTGGCTTAAAACGCCGCCGCGCAATAGCGAACTCACGCTACCCAATACGTTTAGCCAGTCGCTGTATGACGTTTTAATGCATCAGCGTAACGCAGCCTGGCGCGATCGACTCAGAGCGATGCCCGCCGGTCACTATGTCGTGGCCGTAGGCGCGCTGCATTTGTATGGGGAAGGAAATTTGCCGGAGATGTTACGGTAAAAAAAATGGCCAATATTTCTATTGGCCCGTCAAAGAGGAATTTCATCATTATTATGATCCCAACGCTTAAAGCGTCGGTGTAGTTCGATTGTCGCTCAAAGTCATCATCCTGCCAATACTATTGCGCAAGATGGTACTATTTTTTAGACAGACATCAGGCGTATGCTTGAGTCGTATTTTGTCTGGTCCAGGAAAATTGCTATGACACCCGCCGTTAAATTACTCGAAAAAAACAAAATTTCTTTCCAGATCCACACCTACGATCACGATCCGTCCGAGACGAACTTTGGTGACGAAGTGGTGCGCAAGCTAGGTCTGAATGCGGACCAGGTTTACAAAACGCTGCTGGTTGCCGTGAATGGCGATATGAAGCACCTGGCGGTGGCCGTTACGCCGGTGGCAGGTCAATTAGATCTTAAAAAAGTCGCCAAAGCATTAGGCGCCAAAAAAGTCGATATGGCCGATCCAATGGTTGCGCAGCGAACCACCGGCTATCTGGTCGGCGGCATCAGCCCGCTGGGGCAGAAAAAAAGATTGCCGACGCTGATCGACGCTCCCGCCCAAACGTTTGACACCATTTATATTTCCGGTGGCAAACGCGGGCTGGATATCGAACTGGCAGCGGGCGATCTGGCGAAAATTCTGGATGCGAAATTCGCCGACATCGCACGCCGTGATTAAGCGGTTTTAGAATGAATGCCTGATGGCGAGCAGCTTTAAGGCCTACAACCGAAGACTCTTACAGTCAGCAGGCCGGATAAGGTGCCAGCACCGCCATCCGGCACTTCGCCCTGTTACTGCCAGGTAACTTCGCCCTTCGGCTCATACGCGCTGGCATCCAGCGGTGAGTTCTTCTGCACGTACTCTTTCAACACTTCCGCATCAATAAACCCGGTATTCACATAGCCTGGCTTATTATCAATTCGCGGATAGCCATCGCCGCCGGTCGCGTTGAAGCTTAGCGTTGCCATGCGATAGGTTTTGGCTGGGTCAACGGGTTCGCCTTTGATTTTCAAATCGTTAAGCTTGCCGTCTTTCGCCACAAAGCTGACGTTGGCGAACTGCGGATAGGCCCCGGAGTCCGGCTTCATTTGCGCCACGGCGGTCAGATAGTCAATCACCTCTTTCCCGCTCATGTCGGCGTATACCACGATATTGCCAAACGGCTGTACCTTCAGCACGCTTTTATAGGTGATATCACCGCCTTCGATGGAATCACGGATGCCGCCGCCGCTCATCACGCCAAAATCAGCGCTGGTTCGCGCCATTTGCGCAGCCAGCAGCAAATGCCCCATGTTGGTCTGCACGAAACGGACTTTGCTCCGATCGCCTTCAAGGCGCGCATTGACGCTACCGATTTTCACGTCGAGCTGCGCTTTACCCTTATTCTGGAACGGCGTCAGCAGCGAAAGCATTTGCTGATTTTCAGCTATTTCTGGGGTGTAGAGTACGCGTTCACTTTTACCGTTGTCCCAGGTCACTTTTTTCTTCAGGTTGACAGGAATGAGCTGGTAATTAACCATTTTCATTTCGCCGTTACGGAACTCAAAGTCCGCCCGGCCCACGTATTTCCCCCACTCATGCGCCTGCACAATCCAGATCCCATTTTGCTTGTCTGGCGCACATGGCGTACCCGGTACGTAATCAACCTGCTTCTTGTTTTCCGCAGCCATACACACCGGATCCTGCGAGTGACCACCGACAATCATCGCCAGCGATCCCGCCGGCAGGCTGCGCGCCATTTCGACATCGCCAGGGGCGTTCGATCCGTGATTGCCATTGTCATAATGCCCCATATGGGTGGTCGCGATAATGATGTCTGGCTTTTCCCCCATATTCAGTTCCTGGATTACCAGTTTGGCTTCATCGGCAGGTTTACGGAACTCAATATCGGTAAAGAATTCGGGGTTGCCAATTTTCGCCGTATCGTCAGTGGTTAAACCGAGTACGGCTATTTTTAAATCCTGGCGCTTAAAGATGGCCCACGGCTTAAACAAACGTTCGCCGGTGCTTTTCTGATAGATATTGGCCGAGAGAAACGGGAATTTGGACCATTTTTCCTGCTGACGCAAAACGGTCATGGGATTATCAAACTCGTGGTTTCCGACCGCCATCGCGTCGTAGCCAATCAGATTCATCCCGCGAAAATCAGGTTCCGCATCCTGCAGATCGGACTCCGGTACGCCGGTATTAATGTCGCCACCGGAAAGCAGCAGTACACTTCCCCCCTCCTCAGCCACCTCTTTACGAATACCGTCCACCAGCGTTTTTTGCGCCGCCAGTCCATATTCCCCGTATTCACTGCGCCAGAAGTGACCGTGATGATCGTTGGTATGCAGAATGGTAATTTTGTAGGTTTTATCTTTTTCGTACGCTTGCGCAGGCTGACCTGCCAGCGTAAATGCGGCTAATAACGCCAGCGCCACGCCCCGTTTCAAAAACTTCATATTTCTCTCCCTGAGCCAAAATCAACGACTGAAATTACAATGATATGAAATAATAGTCGAAAATGTTTTCAGAAATGAGACTTCCTTCAAACACCTTCCGCAGGTATGTTAGTCAGGTAATAATAACAAAATAGATTACCCTCATAATCGCAACCCAAACAGAAGTGACTTTCTATGGCAATAAGTGAACAAACCCAGCCTGTGGCTGGCGCGTCAGCGTCGGTTGCTAAAGCACGCACCTCATTTGGCATTTTAGGCGCGATCAGTCTCTCCCATCTGCTAAACGATATGATCCAGTCGCTGATCCTGGCGATTTATCCGCTGTTGCAGTCAGAGTTCTCACTGACGTTTATGCAGATAGGTATGATTACCCTGACCTTCCAGCTAGCTTCCTCGCTGCTGCAACCGGTCGTGGGTTACTGGACGGACAAATACCCGATGCCGTGGTCGCTGCCCATTGGGATGTGCTTCACGCTGAGCGGACTTGTTTTGCTGGCCATGGCCGGCAGCTTCCATATGGTGTTGCTCGCCGCGGCGCTGGTTGGCACCGGCTCTTCGGTGTTTCACCCGGAATCATCCCGCGTGGCGCGAATGGCCTCCGGCGGTCGTCACGGCCTGGCCCAGTCAATTTTCCAGGTTGGCGGCAACTTCGGTAGCTCTCTGGGCCCCTTGCTGGCGGCTGTCATCATCGCGCCATATGGTAAGGGTAATGTGGCCTGGTTTGTTCTGGCTGCGTTATTAGCGATTGTCGTCCTGGCGCAAATCAGCCGTTGGTACGCTGCGCAGCATCGGATGAGTAAAGGAAAACCGAAAGTCGCCATCGTAAATCCGTTACCGCGCAATAAAGTGGTGCTGGCGGTAAGCATCCTGCTGGTACTGATTTTCTCCAAATACTTCTATATGGCGAGCATCAGCAGCTATTACACCTTTTATCTGATGCAAAAATTCGGATTATCGGTACAAAATGCCCAGTTTCACCTGTTTGCCTTCCTGTTTGCCGTCGCGGCCGGGACGGTGATTGGTGGACCATTAGGCGATAAAATTGGCAGAAAATATGTTATTTGGGGCTCTATCCTCGGTGTAGCGCCATTTACCCTCGTTTTGCCCTACGCAACGCTGGAATGGACCGGGATTTTAACCGTGATCATTGGTTTTATCCTCGCATCGGCGTTTTCTGCCATTCTGGTCTACGCACAAGAGCTGCTTCCTGGGCGTATCGGCATGGTTTCTGGGCTATTTTTCGGTTTTGCCTTCGGCATGGGTGGCTTGGGAGCCGCGGTGTTAGGGCTGGTAGCCGACCATACCAGTATCGATTTGGTCTACAAAATATGTGCTTTCCTGCCTCTTCTGGGGATACTGACCATATTCTTACCTGATAACCGACACAAAGCCTGATTTTCTGACGGCCAAAAGTAAATTTTGGCCGTCATCACTTACAGTTGCCATCAGCCTTTACCTCTCAGATATCACCTTACTTTTCCGATCCGTGCTTTTTTACGCCTAAAATCCCGTTTTCTTCAAAATTCAATAATTATTCATAAACATAAACATCAAAATTGTCATAAACTATTACTCGTAATTTGAGTTTTCAGGATCATCACAGCAACCAAAGGAGACGGAATGCATCACGCCACCCCGCTTATCACCACCATTGTCGGCGGCCTTGTGCTCGCTTTTATATTAGGCATGATTGCCAATAAACTACGTATTTCTCCTCTGGTGGGATATCTGTTAGCGGGCGTTCTGGCCGGTCCATTTACACCTGGTTTTGTTGCGGATACCAAGTTAGCGCCTGAACTGGCCGAGCTTGGCGTAATCCTGCTGATGTTCGGCGTGGGGTTGCACTTTTCGTTGAAAGATTTGATGGCGGTAAAGGCTATCGCCATTCCCGGCGCGATTGCTCAGATAGCGGTGGCAACGCTGCTGGGTATGGCGCTTTCAGCGGTGATGGGCTGGTCGTTAATGGTAGGGATCGTGTTTGGTCTGTGTCTATCAACCGCCAGTACCGTGGTGCTACTGCGTGCCCTTGAAGAAAGACAGCTCATTGACAGCCAGCGCGGGCAAATCGCCATCGGCTGGCTGATTGTCGAAGACCTGATGATGGTACTGACGCTGGTTCTCCTGCCAGCCGTCGCCGGAATGCTGGAAAAAGAAGATGTCGGCTTCGCCTCGCTGGCCGTCGATATGGGCATAACCATCGGTAAGGTGGTGGCGTTTATCGCGATTATGATGCTGGTGGGTCGTCGCCTGGTGCCATGGATTATGGCCCGCAGCGCCGCTACCGGTTCACGTGAACTGTTTACCCTGTCGGTCCTCGCCCTCGCATTAGGTATCGCCTTTGGCGCTGTAGAGTTGTTCGACGTCTCCTTTGCGCTGGGCGCGTTCTTCGCCGGTATGGTGCTGAATGAATCGGAACTGAGTCACCGTGCGGCGCATGACACCCTGCCGCTGCGCGATGCGTTCGCCGTACTGTTCTTCGTTTCCGTCGGGATGCTGTTCGATCCGTTAGTCCTGATCCAGCAGCCGCTGGCGGTGCTGGGCACGCTGGCGATTATTATCTTTGGTAAATCCCTTGCTGCCTATTTCCTGGTGCGCCTGTTTGGACACTCCCAACGTACGGCGCTCACCATTGCCACCAGCCTGGCGCAGATTGGTGAATTTGCCTTTATCCTGGCGGGTCTGGGAATGGCGTTAAACCTGCTGCCGCAGGCCGGACAGAATCTGGTGCTGGCCGGGGCAATCCTGTCCATCATGCTTAACCCGGTGCTGTTCGCGGTGTTAGAAAAATACCTCGCCAAAACAGAAACGCTGGAAGAGCAGACGCTGGAAGAGGCCATCGAAGAAGAGAAGCAAATTCCGGTGGATATCTGTAATCACGCCCTGCTGGTTGGCTTTGGTCGTGTCGGTAGCCTGCTGGGTGAGAAATTGATGGCTGCGGGGATCCCGCTGGTGGTTATCGAAACCTCGCGTACCCGGGTAGATGAACTGCGCGAGCGCGGGATCCGCGCAGTACTGGGAAATGCCGCCAACGAAGAGATTATGAATCTGGCGCATCTGGATTGCGCACGCTGGCTGTTGCTGACCATTCCCAATGGTTATGAAGCGGGTGAAATTGTCGCTTCTGCACGTGAGAAATGCCCGTCGATTGAGATTATCGCCCGCGCGCATTATGACGATGAGGTGGAATATATTACCGAACGCGGCGCCAATCAGGTCGTCATGGGTGAGCGTGAAATCGCCCGTACCATGCTGGAGCTAATTGAAACGCCGCCTGCCGGTGAAGTTGCTACCGCCAGTTAATGTACGTGCCGGATAGCGCTGTCGCTTATCCGGCCTGTGCCTGATTTAACGGTCCCAGTAAGACTCCTCAAGACTGTCTTCACGTTCCGGCAAACCGCGCGTCAGGCGCGGTGAATGCTGGTTCAGCACCTGATAACTCACGCGATTAGCATATTTACACACCTGGGCTAGCGACGAATAGGTCAGCCAGGTGAACTTGTGCTTGCTGGAGTTAGGCACGTTACTGCGGTGATAGCTGTTGGCGGTGATATCATGCAGCAATGCCGCCAGCGCGCCGTCACCCGCGCCGTTGGTATTCATTATCTTTTCAGGCCCGCCCATATACGGTGCAATGTGCGAATACACGCGCAGCGGATTGATACAGTCTTTATGGCGCATGGCGCGGCTGAATTCGTACTGGTTAAATTCGGCAATAGCCCCGGGCAGCAGCGGATGCTGGGTTTTACGTTTAACTTCTTCTTCCGTAAAGCCCGCCATATACAGACCCGCCGGACCCGCGGTGCACAGCACCAGGTCCACCCAATCCAGCGCTTTGTCGGACGCCAGCAGCGGATCGTTCTCGCCTGTCAGCGCTTCGGCCTCTTCTTCATTCATCGCCAGAATAGAGACATGCTCTTTGAGGAACGCCTGCCACCACTGCGGGTTATCGGCAATGACGAACTTGGTGCCCAGCGTCAGTACCACCGGCACATTGTGTTTTTTAGCATATTCAATTGCCTTCATGGTCGCTTCCGGCATCGGCTCGCCCGGCTCGCAGCGCACCAGATAGGACGTCAGCACCAGCGCGGACGCTCCGGCAATCACCGATTCAGGGATGCTATCTGCCCGTAGCTTATTCATATGCCCTGGGCTGATCGCGAAGGTACGCTCACCTGACTCGCCAATCAGCGTAAAGCAGCGGCCAATCGGTCCATTAACGCCTTGCAGATAGTTCAGATCGGTACGGCTGGAGGTATTGCATAAATAGCGGTACGCATAGCTGCCAATCTCGATATTGCTGCACATCACGCCCAGCAGCACCGAGCGGTCATCCGCCAGCACGGAGTAGTTGTGCATCGTGTTACCGATAGTACCGCCCGCAAACTGATGGGTGATCAAATTTTCACGCACCAGCTCCTGATAGAGCGCTTCTGCGACATCATCGGCAATCACCAGAGAATGCCCCGCGCTTAATCCATAACGTTTTACAAAGCCATCATCCACTTTGGCTTCTATATCCACCAGCGTCTGGTCAATACCCACCACCCAGGCTGCGCTGGTTTCATTTTCTGGCTGAATTTGTTGCAGCAACGGATCGCGCGCGCTGACGGGAAAATAGTGTTTGGATTTGCGTTTACCGGGAAATTTCATGGTCGATTTTACAGGTGGTTAACTGAGCGATGCATGGTAGCACATTCCCTGCTGCGCATGCGATGCGGCGCTGAGTTTCAATATCGGACGGTGAGATCGCAGTTTAAACGGGATTAATTTCTACAATAACTCACCTTCACAAGGAGCGTTTTATGAAGCCGGAAAACAAGATCCCCGTACTCGACAAAATTTCGGATGAAATGAAAAGCGTGGTGAATTTTCATCGCGACGATTTGCCGCCGTGGCCCGCTGCCGATGACTTCGTGGCCCAGCGCCAACACTATATTCATGAACGACAGCTGTGGAATGCCGATGCGCCACAGATGAATACCCGTGAATGCGTTATTTCTACCGCGTGCGGCCCCGTTGCCACACGCATTTACGCTCCGCAGCCCCATAGCCAGGCGACGCTATATTACCTGCACGGCGGCGGTTTTATTCTCGGTAATCTGGATACCCACGATCGCATTATGCGCTTACTGGCGCACTATACGCAGTGCACGGTAATTGGTATCGACTATTCACTCTCGCCGGAAGCTCGTTTCCCGCAAGCCATCGAAGAGATTGTCGCCGTTTGCCAGTATTTTCATCAGCACGCTGGCGACTATTCCCTTAATGTGGATCATATTGGATTTGCCGGTGATTCCGCCGGGGCCATGCTGGCGCTGGCCAGCGCACTGTGGCTGCGGGATAAACACATTGTCTGCGGCAAGGTGGCTGGGGTGCTGTTGTGGTATGGACTTTACGGCCTGCAGGATTCACTGAGCCGACGGCTGATGGGCGGAGCGTGGGATGGTTTAACCCGCGAGGACTTGCAGATGTACGAAAACGCGTACCTGCGTAGCACCGACGATCGCGAGTCACCGTATTATTGCCTGTTTAATAACGATCTGACGCGCGATGTGCCGCCGTGTTTTATTGCCGGCGCGGAGTTTGACCCGCTGATTGACGATAGCCGCTTATTATTCCAGACGCTACAGACGCATCAGCAGCCCTGCCAGTACAAAATGTACCCCGGCACGCTGCACGCCTTCCTGCACTATTCGCGGATGATGAAAACCGCCGACGATGCGTTGCGGGAGGGCGCGCGTTACTTCAGGGCACAGCTTTAACGGTAAGCTGCAGTCAGATTGACCATCATTTCGATATGTTCCGGCGTGGCGTTCAGCGCCGGGATATACTCATATTGCTTACCGCCAGCCTCGAGGAAAATCTCCCGATTTTGTACCGCTATCTCTTCCAGCGTTTCGAGGCAATCGGCCGCAAAGCCCGGACACATAACCTGGATATGTCGGGTCCCTTTCTCCGCCAGCATTTTTAACGTTTCGTCGGTATACGGCGTCAGCCACGGTTCGCGGCCAAAGCGAGACTGGAAGGTCATCATGACTTTTTCCGGCGGCAGACCAAGCGCTGAAACCAGCTCACGCGTCGTATCGCGACAGCGCTGCGGGTAGTCATCGCCTTCATCGGCGTAGCGCTGCGGAATGCCGTGGTAGGAGAGCAGCAGTAAATCAGGTTCGCCATGCTGAGCAAATGAATCCCGGGCGCTCTTGGCCAGCGCATCAATGTAGCTACTGTCATCGGCGTAATCACGAATAAACGAGACGCCAGGAATACCGCGTTTACGCGCTAAGATGCGCGCCAGTTCATCCCAGACCGCCGCTACCGTCGAACAGGAATATTGCGGGTACAGCGGTAACACCACTATGTGTTCTGCCCCGCTTGCCAGCAGCTCATCAACCGCGCTTTCGAGCGACGGCGAACCATAACTCATCCCCAGCGCGACAGGCGTATTTGGCAAACGTTGTGCCAGCGCCTGCTGTTGCGCCTTGCTGTAGACCATCAGCGGGGAACCGTCTTCCATCCAGATTGACTGGTACAGTTTTGCCACTCGCGGGGCACGCAGCGGCAAAATAACGCCGCGCAACAGTGGCCACCACAGCACAGGTGACGTATCGACTACGCGTTGATCGCTTAAAAACTGGCGCAGATAGCGCTTAACGGCTTCGGGGGTTGGGGCATCGGGAGTACCGAGGTTTGCCAGCAGGATACCGGTTTTCGTCTGACGCATTACCGCCTCTTATCGATTCAAATTGTTGATAATTGTAGCGGAAAAGCGATAAAGAAGAACTAATTGCTGTGAGAGGTAAGACGAGAATTTGCCGGATGGCGGTGTATACACCACCATCCGGCATTAACCGCGTTAAAAAATTAACCGAGGATTTTTTCCAGCGCTGCGCGCACGTCAGCCACGGCCTGGGTGCCGTCAACTTTCGCGTATTTGGTGTTACCCGCCTGCGCTTCTTTAGAGTAATAGCCGATCAGCGGAGCGGTCATCTGATGGTATTCCACCAGGCGCTTACGTACGGTCTCTTCCTGATCGTCTTTACGGGTGGTCAGCTCTTCGCCGGTCACGTCGTCTTTACCTTCAACCTTAGGCGGGTTGAATTTGATGTGGTAAACGCGGCCAGAAGCAGCGTGTACGCGACGCCCCACGATACGGTCAACGATCAGCTCGTCAGGTACGTCAAACTCCAGAACGTAGTCCACGTTGATGCCTGCTTCTTTCATGGCGTCAGCCTGCGGAATAGTACGCGGGAAGCCATCAAGCAGGAAACCATTACGGCAGTCTTCCTGAGCAATACGCTCTTTTACCAGCGCGATCACCAGCTCATCAGTCACCAGCTTACCGGCGTCCATGATGTCTTTCGCTTGTTTGCCCAGCTCGGAGCCAGATTTCACGGCGGCACGCAGCATATCACCGGTGGAGATTTGCGGAATACCATACTTCTCCATGATGAACTGAGCCTGAGTTCCTTTACCCGCGCCCGGAGCGCCAAGCAGAATGATACGCATTACGAAAATCCCCTTAAAGGTTGTCGATATTTTTTAAAAAGCGCTAAACGATACCACCATCACGCAATTGGCTCAAGGAAGACGCCCGACGCTGAAACGGTTAACGGAGGAAAATGAAGAAAAGAGAGGATAAAAAAACGCCCGATGGCGCTACGCACATCGGGCTTTCATAAGCTGCCTGCTCGTTGGCCGGATTAGCGTTAGCGCCATCCGGCATTACATTACGGCTATCAGGACACCAGCAACTGGTTCATACGACGGATGAACTGGTTCGGATCTTCCAGCGTGCCGCGCTCGGCAAACAGCGCCTGATCCAGCAGCAGTTCAACCCACTCTTTGAACTGCGCTTCATCCTGGGTATCCGCCGTGCGTTTTACCAGCACGTGGTCCGGGTTCAGTTCAAAGATGTATTTCACTTCCGGTACGGCCTGGCCCGCAGCGGCGAACAGTTTCGCCATCTGGGTGCTCATTTCGTCCGCATCGGTGGTGACGATGGCCGGCGTGTCGGTCAGGCGGTGGGTCAGTCGCACTTCTTTTACGCGGTCGCCCAGCAGGGTTTTCACGCGCTCAACGAACGGCGTCAGCGCTTTTTCCGCTTCTTTTGCCGATTCGTCAACTTCATCCGCCAATTTGTCGATGGACTCGTCAGCTTTGGCGACGGACTGGAATGCCTTACCGTCGAACTCGGTCAGGTAGTTCATCATCCACTCATCGATGCGGTCAGAAAGCAGCAGCACTTCGATGCCTTTCTTACGCAGCAGTTCCAGGTGCGGGCTGCTCTTCGCCGCCGCATAGCTGTCTGCAGTGATGTAGTAAATTTTCTCCTGCCCTTCTTTCATCCGCGACACGTAATCTTCCAACGACACGGTTTGCGCGGAGGAGTCAGTGTGCGTAGACGCGAAGCGCATCAGCTTAGCGATCGTTTCCTGGTTGGCATGGTCTTCCGCCGGTCCTTCTTTCAGCACCAGGCCGAACTGTTTCCAGAAGGTCTGGTATTTTTCCGCGTCGTCTTTCGCCAGTTTTTCCAGCATCTGCAGTACGCGTTTGGTCAGCGCGCTGCGCAGGTTACGGGTGACGGTGCTGTCCTGCAGGATCTCACGAGAAACGTTCAGCGGCAGATCGTTGGAATCTATCAGGCCGCGCACAAAGCGCAGATAGTTCGGCATGAACTGCTCGGCGTCGTCCATGATGAACACACGCTGAACATACAGTTTCAGCCCATGCTTGTGATCGCGGTTCCACATATCCCACGGTGCCTGGGACGGGATGTACAGCAGGCTGGTGTACTCCTGCTTACCTTCCACACGGTTGTGGCTCCAGGTCAGCGGGTCAGTGAAGTCGTGGGCGATATGCTTGTAGAATTCGTTGTACTCGTCGTCTTTGATTTCCGACTTGTTACGGGTCCACAGCGCCTGCGCCTTGTTGATCTTTTCCCAGGAAACCACGGTCTCGCCGTCTTTCTCTTCGGATTTTTCGATCTCTACCGGCAGCGCGATATGGTCGGAATATTTGCTGATGATGGAACGTACGCGCCAGTCATCCAGGAACTCGTCTTCGCCTTCGCGCAGATGCAGAGTGATTTCGGTGCCGCGATCGTCTTTGGTGATGTCGGCTACGGTGTACTCGCCTTCGCCCGCAGATTCCCAGAACACGCCGTTTTCCGGTTTATCGCCCGCAGCGCGGGTACGTACGGTAACTTTGTCCGCCACGATGAACGCAGAGTAGAAACCAACCCCGAACTGGCCGATCAACTGGCTGTCTTTCGCCTGATCGGAGCCCATGGATTCGAGGAAAGATTTGGTGCCGGATTTTGCAATGGTCCCCAGATGATCGATAACGTCATCGCGGTTCATCCCCACGCCGTTATCGGCAATGGTCAACGTACGCTTATCTTTATCGAAGGAAACACGTACACGCAGCTCACCATCACCTTCATACAGATCCGGGTTAGACAGAGCGCGGAAACGCAGCTTGTCTGCCGCATCCGAGGCGTTAGAGATAAGCTCACGCAGGAAGATTTCTTTATTGGAATACAGAGAATGGATCATCAGGTGCAGAAGCTGTTTTACTTCTGACTGAAAACCACGAGTTTCTTGTCCTTTCATGTAGATCTACCTCAACAATGCCATTTTCAATGGTAAAAACACGTTGAGGGTGAAATGGGGACAAGCGGGAAGGATTTCAAGCGGAAGCCGCCGTCGCGGCCTCCGTTTGTTCAGAATTTAATCTTGTGTCGTCCTGCCAGAGAGTGCGACAGCGTGGTGCCATCGACCATTTCCAGCTCGCCGCCTACCGGAACGCCATGGGCGATACGGCTGGCTTCAACGCCATACTGCATGCAAAGCTCAGCAATATAGTTGGCGGTCGCCTCTCCTTCGACCGTGGGATTGGTCGCCAGGATCAGTTCGTTGATTTGCTCAGACGCCAGTCGCTGTTCGAGACGATCCAGCCCGATATCATCAGGGCCAATACCGTCCAGCGGCGACAGGTGTCCCATCAGCACGAAGTAACGTCCGGAAAATTGCCCAGTTTGCTCAATGGCGTAGATGTCCGCCGGACTTTCCACCACGCAAATCTGACCGTTCTCCTGGCGACGCGGGTTCGAGCAGATGTTGCAGACGTCCTGCTCTGTGAAGGTGCGGCAATCGGCACAGTGGCCGATTTCCGACATCGCCTTCGTTAACGCCTGCGCCAGACGCATCCCGCCGCTGCGATCGCGCTGAAGCAGCGTGAACGCCATGCGCTGCGCAGACTTCGGGCCAACGCCCGGCAGACAGCGCAATGCTTCCATAAGCTGAGTTAACAGCGGGCTGGTTTGCATCAGAACGGCATCTTAAAGCCAGGCGGCAGCTGCATTCCGGAGGAAACAGAAGCCATCTTCTCTTTCTGCGTCTCTTCAATGCGACGCGCCGCGTCGTTGAATGCCGCAGCGACAAGGTCTTCCAGCATTTCTTTGTCGTCTTCCAGCAGGCTTGGATCGATCTCCACGCGACGGCAGTTGTGCGCGCCGTTGATGGTCACTTTAACCAGGCCCGCGCCAGATTCACCGGTCACTTCCAGCTTGGCGACTTCTTCCTGCATCTGTTGCATTTTTTCTTGCATCTGCTGGGCCTGTTTCATCAGGTTACCCAGACCGCCTTTACCAAACATAGGCTTCTCTCTCAATCACGTTAAGGGATGACGACCGTCAAACCATTAGGCTCACGATCAAATGGGGCGAATACTCTCTTCGTCCAGGTCCGCATCGAAAAAACGACGCAGCGTCTGAATGTTATTATCCGCAATAATCGACTCACGCGCCTGCGCGAGCTTCTCTTCATAAATGGCCTGACGCCACTCCAGCGGCGTACGCACCGCTGGATTATCATCTTCAACGATGGTCAATTCAACCGTTGACCCCGTTAAGGAACTCAGTGCTTCAGCCAGTTTTTGCTGCGCGCCGCTGGAATTAAGGTGTCGCTGCGTGGAACGCAGGTGCAGGCAAACCACGTTGCCATTCTCTTCTTTCCAGGCATTGAGCGCCACCTGCTCCACCAGTTTTGGCAACGAGAGCTGGCTTACCTGCGCAGCCCACGGGTCGCGTTCAATGGCTTCAGCCGCAAGCTTTGCCGCCAGCTCCGGCGTTTTTTCATGCTCAAGCGCTTTTTTCAGCGCTTTCGGCGTGGCGACGACTTCTTTAACTTCTGCAACAGGATTGGTCGCTTTCCAGCGATACGCTTCTTTCTTCGCTGGCGCTTTTTCCAGCGCAGAAACTGCCGGACGCGCCTGAACACGTTCCGACACCGAAGCCAGTCTTTCCAGCGCAGCATTATTCACCGGCCGCGCGCGGGAAGCGGCTGCCGGTTCACTCTTTTTTGGTTTGGTTGCTCCCTGAGCACGTTGCAACTGACTGCGCGCCGCCAGCACCTGGCTGGTGGCATCGGAGAGCGGCACATTCTGTTGCTGTTGCGCAGGCGCTGGCTGCTGCTGCACCTGCGTCGGGGTCATCACCGCAGTGGGTGCGACCGGGGCAAACGACTGTCGCTGGACTTCAGGTTCCGGGAGCGGCATGCGCGGATGAAAAGCCAGCGCACGCAGCAGCGTCATTTCGACGCCCATTCGCCTGTCCGGCGCATACGGCAGTTCTTTGCGCCCGATTAACAGAGTCTGGTAGTAAAGCTGCACATCGGTTGGCGGGACGATCCGCGCCAGCTCGCGCATACGCTGTTCAATGGCGGCCATATCGCTACCGAGCGCGGCGGGTGAAAGTTGAACCATAGCAATACGGTGCAGCAAAGCCGACATCTCAACCAGCAGCGCTTCCCATTCGATTCCACGCGCAGCGGCATCGTTAACCAGCGTCATAACGCGTTCACCGTCCGCAGCCACAACCGCTTCAACAAGCGAGAGCGCCTGGTCGTCGTCCAGCGTGCCGAGCATGGTGCTGACCGCGTCGGTCGAGACCTGACCATCGCCGCTGGCGATCGCCTGATCGGTCAGACTCAGCGCATCGCGCAGGCTACCGTCCGCGGCGCGAGCCAGCAGTTGCAGCGCACGTGGTTCATGCGCGATATGCTCTTCTTTGAGAATATGCTCAAGCTGATGACGAATCTGATCGACATCCAACGCTTTAAGATGGAATTGCAGACAGCGCGACAGGATAGTCACCGGCAGCTTCTGCGGATCGGTAGTCGCCAGCAGGAACTTAACGTGCGCGGGCGGCTCTTCGAGCGTTTTCAGCAAGGCGTTAAAACTGTGGCGCGACAGCATGTGCACTTCGTCGATCAAGTAGACCTTAAAGCGACCGCGCGCAGGCGCATACTGGACGTTATCCAGCAGGTCACGGGTGTCTTCGACTTTGGTGCGTGAGGCGGCGTCGATTTCAATCAGATCGACAAAACGCCCCTGCTCGATTTCGCGGCAGTTATCGCACACGCCGCACGGCGTCGCGGTGATGCCGGTTTCACAGTTTAATCCCTTCGCCAGCAAACGGGCGATAGAGGTTTTCCCGACGCCACGGGTGCCGGAAAACAAATAAGCATGATGAATACGCCCTAGCGACAAGCCGTTCGCCAGTGCCGTCAGCACATGTTCCTGGCCGACGACGTCAGCAAAGGTTTGTGGGCGCCATTTTCGGGCTAAGACCTGATAACTCATTGGCAGGCTCTGAAAGGCTGGAGGGTGGATTCACAGGGGGATAATGCTAACACAACCTCGCAGCGACGGCGAGGTTGTGTGTCTCGGTATTACTTCAACCGGGATAAGATAGCCCGACTTAGTGGCCCGGGAATGGAACCAGGCTATAACAGGTCAGCCCCTGTTTTTCCAGACGCTGTTCGCCGCCCAGATCAAACAGGTTAATGATAAAAGCGGCATCGGTCACTTCACCACCCAGACGGCGGATCAGTTTCACGGTCGCTTCAATCGTGCCGCCGGTTGCCAGCAGATCATCCACAACCAGGACTTTATCGCCAGGTTTGATGGCATCAACGTGGATTTCCAGCTGATCGGTGCCGTATTCCAGTTCATAGCTCTCAGCAATAACTTCACGCGGAAGCTTACCGGGTTTGCGTACTGGAACAAAGCCGACGCCCAGACCCAACGCTACCGGCGCGCCAAACAGGAAGCCACGCGCTTCGGTGCCAACCACTTTTGTGATACCCGCATTTTTGTAGCGTTCAACCAGCAATTCAATGCTGAGGGCGTAGGCTTTCGGGTCTTCCAGTAAACTGGTGACATCACGAAAGAGAATGCCCGGTTTTGGGTAGTCGTGGATGCTTTTGATGCTATTTTTGAGAAACTCAAGCTGCTGTGCAGTCGCGGTCATAAGTTTGTGCCTGATTAATACAGTATTACTTCACGGCGCACTATACACTTCATCCTCGACGTATCTTGAATGATTTTGTGTCTATATATGAGTCAAGGTTACACTTGCTTAACCTTTGACCACCTGCGCCTGTGCTCGAAAACGGTCGAATTTACTGACTGTGGGAGACAATTGCAACAGCGTTTATTGCGCTTTACTGCTTTTGTTGTTTTTCATCAATCACCGGGATCCGCCACATAAAAATCAGTAAACAGGCGAGGATGACCAGCAGCAGGCCGCGTACCCACATCATATTGACCAGCCACAGTGAGATACCAAACGTCACCAGGATCAACAAAATAGCGCGCGGCTTCGCTCCCGGCGGCATCGCGCGGTGTTTTTGCCAGTGGCGCAGATACCCGCCGAACCACGAACGGTACAGCAGCCAGTCGTGAAAACGCGGCGATGAGCGGGCAAAACACCAGGCAGCCAGAAGTATAAACGGCGTCGTCGGCAACAGAGGCAATACAACGCCCAGCGTACCTAGCACTACCGCTATCCAGCCAATGATGATTAGAATAATGCGTTGCATAATATGAGTACTTAACACAGAGAATCGCTACTTTAGCATAACAGTTCTCATTTTCATCGGAGTGTTGTCGTGAAAACCGTCATGCTGCTTCAGACGCTCGAAAACCAGCTTAACCGCCTACGCCAGCGTTGTGCCCCGCTGGCGCACCATGCAACGCTTAGCGCCCGCTTTGACAGACATCTGTTTCACACCCGCAGCACGTTGCTGCAGGCCTGTCTGGATGAAGCAGATGATAATCTCGCGGCCCTGCGCCGCGCAGTCGAGCAGCAGCAACTACCACAAATTAGCTGGCTTGCGGAACACCTTGCCTCACAGTTAGAGGCGATTTCACGTGAAACCGCCAGTTGGTCGCTCCGGGAGTGGGACAGCGCATCTCCAGGTCTTGCGCGCTGGCAGCGCAAGCGAGTACAACACCAGGAGTTTGAACGCCGTCTGGTTGAAATGACGCGAGAACGCAAAGAGCGCCTGGCTCAGGCTACCGGCTTTGAAGAACAGCAAAAACTGCATCGTGAAGTAGAAGCATTCGAAGCGCGACTCGCGCGTTGTCGTCATGCACTGGCAAGAATAGAAAACGTGCTGGCGCGTTTAACCCGCTAATCCCCGGAGAATTTATGTCATTAGAGAACGCCCCAGACGAGGTCAAACTGGCCGTCGACCTGATTGTTTTACTTGAAGAAAATCAGGTTGCGCCTGAAACAGTGCTGAAGGCGCTAGAGATTATTAAACGGGATTACGAAAGGAAACAGCTCTCTTCTTCTAAAAAAGCGCTATAGCTGAAATGCCTGATGGCGTTGCACTTATCAGGCCTACGAATGAATCAAAGCTCGCGGGCCTGATGATTTTTTCTATTAACCTACCGAAGGCGTCGGATCGTCACCCTTGATGATGTCACGCTTAACCTCAGTCACGGTGTCGCCTTTCGCATTATGCAGGTGCACTTCGAGCTGGTTAAAGGCAATATCAATGTCGTTTTCACGGCACAAACGATCCACCGCACGGTTAAGTTCATCAACCGTATGACTACGATCGCGCAGTTCACGTACGTATAAACGCAGTTCATGATCCAGCGTACTGGCGCCAAAGGCGGTAAAGAACACCGCAGGCTCCGGATCGTGCATGACTTTCGGGTGTTCCATCGCCGCCTGCAGCAACACTTTCTTCACTTTGTCCAGATCCGAACCGTAGGCCACACCAATGCGGATCACCAGACGCGTGGTGGTATCAGAGAGCGACCAGTTAATCAAACGCTCCGTCACGAATGCTTTGTTCGGGATGATCACTTCTTTGCGATCGAAGTCGGTAATGGTGGTGGCACGGATACGGATCTTGCTGACCGTTCCTGAAAACGTACCGATAGTCACGGTATCGCCGATGCGGACCGGACGTTCAAACAGAATAATCAGACCGGAAACAAAGTTACCGAAAATTTCCTGCAGACCAAAACCAAGACCAACCGACAGAGCAGCTGCCAGCCACTGTAGCTTATCCCACGAGACGCCGAGCGATCCGAAGACCGTCATCGCGCCGATGGCGATGATGGCGTAGTTAAGGATCGTAGTGATCGCATAGGAAGCGCCCTGACGCATCTTCAGTCGCGAAAGCACCAGCACTTCCAGCAGGCCGGGTAAGTTACGGATCAGCGCCCACGCGACCATTGAGGCAATAATCGCAAACAGCAGACTGCCCATGGTGACGTCTTTCACCACCGCAGCCCCTGCTTCGGTGCCGTTGTAATGCCAGAGCGTTATGCTGTCGAGGTAGCTGAATACGGTTATCAAATCAGACCAAATAGCCCAGAACAGAACCCCAAACAGGGCAACCATCACCAGCATGGTGATACGCAGCGTTTGCTGGTTAACCTGCTCCAGCGCAATGGTCGGTTCTTCCTGTGGTTCTGCGCCTTCAGCCCCTTCTTTAACCAGGTTCTGACGACGCGCCAGCGCACGACGCCAGGCAATACGGCGTGCCGCTACGCTCAATCCACGCAGCACCGTCTGGTACAGCAGGTTCCAGAGGATAACCAGATAGACCGTTTCAATCCAACGACCGGCCAGGCGCAGCGTGGTGTAGAAATACCCTGTCGCCGTCAGCACCATTAGTGCAATCGGAATAATAGACAGCACGGTAATGGTGACCAGACGTAGACCATGCGACTCTTTGTCACGCCAGCTTTCGCGGCACATTGGCCATACCAGAAAGGCGATCAGCAGCAGGTTGAGGAAAATGACCACCTGGCCAAGCACATCGTCCATCAAATTAAGCGGCGACAGCTCAGCAATGACCGACCAGAAGTTGAGCGGCAACAACGCAAGGCTGATACGAACAATCTGGCGGCGCCAGTGGCTGGTCTGCTGCGCTGGCATGCCAAAATGACGAATCGCCACGCCATCTTTTTCCAGCACCTTCCAGCACAGACCAAACACCAGCCAGAAGATGGTCATCTTCTTGCTAAACGCCCACAGCAGGTCACTGATATTCAGCTGCATGGTCAGCAAAATCAGGCCCACCGCGAGGATAATCAGACATGCCGGCAAGGCTCTGATGAGATCGATCAGAATTGCTTTGGGTGTATTAAGCTGGCTGTCGTTACGCAGGTTCCCCACCGCGGCGGCTAATTTTGCCTGATAATCCTTCAGCCACCTCAAACGCCAGCGGATTAACCCGGCGATAAGCAGCAGCGGCAGCCCTGCCAGGAACGCAATAAATACGGCTGGCCAGGCTTTTTCCCAGTTCACCGTGATTTTCATCGACTTAAACTGGTCTTTTAGCGTTTGTGGGAAGGCTTTGATCCAGTCCCAGTCCATCGGACGGTTACTGTTAACCCAGAAAATTTGCTGCGTGAGGATCCCTTTCAGGTTTTTCGACACGCTCATTAACTGTTGCTGGTTGATTTGCAGATTAATCGCCATCATCAACTGGTTGCCCAACTGCTTATTTAGCTGATCCAACAGTTCACGACGCATATCCACGACCTGCATCAGGGCATCGTGGACTTCAGGATTAACTTCGTTGCTGTGCCCTTCTTCCAGTTTGGCGACAAACGCATCGTTCTGGAACAACGCATCACGCTGCTGGTTGACCTCGAACTGCTCCAGACGCAAATCGGCGATCCGGTTGGTCATATCGGCAAGCTCATCTGCCGACGGCAGCGTTTGTTGTTGCTGATATAAAATGCGCGACAGCAGCAGACTGCCTTTCAGAACGGCGATCTGCTCTTTAATGTTGCGTTCGGATTGCAGGGCGCGGTCAAGCCAGTTTTTAACTTTGATATTTTGCTGCATCAGGCTGTTGCCGTTTTCAGTCGCGGCAATCAGGCGCTGGCTGAGCTGATGGTTAACATCAAGCTCCTGCTTCACTAACGGATTGGACTGGATACGCTCGGCTTCGTCCGGCGTTACCGCCTCCTGCGCCGTCTTTTCGGTTAACGTCAGTCGTTTGCTGTTCACCGCTTCTTGCAAGAGCTGAAGCTGATGTTCAAGGCGGTTACTGTTCGCCGTCACGTAATCGCGTTGTTTTTGCAGGGTGTCCTGCAAAACCGTATTACCTTCGAGGCTCTTACGCTGCTGGTCGATCTGCGCATTCAGCAGCGCCTGCTGCGCCTGCAGCAGCACCTGCTGGCTGGGGCGTAAAGCCGCCTCTCCCACACTGGTGCCATCAAGTCGATTGCGAATTTGCTGCATCTGTTGCGACGCAGTGTACATCGCATTTTGTACGCGCTCTGGCTGCGTCTGCAGCGACACCAGTTGGCTGTTGTAAGCGGCAAGATCGTTTTGCGAACTTTGCAGGTCATCCAGAACCTGCGCCACGCGCGACTCAAGCTGTCGTAAGGAGAGCGTACTCAGCGTTTTTCGCGTTTCATCGTCATTATCAACATCGCTAAGCGAATTTAGCGCATCCGTCGCCTGACGCATTTTTTCCGGCGCCTGGGCAACTTTCTGCCGAAGCTGTACGGTTTCATCCTTCACGCGATCGATTTTATCCAGCGTGGCAATGGTATCGATGAGATCTTGTTGGACCAGCTTATCCTGCGCGGAGAGATCTTTTTGTTTATTCAGCGTGTCTAACTGGCTCTGAATATCCGCTTTCGTCGGCAGTTCACCACTCTGTTGCGCCCGCGCAAATGCAGATGACTGGCAGGATAGCAATAGAATGAAGAAAAGAATGGTAATAGCAATAAGATGCTGTGAACGTTTATAGAGCTGCAACATAGTCATGAGAATGAACGTTTCTGAACCGGAAAAGTGACCGAAAATAGTCAAGCGGCAAGAATATCACGGCTGTGACCGGCAGAATAGCAGCAGGCAAAACGACCAGGAGAATTCCTGGTCCAGACCCAAAGCGTTAGCAGGTTTTCGCCACGTTAACCCGCAGGCTTGGGCAGAGAAGACACATCTCCAGCAGTACAGCGATGTATTCCCGGGCCTCTTTTTTCAGATCAAAAGATTCTGGGGCAAATAACCAGTTCTCTATAATTCCGGTAACGTAGCTACGCAGCAGCACCGCCACGCGACGCGTGTTCAAATTTTCTGGCAGCATGTTGGCATTCATGCAGTGCCGCAATGTTTGTTCGATACGGTCGTAATTTTCAATACACAGACTACGTTGAGCTAACTGAACAGAGGCCATTTCCCCGACAAATTCGCATTTGTGGAATATAATTTCCAACAACAAACGTCGGCGTTCTTCTGTCACGGTAGCTTCAAGAACGTAAATTAAAATTTCTCTTAATACTGATAGTGGATCGTCGGGGAATTTTGCCTGATACTCAATCTCTAACTCATCAATGTTAGGTTTTGCTAGCTCCCAGATTTCACTGAATAAATCCGATTTGTTTTTGAAATGCCAATAGATTGCGCCGCGCGTGACACCAGCGGCTTTTGCGATCTCCGCAAGCGAGGTGGATGATACCCCTTGTTGCGAAAACAAACGCAGAGCGACATCGAGAATGTGCTGTCGTGTTTCCTGTGCTTGTTGTTTGGTTTTTCGTGCCATAGGTCAGTGAATTTACAGGCGTTAGATTTACATACATTTGTGAATGTATGTACCATAGCACGACGATAATATAAACGCAGCAATGGGTTTATGGGCTTTTAGCCATTGATCAATTTGAAATCGGACACTCGAGGTTTACATATGAACAAAAACAGAGGGTTAACGCCTCTGGCAGTCGTTCTGATGCTCTCAGGCAGCTTAGCGCTAACAGGATGTGACGACAAACAGGCCCAACAAGGGGGCCAGCAGATGCCAGAGGTTGGAGTTGTTACGCTCAAAACTGAACCTCTACAGATAACAACCGAACTCCCGGGTCGCACCAGTGCGTATCGCATTGCTGAAGTTCGTCCTCAGGTTAGCGGTATTATCCTGAAGCGTAATTTCACGGAAGGTGGTGACATCGAAGCGGGTGTATCTCTCTATCAGATTGATCCTGCTACTTACCAGGCCGCTTATGAAAGCGCAAAAGGCGATCTGGCCAAAGCACAAGCCGCAGCAAATATCGCTCAACTGACGGTCAAACGTTATCAGAAACTGTTGGGGACTAAGTACATTAGTCAACAGGATTACGATAGCGCGCTGGCAGACGCACAGCAGGCGAACGCCGCCGTTGTCGCCGCGAAAGCCGCGGTAGAAACTGCACGCATCAATCTGGCCTATACCAAAGTGACGTCGCCGATCAGCGGCCGCATTGGTAAGTCATCCGTTACTGAAGGCGCTCTGGTGCAAAATGGTCAGGCGACCGCACTGGCGACCGTTCAGCAGCTTGACCCAATCTATGTGGACGTGACGCAGTCAAGTAACGACTTCCTGCGCCTGAAACAAGAGTTGGCCAACGGCACGCTGAAGCAAGAAAACGGTAAAGCGAAAGTCGAACTGGTGACCAATGACGGTATTAAATTCCCGCAGTCCGGTACGCTGGAATTTTCTGATGTGACGGTTGATCAAACCACCGGATCGATTACGTTACGCGCAATCTTCCCTAACCCGGATCACACCTTACTGCCAGGTATGTTCGTTCGCGCACGTCTGGAAGAAGGGACTAACCCAACTGCATTACTGGTTCCACAGCAAGGCGTTACCCGCACACCGCGTGGCGATGCCAGTGCATTGGTTGTCGGTGCAGACGACAAAGTTGAAACTCGTCAAATTGTCGCCTCACAAGCGATTGGCGACAAATGGTTAGTCACTGATGGACTTAAACCGGGCGACCGCGTGATTGTCACTGGGCTGCAAAAAGTACGTCCTGGCGCGCAGGTAAAAGCGCAGGAAATCACCGCTGATAACAACCAGCAAGCAGCAAGCGGTAGCCAGCCTGAACAGTCCAAGTCTTAACTTAAACAGGAGCCGTTAAGACATGCCTAATTTCTTTATCGATCGCCCAATATTTGCGTGGGTGATCGCCATTATCATCATGTTGGCAGGGGGGCTCGCGATCCTCAAATTGCCGGTAGCGCAATATCCAACTATTGCACCGCCTGCAGTGACGATCTCCGCGACCTATCCTGGCGCTGATGCCAAAACAGTACAGGATACTGTTACGCAGGTTATCGAACAGAATATGAACGGTATCGATAACCTGATGTACATGTCCTCAAACAGTGACTCCACGGGTACCGTGCAGATCACCCTAACCTTCCAGTCTGGTACTGACGCGGATATCGCACAGGTACAGGTGCAGAACAAACTGCAGCTGGCAATGCCGCTTTTGCCGCAGGAAGTACAACAACAGGGCGTGAGCGTTGAGAAATCATCCAGCAGCTTCCTGATGGTTGTCGGTGTTATCAACACCAACGGCACCATGACGCAGGAGGATATTTCCGACTACGTGGGCGCCAACATGAAGGACGCCATCAGCCGTACTTCAGGTGTGGGTGACGTTCAGTTGTTCGGTTCCCAGTACGCGATGCGTATCTGGATGGATCCGAACAAACTGAATAACTTCCAACTGACGCCGGTTGATGTGATCAGCGCCATCAAAGCGCAGAACGCCCAGGTTGCAGCCGGTCAGTTAGGCGGTACGCCGCCGGTGAAAGGCCAGCAGCTTAACGCGTCGATCATCGCGCAAACCCGTCTGACCTCTGCCGATGAGTTCAGCAAAATTTTGCTGAAAGTGAATCAGGACGGTTCTCAGGTGCGTCTGCGTGACGTAGCGAAAGTCGAACTGGGTGGCGAGAACTACGACATCATTGCGAAGTTCAACGGTAAACCTGCATCCGGTCTGGGTATCAAGCTGGCGACAGGCGCTAACGCCCTGGACACCGCCAACGCTATCCGCGAAGAACTGAAGAAGATGGAACCGTTCTTCCCGTCAGGTCTGAAGATCGTTTATCCGTATGACACCACGCCGTTCGTGAAAATTTCTATTCACGAAGTAGTGAAAACGCTGGCGGAAGCAATCATTCTCGTGTTCCTGGTAATGTATCTGTTCCTGCAGAACTTCCGCGCGACGCTGATTCCGACTATCGCCGTGCCGGTGGTGCTATTGGGTACGTTTGCCGTCCTTGCGATTTTCGGCTTCTCGATAAACACGCTGACGATGTTCGGGATGGTGCTCGCCATCGGCCTGTTGGTGGATGATGCCATCGTTGTGGTCGAGAACGTTGAACGTGTAATGGCTGAGGAAGGGCTACCGCCGAAGGAAGCAACGCGTAAATCGATGGGCCAGATTCAGGGCGCACTGGTTGGTATCGCGATGGTGCTGTCAGCGGTATTTATCCCGATGGCTTTCTTCGGGGGTTCTACCGGCGCAATTTACCGTCAGTTCTCCATCACCATTGTTTCGGCGATGGCGCTGTCAGTCCTGGTGGCATTGATTCTGACCCCTGCCCTGTGTGCGACCATGCTTAAACCGATTGCTAAAGGCGATCACGGAGAAGGCAAAAAAGGCTTCTTCGGCTGGTTTAACCGCATGTTCGATAAGAGCACGCACCATTACACCGACAGCGTGGGCGGAATTCTGCGCAGCACCGGTCGTTATCTGGCGCTGTATCTGATAATCGTCGTGGGCATGGCCTATCTGTTCGTTCGTCTGCCAAGCTCGTTCCTGCCGGATGAAGACCAGGGGGTATTCCTGTCAATGGCTCAGCTGCCAGCGGGTGCAACGCAAGAGCGTACCCAGAAGGTGCTGGACGAAATGACGGATTACTATCTGACCAAAGAAAAAGCGAACGTTGAATCGGTGTTTGCCGTTAACGGCTTTGGCTTTGCTGGTCGTGGTCAGAACACCGGTATCGCGTTCGTTTCTCTGAAAGACTGGAGTGAACGTCCTGGCGAAGAGAACAAGGTTGAGGCGATTACTCAACGTGCGATGGGCGCATTCTCGCAGATTAAAGACGCAATGGTCTTTGCCTTTAACCTGCCAGCCATTGTGGAGTTAGGGACCGCCACCGGTTTCGACTTCCAGCTGATTGACCAGGCAGGTTTAGGTCATGAGAAACTAACCCAGGCGCGTAACCAGCTGTTTGGTGAAGTTGCGAAGCATCCCGATCTGTTAGTCGGCGTACGTCCTAACGGTCTGGAAGATACGCCGCAGTTCAAGATCGATATCGATCAGGAAAAAGCGCAGGCTCTGGGTGTTTCCATTAGTGACATTAATACAACGCTGGGTGCAGCATGGGGCGGAAGCTACGTGAATGACTTCATCGACCGTGGTCGTGTGAAGAAAGTTTACGTCATGTCTGAAGCGAAATACCGTATGTTGCCGGAAGATATTGGCAACTGGTATGTTCGCGGCAGCGACGGGCAGATGGTGCCGTTCTCCGCCTTCTCTACCTCACGTTGGGAATATGGTTCACCGCGTCTGGAACGCTATAACGGTCTGCCTTCTATGGAAATCTTAGGCCAGGCCGCACCGGGTAAAAGTACCGGTGAAGCGATGGCAATGATGGAGCAACTGGCCAGTAAACTGCCATCCGGTATCGGCTATGACTGGACCGGTATGTCCTACCAGGAACGACTGTCCGGCAACCAGGCCCCTGCCCTGTATGCCATTTCACTGATTGTCGTATTCCTGTGTCTGGCGGCATTGTACGAGAGCTGGTCAATTCCGTTCTCCGTAATGCTGGTAGTACCGTTGGGTGTTATTGGCGCATTGCTGGCGGCGACGTTCCGCGGCCTGACCAACGACGTTTACTTCCAGGTAGGCCTGCTCACAACCATTGGGTTGTCGGCGAAGAACGCGATACTTATCGTCGAATTCGCCAAAGACTTGATGGATAAAGAAGGTAAAGGTCTGATAGAGGCGACGCTGGACGCGGTACGTATGCGTTTACGTCCAATCCTGATGACATCGCTGGCCTTTATTCTGGGCGTAATGCCGCTGGTAATCAGCTCCGGCGCAGGCTCCGGCGCGCAGAACGCAGTAGGTACAGGCGTAATGGGCGGGATGGTAACGGCAACCGTGTTGGCTATCTTCTTTGTTCCGGTGTTCTTTGTGGTGGTACGCCGCCGCTTTAGCCGCAAAAGCGAAGATGTTGAGCATAGCCACTCAGTAGACCATCATTGATAGCTCTCTAAAGATAAGGCCGCGCAAGCGGCCTTTTTTCTGGAAAAATCATAAAAACCACTTATTGCGATATCGTTTATTTTCTCTGGGGTAAATAAGCGATATAATCCCTGTAGGCTTAAAGGCTATTCTTAAAAAACATTGAGAGTTCTTATTTACTTTAATAAATATTAAGATTATTCCTAGCTTTTGACTGGCATTGTCAACTGTTACCTTGCGTTGCTAAACCTAATCAAGATAACCCGATGATTGCCCGAAGAATAAAGAAGTTGTCCCATTCCGAATAGCCGTACGTATCTGTTAAAATGTAAAAATGACCTGACATCATAATTTTGCATAATTGTAATTTTTCGTGATATGACGATGAAATCTTTTTTAGAGTAGATTATAGTTAAATCATCAGGAGTCGCGGGCAAGTTCCAGGTAGTTTGTTGTATCCATCCCGAAAGGTGTTCGGTTAGTTTAAGCCACTAAGAAGGGGATGCGTTATGGATGAATACTCACCCAAAAGACATGATATCGCGCAGCTTAAATTTCTCTGCGAAACCCTGTATCATGACTGTCTTGCAAACCTTGAACAAAGTAACCATGGCTGGGTTAATGACCCTACCTCTGCCACCAGCTTGCAGCTCAATGAACTGATAGAGCATATTGCAACCTTCGCACTTAATTATAAAATTAAGTACAATGAAGACAATAAGCTGATTGCGCAGATAGATGAATACCTGGATGACACTTTTATGTTGTTCAGCAGTTATGGTATTAATACGCAGGATCTGCAGAAATGGCGGAAGTCAGGTAATCGTCTGTTTCGCTGTTTTGTCAATGCCACCAGGGCTAATCCTGTTAGTTTGTCTTGTTAAAAATTATTACAATCATAGGTAAGAGTTATGTCCGATAAACCATTAACTAAAACTGATTATTTGATGCGCCTGCGACGTTGTCAGACAATTGACACACTTGAGCGCGTTATTGAAAAAAATAAATATGAATTGTCCGACAACGAACTGGCTGTATTTTACTCAGCAGCAGATCACCGCCTTGCTGAATTGACTATGAATAAGCTCTACGACAAGATTCCAACTTCTGTTTGGAAATTCATTCGCTAATTGCTCACGGGTTAAGTCAGGTATAGCAGTACATTTGTCTGGCTGACCATTTTCGTATTTACAATAGTTATTTAATTCAAATCACGTGACTACGATCACAGCGAAACAACGGGAACGTTCCCCTTGCTGGCATTGCGTTTTACTGTGTTGAAATGATCTCCAGGACACAGGGAATTCGTAATGAGTAATGAAAAGCAAAAAATGATCGCCGGTGAACTTTATCGCCCGGCAGATGAAACATTGCGCAACGACCGGCTACGCGCTCGTCAGTTGACCCATCGCTACAATCACACCGCTCCCGATGAAAAAAGCGAGCGACAAGCTATCCTGCATGAGCTGTTGGGTCAGAGCGAGGGCGCTTATATTGAACCCTCTTTTCGTTGCGATTACGGCTACAACATCTATCTCGGTAAAGAATTTTACGCCAACTTCGACTGCGTTATGCTCGACGTCTGTCCGATCCATATTGGCGACAACTGCATGTTAGCGCCGGGCGTCCATATCTATACCGCGACCCATCCGCTGGATGCCACCGAGCGAAACAGCGGCATGGAGCTGGGTAAACCCGTGACGATTGGCAACAACGTCTGGATAGGTGGGCGCGCGGTGATAAACCCCGGCGTAACGTTGGGAGATAACGTGGTTGTGGCCTCAGGCGCGGTAGTCACTAAAAGCGTTCCGGCCAACAGCGTGGTTGGGGGCAATCCCGCGAGGATCATCAAAACGCTGTGATCTTAAATGTAACTGTTATGCTAAATTGTGGTTAATCTGTTACTTTCTTCAAAAGGTATCCCCTTTTAAAATAGGGCGATCACACTTGAATTTTGCAGACACCACGAAGGCAAGAGATGACAGAAATACAGCGCCTGCTTACTGAAACAATCGACGACTTAAATATTCGCGAAAAGCGCGACAACAAACCGCGCTTTAGCGTCAGCTTTATTCGCAAACACCCAGGGCTGTTCATCGGCATGTATGTTGCGTGGTTTGCCACGCTGGCGGTGATGCTACAATCAGAAACGTTAGTCGATTCAGTATGGCTGCTGGTGGTTCTGTTCGTCATACTCAACGCGTTTTTCTTTTTCGACGTTGCGCCGCGATACCGCTTTGAAGATATCGACGTACTGGATTTCAGAGTTTGCTACAACGGCGAATGGTACAACACGCGCTTTGTCCCCCCTTCACTCATCGACACCATCCTGCACTCACCCTCCGTCGATAGTGAACATAAAGCACAGCTGCAAAAAATGATATCGCGTAAGGGCGAACTCTCGTTTTACGATGTCTTTACCCTAACCCGCCCCCAGACCAGCCAGTAAAGGCGGCCTCAGTACAGATAAAAAAAGTGCGTCCCTGTGGAGGAAACGCACTTTAGTCCCTGAAATGCTGGCAAAGAAACTAACGTCTTTTTTTACGCCCCTGTACCGCTTTAAAGCGTGGGTTCGTTTTGCAGATAACGTACAAACGCCCTTTGCGCTTTACTATCTGGCAGTCAGGATGGCGCTGTTTCGCACTGCGAAGTGAATTGAGTACCTGCATCTTAACCTCGCTTAGCGCCAATAAAATGGCCAAAACGTTTCTGGAAACGAGCTGCGCTGCCTTCGTTATCAAAGGTTTTTTGTTTCCCGGTATAGTACGGATGCGATTTGGAAGAGATATCCAGGGTCACGTATGGGTACATTTTCCCCTCAAACTCAATCTCACGCTCAGTCTTGATGGTCGAACCGACCTTAAAGAACTCATTGGCACTGGTATCGTGAAACACCACGGTACGGTAAAAAGGATGAATATCCGGTTTCATGGCAACCCCAATTTGTTACGTTATAACATAACCAGCAAAATACACCACTCTTGTACAAACCACAACCTGATTTACGCTACAGAGAGTTAAACAGGATGATAAGTGGCCGTAAATATATGATGCCAATCGAATAGCTTTTTCGGCTTTCGGATATACTTTCCCTACGCTGTGTTAATAAGGATATCACTGTGACAACACGACATCTGATAAGCCTGGTGACAGGGGTACTGTTTCTTTCCATCCTCGCGCCCGTAGGTTTAAGCTTGTGGCTGGCACATCGTCAGGTCGAAACGAAATTTATCGATGAACTCGATATGTTCTCAACGCGAGTCGCATTACGCACGGAACGCGTAGGCGAGCAGGCCAGGAAAGCATTACGCCATATTGAAGCCTTTCAGGGGGTGCCTTGTAGTGAAGAGCATCTGCTGGAAATGCGTCGTTTGTCATATAGCTATCGCTATATTCAGGAAGTGCTGTACCTCAAAGATAACGTTCCGCAATGCTCATCTCTGGAAAAAAGAAGCCAGGCTGACGCATTTCCCCCCGCAATGAAAGTCACGCCTGATGGATATCGCGCATGGCTTACTACGCAGAACGATTTGGGGATTAAGCGCTTTATGGCGGCATTAGGGAGCGAACATTACGTTGTGATGGTCGATCCGAGCTCTTTCATAGACGTCATCCCGTTTGGCTCATGGCCAATTGAAGTCACTATCATTGGCACCGTGCGCAACGTCGTGGTTGCCAGTAGCGCCGATCTGCCTTCGGACGTTTTGCAGCATGTACAGCAAGAACGCTCGATTACCCATTTTCAGAAAGATGGCAGCATTTTTAACGCACGCCCTTTCCCGGAGCTGGGCATCACTATCGTAACCTGGGCCTCCACCCTGCCATTGCAAAAAACCTGGCACCGACAGGCGCTGATCTGGCTCCCGGCAGGTATTCTTATCGGCCTGCTCACCGCCGCCTTTGTACTGCGCATTTTGCGCCGCTTACAGTCGCCCCATCACCAGCTGCAGGACGCTATCCAGCATCGGGACATTAAAGTCCACTACCAACCGATTATCTCGCTCAAAACGGGGAAAGTGGTCGGGGCAGAAGCGCTGGCTCGCTGGCAGCAAGCCGATGGGAGCTATCTGTCGCCGGAAATCTTCGTCGCCATGGCGCAGCAGACCGGACTCTCAGAACAGCTCACCCGTTTGATTATTGAAAGCGTATTTGATGATTTAGGAAAATGGCTGCGCCAGCATCCGGAGCAGCATATCTCCATCAACCTTGAGTCAGCCGATCTGTCTTCCGAAACGCTTCCTGCCCTGTTAAGCCAGAAGGTGAACCACTGGCAGCTAAAACCTGCGCAAATCGCGCTGGAACTCACCGAACGCGAATTTGCCGACCCGAAAAACAGCGCGCCGTTTATTGCCAAATACCGTCAGGCGGGTCACTCAATTTATATTGATGACTTTGGTACCGGCTATTCCAGCCTGAGCTATTTGCAGGATCTGGATGTAGACATCCTGAAGATAGACAAATCGTTCGTCGATGCGCTGGAGTACAACAACGTCACGCCGCATATTATCGAGATAGCGAAAACGCTGAAGCTGGAGATGGTAGCGGAAGGTATCGAAACCGAGAATCAGGAAGCCTGGCTACGCCAGCACGGCGTGCAGTACGGTCAGGGGTGGCTTTACAGCAAAGCGCTGCCGAAAGCAGAATTTATTCTGTGGGCAGAAAAACGGCTTTAACATGGCTGTTGATGTTGAGATGGCTGGCGGCACGCCGCACAGCCAGTCACATCACTCTTCCATAATGGGCGCAAATCCACCGTAGATCATTCGCTTGCCATCAAATGGCATAGATTCACCGAATTCCTTCATACGGGGATCGGACATCATCTTCTGATTTGCCGCATCGCGGACCTCTTTGGAAGGGTATTCAATCCAACTGAATACGACTTCTTCATGATCCTGCGCTTTCACCGCCATGCGAAAATCGGTCAGTTTGCCGTCGGGGACATCATCTGCCCAGCACTCCACCACGCGCAATGCACCGAACTCCTTGAAAAGCGGAGCTGCTTTTGCCGCCATCGCAATGTACGCCTCCTTGTTTTCAGCGGGTACGGCAACCACAAAGCCATCAACATACTTCATGAGAAAAACCTCCGAAGTGTACTGCGCGGCAAGCCGATTCCGGCCGCGTCAGTCGAGGTTAAGTTTAGTCGCCAGCAGGCGATCGTGCCCCAGGCGCATTCCTGATGCGAATACGCGCCTGCGGCTGATGGCGAAACCATGGCAGGCAAATCTGAATGAGCGGCCCGATAGCCAGTGCATACAGCACGGTCCCTAACCCAACGGTTCCTCCCAGCAACCAACCGATAAGCAGCACCGACACTTCGATTGCGGTTCGAATTCGTCGTACTGGCCAGCCGGTACGCGCGTGAATACCGGTCATCAGGCCGTCACGCGGACCGGCGCCAAAACCGGCACCAATGTACAGACTGGTTGCTAACGCATTCAGGATCACCGCTGACACCAACAGCCCGCTGCGCGCCAGCAGGGATTCAAATCCCGGAATCACCAGCAGCGCGGCATCTGCCGCCAGCCCAATCATAATCACGTTGCTCAACGTGCCAAACCCTGGGCGCTGGCGCAGTGGTATCCACGCCAGCAGTACCAACACGCCCACGGCAATAATCACCACGCCGATATTCATCGACAGTAAATTTGCCACCCCCAGGTGAAACACGTTCCACGGATCGGCCCCTAAATCGGCACGGACAAACATCGCCGTCGACACACCGTACAGCGTCAGCCCGATAAACAGCTGAAGTAAACGACGCAGCATGCTTTTCCCTCTCACTATCAGATAACTTTCATCTTCACCGCAATTGGCACTATGATTAATGTCCAGTTTTCAAAAAGTGGACTGCTATGTCATCTCGCCGTTACGGAAGCCAGTCTTTGCAGCGCCTGCTCGGACACTGGCAGGAAAGCCCCTCGCGAACACCCATCTGGCGACAGCTGGCAGAAGCGTTACGTTTACTGATCCTCGATGGTCGACTGGCGCTGGATAGCCGCTTACCGGGTGAACGCGAGCTCGCCGCCGTTCTGCAAGTAAGTCGAACTACCATCGCCAGCGCTATGGCGCAGTTGCGTGAAGAGGGATATCTGGAAAGTCGTCATGGTAGCGGCTCGCGGGTGATACTGGCGGAACATATTCGCCATGTGCCGACCCGGACCAGCACCGGCACCGCGCTTGATTTGTCCACGGCGGCGCTGAACGCCGGTCCCGAAATTCATCAGGCTTACCAGCAGGCGCTGTTCGCAATGCCGCAGCACCTGCAGAGCTCCGGGTATCTGCCGCAGGGGCTGTCGGTTTTGCGTGAATCCATCGCCCGGCATTATTGCGAACGCGGACTCCCGACACAGCCAGATGAAATAATGGTCGTGAACGGCGCGGTCAGTGGCCTGGCGTTGATCCTGCGGTTACTCACCGGCCCTGGCGATCGCGTAGTGGTCGATCACCCCACTTATCCGCTGGCGATTGCCGCGATTCAAGGCGCATCATGTCGCCCCGTCGGCGTGTCGCTGCCCGAGCACGGTTGGGATACGGCGGGCCTGGTCGCCACCCTTGCGCAAACTGCACCGAGAATGGCTTATCTGATGCCGGACTTTCACAACCCGACCGGACGCTGTATGGATGCCGCAACTCGCCAGGTCGTGGCGGATATTGCTGAAAGAACCCACACTACGTTGGTGGTCGATGAGACCATGGTGAACCTGTGGTATGACGCCCCGCCGCCGCCGCCGCTTGCCGCATTCAACCGCGATGCGCCGATCATCCTGCTCGGTTCGGCAGGGAAAAGCTTTTGGGGAGGATTACGTCTGGGCTGGATCCGGGCATCGGCGCGAACCATTGCCGCGCTGGTACAAACCCGCGACACCTTCGACCTGGGCTCACCGGTGCTTGAACAACTCGCCACCAGTTGGCTACTGGATAACGCCGCCGACTTTCTTCCTGACAGAAGACGCCTGCTCACATCCCAGCGAGATCTGTGCTCGGACCTGATGAACTCACATTTCCCGGAATGGCAATTTACCCAGCCGCAGGGAGGGCTCTCTTTCTGGGTTGAACTGCCCGATACGCTGGCAACACTGTTCGCTACGCGCGCCGAAAGCGCTGGCATTCAGTTGGGAACCGGTACGCGGTTTGGCCTTGATGGCGCATTCGACCGCTTTTTGCGTATGCCTTTCACGTTACCGGATGACACAACGCGTGCCGCCTTCCAGGTATTGCAACCCATTTGGGATAATCTGCGTTTGCAGGCCAGCAGCGGGAAAATGCGTAAAATAATCTAAACGACGAGTCAAAGGACTCGTCTTTGAATGCCGTGATGGACGAGGATGCCCCTGCAATATTAGCGCTGAGGAGGTACCGGGAACCCCTTCAGGGAAATCACGAAATTCTCACCATCCTTCTTAATCTTTGCCCCGGCATCACACCAGTCGGAGGCGATACGGAAGAACTCATCGCTGCCGACGTTCCAGCTCAGACGAACATGTTTCACATAACCGGAGCGCAGCATTTCACAGGCTTCGCCGTAATTACAGGCGGTTGATAGCGATTGTTGTTTCATTTTTTCTTCTTCAGTAATCTTCGCAATGCTTTGATTTCTTTAGGAGTCAGTGCTTCAACTACGGATTCTTCCGTGTGCTGGCTATCGATATCCTCAGCGGAGACTCCCGCCTCTTCAACGGCGGAAAATGCGATCAGCAGTAGTTTTTCCGTCGCAATACTTAAATTTTCATTATGTACTTCAGCGTAATGGCGAAGCTTTTCTTTTAGCGCCTCATCAATTTTGACATTCAATACAGCGGTCGACATCGTAGAAAATCCTTGTGGTCAGCCAAAACACACCGAATGTAAGACCATGTCGTTACAGCGCGATGGCGGCGGCAAAAGCATCAAATAACATCCCCGAAACACATTGACAGCATTTGATGACAATAAAATGACATTACGATGACAAAGAAAAGAAGATAAACAGAAGGGAAATATCGGACGGCAGAAATGGGTGGGGGCCCTGCCAGCTACATCCCGGCACACACGTCATCTGCCTTGGCTGCTTCCTTCCGGACCTGACCTGGTAAACAGAGTAGTGTTGCGGGAGAACCAACAGAGCCCCCATTGAGAGCGTTGTTAACCAACGCGCAGGCGCATTATCACTGCTGCACCCTGTAATTGCAACCCATCCAGCATCGGATGCTGTTTTCTTGCGCAATGCGGCTTCACTCCTTCGCTTTTCGGCATTATGCTGGAGGATTAGCGCAGGAATAAATGATGGATATACAAGACACTTTCCCCCAACGCGTCTGGCAAATCGTCGCGTCAATCCCCGAAGGTTTCGTCACTACCTATGGCGATGTTGCCAGGCTTGCCGGTTCGCCGCGTGCTGCGCGCCAGGTAGGCGGCGTGCTCAAGCGTCTACCTGAAGGCAGCACTCTCCCCTGGCATCGGGTGGTTAATCGCCACGGAGCTATTTCGCTGACGGGTCCCGATCTGCAACGACAGCGTCAGGCGCTGCTGGCAGAAGGAATAGTGGTTTCAGGAAGCGGACAGATCGATTTACAGCGCTATCGCTGGGTGTACTAACCCTCTCCTGGCGGAGAGGGTTACAACTGCCTTAGTACTGCGTGGGAGCTGGAACCGCAGACGACGGATTCACCTGGGTTGGTGACGTTGACGGTACCGTGGTTGTCGCCCCACCGCTCGCCTGAACCGGTACTGCTGTTTGCTGTACAGGCACCAGCGTCAGGTCGGCTTTTTTACCACCCTGATTAATGACCGTCTGAACGGTATCAGTAATAAAGACCAGTTTATCATTCACCGTAATCGCCGCACTCAGCAGAATACGAGCGTTAGGCTGAATATCTGCCGGGTTAAACGGTAATACGAAGCTGAATGGCGCCTGTTTACCTTCAGTACGGACCGCTTTTTGCGACAGCACTTTTGACGGCGCATCGGCCAGTGAAGCATCCGACAGCGTAACGGTCAGCACCGCATCGGGTGGCAAGGCCACTTTCTGGCGGATCCATACCGTACCGGAAACATTCGGTTGTTGAATTTTAGACTGTGTGTCAGAAATTGACGTATTAGGGCTTGGCGCAGGCGTCTGAATATCAGCACTTTTATCGGCGCAGGCTGCCAGAGCGACCGCAACCGCTAAACCACTTACCATGTGCACGAGTTTCATTAAATTCTCCTTATCATCTATGCACCAGCGAGAACTTTCCCCGCCAGAAGAGTGGTTAACAAAAACATAACGTGACTAAGTGTGGCACAAGACAGCTATTTTTGCCTGTAATAGGCCAGTAATTCAGACAATTGCACCCATCGGACCACTTTCAAAATTGCGTTATACTCTGCCTACCTCGCTGCGAGATCGATATTACCTGGAGAGCACGTATGAGTCTGGCGCTGAAAAATTTGCTGACATTGTTAAATTTGGAAAAAATTGAAGAAGGACTCTTTCGGGGCCAAAGTGAAGACTTAGGGTTACGTCAGGTTTTTGGGGGGCAGGTTGTCGGTCAGGCGCTGTATGCCGCCAAAGAAACCGTACCAGAAGAGCGTCTGGTGCACTCTTTTCACAGCTACTTTTTACGTCCCGGCGATAGCCAGAAGCCCATCATCTATGATGTAGAAGTCCTGCGTGATGGTAACAGCTTCAGCGCACGCCGCGTTGCCGCGATCCAGAATGGTAAACCCATTTTTTATATGACCGCCTCTTTTCAGGCACCGGAAGACGGATTTGAACATCAGAAAACCATGCCGGATGCGCCGGGTCCCGATGAGTTGAAATCAGAAACGGAAATTGCCCGCTCAGTGGCGCATTTGCTGCCTCCGCTGTTGAAAGAAAAATTTATCAACGATCGTCCATTGGAAGTGCGTCCGGTAGAGTTTCATAACCCCTTAAAAGGTCACGTCGCACCTCCGGCGCGCCAGGTCTGGATCCGCGCTAACGGCGAACTGCAGGACGATCTGCGCGTCCATCAGTATCTGCTGGGTTATGCCTCAGACCTGAACTTCCTGCCTGTAGCGTTGCAGCCTTACGGGATTGGCTTCCTGGAAAAAGGGATTCAGATCGCTACCATTGACCATTCAATGTGGTTCCACCGTCCATTCAATATCAATGAGTGGCTGCTGTATAACGTCGAGAGCACTTCGGCCTCCGGAGCCAGGGGCTTTGTTCGCGGGGAGTTTTATACCCAGGACGGTGTGCTGGTCGCCTCTACCGTGCAGGAAGGGGTAATGCGTAATCGCAATTAAGAATTACCGGATGGTGGCGCAAAAGCGTTGCCATCCGGCAGATTGAAACATCAAGCGTTGTAGGCGTTTTCGCCGTGACTGTTCACATCCAGACCTTCGCGTTCCTGTTCTTCCGGTACGCGCAGACCCACCGTCATATCCGCCAGCTTATAGCCAATGAAGGCCACCACGCCGGACCAGACGATGGTGATCGCCACGCTTTCCAGTTGCACCAGCAGCTGATGCCCCATGGTCACGCCCTCAGCAAAGCCCACGCCGCCCAGAGAGCTGGCAGCGAAAACGCCGGTCAGGATGCAACCAACAATGCCGCACACGCCGTGAACGCCAAACACGTCGCACGGATCGTCCACGCGCAGAAAACGCTTCAGCATGGTTACGCCCCACAGGCCAGCCAGCCCCGCAACGACACCGATAATCAGCGCGCCGCCGACACCAATGTAGCCACATGCCGGTGTTACGCCTACCAGACCCGCAATAGCGCCAGAACAAGCGCCCAGCAGAGACGGTTTGCCACGCAGCGCCCATTCACCGAAGATCCATCCGAGAATGGCAGCAGCGGTGGCGACCACGGTATTGACGAAGGCCAGTGCGGCGATCTCATTCGCCGTTCCCGCTGAACCGGCATTAAAGCCAAACCAACCAATGTAGAGAATAGCGGTGCCGGTGAAGACCATTGGCAGGTTGTGCGGTTTAAAGGCTTCTTTGCCAAAACCGACGCGTTTGCCAATCAGATACGCACCAACCAGACCGGCTATCGCCGCGTTGATGTGCACGACCGTTCCGCCGGCAAAATCCAGCGCGCCATGGGAAGCCAGCAAGCCGCCGCCCCAGACCATATGGGCAATCGGGATATACGACAGCGTTAACCACACCACCACGAAAATCAGCACCGCAGAGAAGCGAATACGCTCAGCCAGCGCCCCGACAATCAGCCCAACGGTAATACAGGCGAACGAACCCTGAAAAGCAACGTGAATGTACTGGTAGAAACTCCCCGTGACCGCCGTCAACGCGATGTTCTTCAGCAATACCCAGTTGAAGTTGCCGAAGAAATTATTCCCTTCGCCAAAGGCCAGCGAGTAGCCATAAACTACCCATAAAATACAAACCAGAGCGAATGTCACTGTTACCTGAGTCAGCATCGACAGCACGTTCTTACCGCGAATCAAACCGCCGTAGAACAGCGCAATGCCAGGGATAGTCATAAACAGCACCAGCGCGGTACAGATCATCATAAAAGCGTTATCTGCTTTATCCGCAACCGCCGGTGCCGCCATCGCCAGTCCCGGCAGTAGCGCCAGTGAGGCAATACCCGTTTTCATCGTTGCTATCTTCATTTTTTGGTTTCCTATCACTGTGTGCCAGAAGTTACAGTGCGGCTTCGTCGGCTTCGCCGGTACGAATACGAATCACACGTTGCAGCTCGGCGACGAAGATTTTGCCGTCGCCAATTTTTCCGGTGTATGCCGCCTTACTGATGACATCAATCACGCCATCCAGTTGGTCGTCGGCAATCGCCACATCAATCTTCACCTTTGGCAGAAAATTGACGCTATATTCAGCCCCACGGTACAGCTCAGCATGACCTTTCTGTCGGCCAAACCCCTTCACTTCGGTGACGGTCAGCCCCTGAATACCAATAGACGACAGTGCTTCACGGACGTCTTCCAGTTTGAACGGTTTGATTACCACGGTAACCAGCTTCATAGATCCCCTCCAGTCAGAATTCAGTAGTGGCTGCAGATACACGAGAGGAATATTGCAAGGGATGTGCCAGGAATGAAAAACGCGGAATGATTCAGGTTCGTAGGGTACTGCCAGGAGAGAAAAAGAAAAAACGCACTATAACGGTGCATAGTGCGTTACATTTTTGCACCAGATTGTTGATTGCCGGATGGCGGCGTTTACGCCTTACCCGACCTACGACTCCGCGTGGCCGGATAAGCGCTGCGCCGTCAGGCGATAACAGAATCCTCTTGCGTACTGGCTGCCAGCTCTTCGCCCGCCAGCTGCAACTGATACATCTGCCAGTAACGGCCTTGCGCCGCCAGTAATTGCTGGTGCGTACCACGCTCAACCGCCTGACCGCGATGTAACACCAGAATGGTATCCGCATCAACAATCGTCGATAACCGATGCGCAATCACTACAAGCGTTGTGTGTTCACGGACCGCCGCCAGAGCTTGCTGAATGGCCTGCTCAGTACCGGAATCAATACTGGCCGTGGCTTCATCGAGGATCAGCACCTGCGGCGTTTCAACCAATACCCGCGCCAGCGCCAGCAGTTGTTTCTGCCCAACGGAGAGATTATTGCCCTGCTCACCCAGCCGGGTATGAATCCCCTCGCTCAAACCGCGGGCCAGTTCTGCCAGTTGCACGGTCTCCAGCGCCTGCCATACCCGCTCTTCTGAGATATCGCGACCCAGCGTGACGTTGGCCAGGAAGGTATCCGCCATCACCACGGGATCCTGCTGCACCATCGCGATGCCCTGACGTAACGCACCGTGGCTCAGCGAAGACAGCGGACGTCCGTCAAGTCGGATTTCACCCTGCGTCAGCGGGTAGTACCCCATCAGCAGGCTGGCCAGCGTACTTTTGCCGCTGCCGGTGTGTCCGACCAGGGCCACAAAGCTACGCGAAGGCACGGACAGACTGATGTTTTGCAGCACCAGACTGTCGTCGCGATAGGCAAATGAAACGTTATCCACCTCAATGTCACCGCTTTTGAGCGGTCGATCGTCTTCACCATAGCGCTGACGAGGCCCGTCCATCAATTCGAACACACGTTCACCGGCGACAACCGCCTGCTGCAGCATTGACTGCTGGGTTGTCAGTTCGATAAGCGGCTCGTTTAAACGGCCGAGGTAGCTGATAAACGCATACAGCACACCAACCTCGATGGAGCTACCAGAGGTAAAGCTGAACAGCATCAATAAACCGCAGAGGATCAGCGCCGAAAAAAGGCTCAGCAGCGGGCGCAACAAAAAGCCATCGAGTCGTAGGGTCTGCATACGCGCCATATAGTGCGAGCGGCTGGCCTCCCCCATTCTCTCGCCAAACCGCGCCTGCTGGCGGAACTGCTGGATAACGCTCATGCCGTTGATGACTTCGTTAAAGCCATCGTTAATATCCGCCAGATAAGCGCGAACCCGGCGCACAATCGGGGTGCTGTAGCGTTGATAAATCACCATCACCACCAGCACTGCCGGGAAAATAGCCATCGCCACCAGCGCCATACGCCACTCGAGGCTGAACATCGCGACCAGCATGGCGCCGATTAATGCCGCGCTGCGCAGAACCGTTGCAACCACCGTCACATACAGGTCGCGAATCACTTCGGTGTCATTGGTCACGCGGGAGATAAGCTGCCCTACAGGCTGAGTATCAAAGGCGCTGAGCGGCTGGCGCAGCGCAGCGTCCATTACGTCGGTGCGTAGCTGTTGTACTACGCCAACCGCCGCCTGGTTAAACAGCAATGACTGTGCATAATGCAGGCCTGCTGCCAGCAGTTGCAGACCGACATACGCCGCAACCAGCCCGGCGACCATCGCCAGCGGCAGATTGTTCTTCGCCACCATGTTATCGATAAAATAGCTAATCAGCAGCGGGCCGCTGACTTCCGCCGCAGCCGCCACCCACAGCATGACGACCGCAATCGCCAGCTGTTTTCGCCATGGGGAACCGTATGCCAGTAATCTTTTCAGAGTCGGCCATAATTGCCCGAAACTACGCATTAGCCGCCTCCTCGTTTATCTCTGGTGCATCAGACAGCGCCGCTTCCAGTTGCTGATAGCGGTACATATCACGATACCAGCCAGCCTGCTGCACCAGCACGTCATGCTCGCCGCGCTGGGCAATATGCCCATGCTGCATCACGATAATCTCGCTGGCTTCCGTCAGAGCCGATAAGCGGTGGGCGCTGATAATGACGGTTCGGCCTTCGCCCCACTGGCGCAGATTATGCAGGATCTGATGCTCGGTACGACCGTCCACCGCCGACAGCGCATCATCCAGGATCAGGATTTCAGCGTTCAGCAGTAGTGCCCGAGCGATAGAAATACGTTGTTTTTGCCCACCAGACAGCATCACCCCACGTTCGCCCACTTCGGTGTCGTAGCCCTGCGGAAGACGTAAAATATCCTCATGAACGCTGGCAAGGCGCGCCACATGCTCGATCTCTTCCTGCGTGGCCTGCGGGCGTCCTAACGCGATGTTATTACCGACGGTATCTGAAAACAGGAATGGCGTCTGGCTGACGACCGCCAGTCGGCTGCGCCAGCTATCAAGCTGTAAGCGCGTTAACGGGATATTATGAAAGCGTACATCGCCCTGAGTGATATCAAAATGACGCTGGATCAGCGACAGCACCGTACTTTTTCCCGCGCCGGTCGGACCACAGATGCCCAGCATCTGTCCAGGTTTAAGCTGGAAATTCACATTTTCCAGCGCCGGGTGGGTGGTCTGCGGGTAACAAAATTCGCGAATCGCCACCGCCAGCTCGCCGCGTCCTTCCGGTACCGACTCAGTGCCGTCATCCACCACCGGCGCTTCGGCCAGCATAGCGCGAATCCGGCTGTAGGCAGCGCTACCGCGTTCGACGATATTAAACATCCATGCCAGCGCCAGCATCGGCCAAATCATCAGACCGAGATACATCATAAAGCTGGTGAGCTGGCCGAGCGTCAACGAACCGTGCACCACCATCCAGCTTCCTCCGGCAATCGCCAGCAGGTTAGCCATACCAATGGCAATATAAATCGTGGGATCAAAGCGGGCGTCAATGCGCGCCACGCGCAGGTTTTTCTTACCGGTATCCTCGGCATCGGCGGCAAATAATGCCGACTGCCGATCCTCCAGACCAAAGGCCTTGATCATACGAATACTGGTCAGGCTTTCCTGAGTACGGTCATTGAGACTGGAAAACGCCGCCTGCGCCAGCTTAAAGCGATTATGGAGTCGATCGCCGTAACGTTTGATCATTATCGCCATCACCGGCATCGGCAGTAGCGCAATCAGCGTCAATTGCCAGCTTATCTGCGTAGACATCACGATCAGCACCGCACACCCCATCACCAGCGAATCCACCAGCGTCAGCACACCTTCTCCGGCGGCAAATACGACGCGATCGACATCGTTAGTTGCACGCGCCATCAGATCGCCCGTACGGTGACGCAGATAAAATTCTGGATGCTGGCGACTCAGCTGACGGTAATAATCTTCCCGCAGTTCAACCGCCAGTTGGTAGGATGCGCCAAACAGCAGCACGCGCCAGACATAGCGCAGCAAATAAACCACCACTGCGATCAGGGCAATTGTTCCCACCCACATCAGCAGCCGCTCGGTGGTGAAGCGTTGTGTCGTCACGCCATCGACAATGATCCCAACCACTTTCGGCGGAATAAGCTGAAGGATAGCGATGATGATAAGCAAGGCCACTGCCCCGAGATAGCGACGCCACTCCCGGCGGAAGTACCAGCTTAATTGAGCAAATAATCGCACGCGTTATGTCCTGACAAGATTTCCGGCAATGAGCGCCGGGAGAATTATTCAATAGGTAGAGCAGTTGTGTATTTAATCTGTTCCATCGCAAAGCTGGAGGTGACATCAGACAGGCCCGGTACGCTGTTCACCAGGCGCTTATAGAATTCATCGTAGCTTTTCATATCGGCAACCTGCACTCGCATCAGGTAGTCATACTCCCCAGCCATACGCCAGAATCCCAGAACCTCGGGCATTCCGGTCACTTCAGTGACAAAGCGGCAATACCATTCGCTGCTGTGATGCTGAGTCTTGATCAGCACAAACGCGGTGAGTCCCAGCCCCAGCTTTTCTGGATCCAACAGCGCGACTCTGCCTAGCAGGATACCGTCATCCTCAAGTCGCTTGAGACGTTTCCAGCAGGGGGTGGTAGTCAGATTAACGGCATCTGCTAACGCCTGCAAAGAAAGGGTGCAGTCCTGTTGCAGTAAGCCAAGCAGCTTGCGGTCAATTTTGTCTAACATAACCACTCCACAGAGAAGAATTTTCTCCTTACATTCTATTTTAAAGGCTAAATGGCAACAATTTTTTCCGTGCTTTTCGCTATTCTGGGCACAAAATGACAAATGGATATCTATTAATGATGAATAGCTCCTGGGTTAAAAACGCCATCAATGAAATCAACGCGGATTATCAGCGTTCTGCGGATACGCATCTCATTCGTCTGTCGCTACCGGCGTTCCCGGGCATTCAGATCTATTTAAAAGATGAGAGCACGCATCCGACCGGGAGCCTGAAGCATCGTCTGGCGCGCTCACTGTTTTTGTACGGATTGTGCAATGGCTGGATCAAAGAAGGCACCACCATCATTGAGTCATCGTCCGGTTCAACGGCGGTTTCCGAGGCTTATTTCGCCCGACTGTTAGGACTGCCGTTTATTGCCGTCATGCCTTCCTGTACGGCGAAACGTAAAATTGAACAGATTGAATTCTACGGCGGTCGCTGTCATTTCGTGGAAAGCGCCTGCGAAATCTATGCGGTTTCTGAACAGCTGGCGCGTGAGCTGAACGGTCATTACATGGATCAGTTCACTTACGCTGAACGCGCCACCGACTGGCGTGGCAATAATAATATTGCCGACAGCATCTTTCGTCAGATGCAGTGCGAGCCCAACCCCGTTCCCCGCCATATCGTGATGAGCGCCGGAACCGGCGGCACCTCAGCAACCATTGGCCGCTATATCCGCTGTCAGGGCTACGACACTCAACTGATGGTTGTGGACCCGGAAAACTCGGTCTTTCTGCCCTTCTGGCAGGATCGCGATGCAACGTTGCGCAGCCCGCTAGGAAGTAAAATCGAAGGCATTGGCCGCCCGCGTGTCGAACCGTCTTTCATTCCTGACGTGGTTGATGAAATGTTGCGCGTACCGGATGCCGCAAGCGTGGCTACCGCGCACTGGCTGGAAACGCAATTGGGCCGAAAAGTCGGCGCTTCAACCGGTACCAACATGTGGGGAACCCTGCAGCTTGCCGCTCGTATGCGCGATGCAGGCGTTACCGGTTCACTGGTAACGCTACTGTGCGACAGTGGCGAACGCTATCTGGAAACCTACTACAACCCACAATGGGTCGACGCGCAGATCGGTGATTTAACGCCGTGGAAAGGGGAACTCGCCCGACTTCTGAACACCCATTAACAGGATAAAAAAAAGCCAGACGCGAAGTCTGGCTTGCTGGAAGGGATCTCTCATTCGGGGGAATAAGGTAGATGCGGATTGTCCAGCCAATGCGTCAAAAAGTGTGATACTGCCTGATTGCGGCAATGCCCAATCACCGATAAATGAGGCAGTTCGGCAATCAGTTGCGGCATCGCGTTACCCATAATCAGACCGTGACCAACGCTGCCTAACATTTCGCGATCGTTCATGGCATCGCCAAACGCCATACACTCGGCCATTGAATAACCTAAGTGCTCGCTTAGTACCGCCAGCGCAGATCCTTTGTTACAGCCCAACGGCAGTACCTCAAGACAATCAAACGCGGAAAAACAGAGATTCGCCTGTTCACCCAGCGCTTCATTCAGCTGAATGCGTAATTGGATCAGGGAGTCATGATCGCCGCAGAAACAAACTTTCGTGACCTGATGAGCAGGAATACGTTTCACATCGACAATCTGGTAGCGAAATCCGCTATATACATGCGCCTGCAGCAGCGAGGGGATCTCTTGTCCGGTGAACCAACCGTTGTCATTAAAGACATGCATGCTGGCGGTGGTTTTCCACTTCTGATGTAGCACGATATCCGCAACATTCGGATCCAGATCCTGACGGTGCAGCACATCGCCCTCAAGAGAGTGAATACGCGTGCCGTTACCCGTGATCAAAAAAGCGTCCAGTGACACAGAACCCAAAATATGGCGCATCTCCAGCACATGGCGACCGGTGGCAAAGGTCAGGGTGATATCTCGTTCACGCAGGCGCGCCAGCGTTGAAAGCGTTTCGTCACCTAAATGGTGATTCGGCATCAAAAGGGTGCCATCCATATCAAATGCAGCCAGACGAGCCATTTCTTTCTCCACACTGTGACGCGGTTAACTTGTGATTCAGTATCACCTGAGATATACGGAAGTAATAGTGAATAGATAAAATGAATTGTTCCGGGTTTATATGCGATTATTGAATCGACTGAATCAGTACCAGCGCCTGTGGCAACCGTCGAACGGCGAACCACAGTCAGTGACCGTGGGCGAACTGGCCAAACGCTGTTTTTGCAGCGAGCGCCACGTGCGAACCTTGCTAAAGCAAGCGCAGGATGCTGGCTGGCTGGAGTGGTACGCTCAGTCGGGGCGCGGGAAACGCGGGCTGCTACGTTTTTTGGTGACGCCAGATTCGCTGCGCAACACCATGATGGAACAGGCGCTGCAAAAGGGAGAACAGCTCAGCGTACTTGAACTGGCTCAACTGGCGCCAGGCGAATTAAGAACGTTGCTACAACCGTTTATGGGAGGTCAGTGGCAAAACGACACGCCAACCCTGCGTATCCCCTACTACCGCCAGCTCGACCCTTTGCACCCTGGATTTCTCCCCGGTCGCGCGGAGCAGCATCTCGCCGGACAACTATTTTCTGGACTGACACGGTTCGACAGCAAGACGCAACGCCCCTGCGGAGATTTAGCCCACCACTGGAATATCTCCGCCGATGGCCTGCACTGGGATTTCTATATTCGTTCCACCCTGCACTGGCATAACGGCGATGCGGTCAGCAGCACGCAGCTACATCAACAATTGCAGAAGCTGTTAGCGCTACCCGCGCTGAATAAGCTGTTTATCAGCGTGAAGCGCATTGAAGTGACGCATCCCCAGTGCCTGACCTTTATTCTGCATCGCCCCGACTTCTGGCTGGCGCATCGTCTGGCAAGCTACAGCAGTCATCTGGCGCATCCTGAACATCCGTTTGTGGGTACTGGTCCGTTCCGATTGACGCTGTTTACTCCTGAACTGGTGCGTATCGAAAGTCACGATCACTACCACCTGAGTCATCCGCTGCTAAAAGCCATTGAATACTGGATAACCCCGCAACTCTTCTCCCAGGATTTGGGCACCAGCTGTCGCCATCCGGTGCAAATTGCGATTGGTAAGCCCGAAGAATTGCCCATGCTAAGCCAGGTAAGCAGCGGCATCAGCCTCGGTTTTTGCTATCTTACGCTCAGAAAAAGCGCGCGCCTGAATACGCAGCAGGCCCGCCGACTGGTCAATATTATCCACCGCTCTTCCCTGCTACAAACGCTTGAAGTGGATGAAAACCTGATTACGCCAAGCAATGCGCTGCTGCCAGGATGGACTATCCCACAATGGGATGAACTGGACGAGGTAACGCTGCCGAAAAAACTAACGCTGGCCTATCATCTGCCGGTAGAACTGCATGCGATGGCTGAACAGCTTCGCCAGGCGCTGGCGCTGCTCGGTTGTGAATTAACGCTTATTTTTCATAATGCCAAGAACTGGGATGGCGATCATCCTTTAGCCCAGGCCGACCTGATGATGGGCGACAGGCTAATTGGCGAAGCGCCTGAATATACCCTCGAACAGTGGCTGCGCTGCGATCAGCTCTGGTCACACGTATTGAGCGCGCCGGCTTATACTCATCTGCAAACCACTCTGGATGCCTTGCAAATTCAGGCTGATGAAGACGATCGTCACGCGGCTTTACAACAAGTTTTCGCCACGCTGATGCATGATGCTACCCTGACGCCGCTGTTCAATTATCACTATCGTATTAGCGCCCCTCCAGGTGTGAACGGCGTACGCCTGAACCCTCGCGGCTGGTTCGAGTTTACCGAAGCCTGGCTACCGCCGCCTTCAGCGTGAAGAAGCTGGTCGGCGACACGCCCAGGCGCTACCATAAGCGCTTTCGTTACTAGTCAGGAAAAGCCATGAAACGTGCCGTTGTTGTATTCAGTGGAGGCCAGGACTCCACAACCTGTCTGGCGCAAGCGCTGCATCAGTATGATGAAGTGCATTGCGTGACCTTTGATTATGGTCAGCGCCACCGCGCTGAGATTGATGTCGCACGTGACCTGGCCTTAAAACTCGGCGCGCGTGCGCACAAAGTCCTTGATGTCACGCTGCTCAGCGAACTGGCCGTCAGCAGCCTGACCCGCGATAACATTCCGGTACCTGATTACGAACCTGATGCCAACGGCATCCCCAACACCTTTGTGCCTGGACGCAATATTCTGTTTTTAACGCTGGCGGCGATTTACGCGTATCAGGTACAGGCAGAAGCGGTCATTACCGGCGTTTGCGAAACGGATTTCTCCGGATACCCGGACTGTCGCGATGAGTTCGTCAAAGCCCTGAACCATGCCGTAAGCCTGGGGATGGCAAAAGATATCCGCTTTGAAACACCGTTAATGTGGATCGATAAAGCCGAAACCTGGGCACTGGCCGATTACTGGGGCAAGCTGGACCTGGTACGCGAAGAAACGCTGACCTGTTATAACGGCATCAAAGGTGACGGTTGCGGTCACTGTGCGGCGTGTAATCTGCGCGCCAACGGCCTGAACCATTATCTGGCGGATAAATCGGCGGTGATGGCGGCAATGAAGCAGAAAACCGGGTTAAAGTAATACGTTGAGTGATGCCGGATGGCGCTTTTGCTTATCCGGCCTGCAGACACTCGCAGCCACTACTTCACCATCTGCTCCAATTTTTCGCGCAACTCCCCTTCAAGCGGCAGCGCTTTTTGCGTTTTCAAATCAATGCAGACGAAGGTAATCAACGCGTCTGCCACCACCTGTCCTTCCGGCTCCAGGGTGATGGTCTGGTTCAACACGCCGCTTTTACCATTTAGCTGTTGGACCTGGCTGGTGATGGTCAGCAGGTCACTCAGCACCGCAGGTCGGCGGTAGTTAATATTAATATTCACGACCACAAAAGCGATGTTGTGTGCGGTCATCCACTGAAAGCTGTCGCTGTTTTCCAGACCATCCCAGCGGGCTTCTTCCAGAAACTCCAGATAGCGGGCATTGTTAACGTGCTGATAGACATCAAGATGAAAACCACGAACTTTGATTTGTGTTTGCATAGCGCAGGAACCTTACGTTTTTATAGGAATATATTCAGGGTAGTGAGGCCATAACTGGTATGACCTCTCTAGTGTGGCAAATATTGGCCACTGCGCAAGTTATTAAAGTGTTAAAACTGCCAAATTACGCTCAACCAGCGAGCTACCCATGCCCGGCACCTGCTTTAAGTCCTCCACCGTTTTAAACGGTCCGTACTCTTCACGATAGCTCACAATCGCCTGCGCTTTCTTCAGACCAACGCCATTCATGACTCGAGCTAAATCCTCAGCAGAAGCACTGTTGATGCTTACCCTGGTACCTTCATCGTCGCTCGCTTTAGCCGCTGACGTGGCTTTGCTTTGCGCCACTGTGGAAGCATCCGCTTTGGCTTGAGTCGCCTGACTTTTGGCGACAGGCTCTGCAGCCAGTGCGCTTTGAGCCATGCCGGCACAGGTCAATGAAAGAGTGATAAGAAGGGTTTTGATTCCATGTTTCATACTGTTTTCTCCTTGTTTGTTAACAGTGGAATCACGATAGCGGGGTGCACAACGACAGACAAACGGCAAATATCAGAAATGGAAAAGGCCGCGAAAGCGGCCTTTTGTCGATACAACTTTTTGCAATTTTTTGCGAGCAGCCTCGGTTATTGCTGCTGTTCCAGCGCGTCACCGACTTTAATTTTTGCGGCTTTACGCAGGTTGCTCATCAGCGCTTCGAAGACAATCTGCGCGTTGTTCTGGGTAATCCCCTGAACCATCGCTTTCTTCTGCGCTTCAGGCATAGAACCGGCTTTCACCTCGTCCAGCGCCAGCAGAACAACATTACCCTGCATATCGTTCGCCACGCCGTAGCTCGGTTTGTCTTTCGCTGGCAGGCTCAGGCCAAAGGCCGCCTGGCTCAGCGGATCCTGCCCGGTACGGCTCAGGGTTTTCGCTTCGCCAAAGCTCAGACCCGCCGCTTTCATCGCTTCATCGCCTTTACCGGCTTTCAGATCCGCCAGCAGTTTATCGGCATCAAGCTTCGCCTGCTGCTCTGCTTTATTGTGCTTAACGAGCGCAGTTACCTGATCTTTCACTTCAGCCAGTGGCTTAACGGCTTCGGCTTTGTGTTCTGCAATACGCAGTACAAACGCACGATCGCCGTCCACGGTGATGATGTCGGAGTTACTGCCAGGCGTACCGTTTTCGCCAACCAGACCACCATTGAAAATGATGTCAGCGACCGGTTTGAAGTTCAGTTCTTCTGGCAGGCTGTCACGGCTAAACCAGCCCGTCTCAACCGCTTTCATGCCAGCAGCCTGCTCCGCGCCCGCCAAGGATTCGTTATCGTTGCTGGCGGCATCGCTCACTTTCTGCTGCAGTGCGTAATACGCGTCCAGCGCTTTTTCCTGCTTCACTTTCGCCGCAATGTCGTCACGGGCTTCGCTCAGCGGTTTAACCTGTGCAGGTTGTACGTCGTCAAGACGCGCAACGAGGAAACCAACGGAAGATTTAATCACGCCTGACAACTGGCCTTTTTCTTTCAGACCAGCACTTTTCAGCTCATCCGGAGTGGTGGAATCTTCCAGCCATCCCATGTCGCCGCCTTTACGGGCAGAGATGATGTCAGCAGATTTTTCTTTTGCCAGCGCAGCGAAATCACCGCCTTTGTTCAGTTCGTCCAGCACCGCTTTGGCTTCATCTTCCGTTTTGGTCTGAATGATGCTGTAGCGGTTACGCTGCGGCTGAGTGAACTGGTCCTGATGCTGGTCGTAGTAAGACTGAATATCCGCATCGCTGGCCGTCTCCTGCATAGCAGCGGCGTCCAGCTTGATGTAGCTCACGCGGAACTGTTCCGGCGTCATAAAGTTGTTTTTATTTTGCTCGTAGTAGCTGGCAACTTCCTGCTCGGTAACAGACTGCTTCGCGGCCAGTGCGTTAACGTCAATCGTCGCCTCGCGAACGATACGCTGCTGTGCAACCAGCGCCGCCAGCTCGTCCGTTTCGCCTTTCAGCATGAAGTCCGTACCGGCAACACCGTTGATCAGCTGCTGGGTAGTGAGCTGATTACGTAATGCCTGAGCGTACTGATCGGCGGTCATACCCATCTGATTAACAATCGCGTTGTAGCGGTTGTTATCAAATTTGCCGTCCACCTGGAACGCAGGCGTGGCGAAAATAGCCTGTTTGACCTGATCGTCGCTGATGTTGAGCTTAAGCTCGTGGGAGTACTGATCCAGCAGCGCTTCGTCAATAAGACGATTCAGCACCTGCTGACGCAGCGTTTTCATGTAGCCTTCGTTCGCAGCCAGTTCGGAGTATTGATCGCCCAGCTGTTGCTGCATGCGGTTACGTTCGCTGTTGAACGCATTCTCGAACTGCCCGCGGCTGATCTCCTGGCCATTCACTTTGGCGGCGAAGTTATTGCCCCCGCCAATCAGGTAACCACTCACGCCGGTCAAAATGAACGACACGATAATGATACCGAAAATAATCTTGAGCACGAGACTGTTAGCAGCCGTGCGTAAGCTGTCCATCATGGTGTAACCACACTCCGCTGTAGATGACTATACGCGTTATCTCTCAAGCCGCCTGCGCGCAGGCACAACAACGGCGGCAAGGATTTTGAGTATATATGCTTCACGCAGCATAGCGTTTCCTGAACGCTGCGCACAAAGGTCTATTGTGACAAGAAACAGGGGCAATTGTCAGCCCACAACGCGTAGAAAGTACCGGAATTACAAATAAAAAAGGCACATCAGTCGATGCGCCCTTGTACTTCGTCACATCCCCAAAGGGGAAATCACTTAGTTTACCGCGTCTTTCAGTGCTTTACCTGCACGGAAGCCCGGTACTTTAGCCGCGGCGATGGTGATCTCTTTACCTGTTTGCGGGTTGCGACCAGTACGGGCAGCACGCTCTTTAACGGCAAAAGTACCAAAACCTACCAGCGCTACGTCATCACCTTCTTTCAGAGATTCAGTAACAGAAGCAATAATTGCATCTAACGCACGTCCAGCCGCAGCTTTAGAGATATCAGCCCCTGCAGCAATTTTGTCGATCAGTTGAGATTTATTCACTCTTCTCTTCCTCTTTATAATTTATATCGCACCTGAATCCTTCAAAGTGCGAACGCGCAGCAGTTATATCAGGCCTGCCATGCCCTTACAACACCCGTTAATGATGGCAAGCCCAATCCGTCATCTAAATTAGCTATACAAAAAAAGGCTGGCAAGTCCGAAATGGCCTGCCAGCCCTGTTTTTATTAGTGCTCTTTGCGCGAGGTCACTATTTTGCGGTCACAACCTGCATTCCGGAGGGCTCATTTTGCAACGCAAGCGTCAGAACCTCCTCAATGCGTTTCACCGGATGGATGTCCAGATCGGCAATCACGTTGTCCGGAATCTCTTCCAGGTCACGTTTGTTTTCGTCTGGAATTAAGACCGTTTTAATACCACCACGGTGTGCCGCCAGCAGTTTTTCTTTCAAACCACCAATAGGCAGAACCTGACCACGCAGGGTGATCTCGCCGGTCATCGCCACGTCGGCGCGTACCGGGTTACCGGTCAGACAAGACACCAGCGCGGTACACATGGCAATACCCGCACTTGGACCATCTTTCGGCGTCGCCCCTTCAGGTACGTGAACGTGGATGTCGCGTTTTTCGTAAAAGTCCGGATTAATACCCAGTTTTTCCGCACGCGCCCGCACCACGGTCAGTGCTGCCTGAATGGATTCCTGCATGACTTCACCCAGCGAACCGGTGTAGGTCAGCTTACCTTTACCCGGTACGCAGGCGGTTTCGATAGTCAGTAGATCGCCGCCCACTTCCGTCCACGCCAGACCCGTTACCTGACCAACGCGGTTTTCGTTGTCCGCGCGGCCATAGTCAAAGCGTTGAACGCCCAGGTAATCGTGCAGGTTATCACCATTGATCACGATGTGTTTCAGCGACTTGTCGAGCAGCAGCTGTTTCACCGCTTTACGGCACAATTTGGAGATTTCGCGCTCCAGACTACGCACGCCGGCTTCACGGGTGTAGTAACGAATAATGCCCACAATGGCGCTATCGTCGACCGTTAGCTCTCCTTTTTTCAGCGCATTACGCTCAATCTGTTTCGGCAACAGGTGACGTTTAGCAATGTTCAGCTTCTCGTCTTCGGTATAACCGGACAGACGGATCACTTCCATACGATCCAGCAACGGCGCTGGAATATTCATGGAGTTAGAGGTCGCAACGAACATCACGTCGCTGAGGTCGTAGTCCACTTCAAGGTAGTGATCGCTGAACGCCACGTTCTGCTCTGGATCCAGCACCTCAAGCAGTGCGGAAGCCGGATCGCCACGCATGTCAGAAGACATTTTGTCGATCTCATCGAGCAGGAACAGCGGGTTTTTAACGCCCACTTTAGCCATTTTCTGGATCAGTTTACCCGGCATAGAGCCAATATAGGTCCGGCGGTGACCGCGAATTTCAGCTTCATCACGCACGCCGCCCAGCGCCATACGAATATATTTACGTCCGGTGGCTTTAGCGATGGACTGTCCCAGAGAAGTTTTACCTACCCCCGGCGGCCCAACCAGGCACAGGATCGGTCCCTTGATTTTGTTCACACGGCTTTGAACCGCGAGATACTCAAGGATACGATCTTTGACGCGTTCCAGACCGTAGTGGTCAGTATCGAGGATTTCCTGCGCCTGACGCAGGTCTTTTTTGACCTTGCTACGCGCATTCCACGGTACCTGAACCATCCAGTCGATGTAGCCACGCACTACGGTCGCTTCCGCGGACATCGGAGACATCATTTTCAGCTTCTGCAGTTCTGCTTCCGCTTTCTCTTTTGCCTCTTTCGGCATTTTCGCCGCGTCGATTTTACGCTTCAACGCTTCGTTTTCGTCCGGCGCATCGTCCATCTCGCCGAGCTCTTTCTGAATGGCTTTCATCTGCTCGTTCAGATAGTACTCACGCTGGGATTTTTCCATCTGCTTTTTCACGCGGTTGCGAATGCGTTTCTCAACCTGCAGCAGATCAATTTCAGACTCCATCATCGCCATCAGATATTCCAGACGTTCGTTAACGTCGGACATCTCCAGCACGGACTGCTTGTCAGCCAGTTTCAGCGGCATGTGTGCAGCGATGGTGTCCGCCAGACGTGCAGGATCGTCAATGCTGTTCAGCGACGTCAGCACTTCTGGTGGGATTTTCTTGTTCAGCTTGATATAGCCTTCGAACTGGCTGATAGCGGTACGCACCAGCACTTCCTGTTCGCGCTCATCAATGGCTGGCGAGTCAAGGTACTCCGCTTTCGCAGAGAAATGCTCGCCGTTGTCAGACAGCGCAGAAATACGCGCGCGCTGTAACCCCTCGACCAGCACTTTTACGGTGCCGTCAGGCAGTTTCAGCATCTGCAGAATAGAGGCCACGGTCCCGACGGTGAAAAGATCGTTTACACCCGGCTCATCCGTTGACGCTTCTTTCTGTGCGACCAGCATGATTTTTTTATCATGGTCCATAGCCGCTTCCAGACAACGGATAGATTTTTCCCGCCCTACAAATAAGGGTATGACCATGTGCGGATAAACCACCACATCGCGCAACGGCAATACGGGGATTTCAATGCGTTCAGAACGCTCAGGATTCATAGAGCTCTCTCTTAGTTTAGTTTCCGCCAGGTAATCAGGTGGTACGACTGTGCTCCACACCACCTTTAACATGTATGTCAGTATATGGGGATGTTTCCCACACATTCAACGCCATGTTTACGGAAAAATAAAAGGGGAGATAAAATCCCCCCTTTTTAATTAAATGTCTGTATGAATTGATGAATTATTCGCCAGATGCCTGCTGCGCTTCCGGCTTACCGTAAATAAGCAATGGCTTGCTCTGACCGCCAATCACCGACTCATCGATCACCACTTTTTCGACGTCTTCCATAGACGGCAGATCGTACATGGTGTCGAGCAGCGCGGCTTCGACGATTGAACGCAGACCACGAGCACCAGTTTTACGCGCCATCGCTTTCTTGGCGATCGCATCCAGCGCTTCCTCACGGAACTCCAGATCGACACCTTCAAGATTGAACAGCGCCTGGTACTGCTTGGTCAGGGCGTTTTTCGGCTCTTTGAGGATCTGAATCAATGCTTCTTCGCTCAACTCGCTCAGCGTCGCGACAACCGGCAGACGACCGATGAACTCAGGGATCAGACCAAATTTGATCAGATCTTCTGGTTCTACCTGCGACAGCAGTTCACCTTCGCTGGCTTTGTCAGACTGCGCTTTTACCGTTGCGCCAAAACCAATGCCGGAGCCGGTTTCAACACGGTTAGCAATCACTTTATCCAGACCGGCAAAGGCACCGCCACAGATAAACAGGATCTTAGAGGTGTCAACCTGCAGGAATTCCTGTTGAGGATGTTTACGACCACCCTGCGGCGGAACGGCAGCAACCGTACCTTCGATCAGTTTCAACAGCGCCTGCTGTACGCCTTCGCCGGAAACGTCACGGGTAATGGACGGGTTATCGGACTTACGAGAAATCTTGTCAATTTCATCGATATAGACGATCCCGCGCTGTGCTTTCTGCACATCGTAATCGCATTTCTGCAGCAGCTTCTGAATAATATTTTCAACATCTTCACCCACATAACCGGCTTCGGTCAGCGTGGTGGCGTCGGCCATCGTGAACGGAACGTCCAGCAGGCGCGCCAGCGTTTCAGCCAGCAGCGTTTTACCGGAACCCGTCGGGCCAATCAGCAGGATGTTACTTTTGCCCAACTCGACGCCATTGCTGGTGTCGCCGTTGCGCAGACGTTTGTAATGGTTGTATACCGCGACCGCCAGCACTTTCTTCGCCTGCTCCTGACCGATAACGTAATCGTCCAGGTGGTTGCGAATTTCATGTGGCGTCGGCAGCGCACTGCGTTCACGGTGCGGTGCTACTTCCTTAATCTCTTCGCGAATGATGTCGTTACATAAATCAACACATTCGTCGCAGATATACACGGATGGTCCGGCAATCAGCTTACGCACTTCATGCTGGCTTTTGCCGCAAAAAGAGCAGTACAACAATTTGCCCGAGCCATCTTTGCGTTTATCTGTCATGGGTCAAAACCTCTTCTTTGTTCTTTGTGCCGCACACGACGACGCAAATGCCATTCTCAGGCGCAAGACGCTAGTCAGCGTTGTGCCGCTCCAGGTAATTATAGCGGCACACCTGCGCGCTGGGCATTAATTACGATGGGTCAAAATCGAGTCGACCAGACCGTACTCTACCGCTTCAGAAGCGGAGAGGAAGCGATCGCGCTCGGTATCACGTTCAATCTGCTCAAGAGATTGACCCGTATGATGCGCCATAAGTTCGTTCATGCGCCCTTTTACCTTCAGGATTTCACGGGCATGAATTTCAATATCCGTTGCCTGGCCCTGGTAACCGCCCAGAGGCTGGTGGATCATGACGCGAGAGTTAGGCAGGCAAAAACGTTTACCTTTCGCCCCGGCAGTCAGCAGGAACGCGCCCATTGAGGCCGCCTGGCCCATACAAATGGTGCTGACGTCCGGCTTAATAAACTGCATGGTGTCATAGATAGACATCCCGGCAGTGATCACTCCACCAGGGGAGTTGATGTACAGGTAGATATCTTTTTCTGGGTTTTCTGCTTCCAGGAACAGCATCTGCGCCACGATCAGGTTAGCCATATGGTCTTCGACCTGGCCGGTCAGAAAAATGACGCGTTCCTTAAGTAGACGAGAATAGATATCAAAAGAGCGCTCACCACGTGAGGTCTGTTCAATGACCATCGGCACCAGCGCCATATGGGGTGCAAAGTTATCTCGTTCGCCGCTGTATGACATTTCCGTCTCCTGGATAAAATTTGAAAAAACCTGCTGTGCTGATTGTAACCTTATGGACGGATTATCAGCTAGTCCCTCAGTAATGGGTACGACATCGCCATAATTCAAGCATAACAATCTTTTGTTGTAACGCTAACACTGAAACGCTGTTTTCGCACTCTTCCCATGCAAAATGCGTGACAAAAAAAAACCCGCCACCAAAAGGTGACGGGCTTGCGTACGAAATTCGAGCTAAAAAAGCGACGAATTACGCCTGCTGGTTCATCAGCTCATTGAAGGAAGTGGCTTTTTCAGTCACTTTCGCTTTCGCCAGAACGGCTTCAACAGCCTGCTCTTCCAGAGCGACGTTACGCATATTGTCCATCAGCTCTTTATTTTTGCTGTAGAACTCAACAACTTCTTTCGGATCTTCGTAAGCAGAAGCCATCTCTTCGATCAGGCCTTTAACGCGATCTTCATCAGCTTTCAGCTCGTTGGTGCGAATCACTTCGCCCAGCAGCAGACCGACAACTACGCGACGCTTAGCCTGTTCTTCGAACAGTTCACGCGGCAGTTCCAGAGCTTGTTTCTCGTTGCCGCCGAAACGCTGTGCAGCCTGACGACGCAGAACGTCGATTTCGCTGTCGATCAGAGCAGCCGGAACGTCGATGTCGTTAGCTTTTACCAGACCTTCGATCGCCTGAGACTTAACGCGGTTACGCACAGCGCCTTTCAGCTCGCGTTCCATGTTTTTGCGTACTTCAGCGCGCAGACCTGCTACGGAACCATCTTCAACGCCGAAACGTTTGATGAATTCTTCAGTCAGTTCCGGCAGCTCGCGTTCTTCAACTTTCTTCAGGTTGATAACGAACTTAGCGGCTTTACCTTTCAGGTTTTCAGCGTGGTACTCTTCTGGGAAAGTCACGTCGATAGTGAACTCTTCGCCAGCTTTGTGGCCTTTAACGCCTTCTTCAAAGCCCGGGATCATACGACCCTGGCCCATCGCCAGTACGAAGTCAGACGCTTTGCCGCCTTCGAACTCTTCGCCGTCTACAGAACCGGTGAAGTCGATGGTTACACGGTCTTCTGCATCAGCAGCGCCGTCTTTGTCTTTCCAGGTAGCCTGCTGCTTACGCAGGGTATCCAGCATCACGTCAACGTCAGCGTCGGTGACTTCAACAACCGGTTTTTCAACTTCGATTGCTTCCAGGCCAGTCAGCTCAACTTCCGGGTAAACTTCGAACTCTACCGCGTAAGTAAAATCTTCACCCAGTTTGTATTCGCCCGGAACGTAGTTCGGTGCGCCAGCCGGATTGATTTTTTCTTTGATGATCGCGTCAACGAAGTTGCGGCTCATCAGGTCACCCAGAACGTCCTGGCGAACAGATGCGCCATAACGCTGAGCAACAACATTCATCGGTACTTTTCCTTTGCGGAAACCGTCAATACGCACTTTCTTCGCTACGTTGACCAGCTCGCTTTTCACAGCGGTCTCGATGCTGTCAGCAGCGATAGTAATCGTTACACGGCGGCCAAGGCCTTGAGTGGTTTCAACTGAAACTTGCATCTTGTTACCTCAAAAAATCACAGTGCTCGGTCAACTCTTCTCCGCAAGCACAGGTTGTTGGCTTCGCGGAACTGGGATGTTCTCATAAGCAATCACATTCCCTGTCGTCAGAATCATCCCGAAGACATTCCGAAAAATAAGACGCGCATTATAGCGGCATCACTTTTATGAGTCGAGAACGGTTATCGCGCGTTGCTGCGGCTTTTTTCACAATTCCCGGCTAATTTTTGTCTGAATACTGTACGAGCGCCCCAGAATTCAGACAAAACAAAACGGCCCGCAGGCCGTTTTCACATAATCTGTAGCAACATACTGGAAAAGCGTCGGTTGTTGCAAATCCGTTTTTACGCGATGCTTCCCGCCCCACGACACGGAGGCGATGCAAAAATCGTATCCTGCAACGCTTCCCACTCCTTAATGGTATAGGTATGCAGGGCAAGCGCATGAACGGTTGTGGAAAGCTCCGCCGTTAATGTGCTGTAAATCATCCGATGACGATTAAGAAAACGTTCACCTGTAAAGCGATCGCTAACCAGCACAACCTTAAAGTGGCTTTCAGAACCAGCCGGGACATTGTGACGATAGCTTTCATCCACAACTTCGAGGAATACGGGTTCGAACGCTGCCCTTAATTTTTCTTCTATTTGCTCACGAATCATCATGAAATTTTTCCTCCGACAACGCTGAGATGTCACCCATCCCTTTAAATACTAGCCGCTTTTACCGTTTTCATTACACCTTAGCAACAAAAAATTAGCCCTTGTCTGATTTTCTCAGCCAAACGGATGAAGTTCACTGAATCTACCCTTCGATTTATTGCAAAAAGTCCGTTTATGGTCTCCACAAAGTCATAAAACGGACAACACAATGAATTTACATGCGTTACCCACTTCCCCTCATCGTTGGCGATGTTATGATGGCGGGAATTTTCTCCAACCATACAATTTAGATTCGCTGAGAGCCCTGGCATGTTTAAAAAAATCCTCGTCCCGTTTGTCGCGCTGTTTATGTTAGCTGGATGCGCAACGCCGCCGACCACTATTGAAGTTTCCCCAAAAATCACTCTGCCGCAGCAGGACCCAAGCCTGATGGGCGTGACCGTTAGCATCAACGGTGCCGACCAGCGTCAGGATCAGGCGCTGGCAAAAGTCACCCGTGACAACCAGTTGGTTACCCTGACCGCGTCTCGCGATCTGCGCTTCCTGCTGCAAGAAGTACTGGAAAAACAGATGACCGCACGCGGTTATATGATTGGGCCAAACGGTGCAGTCAACCTGCAAATTATTGTTAGCCAACTGTATGCTGACGTGTCTCAGGGTAGCGTGCGTTACAACATCGCCACCAAGGCAGACATCGCCATCATCGCGACCGCCGCTAACGGCAACAAGATGACCAAAAACTACCGCGCAAGCTATTCTGTTGAGGGCGCACTGCAGGCCTCTAACAAAAATATCGCTGACGCCGTTAACAGCGTACTGACCGACACCATCGCTGATATGTCTCAGGACACCAGCGTTCACGATTTCATCAAGCAGAACGCTCGTTAATTTCTGCCCATATGGCCCGGCGCTCGTCGGGCCTATAGAAGCCCATGTCCAGTCATTACTTACGTATTTTTCAGCAACCACGTTCAGCTATCCTGCTCATACTGGGATTCGCCTCCGGTTTACCGCTCGCTCTGACCTCGGGTACGCTTCAGGCGTGGATGACGGTCGAGAATATCGATCTTAAAACCATTGGATTCTTTTCTCTGGTCGGCCAGGCCTACGTGTTTAAGTTCCTCTGGTCCCCGCTAATGGACCGCTACACTCCGCCGTTTTTAGGTCGACGCCGGGGTTGGCTGCTGGCAACCCAGGTACTGTTACTGATTTCTATCGCCGCGATGGGTTTTCTGGAACCTGGTACGCAGCTGCGCTGGATGGCCGCGCTTGCGGTGGTGATCGCGTTTTGCTCAGCATCGCAGGACATCGTCTTTGATGCCTGGAAAACCGACGTGTTGCCCGCCGAAGAACGCGGCACCGGTGCGGCTATCAGCGTGCTGGGCTATCGCTTAGGGATGCTGGTTTCCGGTGGGCTGGCCCTGTGGATGGCCGATCGCTGGCTGGGCTGGCAGGGCATGTACTGGCTGATGGCAGCACTACTGATACCTTGTATCATCGCGACCCTGTTGGCCCCCGAACCGACTGATGCCATTCCGGTGCCCAAAACGCTGGAGCAGGCGGTAGTCGCCCCGCTGCGCGACTTCTTTGGTCGTAACAACGCCTGGCTGATCCTGCTGCTGATTGTGCTGTATAAGCTTGGGGATGCTTTCGCCATGAGCCTGACCACCACCTTTTTAATTCGCGGCGTTGGGTTTGATGCGGGTGAAGTTGGCGTGGTGAATAAAACGCTCGGGCTGCTGGCCACCATCGTTGGCGCGCTGTACGGCGGGATCCTGATGCAGCGCCTTTCGCTGTTTCGCGCCTTGCTGATTTTCGGCATCCTGCAGGGGGCGTCGAATGCGGGTTATTGGTTACTATCCATCACTGACAAACACATGTTCAGTATGGCGGCCGCCGTCTTCTTTGAAAACCTGTGCGGTGGAATGGGCACGGCAGCGTTTGTCGCCTTATTAATGACGCTGTGCAATAAGTCCTTCTCAGCGACTCAGTTCGCCCTGCTCTCCGCGCTTTCAGCGGTTGGTCGCGTTTACGTTGGCCCGGTAGCGGGTTGGTTTGTCGAAGCGCACGGTTGGCCAACGTTTTATTTGTTCTCCGTGTTTGCCGCGATCCCCGGCCTCATACTGCTGCTGGTTTGTCGTCAGACGCTGGAGCATAGCTGGAAAAATGAAAGCTTTATTCCACGCACGGAATTTCGTGGGGCGTACAGCCTGGCATTAATGACGTTGGTAGCGGGCTGCTGCTTACTGCTGGCTTGGCTACTGCTGTTAACTATGAACGCACTGGATTACACCAACTTCTCCTTCCTGCCGGAACTGCTTGAAGTCTCAGTGGTGGTCGCGGTCTGTGGAGTCGTTTTTGGTGGATTGCTGGATTATCTGGCACTGCGCAAAACCCGTCTGGCGTAACAATCCGCATTAATATCGCCGTTGTAATCACCTTGCGTAATTATAACGGCTAAATAAACAACAATCGCTAAAAATATAATTTGTTATTTTGTGCGCCAAAGAATTTGGAAATTATTGACGCCTTTTATATATACTATTTTCCTTACTCGATTCAGCCACTACAGATTTATTTTTTGTTCTTTAATTGTCTTTTTATTGATAATCAATTGTTAAACAATTGTTTTATTTTCGTATTGGTTATACCAATTGCCCTCAGCAAGTCCCTCGCCTGCCCGCTTTCGTTATAACGTGATGTTGCAACAGGTTCTTAAAGCCAAAGCGACATATATTGCAACATATGTGACATGCGCGGCAGAACCCAGTAACACAGATCCAAGGATGTTTACAGTAATGTAACCTTCCCGTAAAATGACCTCACACTTTAAACGCCACCCGGTCCCGTGGAATTGAGGTCGTTAAATGAGACTCAGGAAATACAATAAAAGTTTGGGATGGTTGTCATTAATTGCAGGCACTGCGTTACTCAGTGGCTGTAATTCTGCGCTGCTTGACCCTAAAGGACAGATTGGACTGGAACAACGTTCATTGATACTGACGGCATTTGGCCTGATGTTGATTGTCGTTATTCCCGCCATCTTGATGGCTGTTGGTTTTGCCTGGAAGTATCGTGCAAGCAATAAAGATGCGAAGTACAGCCCGAACTGGTCACACTCCAATAAAGTGGAAGCTGTGGTCTGGACGGTGCCGATCTTAATCATTATTTTCCTTGCCGTACTGACCTGGAAAACCACTCACGCTCTTGAGCCAAGCAAACCGCTGGCGCATGACGAGAAGCCCATTACCATCGAAGTGGTTTCCATGGACTGGAAATGGTTCTTCATCTATCCGGAACAGGGTATCGCTACCGTGAATGAAATCGCCTTCCCGGCGAATACTCCGGTTGAGTTCAAAGTGACGTCCAACTCCGTGATGAACTCCTTCTTTATCCCGCGTCTGGGTAGCCAGATTTATGCCATGGCCGGTATGCAGACTCGACTGCATCTGATCGCCAACGAAGCCGGTACTTATGATGGTATCTCCGCAAGCTATAGCGGACCTGGCTTCTCCGGTATGAAGTTCAAGGCTATCGCAACAAAGGACCGCGCCGAATTCGACCAATGGGTTGCTAAAGCTAAACAGTCCACGAACACCATGAGCGACATGGCAGCGTTCGAGAAAGTGGCTGTGCCAAGTGAATACAACCAGGTGGAATACTTCTCCAACGTGAAACCCGATTTGTTTAAAGACGTTATTAACAAATTTATGGCTCACGGTAAGAGCATGGACATGACCCAACCCGAAGGTGAGCACAGCGCACACGAAGGCATGGACATGAGCCACGCGGAATCCGCCCACTCCAAGGGTTGAGGAAGAATACGATGTTCGGAAAATTGACGCTGGATGCAGTGCCGTTCCATGAACCCATTGTCATGGTTACGATCGCTGCAATAATCATCGGTGGTGCGGCCTTACTGGGCCTAATCACTTACTTCGGTAAGTGGACCTATCTATGGAAAGAGTGGCTGACTTCTGTTGACCACAAACGCCTTGGCATCATGTATGTCATCGTTGCAATCGTCATGTTGATTCGTGGCTTTGCCGACGCCATCATGATGCGTAGCCAGCAAGCGCTGGCTTCTGCAGGTGAAGCGGGCTTCCTGCCACCTCACCACTACGATCAGATCTTCACGGCTCACGGCGTGATTATGATCTTCTTCGTGGCAATGCCATTTGTTATCGGTCTGATGAACCTGGTGGTTCCGCTGCAGATCGGCGCTCGTGACGTTGCGTTCCCGTTCCTGAACAACCTGAGCTTCTGGTTCACCGTTGTCGGCGTAATCCTGGTTAACCTGTCTCTGGGCGTGGGAGAGTTCGCACAGACCGGTTGGCTGGCGTACCCGCCGCTCTCGGGAATAGAGTACAGTCCAAGCGTCGGGGTCGATTATTGGATATGGGCAGTTCAGTTGTCAGGTATTGGTACCACTCTGACCGGTATCAACTTCTTTGTGACCATCATTAAGATGCGTGCGCCAGGAATGACCATGTTCAAGATGCCGGTATTTAGCTGGGCATCTCTGTGTGCGAACATCCTGATTATCGCTTCTTTCCCAATCCTGACGGTTACCGTCGCGTTGCTGACCCTGGATCGCTATCTGGGTACCCATTTCTTTACCAACGATATGGGCGGCAACATGATGATGTACATCAACCTGATTTGGGCCTGGGGCCATCCGGAAGTGTACATTCTGGTTCTGCCGGTGTTCGGTGTATTCTCCGAAATCGCTGCAACCTTCTCGCGTAAACGTCTGTTTGGCTACACCTCACTGGTGTGGGCAACCGTGTGTATCACCGTTTTGTCGTTCGTTGTTTGGCTGCACCACTTCTTCACCATGGGTGCGGGCGCTAACGTAAACGCCTTCTTCGGTATTACCACCATGATTATCGCCATCCCGACCGGGGTGAAGATTTTCAACTGGCTGTTCACCATGTATCAGGGCCGTATCGTATTCCACTCAGCGATGCTGTGGACGATTGGCTTTATCGTCACCTTCTCAGTCGGCGGCATGACCGGCGTACTGCTGGCGGTGCCGGGTGCGGACTTCGTACTGCACAACAGTCTGTTCCTGATTGCGCACTTCCATAACGTTATCATCGGCGGCGTTGTATTTGGATGCTTCGCTGGTATGACCTACTGGTGGCCAAAAGCGTTTGGCTTCACGCTGAACGAAACCTGGGGTAAACGCGCGTTCTGGTTCTGGATCATCGGCTTCTTCGTGGCATTTATGCCGCTGTACGTGCTGGGCTTCATGGGTATGACCCGTCGCCTCAGCCAGCAGATTGACCCGCAGTTCCATCCGATGCTGGTCGTTGCCGCCTGCGGTGCCGCGCTGATTGCACTGGGTATCCTGTGCCAGCTGATTCAGATCTTCGTTTCTATTCGCGACCGCGAGCAGAACCGTGACCTGACCGGTGACCCATGGGGTGGTCGTACGCTGGAGTGGGCAACTTCTTCCCCGCCTCCGTTCTATAACTTTGCCGTTGTGCCGCACGTTCACGAGCGTGATGCCTTCTGGGAAATGAAAGAAAAAGGTGAAGCGTACAAGCAGCCTGCGCACTATGAAGAAATTCATATGCCGAAGAACAGCGGTGCCGGTATCGTCATTACCGCCTTCGCAACACTGTTTGGTTTCGCCATGATCTGGCATATCTGGTGGCTGGCGATTGCAAGCTTCGCAGGCATGATCATCAGCTGGATTGTGAAAAGCTTTGATGAAGACGTGGATTACTACGTGCCGGTCCCGGAAGTCGAAAAACTGGAAAACCAGCATTTCGATGAGATTACTAAGGCAGGGCTGAAAAATGGCAACTGATACTTTAACGCACGCGACTGCCCACGCGCACGAACACGGGCACCACGATGCAGGCCAGACCAAGATCTTCGGATTCTGGATCTACCTGATGAGCGACTGCATTCTGTTCTCTATTCTGTTTGCAACCTATGCCGTTCTGGTGAACGGCACCGCAGGTGGCCCAACAGGTAAGGACATTTTTGAACTGCCGTTCGTTCTGGTTGAAACATTCCTGCTGTTATTCAGCTCCATTACTTACGGCATGGCAGCGATTGCCATGTACAAGAACAACAAGAGCCAGGTTATCTCCTGGCTGGCGTTGACCTTCTTGTTCGGTGCCGGATTCATCGGGATGGAACTCTATGAATTCCATCACCTGATTGTTAACGGTATGGGCCCGGATCGCAGCGGCTTCCTGTCTGCGTTCTTCGCGCTGGTCGGCACGCACGGTCTGCACGTTACCTCCGGTCTTATCTGGATGGCGGTGCTGATGGTGCAAGTTGCTCGTCGCGGCCTGACCAGTACTAACCGCACCCGCATCATGTGTCTGAGTCTGTTCTGGCACTTCCTTGATGTGGTGTGGATCTGTGTGTTCACTGTTGTTTATCTGATGGGGGCGATGTAATGAGTCATTCTAACGAGAGCGGCGGCGCATCCCATGGCAGCGTAAAAACCTACATGACAGGTTTTATCCTGTCGATCATCCTGACGGTCATTCCGTTCTGGATGGTCATGACGGGTGCTGCCTCTCCGGCCGTCATTCTGGGAACTATTCTGGCAATGGCAGTGGTACAGATTCTGGTGCACCTGGTGTGCTTCCTGCACATGAATAGCAAATCTGATGAAGGTTGGAACATGACGGCCTTTGTCTTTACTGTGCTAATCATCGCCATCCTGGTTGTGGGCTCCATCTGGATTATGTGGAACCTTAACTACAACATGATGATGCACTAAGAGCGGCGATTATGATGTTTAAGCAATACCTGCAAGTAACGAAACCAGGCATCATCTTTGGCAACCTGATCTCGGTGATTGGGGGATTCCTGCTGGCCTCGAAAGGCAGCATTGATTATCCCCTGTTTATCTACACGCTGGTTGGGGTGTCACTGGTTGTGGCGTCGGGTTGTGTATTTAACAACTACATCGACAGGGATATCGACAGGAAGATGGAGAGGACCAAAAACCGCGTGCTGGTTAAAGGTCTGATTTCCCCTGCGGTCTCGCTGGTATACGCCACCCTGCTGGGTATTGCTGGCTTTATGCTGCTGTGGTTTGGCGCGAACCCTCTGGCCTGCTGGCTGGGGGTAATGGGCTTCGTGGTCTATGTGGGCGTTTATAGCCTGTACATGAAGCGCCATTCCGTTTATGGCACGCTGATTGGCTCACTCTCCGGCGCTGCGCCGCCGGTGATTGGCTACTGCGCCGTAACCGGTGAGTTCGATAGCGGTGCGCTGATTCTGCTGGCTATCTTCAGCCTGTGGCAAATGCCGCACTCTTACGCGATTGCGATTTTCCGCTTCAAGGATTATCAGGCTGCCAACATCCCTGTACTGCCAGTGGTAAAAGGCATTTCGGTCGCGAAGAACCATATCACGCTGTATATCGTGGCATTTGCTATCGCCACGCTGATGCTAACCTTGGGCGGTTATGCAGGTTATAAATACCTGATTGTTGCGGCGGCGGTGAGCGTCTGGTGGTTGGGCATGGCGCTGCGCGGTTATAAAGTGGAAGATGACAGAGTCTGGGCGCGCAAGCTGTTCGGCTTCTCCATCATCGCCATTACCGCGCTCAGCGTGATGATGTCCGTCGACTTTATGGTGCCAAACTCGCAGAACCTGCTGACTTACGTCTGGTAAAATCTGCGGATACGAAAAGGGTGCTTCGGCACCCTTTTTTATTACTAAGCAGTTTGGAGAGCATTAGGTCTCGTCTTTTTGTTTATCATCCCAGACCTCAAAAAGCCATTTCCCCGCTTCAGCCGACTCAGCAAACATCCTTACGGTTAACGGTATGCGTGTTGCTTCCACTTCTTCCCGGTTAGCTTTGAACCACCGAGTCAGAAGAGGCGTGTTTTCCCAAGGAAAATAGCGGGTCCAGTCAACATTCGATAAATCTACATTGAATACTTTCTGAAACTCTTCTACTGCATCTGAGAGGTCGTCTCGTGGCTCATCGAATAAATCTGTGTCCAATTCTAATGGGATCTCATTTCCGTCTTTATCGTCGTATCCAGGTATCTCCTTCCTGAATAGCTTCAACACTTCATTTTGTATGCTCATTAGAAAGATGTCCACTGTATGCGATCTTTTGGGCGGGCAATCAGATTGTATTTATTCTGTGTACGCCGTGAGATCTGGTAAATAGCGTTGGTTAACGCCACCCATCCTAACCAAGGGCAATAACGCCCAATCACAGCAGCAACCTTGTTAGTTTTCTTCATGGTAAAACCAACTGGTGTTTTAACTCTGAGACCAAAAGGTAATCGCATATCTCTCAGTATAATTCTTGCGTACTTTGAGGCAACACTTGTTCCTTTAGTCGCGTCTCGTGGTTTTTGCCTTGTCTTTAACCAGGGCTGACCAGCCAGAATAGCTGCTCCCGATTCAATGCCAATTCCTAACTCATCACAAAACTGTTCCAGAAAGATGAGATCATACAATTCCCCAGCTGATAGATTGCTGTGACCATGATACCAATAGGTTCCATTCACTTCTTCAGTGGTGTCCATTCAATCACCCATTATGCCGTCTGCCGGTCATTCCATGCGTCGGTATAGATAATGTTCCCGTCGCAATGCTTCCAGGTGATTTTTTCGTAGCGTAATTCTATGGTTTCAAGATGGTTATTGTTCATGTCCTCTGGACCAGCCATCGTGGGAGAAACGGAGACAATCCGCACGCCTTCCAGAAACATATTGAAGTATTCAACTTCCTGACCCGCATCATTAATTTTGTACCAACGAATCTCTGCGGACTTAAGATTCTGACCAGAAGCGACCGCTTTGTATAAATACGGGCTAGAGTAGTCAAACTCTTTGACGATCATCATCGGTGAATGCTGGCGTGTGCCTGTCGGTTTACCCGTTGCATTATCTGTTGGAATAGACAGATTGTGATGAAAACCTTTAAATTCAATACTGTATTCTCTTCCCTTTACATCACACCCGCCCTTTATCAGCGCGCCACCATCGTCATAAATCCACATATTGCCTGGAATCGCCATTTTCCTTTTCCCTCTTTCCATTAGAAACAACCACAAAAAGACTACACCCGTAATTATCACAAGTAAATTAGTTGCGTTGGCAATTATTTCAATTATCCCACTACACAATTCCACATATCGTAGAGGTTTACCCCACCCCTTCCCCGCTTTACACTAGGCGCGAAATTAATACAGAGGTGGGAATGAACGATTACAAAATGACGCCCGGTGAGTTGCGCGCCACCTGGGGTTTAGGGACCGTATTTTCGTTGCGCATGCTTGGCATGTTTATGGTCCTGCCGGTTCTGACCACGTACGGTATGGCGCTACAGGGTGCCAGCGAAGCCTTGATCGGACTCGCTATCGGTATTTATGGCCTGGCGCAAGCCGTTTTCCAAATCCCCTTTGGTCTGCTCTCTGACCGCATCGGGCGTAAGCCGCTTATCGTCGGCGGACTGGCGGTATTCGTTCTCGGCAGCATAATTGCCGCCCTCTCCGATTCAATCTGGGGCATTATTCTTGGTCGTGCCCTACAAGGTTCTGGCGCGATTGCTGCTGCCGTAATGGCGCTGCTGTCCGACTTAACCCGTGAGCAAAACCGAACGAAAGCGATGGCGTTTATCGGCGTCAGCTTTGGTATCACTTTCGCCATTGCGATGGTGCTGGGGCCGATCGTTACCCATGCGCTGGGGCTAAACGCGCTGTTCTGGATGATTGCCGCTCTTGCTACCACGGGTATCGTGCTAACCATTTGGGTCGTTCCCAACAGTACCAACCACGTGCTGAACCGCGAGTCGGGCATGGTAAAAGGCAGCTTCAGCAAAGTGCTGGCGGAACCTAAACTGCTGAAGCTCAACTTCGGCATCATGTGTCTGCACATTTTGCTGATGTCTACCTTCGTCGCCTTACCGGGCCAACTGGCGAAAGCAGGCTTCCCCGCCGCCGAACACTGGAAAATTTATCTGGTGACGATGCTGCTGTCCTTTGTTTCCGTGGTGCCGTTCATCATTTACGCCGAAGTGAAGCGCCGGATGAAACGCGTGTTCCTCGCCTGCGTGTTACTGATTCTTATTGCAGAAATTGTATTGTGGAGCGCTAACATTCGTTTCTGGGGGCTGATTGCGGGCGTTCAGATATTCTTCCTCGCCTTCAACCTGATGGAAGCCCTCCTCCCCTCGCTTATCAGTAAAGAATCTCCGGCTGGCTATAAAGGCACGGCGATGGGCGTTTACTCCACCAGCCAGTTCATCGGCGTGGCGATTGGCGGTTCGCTCGGCGGTTGGGTAGTCGAAATGTTTGATGGTCAGGCGGTATTCCTGGCTGGTGCGCTTCTGGCAGCAGTGTGGTTATTGGTGGCAAGTACAATGAAAGAGCCGCCGTATGTCAGCAGCCTGCGGGTGGAAATCCCACCTGAAATTGCTGCGGATGACACCCTGAAGCAGCGTCTGCTGGCTAAAGAAGGGATAAGCGAAGTGTTAATTGTCGCGAAAGAGCACTCGGCCTACGTGAAAATCGACAGCAAAGTGACGAATCGATTTGAGGTTGAGCAGGCCATCAGCCAGGCGTGAAGATTGCCGGATGGCGGCTATCACCTTATCCGGCCTACCAATAGCGTGTGCTACCTGTAGGCCTGATAAGCGTAGCGCCATCAGGCATTACGACTTAATCGCGGAAGTTCTTAAACTGGAATGGCTGGCCGAGATCGCCACCGCGAACCAGCGCCATAACGGATTGCAGATCGTCACGCGCCTTACCGGTCACACGAATTTCTTCGCCCTGAATCTGCGCCTGCACCTTCAGTTTGCTGTCTTTAATCAGCTTAACGATTTTCTTTTGCACCGCGCTTTCAATGCCCTGCTTCAGCTTAGCTTCCACAAACCAGGTTTTACCGCTGTGCACGAAGGTTTCTGGTACGTCCAGCGACGTGCCTTCAATACCGCGCTTCAACAGCTTGGCACGTAAAATATCCAGCAACTGGTTGACCTGAAAATCAGACTCGCTCAGCACCTTAATCGTCTTATTTGACTCATTCAGCTCAAAAGTCGCTTCAACGCCACGAAAATCAAAGCGTGATTCCACTTCACGGCTGGCGTTATCTACCGCGTTACGGGCTTCCTGAAGATCAACTTCAGAAACAATATCGAAAGATGGCATCTTTTCCTCTCCCTTCATTTTTGATGCGAAGCATAATACCTGCAAAGTTACACAACAGACAGCGCTATACTAGGCTGTATCCTTTAATTGTACGTGGTACTGACACCTGCGAACAATAATGGGGTACGGCCGATATGGATTAACACCTGGTGCTGTTGCAGGTGAGGAGGAAGAATGAAAATTACCGTACTGGGATGTGGAGCGTTAGGACAGCTTTGGCTAACCGCGCTGTGCAAACATGGACATGAAGTTCAGGGGTGGCTACGCGTACCGCAACCCTATTGCAGCGTTAACCTGATCGACACGGATGGGTCAGTTTTTAATGAATCCCTGACGGCAAACGACCCCGATTTTTTGGCGAAAAGCGACCTGCTGCTGGTCACCCTGAAAGCCTGGCAGGTTTCTGATGCGGTAAAAGGCCTGGCCGCAATACTGCCTGAAACCACTCCCATTCTGCTGATTCACAACGGTATGGGGACGATTGAAGAACTGCATAACATTAAGCAACCTCTGCTGATGGGCACCACCACCCACGCGGCACGCCGTGACGGGAACGTCATCATTCATGTCGCTCAGGGTACTACAAGGATTGGTCCGGCGCGTGAACAAGACGGTGATTTCAGCTATCTGGCTGAAGTCCTGCAAGAAGTGCTGCCGGACGTCGCCTGGCACAACACTATCCGCGCCGAGCTATGGCGCAAGCTGGCAGTAAACTGCGTTATTAATCCGCTGACCGCATTATGGGATTGCCCAAACGGCGAGTTACGCCATCATCCAGAAAAAATAGCACTCATCTGCGAGGAAGTAGCAGCGGTCATTGAACGCGAAGGCCACCACACATCAGCGGATGATTTACGCTATTATGTCGAGCAAGTAATTGACAGTACTGCGGAAAATATCTCATCGATGCTGCAAGACATTCGTGCGCTGCGCCATACTGAGATCGATTACATTACCGGCTATTTGTTAAAACGCGCCCGCGCGCACGGCATCGCCGTCCCGGAAAATGCCCGCCTGTTTGAAATGGTTAAGAGAAAGGAAAGTGAGTATGAGCGCTCAAGCACTGGTATGTCTCGCCCCTGGTAGTGAAGAAACCGAAGCGGTCACCACTATCGATCTGCTGGTTCGCGGCGGGATTAAGGTCACGACCGCAAGCGTCGCCAGCGATGGCGGCCTGGCTATTGTGTGTTCACGCGGAGTGAAGCTGCTGGCGGATGCGCCATTAGTGGAAGTTGCTGACGGCGATTTCGATATCATCGTGCTGCCGGGCGGAATTAAAGGCGCCGAGTGTTTTCGCGACAGCCCTCTGCTGGTCGAAACCGTGAAACAGTTTCATCGCTCCGGGCGCATTGTCGCAGCAATTTGCGCCGCTGCCGCCACAGTCCTCGTCCCACACGATATTTTCCCCATCGGAAATATGACGGGCTTCCCGGCGCTGAAAGACAAGATCCCCGCTGACCAGTGGCAGGACAAGCGCGTCGTATGGGATCCGCGCGTTAATCTGTTAACCAGCCAGGGACCGGGAACCTCAATCGATTTCGGTTTAAAAATCATTGATCTGCTGGTGAGTCGCGAAAAAGCTCACGAGGTGGCGTCACAGCTGGTGATGGCCGCGGGAATTTATAACTACTACGAGTAAACTTTCAGGCCACTCACATACAAGGAATTATAATGAAAGGATATCTGAGCACAGTGGCTTTACTGCTCTTTTCTGGTTACGCCTGTGCAACACAGCTTGAAATAAAAAACCTTGAGTATCGCTATCCCGCAAGCACTGAGATGCAGTATCGCGTGCCGTGGTTTACTTCAAAGGAAAGCCCACAGGTTGCAAAACGCATTAACGATTATATTTTCGCCAGCTTTATCAATCAGCTACCGGGAAATAATCCGCAAACGACAGTGAATCAGTTTGCAAATTCAGAGATGAACCCTACCGCAAACCTTGACTATACGATTGAGTATCGCGATGCCAATGTCCTGACCCTGAATATGTTTGTCGAAGGCTGCGGAGCGTATTGCGAGTCATACAATGTGCCGATCAGCTTCGATTTGGCCAGCGGCGCGGCAATTACCCTTAACGATCTTTTTTCCCGCTCCACGATGGCCGAATTAAACACCCGCATCAGAAAGGATATCCGCAGCCAAATTGATACCTTTGTTACGGCACAGAAGGACGGTGGAGATCCTGGCTATGCCGAATTCTACGCCTCATGCGCAACCTACATTGACGGGTTGTACTACATCGACAGATTCTCCCTGCAAAAAGATCATCTGGCTTTCCTGAACGGACGCTGTAGCAACCATGCCAACCGCGCGGGTGACGAGCTGGGCGATTTCACCACGAAAATCCCTACCGGTGAACTGCATAAACAGTTCACGCCATACGGCCAGTATCTGACTGGTGCAAAGAGTACAACACCGGTTGAGCCCACTCCCGGCATTGACGGCAAGGTCATGTACGGCACGTTGGGAAAAAGCATGCGTATTGTGCTGAAGGTGGACTGCAAATACGGTGATTTTTTTGAAGGGGCTTACTTTTACCAGAAATTTGGCGCACCGATTGAATTAACCGGTAAGTGCGACACAGCCGACAATCGACATTATGAACTGAAGACGTCTGCCGCTGAACAATCGGAAGAGAAGATAACGCTGGAGTTAAAAGACGGTGTCTATCAGGGCGTCTGGGAATCGAACGGAAAGACACTACCCGTGCGTTTTGAATAATATCGTTATATTGCCGGATGGCGGCGTAACCGCCTTATCCGGCTTACAACACGGTGTTTAGTCAATTACGGGCGGTACACCTTCACGTTTTCAAAGCCCTGCTCGCGCAGATACAGCGCCTGCAGGCGGCTCATCACCCCGCGTTCACACCACAGCAGCCAGGTTTTACTCTGGTCCAAATCGCCGAATTTAGTGCTCAGTTTGTAGAACGGCAGAGAAACGACGTCCACACCGTCAACTTTCAGCGGTTTGTCATCCTGTTCATCCACCGAACGGATATCCAGAATCACATCGTTCGGGCCGAAGCCGCTCACGGTTTCAACTTCCACCACGGTCTGCTGTGTCTGCTGAGCGATATCGCGAATATCGATATTGTTGGCTTCTTCAACCACCTTATCGAGGATAGAGAAATCGAAGTTTTCTTCTTCAGCCTCAATCTTCGCTTTAACCGCTTTCACCGTCGGGCTTTTTGAAATCACACCACAGTATTCCGGCATGGTACGGGCAAAGTCCTCGGTACCAATTTCACGCGCCAGATTGATGATGTGCTCTTTATCATGGGAGATAAGCGGGCGCAGGATCAGGGTGTCAGATACGTTATCGATCAGGCGCAGGTTGGTCAGCGTCTGGCTGGACACCTGACCCAGTGCTTCACCGGTGACCAACGCCTGTACGCCGTAGCGCTCAGCGACTTTCGACGCCGCGCGTACCATCATGCGTTTGAGGACCACGCCCATCTGGCCGTCGTCGACTTTCTCCAGGATCTCGCCAACCACCGGCTCAAAGTTGATTGCAACAAAACGCACGCGATGCGAGCTGCCAAAGCGATTCCACAGATAATGCGCCACCTGGCGAACGCCGATTTCATGCGCTGCGCCGCCGAGGTTGAAGAAGCAATAGTGTACGCGGCAGCCGCGACGCATCAGCATGTAGCTGGACACGCCGGAGTCGAAACCACCGGAGATCAGCGACAGTACGTCTTCCTGCGTACCAATCGGGAAACCGCCAATACCTTCATAGCGGCCTTTAACCAGCAGCAGACGGTCGTTTTCGATTTCAAGATTAACCGTCACGTCCGGCTTCGTCAGCTTCACGCGTGCGGATTCAATATGCTGGTTCAACCCGCCGCCAACATAGCGTTCCACCTCAATGGAGCTAAACTCATGCTTACCGCGACGCTTAACGCGTACACAGAAGGTTTTACCTTCCAGTTGATCGCGATACTGCACCAGCGCTTTCTCGAAAATATCGTGCATATCGGTAAACGGCACGTCTTCTACTTCGAGAATATGGTGGATCCCCGGAATACGGGTTAACGCGTCGCGTATATCCAGGCGCTGGCTTTCATCTTTAGCGCGAACCTCAACGTGATCCCAGTGACGGACAACGGCAAGGTCTTCATCATAATGCTTTAAAACGTTACGAATGTTCCCTGTCAGAATTTTTATAAAGCGCAAACGCACAGATTGGCTTTTGATGGTGATTTCTGGGAACAATTTAATGATAAACTTCATGGCGGCAATGGTTCTTTGGCAAGTCTGAACGACTTGTAATGGAAAAAAATACAGCAGCCCATACCCTGCGGCTGCATCCAGGCGCGCAAGTATACCACTATCATGGTCATCCTGTGCACATCGCCTTACCATTGCGCGTTATTTGCTTATCAGTACGAGTCCGTTACCATAGTCTTGTGCTGCCAATACAGAGAGTCAGACATTCATTATGCCGAAGAAAAATGAAGCGCCAGCCAGTTTTGAAACAGCGCTGAGCGAGCTGGAACAGATTGTTACCCACCTGGAAAGCGGCGACCTGCCGCTGGAAGAAGCGCTGAACGAATTCGAACGTGGCGTACAGTTGGCGCGTCAGGGACAGGTTAAATTGCAACAGGCTGAACAGCGCGTACAAATCCTGCTGTCAGATACTGAAGACGCCGCCCTTACGCCTTTCACACCGGATAATGAGTAAATGGATTTTACGCAGCAGCTACAGGCATGCGTTGAGCAGGCCAACCAGGCACTGAGCCGTTTTATTGCGCCATTGCCCTTTCAGAACACTCCCGTGGTCGAAACCATGCAATATGGCGCATTATTAGGCGGTAAGCGTCTGCGCCCGTTCCTGGTGTATGCGACCGGTCAGATGTTTGGCGTCAGCCTGAGTACGCTTGATGCTCCCGCTGCCGCCGTCGAGTGCATTCATGCCTATTCGCTAATGCATGATGATTTACCCGCGATGGACGACGATGACCTGCGCCGCGGTCTGCCGACCTGCCACGTAAAATTTGGCGAGGCAAACGCGATCCTGGCCGGAGATGCGCTGCAAACGCTGGCGTTCTCTATTATCAGCGATGCCCCGATGCCGGAAGTGTCCGATCGTGACCGCATCGCGATGATCTCTGAACTGGCCCGGGCCAGCGGTATTGCCGGTATGTGCGGCGGTCAGGCGCTGGATCTGGAAGCTGAAGGTCATCAGGTTGAGCTGGATGCACTGGAGCGTATTCACCGCCATAAAACCGGGGCACTGATTCGCGCCGCCGTACGTCTGGGAGCATTAAGCGCAGGCGATAAAGGGCGAGAATGCCTGGCAATACTCGACAAATACGCAGAAAGCATCGGTCTGGCCTTCCAGGTTCAGGATGACATCCTGGATGTGGTAGGCGATACTGCAACATTGGGTAAACGTCAGGGTGCTGACCAGCAGCTTGGCAAAAGTACCTATCCTGCACTTCTGGGTCTTGAGCAAGCCCAGAACAAAGCCCGGGATTTAATTGAGGATGCCCGCGAGTCGCTAAGTTTGCTGGCCGCACAGTCACTCGATACCTCGGCACTGGAAGCGCTAGCGGACTATATAATCCAGCGTGATAAATAAACCAACATATCCCATGAGCTTGCGATGAGTTTTGATATAGCCAAATACCCGACCCTGGCGCTGGTCGACTCCACCCAGGAGTTACGCCTGCTGCCAAAAGAGAGTCTGCCAAAGCTTTGCGACGAACTGCGCCGCTATTTGCTCGACAGCGTAAGCCGTTCCAGCGGGCACTTCGCCTCTGGTCTGGGCACGGTGGAACTCACCGTCGCGCTGCACTATGTCTACAACACCCCGTTTGACCAGTTAATCTGGGATGTGGGACATCAGGCTTACCCGCACAAAATTCTGACCGGCCGCCGCGATAAAATCGGCACCATTCGTCAGAAAGGCGGTTTGCATCCGTTCCCGTGGCGCGGTGAGAGCGAGTATGACGTACTGAGCGTTGGGCACTCCTCAACGTCCATCAGCGCCGGTATTGGTATTGCGGTTGCCGCCGAGAAAGAAGGCAAAGATCGTCGTACCGTTTGTGTGATTGGCGACGGCGCTATCACCGCCGGGATGGCGTTTGAAGCGATGAACCACGCGGGTGATATTAAGCCCGACATGCTGGTTATCCTCAACGACAACGAAATGTCGATTTCAGAGAACGTCGGCGCGCTGAACAACCACCTGGCGCAACTGCTCTCTGGCAAACTCTACTCCTCGCTGCGCGAAGGCGGGAAAAAAGTGTTCTCCGGCGTGCCGCCGATTAAAGAGCTGCTCAAGCGTACCGAAGAACACATCAAAGGCATGGTTGTGCCGGGTACGCTGTTTGAAGAGCTGGGCTTTAACTATATTGGTCCGGTAGACGGTCACGACGTGCTGGGGCTTATCACTACGCTGAAGAACATGCGCGACCTTAAAGGTCCGCAGTTCCTGCACATCATGACCAAAAAAGGTCGTGGTTACGAGCCTGCGGAAAAAGATCCGATTACCTTCCACGCGGTACCAAAATTCGATCCGTCCAGCGGATGCCTGCCGAAAAGCAGCGGCGGTCTGCCGAGCTATTCAAAAATCTTCGGTGACTGGCTGTGCGAAACCGCAGCGAAAGACAATAAGCTGATGGCGATCACCCCGGCGATGCGTGAAGGCTCCGGTATGGTGGAGTTCTCACGTAAGTTCCCGGACCGCTACTTCGATGTGGCGATTGCCGAGCAGCACGCGGTGACGTTTGCTGCCGGTCTGGCGATTGGCGGCTATAAGCCGGTCGTGGCTATTTACTCTACCTTCCTGCAACGCGCCTACGATCAGGTGCTGCATGATGTCGCCATTCAGAAACTGCCGGTCCTGTTCGCCGTTGACCGGGCTGGTATTGTTGGCGCAGATGGGCAAACCCACCAGGGGGCGTTCGATCTCTCCTTCCTGCGCTGCATCCCGGAAATGGTCATTATGACCCCGAGCGATGAGAACGAATGTCGCCAGATGCTGTTCACCGGCTATCACTACAACGACGGCCCAACGGTTGTACGCTACCCACGCGGTAACGCGGTGGGCGTTGAGCTAACGCCGCTGGAGCAACTGCCAATTGGGAAAGGCATCGTGAAGCGTCACGGGGAGAAAGTGGCAATACTGAGCTTCGGTACCCTAATGCCGGAAGCCGCGCAGGTCGCAGAGTCGCTGAACGCCACGCTGGTTGATATGCGCTTTGTCAAACCGCTGGATGAAACGTTGATTCTGGAAATGGCAGCCCAACACGAGGTGCTGGTCACCCTCGAAGAGAACGCCATTATGGGCGGCGCTGGCAGCGGCGTAAACGAAGTGCTGATGGCCCATCGCAAACCCGTTCCGGTGCTGAACATTGGCCTGCCTGACTTCTTCATCCCGCAGGGGACTCAGGACGAGGCTCGCGCCGATCTGGGTCTTGATGCCGCCGGCATTGAGGCCAAAATCAAGGCCTGGCTGGCATAATCCTCTCTCCGCTCCTGCTATGCTTAACTCATCACGAGCTAAGCAGGAGTGGATTGATGAAATACAACACCTTAGGAAAAACCGACCTTCGGGTCTCCCGCCTTTGCCTGGGTTGCATGACGTTTGGCGAGCCCAATCGCGGCAATCATGCCTGGACGCTACCTGAAGAAAGTAGCCGCCCGATAATCAAACACGCTCTTGAAGGCGGCATTAACTTTTTCGATACCGCCAACAGCTACTCCGCTGGCAGCAGCGAAGAGATTGTCGGCCGCGCGCTGCGTGATTTCGCCCGCCGCGAAGATGTCGTGGTGGCGACCAAGGTTTTTCACCAGGTGGATGATTTAGCGGAAGGTTTATCCCGCGCACAAATCCTGCGCTCAATCGACGACAGCCTCAGACGCCTGGGTATGGACTATGTGGACATCCTGCAAATTCACCGCTGGGATTACAACACGCCGATCGAAGAAACGCTGGAAGCCCTTAACGACGTAGTGAAAGCCGGTAAAGCGCGCTATATCGGCGCCTCATCCATGCACGCTTCACAGTTTGCTCAGGCGCTGGCCTTACAGAAGCAACACGGCTGGGCGCAGTTCGTCAGCATGCAGGATCACTACAACCTGATCTACCGCGAAGAAGAACGCGAAATGCTGCCGCTTTGCTATCAGGAGGGTGTGGCAGTGATCCCATGGAGTCCGCTGGCGCGTGGTCGCCTGACGCGCCCCTGGGGAGAAACGACCGCCCGTCTGGTTTCCGATGAGGTCGGTAAAAATTTGTACAGCGAGAGCGATGAAAACGACGCGCAAATCGCCGAACGGCTGACCGGCGTCAGTGAGGAACTGGGCGTAACCCGTGCGCAGGTCGCGCTGGCCTGGCTGCTGAGCAAACCGGGTGTGGCAGCGCCGATTATCGGCACATCGCGCGAGGAACAGCTGGATGAGTTGCTCAATGCAGTGGATTTAACGCTGAAGCCGGAGCAGATTGCCGAGCTGGAAACGCCGTACAAACAGCATCCGGTGGTGGGATTTAAATAAGCGCGATTGTAGATTGTAGGCCGGATAAGGCATTTACGCCGCCATCCGGCAAACCCGTTAAATGATACCTACCGGCCAGTGATGGCCAATAAAGTACAGTATCCCGGCGGACAGTATCCCGGCCACGATATCGTCGATCATAATTCCCGTACCGCCATGTACGTTGCGATCGAACCAACGAATCGGCCACGGCTTCCACATATCCAGAATACGGAAAATCACAAATCCGGCGGCAACCCACTGCCAGTCGTTGGTCGGCAGCGCCATCAGGGTTATCCACATCCCGACAAACTCGTCCCAGACAATGCTACCGTGATCGTGCACGCCCATATCTTTCGCCGTTTGATGGCACAGATAAACGCCGATACAGATAGATAACATCACCACCAGTGAATACAGCTGCCACGGCAGAAACGTCATTAAATACCAAAAAGGGATCGCCGCCAGCGATCCCATGGTGCCAGGAACAATTGGGCTCAGCCCGCTGCCAAAACCGGTGGCTAACAGATGCCACGGATTGCGCATACTCAGGCGGCTTTTGGCGACATCTTTTTTAAGGCGCGGCAAAATGGTCATATCCTTTCCAGTCGAACGTGACGGATTTTCCATCGCGCGTAAAGTGAATACCTTCCACGTCCGCGCTCATCTGTCCTATGCAGGTAAACGTTGCGCCGAGATTTCCCAGCGCTACGTCCAGCGCGCCACGATTAATTTCCGGTACGGTAAAGCATAACTCATAATCTTCACCACCCGAGAGTGCCCAGCGCAGGGCCTGTTCCGGCTCCACGTGCCGGGCAAACGCCGCGGAGTAAGGCAGCGCATCAACGTTAACCCGTGCGCCGCAGCCGCTGGCATTAACGATATGCCCCAGATCGGAAATCAGACCGTCAGAGATATCGATAGCCGCACTGGCCAGATCGCGCAGGGCTTGTCCCTGCAAAATACGCGGCGTGGGACGCAAATGGCGTTTCAGCAGATAGTCTGCGTCTTTTACCTCTGCAACCTGCAAGCGATCCTGCAAAATCGCCAGCCCGGCAGCGCTGTCACCCGGCGTGCCGGTCACATAAATCCAGTCACCCGGTTTCGCACCGGAGCGTTTTAAGGCACGCCCAACGGGAACGTAGCCATGAATACCCAACGTCATCGACAGCGGTCCACGCGTGGTATCACCGCCAATCAGCTGCATATCGTAGTAATTAAGGAGTTCAAACAGGCCATCGCTGAAAGCTTCAAGCCAGGCTTCATCGACGTCAGGTAACGTGAGCGCCAGCGTCAGCCACGCAGGATCGGCTCCCATCGCCGCCAGATCGCTCAAATTCACCGCCAGAGCTTTCCAGGCCAGATCGGTAGGATCAATGTCAGGGAGGAAGTGGTTGCCAGCCACCAGCGTATCGGTACTGATCGCCAGCGTCTGTTTTTCAGGGATGTTCAGAAGTGCGCAGTCGTCACCAATACCGGTTTCGACATCAAGACGAGACGTTCTTACGCGGTCAAAATAACGGGCAATCAGGGAAAACTCGCCGCATGCCATACGTTATGCCTCAGCAGAAAAAAAAGAAAAAGCCGGGGACAGCGGAAACAGGTTCCACCATCCAGCCGGCCTCGGGATTACTTTTTGTTGGGGCGAATCACAGGTGCTGCTTTATCCAGTACGCCGTTCACGAACTTGTGGCTGTCTTCAGCGCCGAAGGTTTTCGCCAGTTCAATCGCTTCGTTGATGGCCACTTTGTACGGCACATCACTACGTTTAGACAGTTCAAACAGCGCAATACGCAGCACGGCTTTTTCTACCTGACCCAGCTCTTCCAACAGACGAGACAGGTAAGGCTTCATTAATCCATCCAGGTACGCGCTGTTAGTCGCCACCCCGGACAGCAGTTCACGGAAATACAGAACGTCAACATCTTTCACGTCCTGTTCCGCCAGGAACTGGTATTCAACATCAGCGATGTCGTTCTGGGACAACTGCCAGGAGTAGAGCGCCTGGACGGCACACTCACGGGCGCGGCGACGAGCAGCAGGTTTCACGGATTTCCCCTTACAAAAATCAGGCCTTGATGGCTTTCAATACATTAATCATTTCAAGCGCAGTCAGTGCAGCTTCTGCGCCTTTGTTGCCGGCTTTAGTGCCAGCACGTTCGATGGCTTGTTCAATACTTTCGGTGGTCAGAACACCGAAGGCTACCGGAATGCCACTGTCCTGAGCGACATGCGCCAGGCCATTGCTTGCACCGCCAGCCACATATTCGAAGTGCGCAGTACCGCCACGGATCACCGTACCGAGCGCAATCACCGCGTCGTATTTACCGGTTTTCGCCAGCGCGTCAGCCGCCAGCGGCAGCTCATATGCGCCTGGAACCCAAACGACGGTAATGTTTTCATCTTTTACCTGGCCAATACGTTTCAGGGCGTCAATCGCACCTTCCAGCAGGCTGTCATTGATAAAGTTGTTGAAACGCGCAATGGTGATGGCGACGCGAGCGTCCGGGGTAGCAACGTTAGCTTCAATAATGTTCATATTCTTCCTTCGGGTTCGATTTATGGCCCCGTAAGGGGGGCGGATTTTATCATAATATTCTGTGCGCTGCTTGCTCTAATTCAGAAAGCCTCACGCAGTGGTTAAATGCAGGCAAACGTCCGGGCCCACCTGGCGTATCTCGTTGAATTTGAAATGGGGCGCGTCGGCCAGTTTCTCAAGCCCTGGCAGCACACATAATCCTCGCGCATCACTGCCTAACAGTTTAGGCGCAACATACACGATTAGCTCATCAACCAAACCGGCCTGTAATAACGCGCCCGCAAGCGTAGGGCCAGCTTCAACCCAAATGCTGTTAATTTGCTGTTTGCCCAGCTGCATCATCAGCACCACCAGATCCAGATGCCCGTTATGTTCCGGCACCTTCAGGCTGCGTACCGCCTCCGGCCAGCTACGAGAATCGTCTTCAGTCCGGACAATCCAGGTTTCTCCTGGCTGTTGCACAATACGATGCTCCGGCGTGACCTGATTCTGGCTATCAAGAACAATGCGGATTGGCTGGCGCAGATTTTCCTGCGGGTAACTCGCCTGGGTTGACTCCCCAAGCTCCGACCAACGCACGGTAAGCAGAGGATCGTCGGCCAGCACCGTCGCGCTGCTGGTTAAGATGGCATGGCTTTGCGCCCGCAGACGTTGCACATCGCGGCGCGCCTGCGGCGAGGTTATCCATTGGCTTTCACCACTGGCCATCGCCGTACGCCCATCAAGCGACGCGCCAAGCTTAAGCTGCAGATACGGGAATCCGGTACGCATGCGCTTGAGAAAACCTTTATTAAGCTGCTCAACCTCGCTCATCATCAGCCCGTGGCTGACATCGATACCCGCCTGCTGCAAACGGTAGAGGCCACGACCTGCTACCTGTGGATTGGGATCCTGCATCGCCGCAACCACACGCGTCACACCCGCGGCAATCAACGCATCGCAGCATGGCGGCGTACGACCATGATGGCTGCAGGGTTCAAGCGTGACATAGGCGGTTGCCCCTTGCGCTTTTTCTCCAGCCATCCGCAGGGCATGGACTTCAGCATGCGGTTCGCCCGCGCGGTGATGATATCCTTCACCGACGATCTCCCCATCTTTCACAATCACGCAGCCCACATTGGGATTGGGATGCGTGGTAAAACGTCCGCGCGCAGCAAGCTTCAGCGCGCGCGCCATGTACAATTCATCCTGCATGGCTTAGTCCTGTAGGCGAGCAATCTCTTCGCCAAATTCTTTGATATCTTCGAAGCTCCGATAAACCGAGGCGAAGCGAATATAGGCGACTTTATCGAGTTTTTTCAACTGCTCCATCACCAGGTTGCCGATCATCTTGCTCGGCACCTCACGCTCGCCAGTTGCACGCAGTTGTGATTTGATATGGTTCAACGCCATTTCGACGTCATCAGAGCTGACCGGGCGTTTCTCAAGCGCTCTGAGCATGCCGCTGCGCAGCTTATCTTCATTAAAGGGTTCACGCACATCGTTGCTTTTCACAACGCGCGGCATAACAAGTTCAGCCACTTCAAAAGTGGTGAAACGTTCATTACAGACCAGACACTGCCGACGGCGGCGTACTGAGGAGCCCTCGCCTACAAGACGAGAGTCAATTACCTTAGTGTCTACGGCGAAACAGAATGGGCAATGCATACGGCGTCCTGTACCTCAGTGGTTAACAGAAATCTATTTTACCCTGAACTGGCGTGACAACAAAGGCGCAGCGCTTTTGAGACAAAGGATCGATGCCTTCGTGCTCAGTGCGCACTACCATTATGCTATCGCGACAATGAAGGAAGTAATCACAATGACAAGACGTTACCTAAGAATTGTCCTGGTGGGAAGTCTCTTTAGTCTTAGCGCCTGCGCACAGCAAAGCGAAGTACGTCAGATGCATCAAAGCGTTAGCACGTTGAACAAAGAGATGACGCAGCTCAATCAGGAAACGGTAAAAATTACACAACAGAATATGTTGAATGCAAAATCAACCAGCGGCGTCTATCTGTTGCCGGGTTCCAAAACGCCTGCCCGACTGGACAGCCAGATTGGCACACTACGTATGTCGCTAATCAATATTGCGCCAAACGCCGACGGCACACGTCTGACGCTGCGGATTCAGGGTGAATCCAACACACCTTTACCCGCCTTTAGCGCCACCGTCGAGTACGGACAAATTCAGGGCACCACAGATAACTATCAGGAAGTGAACGTTCAGAATCAATTGGTCACTGCCCCCGCGAGTATCCTTGCACCCAGCGACGTCGATATTCCGCTGCAGTTAAATGGCCTTTCTGCGGACCAGTTAGGGTTTGTGCGCATCCACGACATCCAGCCTGTTAACCAATAAACTTTTTTGCGGGACGTTTTGTGCGTTCCGCAACATCACTTCGCCTTATTTTGTTACTCCCCTGACATAACCAATATTTCTGTTAAAACTTGGCAACATTCATGGGAGCCAGTACAATTCGCCGCCTAAAGTACGCAAACGTGAACGCAATCGATTACGCGAATGATAGAACTGTGAAACAAGACATATTTTTGTGAACAATGATTTTTATAATAGGCTCCGAAGAAACACGAAATATTTCTACACAAAATCATGCAAGATGCATCGAGGCGGCAACTGCGTGAATCCCTGGAGCTTACATCAGTAAGTAACAGGGGTGAGCAAAGGCAGCCAACAAAGAGGCGTCTTGAAGGATGAAGTGTATAGAAACGCAAATTGCGCATTTTTCTATCCCGAAAGGGATTTCAAACAGTGGCATACATATGAAAAAAACATTACTTGCAGCCGGTGCAGTGCTGGCGCTCTCCTCGTCTTTCACTGCCAATGCAGCAGAAAATGACAAACCGCAATATCTGTCCGACTGGTGGCACCAGAGCGTCAACGTGGTGGGCAGCTACCACACCCGTTTCTCCCCGAAACTGAACAACGATGTGTATCTGGAATACGAAGCGTTTGCTAAAAAAGACTGGTTTGACTTCTATGGCTACATCGATATTCCGAAAACCTTCGACTGGGGTAACGGCAACGACAAAGGCATCTGGTCTGATGGTTCTCCACTGTTTATGGAAATCGAACCGCGTTTCTCCATTGACAAACTGACCGGTGCTGACCTGAGCTTTGGCCCGTTCAAAGAATGGTATTTCGCCAACAACTACATCTACGATATGGGTGACAACAAAGCCAGCCGCCAGAGCACCTGGTATATGGGTCTGGGTACCGATATCGATACCGGTCTGCCGATGGGTCTTTCCCTGAACGTGTATGCTAAATACCAGTGGCAGAACTATGGCGCATCCAACGAAAACGAGTGGGATGGCTACCGTTTCAAAGTGAAATACTTTGTGCCGATCACCCAGGTTTGGGGCGGTCAGTTGACCTACATCGGCTTCACCAACTTCGACTGGGGCTCAGATTTGGGTGATGATCCGAACCGCACCAGCAACTCTATCGCTTCCAGCCACGTTCTGGCGCTGAACTACGATCACTGGCACTACTCCGTAGTCGCGCGTTACTTCCATAACGGTGGTCAGTGGAAAGGTGGAGATACTCTGAACTGGGGCGAAGGCGACTTCAGCGCGAAATCTACCGGTTGGGGTGGTTACCTGGTCGTAGGTTACAACTTCTAATCCAGACAATGTTTCGCAGACAAGCCAGCTTAACCGCTGGCTTTTTTATGGCTGGTCTTCACAGCGTACTTTACGTAAAAAGTCACTTAGCGAGCGATCCGCCGATTCGCGAAAATGCCTGTCGAGCGGCGTGATCTTCAGACATCGATCAACGCGAAAGCAGCGATAATCGTCACGCTTCTCGCACCAGGCAACCAGCAGCCAGTGCTCGCCCCAGAAAAATAAGCCCAACGGTTGAACGTCGCGCCAGGAGAGGTTCCCGGACTCATCGCGATAATGCAGCGCCAGCGCCTGCTGCGCCGAAACCGCGCGATGTATGAGATCGAACGCACTGCGTGAATGCGGCTGATTACCAAAATCTGGCGCGAAAATCCGCGTTTGCTCGGCTCTGCGCCGACTCTCTGGCGGCAATATCGCCAGCACTTTTTCCTGCGCGGATTCCAGCGCCTGTGAGAGTGAATCTCCGCCCCATGTTTTCAGCAACCGAATCGCTACCATCAATGCTTCTGATTCGTGATGCGTTAACATCAACGGCGGCAGATCAAACCCGGCCATCAAGCGGTATCCGCTGCCCACTTCTCCTTCAATGGGCACGCCGGATAAAGAGAGATCGCGGATATCGCGATAAATCGTCCGTTCAGAAACTTCAAGGCGTTCTGCCAGCAGCGCCGCCGTTGTCACTCGCCTGCCACGCAGGATTTGTACAATCTGAAACAAGCGGTCGGCGCGTCTGCTCATGTTAATCCTCAGTCCTGAAAGTATTACGCGGGTTGATGTAAACCAACACGATTGCCTTCACTGTCAGTAAATAGCGCAATCGTACCAATGTCCTGCCCCAATTCGAGTGGGCCAAACACGCATTGACCGCCAGCAGTGGCGACGCGTTCAAGCGTGGCAGCCAAATCGTCCGTATGCAGATAAATAATAGCGCCCTGCGCTGAAGGCGTAATACCGTCAAATTTAGCCAGCGCCCCGCCGGGCGCGGGATCCTGATACGGGAATACGGCAAGCTCGGCGCAATCCATATTCTCCCGACGCAACGAAACCTGCATCACTGGCTCATAAAAAGCGATGGCGCGATCCATTTGTGCCACGGGGATTTCAAACCAGTTAATTACGTTCTTCATACTTCCTCCTGCCTGTGTGGGTAATCTCAGAAGGACTATAAGACAGGGCTACTGACAGCATACTGTCAGTAGTGTGTCGAGAGAAAAAGATAATGGTTTGCTGCTAAATCGCAGGCAAAAAAAATCCCGACCTTGCGATCGGGATTCCAGTATCTTCACTCTTAATGGTTAAGGCAGAATCGACGGTTGATCCGCCCCTTCTTTCTCGACCTTCTGCTGCAGCATGTGTTCACGCTTCATACCCAGCTTCAGCGCCAGCGCCGATGCCACGTAGATAGAAGATGCGGTACCGATGGAAACACCGATCAGCATCGTCAGCGAGAAGCCTTCCAGTACCGGACCACCGAACAGGAACAGCATCAGAATAACCATCAACGTCGTACCGGACGTAATCAACGTACGGTGCAGCGTCTGAGTCAATGACACGTTAAAGATTTCGTAAGGCGTACCGCGACGAATTTTGCGGAAGTTTTCACGAATACGGTCAGATACTACGATACTGTCGTTCAGCGAGTAACCGATTACCGACATCAGCGATGCGACGATAGTCAGATCAATCTCGATATGGAACAACGACAGGATCCCAAGTGTGATAATCACGTCGTGCGCCAGCGCGATAACTACCCCAGCCGCCAGTCGCCATTCAAAGCGAAAACCGACGTACACCAGGATGGAGATCAGCGCCGCCATCAGCGCCATCGCACCGGTTTGCGCCAGGTCTGCACCCACGCTCGGCCCCACGAATTCAATTCGTTTCACCGCGGCGTTTTGGTTGGTGGATTCGTTAATCACACTCAACACTTTGCTGCCCAGCACCTGACCGCCGTCTGCGCCTTCAGTTGGCGGCATACGTACCATAATGTCGTGGCTGCTGCCGAAGTTCTGCAGAAGCGGATCAACAAAGCCCGCTTTCTCCAGCGCATCGCGCATCACGTCCATATCGGCCGGTTTTTCCAGCGTGATTTCAATAACCGTACCACCGGTGAAATCGAGACCCCAGTTAAACCCGCGTACGCCCATCACCACGATGGCCGCAATCAGCAGGAAACCTGAAATGCCGAAAGCCCAGTAGTCCCAGCGCATAAAGTCCCAGACTTTACGGCCGTGGTTCAATTGTTCAACAGTATATTCCTGTGCCACTTCGCACTCCTCAGATTGACAGCTTTTTGACGCGCTTGCCGCCATACAACAGGTTTACGATGGCACGTGTACCGACAATCGCGGTAAACATCGACGTCGCCACACCAATACCGGTAGTAATCGCGAACCCTTTAATTGCCCCGGTGCCAACTGCGTACAGGATGATGACCTTGATCAGCGTCGTAATGTTCGCATCAAAGATGGAGCTAAATGCGCCCGCATAACCTTCATTGATCGCCTGCTGCACCGAACGCCCGTTACTCAACTCTTCTTTGATACGTTCGTTGATCAGTACGTTCGCATCGACCGCGACGGCAAGGGTTAAGACGATCCCCGCAATCCCCGGCATACTCAGCGTAGCACCCGGCAGCAACGACATAATACCGACAATCAGCACCAGGTTAGCAATCAGCGCACTGGTCGCAATCAGACCGAACTTCTTATAGAAGAAGATCATGAACAGGATAGACACCACCAGACCGGCCAGACATGCTTCCAGACCCTGTTTAATGTTCTGCATACCCAGGGTTGGGCCGATGGTACGTTCTTCAACAATCTGAATCGGCGCAATCAACGCACCGGCACGTAACAGCAGAGAAAGCTGACGCGCTTCGTTCGGGTTGTTGATACCGGTGATACGGAAGCTGTTGCCCAGGCGAGACTGAATGTTGGCGATGTTAATCACCTCTTCCTGTTTCACCAGCACTGCGCGACCGTTAGCATCTTTCTTACCGCTGTCTTTGTACTCCACGAACAGGGTCGCCATCGGCTTACCGATGTTGTCCTTAGTGAAGTTGGACATGATGTTACCACCCGCGCTATCCAGCGAGATGTTAACCTGCGGCTGATTGTATTCGTCCTGGCTGGAAGTAGAGTCGGTGATATGGTCACCGGTCAGAATCACGCGTTTGTACAGCACAACCGGCTGGCCTTCACGAGACTGTTTCACTTCCGAATCACCCGGAACACGACCCGATGCCGCAGCGGACTGGTCAACGTTGGTGTTTACCAGACGGAACTCCAGCGTCGCGGTTGCGCCCAGAATTTCTTTCGCACGCGCGGTATCCTGAATACCCGGCAGTTCGACCACAATGCGGTCAGCACCCTGGCGTTGTACCACCGGCTCAGCAACACCCAGTTGGTTAACACGATTACGCAGAATGTTGATGTTCTGCTGTACCGCGTACTCACGGGCTTCGCTCAGGCGCGCATCGGTCATTACCGCACGCAGAGCATTGCTGCCCTGGCTGGAAATAACCAGATCCTGGTGACGCTTGCTCAGGTAAGAGATAGCTTCATCACGGGCGCTGCTATCACGGAAGGTGATGCTCAGACCGTAGTTATCTTCTTTACGAACGGTAGTATAAGGAATGCCTTTTTCACGCAGATCGCTGCGCAGACTATCGATATTTTGTTCCTGCAACTTACTCAGCGCGGTGTCCATATCCACTTCCATCAGGAAGTGAACGCCGCCACGCAGGTCAAGACCGAGTTTCATCGGTTCTGCGTGAATGGCTGCCAGCCAGCGCGGGGTTGCCGGAGCAAGGTTAAGCGCCACGACATACTGATCGCCCAGTACGCCCATTAACACTTCACGTGCGCGCAGTTGGGTATCAGTGGAGTCGAAGCGCGCGAGAATAGCACCCTCTTCCAGAGCCACAGACTTAGGTGTGATTTTATCTTCTTGTAACGTTTTCTGGACCTGGATCAGCGTTTGCTCACTGGCGGCGGCACCGCGCACGCCAGTGATTTGAACAGCCGGATCCTCACCATACAGGTTGGGAAGCGCATAGAGCAGACCGACGACAATAACGACGATCAGCATGACATACTTCCACAAAGGATAACGGTTTAACACGGCAGTTCCCTTTGGGAAAACAATAAATTACAGCGCCTTCATGGTGCCTTTCGGCAGAACGGCAGCTACGAAATCACGTTTAATAACCACTTCAGTGGTGTCGTTCAGCGCGATAGCGATGTAGCCAGATTCTGCTACTTTGGTCACGCGACCCACCAGACCACCGTTAGTCAGCACTTCATCGCCTTTCGCAATGGAGCTCATCAGATTTTTATGTTCTTTGGTACGCTTTTGCTGCGGGCGCAGGATCATGAAGTAGAAAATCAGACCAAACACCACCAGCATCAGAATCAGAGACATCGGGCTGCCCTGCGCCGGAGCACCTGTTGCCGCTACCGCATCAGAAATAAAAAAGCTCATTCAAATTCCCTCATTATTAAAATTAATCAACGTTCACAGGTGGAACTGGTCTACCCTGACGTTGGTAAAAATCGGTCACGAAGCTCTCTAATTTACCCTCTTCAATAGCCTTGCGTAAACCCGCCATCAAACGCTGGTAGTAGCGAAGGTTATGAATCGTGTTGAGACGCGCGCCCAATATTTCGTTGCAACGGTCGAGATGATGCAAGTAAGCGCGCGAATAATTGCGACAGGTGTAGCAATCACACTCAGCATCGAGCGGACTGGTGTCGCTTTTATGTTTCGCGTTACGAATTTTTACCACGCCGTCAGTCACAAACAAATGACCATTACGGGCATTTCGCGTTGGCATCACACAGTCAAACATATCGATACCGCGACGCACGCCTTCAACCAGATCTTCTGGTTTGCCGACGCCCATCAGGTAACGCGGTTTATCTGCCGGAATCTGTGGGCATACATGCTCCAGGATGCGGTGCATATCTTCCTTCGGCTCACCGACAGCCAAACCGCCGACAGCGTAGCCATCAAAGCCGATATCTACCAGACCTTTAACAGAGATATCACGTAAATCTTCGTAAACGCTGCCCTGAATGATGCCAAAAAGCGCATTTTTGTTGCCGAGACTATCAAAACGGTCGCGACTGCGCTTCGCCCAACGCAGAGACATCTCCATCGAGCGTTTAGCATAGTCCCAGTCGGCCGGATACGGTGTACATTCGTCGAAGATCATCACGATATCGGAACCGAGATCGTATTGAATCTCCATCGACTTCTCGGGATCGAGGAAAATCGGATCGCCGTTGATCGGGTTACGGAAATGCACGCCCTGCTCGGTTATCTTACGGATATCGCCCAGGCTGAACACCTGGAAGCCGCCGGAATCGGTGAGGATCGGCCCTTTCCACTGCATAAAATCGTGCAGATCGCCGTGCAGCTTCATGATTTCCTGACCCGGGCGCAGCCACAGGTGGAAGGTGTTGCCGAGGATGATCTGTGCGCCGGTCGCTTCAACTTCTTCCGGCGTCATGCCTTTTACGGTGCCGTAAGTACCGACCGGCATAAAAGCAGGCGTTTCTACTACGCCACGATCAAAAACCAGGCGGCCGCGACGCGCGCGACCGTCTGTGGTATCCAGTTCAAATTTCATTTTTTCTCCTGCATCAGAGAGACAGTCTGATGATTAAACTTTCCCCATGGATTCACTCCACGGAGTAAAAATATCTTAACCCACTGGCGAAGGCGCAATCGGCGCAGCCAGTTTGGGGGCGACCAGCGCACAGCCACCGGAGCGTACACGCAGTACGTGAGGATGGCGAGCACTGCCAGCCATCAAAATGGCAAGTGAGATAGCCTTCTCACGGTCGCTCAGAAATAGCCTGCGGATTGTACGTGATAAACATCGCATCACCGTAACTAAAAAAGCGATATTCCGCTTTTACCGCTTCATGATAGGCGTGCATGGTGTTTTTATAACCAGCAAACGCGGAAACCAGCATGATCAGCGTCGATTCCGGCAGGTGGAAGTTGGTTACCAGGGCATCAATCACCTGATATTTATAGCCTGGATAAATGAAAATTTGCGTATCGCCGAAGAATGGCTCGATAAGGTCGTTTTTGGCAGCCTGCGCTGCGCTTTCCAGTGAACGTACGGAGGTGGTGCCCACCGCAATCACGCGGTTGCCGCGCGCTTTCGCCGCCAGCACCGCGTCCACCACATCCTGCGGCACTTCCGCATATTCAGAGTGCATAATGTGGTCTTCAATGGTGTCTACGCGCACCGGCTGGAAAGTACCCGCGCCGACGTGCAGCGTGACGAACGCCATTTCAATACCTTTATCGCGCAGTTTAGCCAGCAGCGGATCGTCAAAGTGCAGACCCGCAGTCGGCGCGGCGACGGCACCCGGTTTTTCACTATACACGGTCTGGTACAGCTCGCGGTCGGCGTCTTCATCGGGACGGTCGATATACGGCGGCAACGGCATATGGCCGATGGCGTTGAGGATATCCAGCACGCTGCGTTCGTCGTTAAACTCAACTTCAAACAGCGCGTCATGGCGGGCGACCATCGTCGCGTTAATACTTTCGTCGTCGCCCAGCAGCAACTCAGCGCCCGGCTTCGGCGCTTTCGAAGCACGAATATGCGCCAGAATACGTTTGTCATCCAGCATACGCTCGACCAGTACTTCAATCTTGCCGCCGCTAGCTTTACGGCCAAACAAACGCGCAGGAATGACGCGAGTGTTGTTAAAGACCAGCAAATCTCCAGGGTTGAGCTTATCGAGCAAATCGGTGAAAGTACCGTGCGTCAGCGCGCCCGTCGGCCCGTCCAAAGACAGCAAGCGGCAGCTACTGCGCTCAGCTTGCGGATAGTGGGCAATCAGGGATTCGGGTAGTTCAAAGGTGAAATCGGTAACGCGCATGACACTGACTCAGACTAAAATAAGAGGCGGGTAGTCTAGTGCCGGGGCGTTCTCCCTGCAACCTTTACCCCTCTGGATAAACGTTTAACTATGAATTTTCTTGCACATTTGCATCTCGCTCATCTTGCCGACAGCTCGCTTTCCGGCAATCTGCTGGCCGATTTTGTCCGGGGTAATCCGGAAACGCACTATTCGCCTGACGTGGTGGAAGGCATCTTCATGCACCGTCGTATCGACGTGATGACCGATAACCTGCCGCAGGTGCGTGAAGCCAAAGAGTGGTTTCGTAGCGAAACGCGCCGCGTCGCACCGATTACGCTGGACGTTATGTGGGATCATTTTCTGTCGCGCCACTGGTCGGAAATCTCCCCTGACTTCCCGCTGACGGACTTTGTGCGCTATGCCCGTACCCAGGTAACCACTATTTTGCCGGAATCGCCGCCGCGCTTTATCAATCTGAACAACTATATATGGTCAGAGAAATGGCTTGAGCGCTACCGGGACATGGATTTTATCCAGAACGTCCTGAACGGCATGGCCAGCCGCCGCCCGCGACTCGATGCCCTGCGCGACTCATGGTATGACCTCGATACGCATTACGATGCGTTAGAAGAACGTTTCTGGCAATTTTATCCGCAAATGATGGACCAGGCGCGGCGTAAAACCCTTTGATTGCAGCCCGCATTCCCCGCCGGATAAGCCGTAGCCGCGATCCGGCAAAAGATTGATAGACAAAACCTGTCTCATTGATTGCCAACGCCTCTTTGTCTTATTCCCGAACACTCTCTATACTGGCCCGCGTTGCGTTCCAAAAACCCCTTAACATTGCAGGAGAATTATATGGTACTGGTAACTCGTCAGGCTCCGGATTTCACAGCAGCTGCGGTACTGGGTAGCGGTGAGATCGTTGAAAACTTCAACTTCAAACAGCATACCAACGGTAAAACTACCGTTCTGTTCTTCTGGCCGATGGACTTCACCTTCGTTTGCCCGTCTGAACTGATCGCATTCGACAAACGTTACGAAGAATTCCAGAAGCGCGGCGTTGAAGTTGTTGGCGTTTCCTTCGACTCTGAATTTGTCCACAACGCATGGCGTAACACCCCTGTCGACAAAGGCGGCATCGGTGCAGTGAAATACGCAATGGTTGCTGACATCAAACGCGAAATTCAGAAAGCCTACGGCATCGAGCACCCGGAAGCGGGCGTTGCTCTGCGCGGTTCTTTCCTGATCGACGCTAACGGCGTTGTTCGCCACCAGGTGGTTAACGATCTGCCGCTGGGCCGTAACATCGACGAAATGCTGCGCATGGTTGACGCGCTGCAGTTCCACGAAGAGCACGGCGACGTTTGCCCGGCACAGTGGGAAAAAGGTAAAGAAGGTATGAACGCGTCTCCGGACGGCGTGGCAAAATACCTGACCGAGAACGTTTCCAGCCTGTAATTGGCATGAATCGACAAAAGGCCCGCAATGCGGGCCTTTTTTATTGGTTTATGTCGGATTACCCTTTTTCACTTCTCGCCAGATTCTCCACGCCATCAGAGCCAGTACGGCGACGCCAAGTATCAACGCCCCCCATACCAACAGCGTTTTCCACTGGCTTTGTTGCTCAGCGACTGACGTTGCCGTCAGCCTCGCCTCGCCACCCAGGGTGACCCGTTCATCCTCAAAAGCCTGCGACATTTTGTCGGGGTCGTTGTGTTTGCGTAACGCCTCCGGGATCAGCATCGCCAGACTGATGCTCGCCGGTTCCGCCGCTTTGTTTCCCCATGCCAGGATAAACGGGCTTTGGCCTTGTGCGTTAAAAATCACTTTATAGCTGTCACGCTCCCCTCTGAGCACGGGTAAGGTGGCAGGCAAACGCGCCTGAAGCGTCGTCATCCGGACAGCCTCAACCAATTCACCGGAGAGCGGAATATCATCCGAATACTGATTTTCCAGATTGTAGAGAACCGTTCGGGTTAAAGGCTGCCAGGCCTCTTTTTCTGCCTTGCGCCATTCAAGCTCAACCGGCAACACGCCTTCGTTATCCAGTGAAACCTTTAATGAGGTCAACGGTTGCGGCCTGGACCATCGCCAAATCGCCTGGTTTTCGGCGATTCTCTCCGCTTCAGCATTCATCGAAACAGGCCGGATAAGCGAAGGCTCCTCACGGGTTATCCCACTCACCCCACTCAGATTCAGCGCAGGACTTTGCGAATCAAGAATCAGCAGCAGCCAGGGGACGCCATCAGCGGACATTCGCAAATCATCAACGCCTAAGGTGTCCATTTTCAACCGGTCGTCGCTATGCGTCAGATCCATCAGCGGCGCATTTCCTGTAATCAACCTCCAGTCACGCAAATCGCGGCTGTAATAAAGCGATGCCGTTCCCTGCCAGTTTTTCGCAGGCGCATCCCAGATCAAACGTAACTGGGACAGCGATGGCGTCTCTTTCACATCGTCTGGCAAAGCGATTAAATAACTCTGCCCGATGGATTGCTGGTTTTCACTTTCGAAGCGAATTTCTATGCCATTTTTAGAACGCAGCAGGACCGCGGGTCGTTCATTATCTTGCGTTGGCGTCACCTGCTGCGCCGTAGAATCAAACGGGAAAAGGCGCAGAGGAATGGTTTTCGGGGACGTTGCCTGCGCTTTTTCTGCCAGCAGAGTGAAAGGCACTACGTCACCCTGACGGTTGAACACCCTGATATCACGTAAGTCCGGCCAGACTGCCTCGTGGTATACCGCTAAAGGCAGAGGGAGGCTATACCATTGCTCTGACCCAGGCGTAAAGAGCTTCACTCCCGTCGCGTAGTCTGCTGGCGCATCCGTAGCCGTATTACTGCCCCACGCAGCGCCGGTTGCTCCTAACAGAGCACTCCAGAGAACCGCTTTCATCCATTTCATTTTTCTTCTCCAGCTTTGGGCGGTAAGGGTGAAAAATAGCCAATAATCAGCACCAGAATGGCCACGCCAATAAACGCGACCGCGCGCGCCAGGCCGCCGCCTCCCGCGCTGTCCACCAGCATCAGTTTAACGATGACTATCCCCAGCAAAACCGCGCCACACAGCCATTCCTGGCGCGAGCGACGCCGGGTCGCTCGCAGCATCACCACCAGCGCCGCTAACATCCAGAACAGAGCAAAACAGGTTTGAATCAGCCGCGAATCCCATAGCGCCTGGACATTCCACGCAACTTCGCCATACCAGGACAACGCGCGCAGCAGCAAACCATTAAGCCACCAAAAGCTGAGCGCCATCAGCGCCACAACCGGCCATGGGCGACATACGGAAAGCTGAACCGGGAAATAGCGTTGAGACTCGCGATAAAACACCACCAACCCCAGCAGGGCAAACGCTGCGCCCTCTTCCAACGGGTTGAGCAACGGCAGATACGTCTGACGATAAACCACGCCATCCTGTAAATTCGTCAGCACGAGCAAACCGACCAGTGCCAGCGCAACGGGAATCATCGCCTGAACAGAATAGAGGGCCGGCCAGATGCGAAACGGCCAGAGCTTGCGATGAACAGCTTGATAAACCATGAAAATCAGCAGCCCACCAGCCGCCATCATCAGGCCGCTTCCCCACGCAGCCCTGCCCCACGGCAGCGCCTGCGCGAACCAGAACAGCTCAACCGCCAGCGCCAATAAAATCATCCAGAAGAACGACAAATGCGCCAGCCGGGAAAGCGCTGGCGGTAATATCTGCGCGTCACGCCAGAGCAGCGCCAGCGCAACAACTAGCGCCGCACACCAGGCCAGATTCGGCCAACCCGCCGCAAAAATCTGCTGCAAAGAGATTTGATACATCAGCACCACGAGCATCATCGGCCACAGCAGCCATTTACTGGCATCCAGCTCCCGCCATGCCAGGCGACCAGCAATCGCTCGCCAGCCCCAAACCGATACCGCCATTAATGCCAACACGCCAGACAGCACCCACCGATCCTGTTTCAGGATGAGTTGCGATGCCGCAACAAGTGCAATAATCCAGAAAAGCAAACCACCCGCGAGAAGCCCCCAACTGCCCTGTATCCGAATGTTGCGCCATAGCCATGCACCAGCCAGCCAGCTAAGGCTAAGCACGGCAAAAATCAGCATCATCGAAAGTGCGGTTGTGCCGTTCGTCAGCGCCCATAGCGCGCTGCCCACGGCCAGCACGAGCAGCGCCGTACCGCTATAACTCATGCGTCGTTGCTGTTGTTGCACGCCCAACCAGAGGATACCCAGCCCCTCCAGCGACCAGGCCATCGCCGTCCAACGGGCTGAAAGCGCCAACGGAATGGCCAGGGTGGTAAATGCGCCGCCGAGCGCCAGGGCAGCTAATACCAGAGGTCTCCCCAGAGAAGACGAACGCCACAAGGCAAGCGTCGCCAACACCAGATAGAAACCACCGTAGCCTAGCGCGCTGAGCGCCGGACCATATGCCATATGTCGGGTAATGGCATACTGCATGCCAAAACCTATCAGTGGAGGAGCAAACAGCAGCACGCCGTCAATAATCTGTTTGCCTTTTTCCTGCGCCCGAAGCGATAGCGCCACGCTCAGCACGCCAAAAATAATGGTGTTGGCGATCAGGAAAAGTTGGCAGCTCAGGTAATACTCAGGCCGATAGTCATCCAGTCCCCACAAACCGCCAACGCCAAAGGTAAACAGCAGGCCGAGCAGATTCAGCTCCCGCCAGTGCTGCCAGATGCTGATGGCGAGAATGCCCACCGAGAGCAAAAGATAGAAAGAGAAGAGTGCGACATGACTGCCGCCGCCGGTGGAAAGCAGCAGCGGCGCGAGATAGCCGCCAAGGCTTGCCAGCATCGCCAGGCTGAGTGCCTTTTGCAAAATAGCCAGACCCACACTGGCCGCGCAAATCGCCACCAGCAGCGCAAATGCCAGCGTCATGGGCAGCATTTGCCACAGCCGGAACGCGCCAAAGACGGTGAGATAGAGTGCCCCCGTAGCCCCGCCCTGTAGGATCAGCGCATAGACCGGTTGCTTATGCCTTAACCGCCAGCCCAGTGCCAACAGGACAATAGCAAACAATGCGGCAGCCACCAGGCGCAGCTCAAGCGGAAACAAAGAATGTTCGACGGTGTAACGCAACAGGAAAGAAAGCCCCAGGAACAGGAGCAAAATACCGAGCTTTGCCAACGGGTTGCCCTGCATAAACCAGCGCACCAGCGATGACATCACCCCACCAAAAGCAGAAGGGCGCTCGACGTTGGGCGTGAATACCGCCGCTTTCTCCGGCTTCGGCTGCGAAGCCCACGGGTTAACAAGTTCCGGCGTCGGCTCAGTGACAGGTTCCGGCACCACGTTGCTAATCGCAGACGTTGGCGCATCAGAAAGAATACTCTCTGTTGCAGGCGTCGGCTCAATGGCTGTTGCCTGCGCCACAGACTCTGGCACCACGCCGCGCAGCTCAAGTTCCTCTACCCGACGGCGCAAGGCCACCAGTTCGGAACGTACCGCCGCACTGCGTCTGTATGCCACGATCGCGAGGCAAGGTACCACTACCAGCGCGAAGAATAAAACAATGCAGCCAAGGGTTAGCAGCTCATCCATGTTTCCACCTTCACTGTATAAAGACAGACCAGAATGACACAATTTGTTGCAGTTACGCCATATCTGTTAACACTATGACCCGCTTTTCAGAAAATACAATCAGCCCCTGCGTTTGGCCAGGGGCTGTGAGGAGGGATTAAAACGCGAAGCAGGAGCAACCAAGTGCGCCCCAGAAAGCCCGATCGTCCGACACCGGAATCCCCGACTTACGCGCAATATCATGCTGGTGACCGTGTACGCCGCAGCTGCCGCAGCACTGGTGCATCTGCACCATTGCGCCAATTTTCGCCGCAGCAGGTGGCGCTGAGCGATAGTGCCCCGGCACCTTCACTACCGGCGACCAGTCCGGCACAACCGGAATGGCTGGCGGTGCCAGCGGAGTGAAATACCCTGCCGCGTACACCACTTTGCCATCGACAATGGTCATCACCGACTCGATGCCTTTGATCTCTTCTTCCGGCACGCTGAAGTAATCTTTAGACAGCACCACCAGGTCGGCCAGTTGATCTTTCTCGATGCGCCCTTTCTTACCCTGTTCGCTGGAGAACCAGGCGCTACCGGCCGTCCACAGTTCCAGCGCCACATCGCGTGGCAGGCGATTGTTATCATCGTACATCGCCATACCACCAACGGTACGGCCCGAAACCAGCCAGTAGAGCGCGGTCCACGGGTTGTAGCTGGCCACGCGGGTGGCGTCAGTCCCCAATCCGACCGGAACGTCAGCCGCCAGCATTTTCGCCACCGGCGGTGTATGTTTGACCGCATCTTTACCATAGCGATCGACAAAATATTCGCCCTGGAACGCCATACGGTGCTGAACCGCTATCCCGCCCCCCAGCGCTTTTACACGCTCGATATTCCGTTCGGTAATCGTTTCGGCGTGATCGAAGAACCAGTGCAGACCATTGAACGGGATATCACGATTTACCTTCTCAAACACGTCCAGCATTCGGCTGATGGATTCATCGTAGGTAGCATGCAAGCGGAACGGCCAGCGGTGCTCAACCAGGTGTCGCACCACGCGCTCCAGCTCATCTTCCATACCTTCCGGCAGATCCGGGCGTGGCTGGAGGAAGTCTTCAAAATCCGCGGCCGAGAAAACCAGCATTTCCCCTGCCCCATTGGCACGATAGAAGTCGGTTCCCTGCCCTGGCTTGAGCATATCGGTCCAGCGTTCAAAGTCTTCCAGTTCCTGCTTCGGACGCTGGGTAAACAGGTTGTAGGCGATACGCACCGTCATCTGTTTATTGGCGTGTAGCTGCTCAATTATCTCATAATCTTCCGGGTAGTTCTGGAACCCGCCGCCCGCATCGATGGCGCTGGTCAGTCCCAGACGGTTCAGCTCGCGCATAAACTGACGGGTCGAGTTAACCTGCATTTCCAGCGGCAGTTTTGGTCCTTTTGCCAGCGTCGAATAAAGGATCATGGCATTGGGTTTGGCGATCAACATTCCGGTCGGGTTGCCGTTGCTATCACGCACAATCTCACCGCCCGCCGGATCCGGCGTCGCTTTGGTGTAACCGACGGCTTTCAGCGCGGCGCGGTTGAGCAAAGCCCGGTCGTAGAGATGCAGAACAAAAACCGGAGTATCGGGAGCAGCTTCATTCAGTTCTTCGAGGGTTGGCATGCGACGTTCGGCAAACTGGAATTCACTCCAACCTCCCACCACGCGTACCCATTGCGGCGACGGCGTTCTGTCCGCCTGCTCTTTAAGCATACGTAGCGCGTCCGCCAGCGACGGCACGCCTTCCCAACGCAATTCCAGATTGTAATTCAGACCGCCGCGAATGAGATGCAGGTGCGAATCGTTCAGACCCGGGACCACCGTATGTCCCTGCAGATCAACAACCTGCGTCCCTTCGGCGGCAAAGCTCATTACCCGCTCGTGGCTCCCGGTCGCCAGGATTTTACTATTGGCGATCGCCACCGCCTCAACCTGCGGGTTTTGTTTTTCGAGAGTATGAATTTTTCCGTGAGTCAGAATTAATGTGGCAGTTTGCGACATATCAATCTCCTGAGAAACCGGTCAGGCTTTTTTCAGCCATCCGGCAAACAGACGGGTTACGATGGGCATCCAGAACCAGACCACCAGCGCAACCACAAAGGCATCATTGATGAGATGCAGGAGTAACGAGCCCTTCATTGCAGGCAGCACCATGCCGGTCAACCACGGCACCAGATTGGTGCTGGGAAATATCACCAGCAGGGTTATCAGAAACTGTTTCCAGCGTTTGGGCTGGCGTACATGGGGCGCGGGCGGCGTAAACCAGAATGCCGCTTCGGTGCGAATTTCGGTTTTGTCACCTTCCGCCAGCAGTGGAGCAATCTCTTCGACCAGCACGCGGCGCGTATCGGACTGGGTCCAGTTATACAGATGCTCAAGCGTGTCGAAGCGGATAATGATGTTCCACAGGTTGTTGCCATCTGCCGGACGAATCACGTTCGCGCCGAGATGACCGGGAAATTCAGCCGCTACAGGCATGATTTTCCCCAACCACTGCTCATACCGCTGCGCCTGCTCAGGTAGCAAGGTGTGGGTAATCACCAACGTCACATGTTTGCTCTGCGCCATGAAGGGTTCCTTTTTGAGAGGAAACAGGCCGCTTAGGCCAGGAAAGCAATACACAAAAATCATTCATGGTGCATCGAGGCGGCAAGGTTGTGGATCCCCGGGAGCTTACATAAGTAAGTGACCGGGGTACGCAAACGAAGCCAACAAAGATGCAACATGAAGGATGACGTGTATTTAAGCTTTACGTTCCGGCGCGCCATGCACCATGGTATAGGCATAATCCACGCCCATACCGTAAGCGCCGCTGTGCTCGCGCACCAGATCCATAACGGCGTCGTAAGTTTCTTTGCGTGACCAGTCGCGCTGGTACTCGAGAAGAACCTGTTGCCAGGTCACGGGAACGGCGCCCGCCTGCACCATACGATCGATAGAACGTTCATGGGCATCTACGGACGTACCGCCGGAAGTGTCGGTCACCACATACACTTCGTAGCCCGCTTCCAGCGCCATCAGCGCAGGGAAAGTCAGACATACCTCGGTCCACAGCGCGGAGATAATCAGTTTTTTACGTCCGGTCGCTTCCACGGCTTTCACAAACGCCGCATCTTCCCAGGAGTTCATTGAGGTGCGTTCAATGGGTTTTACATCAGGATGAACCGCTAACAATTCTGGCCAGATATATCCGCTAAAACTTTTTGTTTCCACAGAAGTATAAATCACCGGAACATTGAATATTTTCCCGGCTTTCGCTAATGCCACGGTATTATTTTTTAAAGTCTGGCGATCAATATTCGCTACACCAAATGACATTTGCGGCTGATGATCAATAAAAATAAGCGTAGAGTTTTGAGGGTCAATCAGTTCCCGAATAGACATATCACACCTTCTTAATCAATAAGTTAAAAGGCAACGGTCTGTATCTGCCGTCAGCAGCAGGATCCTGAATCAGAAAGCTTGTTGAGTATAGCGGGAAATTTCTAACGAGTTATTAAAGAAAACTTACCATCCTGTGAAACTATTAATTTTGTATTGCGATATATCCTAAACAACATCAAAAAAATGCGCATAACTCATCTAATTTATTCACTGGCATTGTTTTTCTTCATTCGGTACAACAGAGGGGTTTAATTTTCAGGATATTTTCTGCTTATGCGCATCAATCTGGATGTTTTGCTCATTCTCGACGCACTCGACAAACAGGGTTCATTTGCCGCGGCGGCCGAATCGCTGTTTAAAACCCCTGCGGCACTCAGCTATATGATTCAAAAGCTGGAAAGCGACCTGAATATCGAGTTGCTTGACCGTTCCGGACACCGGGCTAAGTTTACCGACACCGGACAGATGATGCTGGAAAAGGGACGTTTGCTGCTGAGCGCGGCAAAAGATCTCGAAAAGCAGGCAGTGCAGCTGAGTTCAGGCTGGGAAAAAGAGCTGGCAATTGCGCTGGACGATTCCTTTCCCCTCGCCTCGCTGTTGCCGATTATCGATGAATTTCACGCGCTGAATAAGCAAACGCGCCTGAGCTTTACCCACCATACGCTGGCGGGTTCCTGGGAGGAACTGACCCATAATGGAGCAGATATTATTCTGGGGGCGATTAATGAACCGCCAACGTCTGCGGCCTGGTCCTACAAAATGCTCGGTACGCTGGACAATGTGTTTGTCGTTGCGCCTGAGCATCCGCTGGCCGCAGCAACGGACGGCCTGACCAACGAGCAGTTGTGCCTGCATCGGGCGATTGTTATCAGCGACAGTGCGCGCTTTTGTCATCCGTTACAAACCAATCTGATGGAAGAACAAGCGCAGATCCGCGTCGATGACTTCCACAGTAAAGTGATGCTACTTCGGGCCGGCATGGGCTGCGGATTTCTCCCACGTCATATTGCCAGCCCGTGGCTTGCCACGGGCGAGCTGGTGGAAAAAACGGTTATCTCATTTCGCCAAAAAGACGTGGCCTATATGGCCTGGCGCAATAACCGTGATGGGCTGGCACAGCGCTGGTGGCGAGACGCGCTGCTGGCAAGCCGGGAGGTTGCGCGCTTATATCAATGACCTGACCACACCGAGGCGGTAATCGCCGGCAGCGTCAGGATATCATCAGCAAGCACGCCTTTACCCTCTTTGTGCTGCCATTGGCTGACGCTCAGTAATGGCGAGGCTGGCAGGACCACTTCACAGGCGTGGCCACGGTTAATCGCCACCAACACGCGCTGACGGTTTAGCACACGGACAAACACCACCACGTTATCCTCGGCGTAAATCACCTGACAACCGCCATGGCGTAACGCCTGGCTTTGATGGCGTAATTTAGCCAGCCGCCGGTACAACGCCAGCAGGTTAGCGTCCTGTTTTTCAGGCTGCCACGGGAACGGTTTGCGACAAAATGGATCGTTGTTCCCATCCAGCCCCACTTCGTCACCGTAGTAAATACAGGGCACGCCAGGCCAGGTAAACAGCCACACCACCGCCAGCGGTAACCGTGCAACGTCTTTACCAAGCAGAGATTTAAAACGGGCGGTATCGTGGCTGTCGAGCTGATTAAACATCCGCAGTTGCTGCTGATGCGACAAACCCGCACGGTAGTTGTCCATCCACGCCATACAGGTCTGGGCATCAATAGATTGCGGATCGTATGAGATATCAGTATTGGCGAGGAATCCCCAGAGGGGGAAAGTAAAGCCGCGATAGTTCATGGCGGCATCTTCGGCATCAGCCTGCAACCACTGGCGCGCATCGCCAAAATGTTCGCCCACCACATACGCCCCTGGCTGGGTTTCTTTTGCCGCCTGCGTAATACCGGCCACGTGCTGCAGGTTGTTGCGCGCGCCACCGGTCTCTCCCAGCATGTGCACCACATCCAGACGCCAGCCGTCCATACTCCACGGCGCTTTCAGCCAGTGGCGGACGATACTGTCTTCGCCGCGATAAATTTCATTCACCAGGCTTGCGGAGGAAAAGTCCAGCTTAGGCAGGCTGGCATACCCCAGCCAGTCGAGCGCGACACCATCATCTGAAAAATGATACCAGTCGCGCCAGGGAGATTGCGGATTATGGCACGCCCCGTCGGTTCCCCGATTATGCCGGTCAAACCAGGCGTGCGAATCGCCGCTATGGTTAAAAACACCGTCGAGAATCAGCCGTATGCCCTGCCGTTGGGTGTTGTGACGCAGGCGCAGCAGTGCTCTGTCGCCGCCAAACTGTGGATCAACATGGCGGTAATCTTCGGTATCGTATTTATGCACGCTCGGCGCGGTAAACACCGGATTCAGATACAGCGCCGTGACCCCTAACGTTTTCAGGTACGGCAGCTTTTCACTGATGCCATCCAAATCACCGCCATAAAACGTGGAGCCGCCGGCCTGAGCCATAAGCGGCTCGTCCCACTCGCGCCGCACAATATCGTGCCCGGCCGCGTGGTGGTAATAGACATTATCCTGAGCCGCTTCACGCGACTGGCTGCGGGCAAAACGGTCCGGGAAAATTTGATAGAAAATCTGATCGGCGACCCACTGCGGACCGTTATCCGGCACATCAATCGCAAACTGCTCCAGACGCGCAGGCGGAAAACGGCTGAAACCCTGCGGGGTAAACCACAGCTGACGATCGAGCCAAAGTAATTTAAAACTATAGCGTCGACGAGGCTGCCCGCTGGAGAGATCGATTGCCGCTCGCCACGCGGTCACGCCCGGCTGCGGCTGGCTGCGCTGCTTGTGCATAGCCAGCGAAATCTCTTCGTTATCGTTTTCTGCGCGTAGCGTCACCCGCTGGGGTGGATTCTCCCCCGCCAGCCATAATGTAATCGTCAGTTGATCTTTGTTTTGCTTAACAAATGGGGCAACCGGAAGGTGCCAGGCGTTCAACATCACGTATCCCCTTTGATGATAATGACGTCACCTTGCCATAGCGAAGTGCAGGATCACTCCTCATCTTAACGTTTATTGGGGGAGGAGCTCGGGGGAGGAGAAAATTGCCGGGTAACATCAGGCTACCCGGCAAAAATATTACTGCGCTTCAGCCAGTTGACGCTCGCGACGGCGCTTGAAAACCCAGCCGGCCAGCAGCAGGATAATCCACGCAAAGCCGACGTACAGCGAAATACGGGTATCCGGATGATAGCCGATAAGCGCGATGATAAAGACCAGGAAAATCAGGCCAATAACGGTCGTCACAACCCCACCCGGCACTTTAAATTTCAATGCCTTGACCTCTTCCGGCGGCAGACGACGACGGAAGGCAATCTGCGACAGCAGGATCATAATCCACACCCATACCGTGGCGAAGGTCGCCAGAGAGGCGATCACCAGGAAGACGTTTTCCGGCATGATGTAGTTAAGATACACCGCAAACAGCAGCGCGATGGTCATCACCATCACCGTGACCCACGGCACGCCACGACGCGAGGTCTTAGCGAACATTTTCGGGGCGCTGCCCTGCTCTGCCATACCGTGCAACATACGACCCACGCCGAAGACGTCAGAGTTGATGGCCGACAGCGACGCGGTCAGTACGACAAAGTTGAGGATCCCGGCGGCAAAGGTAATGCCCATATGCTGGAACGTCAGAACGAACGGGCTACCGTCGGTGCCAACCTGGTTCCATGGGTAAATGGACATGATGACGAACAGCGTCCCCACGTAAAACACGAGGATGCGCATCGGTACGGAATTGATGGCGCGCGGAATAGATTTTTCCGGGTCTTTGGCTTCACCTGCGGTAATCCCGATAATCTCAATCCCGCCGTAGGCGAACATCACCATTTGTAACGACATCACCATGCCGAGCCAGCCGTTGCTGAAGAAACCGCCGTTGCTCCACAGGTTATGGATACCGGTCGGTTGCCCGCCGTTGCCAATCCCCCAAATGATGATGCCGAAACCGGCGACAATCATGATGATAATGGTGGCGACCTTAAAGAACGAAAACCAGAACTCCAGCTCGCCAAACACCTTCACGCTCATCAGGTTGATGGCGCAGATAATCAGCACCACGCTGAGGACCCAAATCCAGTGCGGAACGGCAGGGAACCAGACCCCCATGTAAATACCAAAGGCAGTCACGTCGGCAATAGCGACAATCAGGATTTCAAAACAGTAGGTCCAGCCGGTGATGTAGCCTGCCAGCGGTCCAAGGTTTTCCTGCGCGTAGCGCGAGAAGGAGCTGGCAGCCGGGTTATGAACGGACATTTCGCCCAGCGCACGCATAATAATATACGCCGCTACACCGCCGATAATATAGGCCAGCAATACGCTTGGCCCCGCCATTTTTATGGCATCGGCCGAGCCGTAGAACAGCCCAGTGCCAATTGCTGAACCTAATGCCATAAAGCGGATGTGCCGGGTGCTCAGCCCACGCTTTAGCTTGTTATTACTTTCCATCGATTCCTAACCTGTTAACACAATAAAAAAACCACGGGGCCATATTAATAGCCCCGTGGTTAAAACTTATTGTCAGTGATATTAGTGTGCGCTGGAGGTCACTTGTCGACCCGCTGCGCGATCCCAGATAACTGCCAGGATCACCATCACGACTGTTGGCATCAACCACGCCAGCCCCTGCTCCGCCAGCGGTAAACGCTGGGTCCAGGCCGGTAACACGTCGCCAATTGCAGAAGCTTTAATGCCATCAAGGATACCAAAAATCAGGCTGATAAACATCGCAGGTGCAATGACGCGGGAAGAATTATGCCACCATGAGCGGGTAAAGCTTAATACAACCAGTGCGATACATGGCGGATAGATAGCCGTCAGCACCGGAATAGAGATCTGAATCAGATGGCTCAGACCCAGGTTAGAGACCACCATCGAGAAGCCGCCGAGGATAAATACCAGCGTACGATAAGACAGTGGAACATACTGGGCAAAGAACTCTGCGCATGCGCAGGTCAGGCCAACCGCGGTGACCAGACAGGCGATGAAAATCAGCGCCGCCAGCAGGAAGCTTCCCGCGCCACCAAAGGTGTGCTGAACATACGCATGCAAAATTGCCGCGCCGTTAGCAGACTGATCGACCAGAATCGCGCTATCTGAACCCAGACGGAACAGCGCGAGATACAGCAGCGTTAAGCCCACACCTGCCATTAAACCCGCCCAAACGGTGTAACGGGTCAGCAGACGCGCTTCAGTAACGCCACGCGAGCGAGCAGCGTTAACGATAACAATACCAAATACCATCGCGCCCAGCGTATCCATGGTCAGATACCCGTTCACGAAGCCATTAGAAAACGCCGCAGTTTGATAGGCCTCCATCGCATTACTGATCGGGCCCGCTGGCCAGACAATTGCAGCGACAGACAGTACCACCAGCGCCAGAATTTTCAGCGGCGCCAGGAAATTACCAACCGTATCCAGCAGTTTCCCCGGATACAGTGAAACCAGAATGACAATCGCGAAATAGATAACGCTATAGATAAACAGCGGCAACGCAGAGTCACCGGTCAGCGGTGCAATCCCGACTTCGAAAGAGACCGTCGCGGTACGTGGAGTAGCAAATAACGGCCCAACTGCCAGATAGCAAACGGTCGCCAGCAGCAGACCGGCGACTTTACCGATAGGCGTGCTCAGTCGGTCCACACCACCACCGACTTTCGCCAGCGCGACAACGGTAAGCACCGGCAAACCAACGGCGGTAATCAAAAAGCCAAAAGCCGCAGTCCAGACGTGTTCACCTGCCTGCAAACCAACCATTGGGGGGAAGATGATGTTACCTGCACCAACGAACAGTGCAAATGTCATAAATCCCAAAGCGATAATATCGCGCGATTTTAACTGATGGGTCATAAAGTCTTACTGCCTGTGGATGTGGTGTTGAAAATAATAAATTTTTGCCTTTCCCTGGGGGACAATACAGCGGCATTTTTGCTCAATTCCAGCGGGAAACACTCCCGAGCTGGCGCGGCGAAGAATAGTTTTTCGATTTACCGCGCAAATGCAGTCGGTATGACAGCACCTGGAGCGCAATTTAAACGCTTATAACGTTTTAAAGCAAGGTGGGATCCAAAAACCAGAACAATATAGCGATATGAAAAATTGGGTTAGCACAAAACACCATTTCATGGAAAAAGGTATGGGTAATAGTTCGAACAAAAAACAATCAAACGTCGTAAAATTCAGGAGTCATATATTGACCGCATGGAAAAAGCCAGCTTGTGCTGGCTTTTGGAAAGTTAATCTTACGAATGTGCTTTAACCGTTACTTTTGGCAATCAAACGTTCCGGGATCACGAAACTAAATCGCGTCCCCTGACCTGGTTCGCTTTCGATATTCAAGCGGCTGTCGTGATGATGCAGCGCATGCTTCACAATGGCCAGACCCAGCCCGCTACCGCCTGTTTGCCGCGATCGCGCTTTATCCACTCGGTAAAAACGTTCGGTCAAACGTGGAATATGCTCGGCGGCAATGCCCGGACCGTTATCTTCCACACAAAACTCCGCCCCCGACGCCACATGCTGCCAGCGTACGGTAATGTGCGTTCCCGCAGGCGTGTGGTTTACTGCGTTGTAGACGAGATTCGAGATAGCGCTACGCAACTGTTCCTCGTTACCCCGCACGTTCAGGCTGTTATCAACATCAAAGGTAAACGTATGTTTTTGCTGGCTCAGCGTCTGCGCTTCATGCTCAACTACGCGCAGCATCATGGGTACATCGACCTTCTCATTCAGTTGCAACGTCGGTGCAGCCTCAATTTTTGACAGCGTCAGCAGCTGTTTCACCAGTCCTTCCATGCGGTACGTTTGTTCACGCATGTTATGCAGCGCTTTTTCACGCGTCGTCCCTTCCAGCGGATGCTCCTGCATCATTTCCAGGTAACCCTGTAACACCGTCAGCGGCGTACGCAGCTCATGGCTGGCGTTGGCAAAAAAGTTACGTCGTGAACCTTCAAGTTGGTGCATCTGGGTAACGTCGCGCGCCACCATCAGCAGTTGCTTATCGGTGTAGGGCATCACGCGAATTTCCAGATGCCGTCCGGTATTGAGCACCAGATTGATAGGCCGGCTAAAGTCGCGCGTTTTCAGATATTGTGTGAATTCCGGATAGCGAAGCAGGTTAAGAATATTTTGCCCGCTATCGTCCGGCCAGCGCAGTCCCAGAACCTGCTGAGCCAGTCCGTTACACCAGAAGATACCGCCTTCTTCGGTGGTCAACACCACCGCGTCGGGTAGCGATTCCGCCCCGCTGCGAAAACGTTTAATCAGGTTACCCAGTTCTCGACGGCGCTTTTTGTTGCGAAGCTGCATTTGATGCAGCCCATATAACAGCGGCTCCCAACTGCCTCGCCCCGGCGGCGGCGTCATGCTTCTGTCGACCCATAGCCACCAGGACAAACGTAATAGATTCCAGAAATGCCAGATAAGCAGGCCCGTTACCGACGCCAGTAAAAACCAGGGCAGGTAACCGAAAAAAGCGCTAAGGATAAATGCCGGTATGCAGCACAGGATCAGCTCCAGTACCAACCTTTTCCATGACAATCGTTCTAGCAAACGTCTTACTCCATTTACGGCCTAATCCATCAGGCCATGATTCTTGTCAGTCAGAAGCGGGTCGAAAAACGATATCCCGTCCCGCGAACCGTCTGCACCATACGATCGTGTCCGCTGTGCTCCAGCGCTTTACGTAAGCGGCGGATATGCACATCCACTGTCCGGTCTTCCACGTAGACATTGGTTCCCCAGACATGATTGAGGAGTTGTTCACGGCTGTAGACACGCTCAGGGTGAGTCATAAAGAAGTGCAACAGTTTGAATTCGGTCGGCCCCATATCCAGCGGATCCTCGCCGGTCATCACGCGATGCGAGGTCGGATCAAGGCTTAGCCCCTGCATCTCAATAACCTCTTCCACCGCCATCGGGGAAATACGACGCAGAACCGCTTTAATACGCGCCACCAGCTCCTTGGGAGAAAACGGCTTGGTAATATAGTCATCCGCGCCGGTTTCCAGACCCCGAACGCGGTCTTCCTCTTCACCTCTCGCCGTCAGCATCATCACAGGGATGTCCCGCGTCATCGCTTCGCGCTTGAGATGTTTAATAAACTGCAGACCCGAGCCGCCGGGAAGCATCCAGTCAAGTAAGACGAGATCCGGCCAGGGTTCATTGAGTTGGTTCACAGCACTGTCATAGTCTTCGGCTTCAACGGGTTGAAATCCGTTTTGCTCGAGCACGAAGCAGACCATTTCACGAATTGGAGCTTCATCTTCTACGACCAGAATACGTCTCGCCATGATTTGCCCTGTTTATAATTAAATCGTTTGCCATCAATACAGTGCCATTATGCGTCAGTTTTATGACAGATTTATGAAAAGATAGCCCAGGTTTAACGCAGCCCGGCGAATTATGACAGCCCGGAGACAAGATATTAACGTCCTTACAGGGTTATAATCCCCGCCATTGTTTTATCGTCATGGAACTCTTATGCGCATCCTTCACACGTCTGACTGGCATCTGGGCCAAAATTTCTACAGCAAGAGCCGCGCCGCTGAACATCAGGCCTTTCTCGACTGGCTGCTGGAAACGGCGCAATCCCAGCAGGTGGATGCCATAATTGTGGCAGGCGATATTTTCGATACTGGCTCACCGCCAAGCTATGCCCGAGAGCTGTATAACCGCTTTGTCGTCAATTTGCAGCAAACCGGCTGTCATCTGGTGGTGCTGGCAGGTAACCACGACTCCGTCGCCACGCTCAATGAATCTCGCGACATTCTGGCATTTCTCAACACCACGGTCGTTGCCAGCGCCGGCCATGCGCCGCAAATTCTGCTACAACGCGACGGCACCCCGGGGGCAATCCTGTGTCCGGTTCCTTTTTTACGTCCGCGCGACATCATCACCAGCCAGGCCGGACTGACAGGACAAGAAAAACAGCAGCATTTGCTGGGCGCGATTACTGATTATTACCAGCAGCAGTATCAGGACGCCTGTACGCTGCGCGGCGATTGGAATATCCCCATCATTGCGACCGGGCATTTGACCACCGTCGGCGCCAGTAAAAGTGACGCCGTACGTGACATTTATATCGGTACGCTGGACGCCTTCCCGGCACAAAACTTCCCACCAGCGGACTACATCGCGCTGGGACATATTCACCGGGCGCAGGTTATCGGCGGCACAGAACATATCCGCTACTGCGGTTCGCCGATTGCGCTCAGTTTTGACGAGTGCGGCAAAAACAAATGTGTACATCTGGTGAGCTTTGAAGCGGGGAAACTCAGCGCCGTTGAAAATCTCACCGTCCCGGTCACGCAGCAGCTTGCAGTACTGAAAGGCGATTTAGCCGCCATTACCGCCCAGCTTGACCAGTGGCGCGACGTGCAGCAAGAGCCGCCGGTGTGGCTGGATATTGAAATCACCACCGACGACTATCTGCATGATATGCAGCGCAAAATCCAGGCCTTAACCGAAGATTTACCGGTAGAGGTGTTACTGGTGCGCCGCAGCCGGGAACAGCGCGAACGTATCATGGCCAATGAACGGCGTGAAACGTTAAGTGAACTGAGCGTGGCGGAAGTTTTTGACCGCCGTCTGGCGCTGGAAGAACTCGAAGAACCACAGCGTGAGCGACTTAACCAGCTGTTTAGCGCAACCTTGCACACGCTTGCCGGGGAGGCTGAAGCATGAAAATTCTCAGCCTGCGCCTGAAAAACCTCAACTCCCTGAAGGGAGAATGGAAAGTCGATTTTACTGCTGAGCCTTTTGCCAGCAACGGGCTGTTTGCCATCACCGGACCAACGGGGGCGGGGAAAACCACCCTGCTGGACGCGATTTGCCTTGCGCTGTACCACGAAACGCCACGCCTGAATACCGTGTCACAGTCGCAAAACGACCTGATGACCCGCGACACCGCAGAGTGTCTGGCCGAGGTCGAATTTGAGGTGCGGGGCGAAGCCTACCGCGCTTTCTGGAGTCAGAACCGGGCACGCAACCAGCCTGAGGGCAACCTGCAGGTCCCGCGCGTAGAGCTGGCCCGCTGCGCCGACGGTAAAATCCTCGCCGATAAAGTCAAAGACAAGCTGGAGATGACCGCCGAGCTTACCGGGCTGGATTACGGTCGTTTTACCCGTTCGATGCTGCTGTCTCAGGGGCAGTTCGCCGCATTTCTTAATGCCAAACCGAAAGAGCGCGCCGAGCTGCTGGAAGAGCTAACCGGCACTGAGATCTACGGCCAAATTTCCGCGATGGTGTTTGAAAAACACAAATCAGCGCGTACGGCGCTGGAAAAACTGCAGGCCCAGGCCAGCGGCGTTGCGCTATTAGCACCAGAGCAGGTGCAATCCCTGACAGAGAGTTTGCAGGTACTTACTGACGAAGAAAAACAATACATTACCAGCCAGCACGTCCAGCAACAGCACCTCAACTGGCTTATTCGGCAAAATGAGCTACAAACGGACATAAATCGCCACCAGCAGGCATTACAGGCTGCTCTTCAGGCGCAAGAAGACGCGCAGCCACAACTGGCGGCGCTGAGTCTGGCGCAACCGGCCAGAGCGTTACGCCCACACTGGGAGCGAATCCAGGAACAAACGGCTACTATCGCGCGCACGCGGCAGAAGATTCAGGAAGTGAATGCTCGCTTACAAAGCAGCTTAGCGCTGCGCGGGCGCATCCGTCAGCAGGCGCACACGCAATCGACCGCGATGCTCGCCGGACAACAGACGCTAACCGACTGGCTGAACGAACATGACCGCTTCCGCTTGTGGAGTAGCGAACTGGCAGGCTGGAAAGCGCTGCTGGCCCAACAGTCCGATGCCAGTGCCCAGCTACGCCAGTGGCAGCAGTTGCGAGAAAACGACATGCGTAAGCTCGATGCGCTGGCGCTTCCCACGCTGACCCTTTCGCCGCAGGAGGTAACACAAGCGCTGGCGCAACATGTGCAGCGTCGTCCGTTACGCCAGCGACTGAGCAACCTGCACGGACAAATCGCCCCGAAGCAAAAGCAGCTGGCGCAACTACGCGCCACGCTTGTACAGCGTCAGCATGAGCTGACTCAACGCAACGCGGTGCTTGCCGAAAAACGTCAACGTTATAAAGATAAAAATCAGCAGCTTGCCGATGTGAGAATCATTTGTGAGCAGGAAGCCCGTATCAAAGATCTGGAAAGCCAGCGGGCATTACTGCAATCCGGTATGCCTTGCCCGCTTTGCGGCTCCACCGCACATCCGGCAATTGAGCGCTATCAAACGCTCGAACTGAGCGTGAATCAGACGCGACGTGAGGCGCTGGAAAAAGAGGTTAAAACGCTGGCCGATGAGGGTTCAACGCTACGCGGACAGCTCGAGGCAATAAGCCAGCAGCTTCAGCGGGATGAACGCGAAGTACAGACGCTTTCTCAGGAGGAGCAAGCACTTACTCAAGAGTGGCAGACGGTCACCGCCAGCCTCAACGTGACGCTGCAACCGCAGGATGACATCGCCCCATGGCTTGCTACCCAGGAAGAGCATGAGCAGCAGCTTCACCAATTGAGCCTGCGCCATACCCTGCAGGCGCAAATCGCCGCGCATACAGAGCAAATAACTCAGCTCCAGCAGCATATTGACCAGCGTCAGGCGGCGCTAACCGCCGAGCTGGCCCGTCATGGCCTGTCCCTTCCGGCTGAGGATAACGTCGCCTCATGGCTAAGCGAACGGGCGAACGAAGCCCAAATGTGGCAACAACGCCAGAGCGAACTGAGCGCTTTACAGACCCAACTAGCCCAGCTTGCGCCGCTGCTGGAAACGCTGCCAGAAACCGAGGCACTTCCTGAAAACAATGAGGGTCTGTCGCTGGAAAACTGGCGGCAGGTGCACGACGATTGCCTCTCCTTACAGGGGCAGTGGCAAACGTTGCAACAGCAGGAGGCGCAGGACGTTCAGCGCGCCGCAGAAATTCAGGCACAGTTTGATGCCGCATTGCAGGCCAGTATTTTTCCCGATCGCGATGCCTTTATTGCCGCCCTGCTGGATGAAGAGACCTTCACCCGTCTTGAGCAGTTAAAGCAGTCACTCGAAGGTCAGCAGCAACAGGCGCAAACCCTGCTTAATCAGGCTCAGCAGGCGCTGGCGACTCATCAACAACAGTTGCCAACAGGGGTGGATCTCACACTCACGGCACAACAACTGCACGACGCGCTGGCAAAACTCACCCAGAAGCTACGGGATAACACCACTCGTCAGGGCGAAATTCGCCAGCAGTTGAAACAGGATGCTGACAGCCGCCAGCAGCAGCAGGCGCTGATGCAGGAGATGGAAAAGGTCGCGCAGCAGGTCGAAGACTGGGGGTATCTGAATGCGCTGATCGGCTCGAAAGAGGGAGATAAGTTCCGCAAGTTTGCCCAGGGGCTAACGCTGGATAATCTGGTCTGGCTTGCCAACAACCAGTTGACCCGTCTGCACGGCCGCTATCTGTTGCAGCGCAAGGCCAGCGAAGCGCTGGAGCTGGAAGTGGTTGATACCTGGCAGGCCGATGCCGTGCGTGACACGCGCACGCTCTCCGGCGGCGAGAGCTTCCTCGTGAGTCTGGCGCTGGCGCTGGCGTTGTCCGATCTGGTCAGCCACAAAACGCGGATTGACTCCCTGTTCCTCGACGAAGGTTTCGGCACGCTGGACAGCGAAACGCTGGATACCGCCCTGGATGCGCTGGATGCGCTTAATGCCACCGGCAAAACGATTGGCGTCATCAGCCACGTTGAAGCGATGAAAGAGCGCATTCCGGTACAGATCAAGGTTAAAAAAATCAACGGACTGGGCTACAGCAAACTCGACAAGATGTTTGCGGTGGAGTAATCGACCAGCGGATGTTGTTTCACAGGACGGATAAGCGCTGGCGCCCTCCGGCACTCTATGTAGCACAATATTGCATACTCAGGGACGGATATGAAATGGCATTCCACTTCGCTTATCCGCAAGCTATCGCTATTGGCGGCGAACGTTCGCCGCTATGACGCACGTCCTGCGTCTTTCTTGTTGGCAGGTGGTATGAAAAAAGTCATTTTCTCTTTAGCGCTGGGGACATTTGGTCTGGGCATGGCCGAATTTGGCATCATGGGTGTACTCACCGAGCTGGCGCGGGACGTGGGCATTTCCATCCCTGCTGCCGGCCATATGATTTCGTTTTACGCTTTTGGCGTGGTGCTGGGCGCGCCCATTATTGCGCTCTTTTCCAACCGCTTTTCGCTCAAGCATATTCTGCTGTTTCTGGTCACGCTGTGCGTGATTGGCAACGCCATCTTCACCCTCTCCTCCTCTTACTCCATGCTGGCGGTAGGCAGGCTGGTTTCCGGCTTCCCGCATGGCGCGTTTTTCGGCGTGGGCGCGATTATCCTGTCGAAGCTGGCCCGTCCGGGAAAAGTCACCGCCGCCGTCGCGGGCATGATTTCGGGGATGACCGTGGCCAATCTGGTTGGCATTCCCGTCGGCACCTGGCTGAGCCAGGAATTTAGCTGGCGTTACACGTTTCTGCTGATAGCCGTCTTTAATATTGCCGTAATAGTCTCGGTCGCTTTTTGGGTCCCCAATATCAGCGATGAGGCAAAAGGGAAACTGCGCGAACAATTTCACTTTTTGAAAAGCCCCGCCCCGTGGTTCATCTTTTCCGCCACCATGTTTGGTAACGCCGGGGTATTCGCCTGGTTCAGCTACGTCAAACCGTACATGATGTACATTTCCGGCTTCTCCGAAGCGCTGATGACCTTCATCATGATGCTGGTGGGATTAGGAATGGTGTTGGGAAACCTGCTGAGCGGTCGGCTGTCTGGCCGCTATACGCCGCTGCGCATTGCGGTAATAACCGACTTTGTGATTGTGCTGGCTCTGCTGTTGCTCTTTGCCTGTGGCGGAATCAAAGCCGCGTCGCTGACCTTCGCTTTTATTTGCTGCGCAGGCCTGTTTGCGCTGTCGGCGCCGCTGCAAATTTTACTGCTGCAAAACGCTAAAGGAGGGGAGCTGTTGGGTGCGGCTGGCGGGCAAATTGCCTTTAACCTCGGCAGCGCGATTGGCGCTTACTGCGGTGGCATGATGCTGACGCTGGGCTTTGCCTACAACTACGTGACGCTGCCGGCGGCACTGCTGTCGTTTTCTGCGATGTCGTCACTGTTGGTGTACGCTCGCCTGAAGCGCGCAGTCCCCCAGATGACACACGCTGCCGGATAGCATCTGCGCTACCCGGCTACGCGAACATTACTCCTGCGGCCACAGCCAGGCCGCACCGCGAACGCCGCTGGAGTCACCGTGTAGCGCTCTGCGTAAAGGCGTTTCGCATTCGCCGCCAAAGACAAACTGCTTAATCAACGTCGGAACATTTTGATACAGTCGGTCGACATTGCTCATTCCGCCGCCCAGCACAATGACGTCCGGATCGAGAATATTTACCACATGCGCCAGTGATTTCGCCAGACGAAGCTCATAGCGGCTCAACGCCTGCTCCGCCAGAGCATCCTGCGCATTAACGAGGCTGATAATTTCACTGCCCTTGAGCAGCTTACCGCTCAGACGCTGGTAGTCGGTGGCAAAACCGGTCCCGGAAATGAAAGTTTCAATGCAGCCTTGTTTGCCACAATAACAGGGGACTTCCTGTCGAAAACGCAGCTCATCTTCATCCATCCACGGCAGCGGATTATGCCCCCACTCCCCTGCGGTACCGTTGCCGCCCGTGTGCGCCCGACCATTCAGCGCCACGCCAGCGCCACATCCGGTGCCGATGATCACCGCAAACACGGTTTGCGCCCCTGCCGCCGCGCCATCCACCGCCTCTGAAACCGCCAGACAGTTGGCATCATTTGCCAACCGAACTTCACGATTCAGACGCGCACTCAAGTCTTTGTCAAAAGGTTGCCCGTTAAGCCAGGTCGAGTTGGCATTCTTCACCACCCCGGTGTAAGGAGAAATTGAACCAGGAATGCCCATCCCCACGGTTCCCGTCTGCCCGGTGGCTTTTTCCGCCATCTCCACCAGCGCAGCGATGGTTTCTATCGTTTGCCGATAATCATCGCGCGGCGTGGGCAGGCGATGGCGAAAAAGCTGTTCGCCCGCATCGCCAAGCGCGATAACTTCCGTTTTCGTACCGCCCAAATCGATACCTATACGCACTGTTTACTCCTCTTCCCGATTAACAATGCAAGCATAGCGACAATTCGCTATCATGCCCGCTGGATTTAACGACAAGGCCGTGGAAATTATCATGCTGTGGTTCAAAAATTTAATGGTTTACCGTCTTAGCCGCGATGTTTCTTTGCGTGCCGAAGAGATGGAAAAACAGCTGGCATCAATGACGTTCACCCCTTGCGGTAGCCAGGATATGGCAAAAATGGGCTGGGTTCCGCCGATGGGATCGCACAGCGATGCATTAACGCATACCGCCAATGGCCAAATTATTATCTGCGCCCGCAAAGAAGAAAAAATTCTGCCATCGCCGGTTATCAAACAGGCGCTGGAAGCCAAAATATTCAAACTGGAAGCTGAGCAAGGTCGCAAACTCAAGAAGACCGAAAAAGACTCGCTGAAAGATGAAGTTCTGCACTCATTGCTGCCGCGCGCCTTTAGCCGTTTCAGTCAGACAATGATGTGGATCGACACCGTCAACGATCTGATCATGGTTGATTGCGCGAGTGCGAAGAAAGCCGAAGATACGCTGGCGCTGCTACGTAAGAGTCTCGGTTCGTTGCCGGTCGTTCCGCTGACGATGGAAAACCCTATTGAGCTGACGCTGACCGAATGGGTTCGCTCCGGCACAACGGCTCAGGGATTCCAGTTGCTTGATGAAGCCGAACTGAAAGCGATCCTTGAAGACGGTGGTGTGATCCGCGCGAAAAAGCAGGATCTGGTCTGCGACGAAATCGCCGTGCATATCGAAGCGGGCAAACTGGTCACCAAGCTGGCTCTCGACTGGCAACAGCGCATTCAGTTCGTTATGTGTGACGACGGCTCTGTTAAGCGTCTGAAGTTTAGCGACGAGCTGCGCGATCAGAACGAAGATATCGACCGCGAAGATTATGCTCAGCGTTTTGATGCCGATTTTATCCTGATGACGGGTGAACTGGCGGCGCTGATTAAAAGTCTGGTGGAAGGATTAGGCGGCGAAGCGCAACGTTAAGCCGTGTTTACCGAATGGCGGCTCAATGTCGCCATTCGTCATTTTTACGCTTACAGATAGCGGCAAAGATAGGATGTTGGCTCTGCCACCTGCAGATGAAACTCGCTGCTGCCCGGCACGTTAAACACGTCCCCCGCGGCATACACTTTCCACTCGGTTTCCCCTGGTAGCAGCACGTTCAGTGCGCCGCTGACGACCGTCATCTCTTCAGGCGCCGCGGTACCAAAGGTATATTTACCTTCAGCCATCACGCCAACACTGGCGCGGCCAGTACTGCTGCTGGTAAAACCGATCGATTTTACTTTGCCGGAAAAGTATTCATTACTTTGAAGCATACAACTGGCCCTATCTCGTGATTAAGTTAACAACCAATATAGGGGGGTGACGTTCCACCTGTCACGCAAAATTACGTCAGCAGCTCCGAAGCCAGCCGGGCAATCAGCACATTGGACAGAAGAACCGGGACATCCAGCGATTTTTGCAGTAAATCGCGATGGCGTTGATTGAACCCCAGGCAGTCCAGCATGATGACATCCGCACCTTGCTCCAGCAGTTCTTTCCCGGCATCAATCAATTGTTGTTCGCTACCGTGGATCGGATTCGCCACGGCATACACTGGTGGGGTTTGTAGCACCTGCCATTTTTGCGCCTGGGCTTTAAGCAATTCAGTGACGGGAACAATAACCCCGACCTGATGCCCATCGACAATCGAGGCCACCAGCGGTGGGATAATCCGTAACGGTTCCAGCAAAATGCTGTTGCGGGCGGTCAGGCGAGCGATTGAGGCGGTACTCATCAGCAGGATCACGTCAAAGCCCTGGTTATCCAGCACCTCCACGATACTTTGCAGCGAGCGTTCTACCTTCTGGCGTGAGACATGCGCGAGTTGGTGGTCGCTGAGCAGCGTTAATAAATGCTCGTCACCGGGCGAAACGCCGTACTCAGCCATCACATCCTCTCGCCGCATCTGTCCCAGCAGACTGTGGTGAGTGATGTGCTGTTCATCGATATATTCCGTCAGGAGCGGTAACACCTCACACATCGGCACAACGCCAATCGTGAGGATAGCCAACGACGTACTCATTTGTTGCTCCACCGTCTTCTTACTTTGCTGTGAAATCCCGGACATGTGCCGGGCGCTGACCTGCGCTACAAATGCTCAAAAGCGTAGCAGCAGATCGGCGGTGTCTTGTGTAAAGATTCCAAATAATTCCAGTACTGGATTGTTATTGTTTAATTTTCAATTTTTACTGTATACGGCGAAATTTAAAAAAATGTGATGCACGCCCGTACTGGCACTTTTCAGAATCGTGCCAGGGCGGTGATTAAGATCAGGCTTTGTCGGGGTCTTCGTAGCGCTTTTTGGCATCCATAGCTTCCTGCGCAGAAGGATGCTCACTGATCAAAGAATTCGGTTTAGGGTGATCGGCTCGAAGCTGATACCAGGTTACCGTCTGGCCTGGCGTCCCTTTTTCAACCGTAACAATCGTCGCTTGACGTGGGTAAGGTGGTTTTGTCGGCATAGTTCTTCCTTTTCACTGGATGAACATTAAGTATAGACACCGCCCTGCAACCGTGGCGCTGCCTGCGCCAGTATTCCAAGAATGTCTTCCACCACCTGTGAAGGCGGATTGGTGGCATCAACGATATAGTGCGCAGCCTCACGATACAGAACATCGCGCTGGGCGAGCACTTCCTGCACCTCTTCAGTCAACGGCTTACCGGTTAAAGTTGGGCGCAACCCCTCTTCAGGCGTAGCCTCCAGACGATCGACCAGTACTGATACCGGTGCGCTTAAATAGATAACCACGCCGTGGCTGCGCATGTAATGACGATTAAATTCGGTAAGTATGATACCGCCACCGGTCGCAACAACCGTTGCCGGGGCTGTGACGGCCTGCAGAGCGGTCGTCTCCTGGGCACGAAACCCTTCCCATCCTTCTCTTTCGACGATCTCCGCCACGGTCATCTGCACGTGCGATTGCAACCAGCGATCGGTATCAACAAACTGGAAATCGATAGCCTTCGCCAGCGCCATACCGGTAGTTGTCTTACCACACCCCCGGGGGCCAACAAGAAAAAGAGGTTGCGTCATTACAGAAATTCCCCAGAGAGCCGCGAACGAGCGGGATCTGATGCGGTTAAAGATATAATCATATCATCAAACTAGTACACCGCCAAAATGTAAAGAAAAAATTACAGATGGAGTGGCGATATCTATTAATCCCTACTATAACAAGAATTCACAATGAATAAAGTGTAAATAATAAATTACACATTTTATTTTCTACGCTGTACTTCCAGCCACCACTTATCAAGCTCAGCCGCAAAATGCTGCCTGTCACGCGGTGAAAGGCTGTCCGGCCCTCCGGTCTGAATACCGCTGGCGCGCAGCGTATCCATAAAATCACGCATCATCAGACGCTCACGGATCGTGGCTACGGTATAACGCTCCCCGCGCGGGTTAAGCGCCGCTGCACCTTTTTCAATCACTTCAGCCGCCAGCGGGATATCTGCCGTTATCACTAAATCACCGGCGCTACACTGGCGCACAATCTCATTGTCCGCCACGTCAAACCCGGCGGGAACGCGTAGTGTACGGATAAAACGCGAAGCAGGAACGCGCAAGCTTTGGTTTGCGACCAAAATAAGCGGCATCTGCATGCGCTCTGCAGCGCGGTACAAAATATCTTTTATCACATTCGGACACGCATCGGCGTCCACCCATATTGTCATAACCTCTCCCCACTGATATGCAGTCGCACATTGTCTCGTGCTTTTACTTTCAGGCAAAGTGCTGTTTCTCCTTCTGCACATATTCATTCCGCGCTAAGCTTAGCTTTCCCAGGTAAAACAATGAATATCACGCATAGGGAGTGACAAGATGGACAAAAAAATTGGTTTTATCGGCTGCGGTAATATGGGCAAAGCAATTCTTGGCGGCATGATCGCCAGCGGCCAGGTTCTCCCGGGACAAATCTGGGTCTACACCCCCTCCCCCGATAAGGTCGCTGCCTTGCACGACCAGTACGGTATTAATGCGGCGCAGTCTGCGCAAGAAGTCGCGCAAATCGCCGACATCGTTTTTGGCGCCGTAAAACCAGGCATTATGATTAAGGTGCTGAGCGAAATTACCTCCAGCCTGAACAAAGACTCCCTGGTCGTCTCGATTGCTGCTGGCGTCACCCTTGACCAGCTCGCCCGCGCGCTGGGCCATGACCGAAAAATCATTCGCGCAATGCCAAACACGCCGTCACTGGTGAACGCCGGAATGACTTCCGTCACGCCGAACGCCTTAGTCACACCGGAAGATACGGCCGACGTGCTGAATATCTTCCGTTGTTTTGGCGAAGCTGAAGTCATTGCGGAGGCAATGATTCATCCGGTCGTTGGCGTTAGCGGTTCAGCACCGGCATATGTCTTTATGTTTATCGAAGCGATGGCGGACGCCGCCGTGCAGGGCGGCATGCCTCGCGCGCAGGCTTATAAATTCGCGGCGCAAGCGGTTATGGGTTCGGCGAAGATGGTGCTGGATACGGGTAAACATCCCGGAGAACTGAAGGATATGGTGTGCTCGCCTGGCGGAACCACCATTGAAGCGGTACGCGTCCTGGAAGAACGCGGTTTCCGTTCATCAGTGATTGAAGCGATGATTAAGTGCATGGAACAGTCGGAAAAACTCAGCCGCTCCTGAGTTAACACCGCCGGACGTCAGGCCGCAGCTTCAGTGCGGTTACGTCCGGAATTCTTTGCTTTGTAGAGCGCCATATCCGCCGACTTTAACCATTCTCGGTAATGCTCGGTTTCTGAGGTCAGCGGCGCAACGCCCACGCTGATACGCAGAGCAACCTGCGGCGCGCAGGATAAACGCAGTTGGCTAAGTCGTTCGTGAACACGAGACATCGCCGCAATCGCGCTGGTTGCTGGCGTGCCGCACATAATCACCGCAAACTCATCTCCGCCAAAGCGCCCAATCACATCGCTACCTCGTAAGGTCATCTGCAACTGGCGGGTCAGCGCGACAATCGCCTGGTCCCCAACGTCATGACCCCAGGTATCATTAATGCTCTTGAAATGGTCAATATCGATAATCAGTAACGTGGCGTCACGCTGATAGCGACGGCAATTATCAAATTCATTACGCAGCAACAGTTCCCAATGGCGGCGGTTGTACACCCCGGTCATGCCATCTCGCGTACTCATCACCTGTAAGCGGCGTTTATGTTCCGCCAGTTTGATGACCGTCTGGTAGCTGACCCAGGCAAACAGCAGCGGATAAATCACCAGCACCGGCAGCGTCAATAGCACGCTAAGTTGAGTACTGCTGAACGCGACAGAGATATCAGTTAACTGTAACGTCACCAGGCATGAAACCACCATCAAAACGGCACCTGCGATGAAAATTCGCATCCCTCCTGCGCCCATCAGGTTGATGCAGGTAATCATCAGCAGCGCCGTGGATGGCAACAGGTTCACCCCCATAATTCCTATCCACATACCGGCGAGAATGGCATCGGCTTTTAAGTTGGTAAATTCGCTATGCAGAGGATCGTCAGCTTTGCTTGCCCACTGCCAGGCCAGGTGCGGCCAGACAAACGCCCATCCCACCAGTAACAGCCACCAGCCACCGGTAATGGGCTGAGCAACGAGTACCGACGCGATAGGGAAAAACATTCCCCCCAATCCCACCGCTCGCGGCAGCCTGATCCGTCGGGCGAATCGCAGACCGGAACGCTGGTGGTCATTCTGATGGAGCGATAAAAACGCTTCATTCGGGACGACCTTCTTTTGATAAAAGTTTTCATCATTCATCGTATTTGGGAATATTCTGAAACAAATTTCCCAAATTATAGGAAGGGGTCTGGCGGCGGAAGTATGATATTTCGGGTGAGCGATTTTACCTGCTCACCCGTAAGTGCTACGCAGATTTTTTCAGGCAAGCGCTCATAAATTTATTACGATCATCACCTTTCAGAGACTGCTCCGTCGCCTTGACGTTGCATTCACGCATTTTCTGCTGCTGCGGCGTCAGGCTCTTTTCCTCAGGCGCAGATTTACTGTTTTTCAGGCAATCACTCATATATGTCTTACGCGCGTCCCCTTTTAAGGTCTGCGCCGTTGCCTGCTGATTGCAGGTGGTCATACGTTGTTGTTGCGGGGTTAATGTCTTCTCGGCAGCACCGACGGTAGTTAAAAAAATAAGACCAAAAAGCAACGTCATTAATAATGTAATTTTCATAGCACCATCCTTTTCTGAACGACGACACACAGGTAAGTTTGGCTGCTAACGATAAAAATACCACCCGGCGGCAAAAGTATTGCCGCCGGGCGTCGGGTTATTTCAGTCCTAACGCCGCTTTCATGGTGTAAAACAGGTCGGTTTGATCGGTCAGACCAACCACATTCGCCGCGTGCGGGCCATAGGCTGCAATTCGCAGCTGGCTGCCGGTATGCTCCTGGGATTCCTCTTCAGAGTTGCCGTAGCTGATAACCATGACCGCGCCATCTTTGGTGTTCAGCGCCTGGGTCAGGCCTGGCGCTTTAGTATCCGGCGCGACTATCTGGCTGGCATGCGCGTGGTCAGCGGTTACTACCACCAGGGTATTGCCATCTTTCTTCGCAAAAGCAAGCGCGCGCTGTACCGCTTCATCCAGATCGACCGTTTCGCCAATCTGTCCGCACGGGTTGGCGGCGTGGTCCTGTTTATCGATTGACGCCCCTTCCACTTGCAGGAAGAAACCTTTCTCATTTTTGCTTAACAGCTCAATCGCTTTATCCGTCATCTGCGCCAGCGTTGGCACGCTGTCGTCACGCTTTGGATTGGGGGTACAGGTCACTACCGGTTTATCCAGATTGCCGTGATAAGACGCTTTCGGCCCTTCCCAGCGTACCGGCATATTGCCGTCAGAGAACAGACCCAGCAACGGTTTATCCTGATTAGCTTCGGTAATCGCTGCCAGCGTCGCGGCATCGCTCACCATCTGATAACCGCGGGCAAGGGCTTGTTCACGCAACGTTTTACCCTGCCACTCGCCTGCCGCAGCGGTTTCCGCAAACGTTTTGGCCCCGCCGCCCAGCGTAACGTCAGCCCGGGCATTCAGTAATTGTTCGGTGATGGATCCTTTGCCGCCTTTTTCCAGCGCATTGGTTGGGCATTTTTCACGGGTCACGTCGGGACCATAGCACTTACGCGAGGTCACATGAGCAACCAGCGCCGCCGGGGTAGCATCCTGCAATTCAGCGGTAGAAACGTTGCCTGTCGCCAGACCCGCCGCTTTTGCCATTTCAAGAATTGTAGCGTGATCTTTTTCATGTATATCAACGCCCAGAGCACCGTTATAGGTTTTCACGCCGGTGGTCCACGCCGTTGCGGATGCCGCAGAATCCGTCACATAATCGGGTTTACCCGTTTTTTTATCCAGCGCATAGTGCGTGTATTGTCCGGTCAATGGTAAAGCATCAATACCTTTAAAAAAGCCGCCCGCGCCTTCGGCATAATTTCGCGCTGCAGTAATTTCTGAGTCCCCCATACCATCGCCAATCAGTAAAATAATATTTTTGGCAGGTTTATCGTTCAGAGATTCGCGCAGAGCCGCAGTTTGATCGGCTGACAATCGACGGGCGCCGCCCGGCGTGGTGATATCACCCTGAGCGGCACGATTATCCATAACCGCTACGGTAGAAGTTTCTGCATTAATAATTGGGGTAAACAGCAAAGGTATCAGGGCAATAGCGAGTGCGCTTTGTTTCACTTTATTTTCTCCATGTATAAATACGGTAAAATTAAAACAAAGCGACTATAAGTATTTGATGTGACACTTTTATGATAATTTGTGGATGGAACGCCACAGATTACTCAAAACGCTTTTGGCACGCTCTCGCCAGCGTTATGTACGTTCGCCAGAAACGCAGGCATACGGCCAGCTCCAGCCAGGGCATCCTCGATTTGGCGAATGAGTATTTGCCGATCGCTCCACGTCATATTGCGCAGCATTTCGATGATTACCTGCTCCAGCGTTTCAACCTGCGCCGCAAGGTCTTGCGACTCTTCTTCTTTTTGGGCGAGCTTAAGTAACAACTCAGTGACGAGATTTTTCATTTGCGTATTCCCTTAACAAAATATAGGCCACGTTATCATTAAGACTCACAACTGCCTAGAGGATGAAAGTTGTATTTTTATAAGTAATAAAACGTTTTGCGAAAACAATCACAACACAAAATAAGGGGAAAAGAGTCGTAGCGCAGAATTATTCAATATAAAAGGGTAAGGGGATTAATAATCACACAGATATATAATGCACATTTATGGATTAACAACGCTGACGGGCAGCGTTGTTAATCAGCAATTCAGCATGCGCGGCGCCGACGTCGCAGCGCGATAGCCAGTTGCCAGATATTGATAAGCACAATGCTCGCGGTGGCAATAAACACCCAGCGAAAGCCTGCCATTGCTGAAACCGTCGCCCCCATTAATGGCCCGGCGACGTTGCCGAGGTACATAAATGACTGGTTATAACCAAAAATGCGCCCGGTTATCTGGTCGCTGGAGTATTTCACCAGCAGCGTCTGCACCGCAGGCAACATCGCGCCGTCGGCAAAGCCGAGCAGAAAACGCAAAATTCCCAGTTGCAACGGCGTGGTAACCCACGACATGGCGAAAAACAGCACCACCGCGAAGATTAAGGTCGCCATTAAAATCCGCTCGGTCCCAATACGGTCGCCTAATTTACCGAGTCGGGGGGCTGAAATCAGCGCCGAGATGCCCGGAACCGACGCAATCAGTCCGCTGAGAAAGGCAATATTCGAACTGTCTGGGACCATCGATTTAATAAACAGCGCCAGAATTGGCCCAATTGAGCCGTTACACAGTTGGATCACCATCGTCGTAAAAAACAGGCTGATCACCAGCGCCGGATAAGGCAGCGAGGCAAACACGGCCTTTCCGCTCAGACGCTCGCTTTTTTTGATTGTCGGACGCACGCCCTCTTTGATTAAGAACAGCGTGACCAGGAAGCTCACGACCAGCAAGGCTGCGGTAATACAGAATACAGCCCGTAAGCCAACGTGGTCAGCAATAAATCCCCCCATCAGCGGCCCGCCAATGACGCCGCTAATTTGCGCCGTTGAGAGCGTACTCAGCGCCCACCCGCTACGTTCACGCGGAACCTGTGAGGCGACCAGCGCCATCGCATTGGGAATATAGCCTGACGTTAACCCCATCACCCCACGCAGCAGAAAAAGCTGCCAGACGTTTGTCGCAAAGGCCTGCAGTAAAATCGCAATCGCCATACCCAAAGAGGCCCGTAGCAGCATCAGCTTGCGTCCTTTACGGTCGGCTAAACTGCCCCACATCGGAGAGACAATGGCTGAAATCAGAAAGGTGACGCTAAACGTTAAGCCGGACCACATTGAGAGCGCTTCATGCGAGGTCACCCCCAGTTGGGAGATATAAAGCGGTAAAAAAGGCAGGATTTGGCTAATTGCCAGGCCGGTGAAAAAGCAACCGAACCATACGGAAATAAGGTTTACTCTCCAGGATTCCATAGGGACTCATAACGATAAGCAGCTGAAAACTGCGAGCAGCTTAACAAATTACTTAGCCAAATAAGGGTTCACAGGTGCGATAAATCACAGTTCAGGATTTTATCTTCCCGCTCATCGTATTTGTGATACGCCTCACATCAAACCCACAATACTAGCAGGGAATTATGCTTCACAGGCGAAACGCACGTTTGCGCTTATCTATTCCCTTGTGGCCCAGCAAAACAATCTGCCAGAAGCCGAGGAAACCTGCGTTTTGTCGTGGTAATGTATGTGCTTTGCATTCATGGAATGGGTTTTTAAGATGGCAAAGTTGCGGGTAGGAATCGTATTTGGTGGTAAATCAGCGGAACATGAAGTGTCATTGCAATCGGCAAAAAATATTGTCGATGCCATCGACAAGACTCGCTTTGACGTTGTGCTGTTAGGTATTGATAAACAAGGGCAATGGCACGTCAGCGATGCCAGTAACTATCTGCTTAATTCAGACGATCCGGCGCATATAGCGCTGCGTCCTTCCGCGACCAGCCTGGCTCAGGTACCGGGTAAACAAGCGCACCAGTTGATCGATGCGCAAAACGGTCAGCCGCTGCCAACGGTTGATGTTATTTTCCCGATCGTTCACGGCACGCTGGGTGAAGATGGCTCTCTGCAGGGCATGCTGCGGGTGGCGAATCTGCCGTTCGTCGGTTCTGATGTCCTGGGGTCTGCGGCCTGTATGGATAAAGACGTGACCAAACGTCTGTTGCGCGATGCCGGATTAAACATCGCGCCATTTATTACGCTCACTCGCGCCAATCGCAACAGCATCAGCTTTGCCGAAGTCGAATCTCGCCTCGGTTTACCGCTGTTTGTGAAACCAGCCAATCAGGGATCGTCCGTTGGCGTCAGCAAAGTGACCAGCGAAGCGCAATATGAACAGGCCGTCGTGCTGGCATTTGAATTTGATCATAAAGTCGTGGTGGAGCAAGGGATCAAAGGTCGCGAGATCGAATGCGCGGTGCTGGGCAACGATCATCCGCAGGCCAGTACCTGTGGCGAGATCGTGCTGAACAGTGATTTTTACGCTTACGACACCAAATACATTGACGATAACGGTGCCAAAGTGGTGGTTCCGGCAGCGATCGCACCAGAAATTAACGATAAGATCCGTGATATTGCTATTCAGGCCTATCAAACGCTGGGCTGCGCCGGCATGGCGCGCGTGGACGTGTTCTTAACCGCAGAGAACGAGGTTGTGATCAATGAGATCAACACGCTGCCTGGCTTTACCAACATCAGCATGTATCCAAAACTGTGGCAGGCGAGCGGCTTAGGCTATACCGATTTGATCACTCGCCTGATCGAACTGGCGCTGGAACGCCATGCGGCGGATAGCGCGCTGAAAACCAGTATGTAATCCCGCCAGGATGCCTGATAGACCTCTATTGGGCATCCTTTGCTTCTTCTTCATCTTCCACGCGGCGACGGATAATTAATCCGGCCAGCCAAAAGCTAATCACCCAAGTGACCAGCCCTACCGCATAGGTTTGCCACCCCTGCGCTTCAAAACCGAGTAAGCCCACCACGCCGTTGAGAATAAAGATAAGCCCAATAGCGAAGGCATAATAGTGCCAGTCTCGGCGGATTTTAACAGGCAGGTTCATAACGGCTCCGGTGGATATACAACATGACAACGCATCCTCGCACATTTCCTCATACACGTCTGTGGCCTGTGCGGAATTTCTGAAATGTAAATTAATTTCACTTAAGGTTGCGTAATTGTGACGATCAGCAAAAAACCGAAATCCAGGAATAATCTCTACCTGAAATTACCATCATTCTGATATTGACATTGCCGATCACCTGTCAGACTCACTGTCAGTTCCAGGCAATACGTCAAAAAAGCAGGTTATTTCCGGAGGTCTTTATGGCTGATTTTACGCTCTCTAAATCCCTTTTTAAGGGCAAGCATCGGGATACCTCCTCCCTGCCCGGCAATATTGCGTATGCCGTTTTTGTGCTGTTTTGCTTCTGGGCGGGCGCGCAGATTTTAAATCTGTTGGCCCACGCTCCCGGCATCTATGAGCAGTTGATGCAGTTGCAAATGCAAGAGACAGGGCGCCCGCGAGTTGAAATCGGCCTGGGTGTCGGAACCCTTTTTGGACTGGTCCCTTTTCTCGCCGGAAGCCTGATTCTTGGCGCCATCGCGGCATTCGTGCGCTGGCGCCGCCGTCATCATAACGATGACTGACCCATACATTTCGCCCGACGATCGTCCACGCGTTTAGCAAACCACGCGGTAGTCAGATTACGTGTGATCTTCGGGCTTTCAAGTTGAATGCCAGGCAGCATTTCACGGGGAAGCGTTTTCCCGGCCTTCGCTTCCGCCAGCTTATAGACTTTCTCGTACAGCGCGGTCTCTTCAAAGGCCAGGCTGTCGCCTTTTTGCAGCTGACGGCGGATCTCACTCTCGCTCATGTCCAGCTTCCCGGCCAGTTTACGTACCGCCAGCTCCGTTTTGCCCGGCTCGCTGCTGCCATAGAGAATTAAATCACCGTCCATCGCCAGCTTCACGCCGCTGGCTTTACTGACCGCATTCTGGAAAGCTGCATTGCGGCTGGCATACCACCCGGCATTGAAATCGGCGAAGCGGAAAATTGGCGCACTGTAATTCGCCGGGTAGTTAAGCAGATGATACGTACCGAACCACAGCCCACCGCGGCGGCTAAATACTTCCTGGCGCACGGTTCCCGCCATTTTCCACGGGTAGCCGCTGGCATGCTGCTCAGCAAAGGCGATGCTGACCTGCATCGGCCCACCGGTATGCACCGGATTAAGCGAACCAAATAACGTCTGCCCCATCGGTACCATGTTGATAAAATCATCAAATATCGCGCTAAGCTGTTTTTCCGTCTTCACCGTATCCAGGCGCTCGCTGTAGCTTTTCCCCGTTGGCGAGTTAATCTTCAGCGCGGTATGCACCACAAATAGCGGGATGTGCATACGCTCGGCACGACGATCGATCTCTTTCCAGGCGATTTTACTTAAGTTCGGCACGGCTGGATCCGCCTGGTAATTTGACTCCTGTTGCGCGACCGCCAGCACCGAACAGATATTTTCAACCGTCGGCGCCAGCTTCTGGCTTTCAAAGGTCTTCGCCAAATCCTGCGCCCACGCGTCCCGGTCTTTTACGCTGGCGGGCATTTTCTGGCGCACCACGCTCGCCACATCGACGGCTTTCTCCCCTTTTTTTAGCGGCTGCGCGGGTTGGCTACTACATCCCACCAGCACCAGTGCAGCAAGACCAGACAAGGGGTAAAGACGGGAAACCGTCGACATAACATCTCCTTATTAACTAAGCGTATGGGTAACTTCCTGAATATCCTGACCATCAAGCTCTCGTTCAAAGCTGCGCAGACGCTTATAAATAGACATCAGTTCCACTAACGTTGTCCAGGAGTTAATCAGATACTGGAACGAACCGCGCACCTGGCCAAACACGTTGGTGATTTGCGTCATCAGGCCGAGCGTAATCGTACCGGCAACAATCGACGGAAACAGCAGGAACAAGCCGAAAACGTTATCAACCTGCAGGTAAAGAATACGGGCGATATTGAAGTACATATAGTGAAAATAGAGGCGGAAGTAGTTCTGGCGCACCGCATGAAACAGCTCACGCACCGTCGGCGGTGTCGCACGATTAGCGTCATCTTCGCCGTATACCAGTTCTTTACGGTAGGCCGCTTCCACACGCTGGTTTTTAAACTCCAGTCCCGGAAGTTTGATCCCAACGACCGCCAGCAAGCCGGTTCCCATCAGCGACCAGACAATTGCGGCAATCACCAGGCCATAAGGAACATGCCCAACAATCGGCAGGTCCGGAACATGGGCAGAGAGTGTAACCAGTACAGGTAAGAAGGCGATCAGCGTCATAATCGCATTGATAAAGCTGACCCCCATATCTTCCAGCGTGGAGGCAAAACGCATGGTGTCTTCCTGCACACGCTGCGCCGCACCTTCGATATGGCGCAGATGCTGCCAGTGCGCCATATAATGTTCGTTCATTGCTGTACGCCAGCGGAACACATAGTGGCTAACAAAGAAGTTGTTCATCACGCCGATGACCACGGCAATCAGCGCGATGCCAAGAAAGATGCCCACTTCATGATAGAACTGCTCAATCTTCACCTTATGCGGTGCGCTGAGCGCGGATTGAATCAAATCATAAAATGGCGCATACCAGGCGTTGACGGCAACGCCAACTTCAACCAGAAACCAGGTCACGAAAATAATCAGCGACGTGCCGAGTATGGACCAGTACTGCCAGCGGTGCGGGCTGTAGAGAAACCAGAACAGCGCGAACACTCCAACGCAAAGAGTGTAGTACGCATAAAAAATCAGGTAATCCAGCGACCAGAAACGGGCCGCACTAATCGGTACGTCTCCCGACGCGCCGGTAATGTGTGCAACCCAGGCTCCCCCACCTGCTTGCCAGAATACAACAGCGACCAGTGCCCAAATAAATGCCGAAATAAAGAACGGCCCCGGCTTTGGGAAAAAAGACTTAAACATAATGCTCTCCTGCTAACTTCTTATCGTTATGACGACTGCTGTGTATTTGCCACCGTGGAGTGCGGGGCAAGACGGCTTACGCCCAAAAACACAAGCTGAAACCGACAAGTGTGACCAGAACCGCAGCGCTTAGTTCGCACCTGGGTTATGAAGAATTGTTTCTGTGGTTTTCACACTCGACAACGTTCCAGCAAGTGCAGATTATCACAGCGTGAGATCACAAAAGCGAACATCCATAATCGGGGAAACGCTCGCGTTTACTCATCGTTACGTTTTTCACACTATCATTGGCTGATAAGCGCTTTGCAATACGCCGATGAGTAGTATAAATACGCATACGCACGACATCCTTTTTCACTTTCTCTAACTCATGGACACCACCGTTGAAACGTAGTCTGCTTTTTTCTGCCGCGCTGTGTGCGGCGTCATTGACATCTGTCCAGGCGGCACAGCCTATAACCGATCCGGTCTTCGCCTCTGATATCGTCGATCGCTATGCCGACCATATATTTTACGGCAGTGGTGCTACGGGGATGGCACTGGTGGTGATTGATGGTAATCAGCGCGTATTTCGCAGTTTCGGCGAAACACGCCCCGGCAATAACGTACATCCGCAGCTGGATTCCGTAATTCGAATTGCCTCAATCACTAAATTAATGACCAGCGAAATGCTGGTAAAATTACTCGATCAGGGTACGGTTAAACTCAACGATCCTTTGAGTAAATATGCGCCACCTGGCGCGCGCGTGCCGACTTATCAGGGCACGCCGATTACGCTGGTGAATCTGGCAACGCATACCAGCGCGCTGCCACGCGAACAGCCTGGCGGCGCGGCCAAGCGCCCGGTGTTTGTCTGGCCAACCCGCGAACAGCGCTGGAGCTATCTCTCAACCGCCACGCTTAAAGCTGCACCAGGCTCGCAGGCTTCTTATTCCAACCTGGCGTTTGACCTGCTGGCTGATGCGCTGGGAGCCGCGTCCGGTAAGCCTTATCCGCAGCTGTTTGAAGAAAAAATCACCCGTCCGCTGGGGATGAAAGACACCACCTTCACCCCGTCCCCCGATCAGTGCAAACGCCTGATGGTCGCGGAAAAGGGCGCCAGCCCCTGTAACAATACGCTGGCAGCGATGGGCAGTGGCGGCGTCTATTCAACGCCTGGCGATATGATGCGCTGGATGCAGCAGTATCTCTCTTCTGATTTTTACCATCGTAGCCAGCAGGCTGACCGTATGCAGACGCTGATTTATCAGCGTACGCAGCTAACCAAAGTGATAGGGATGGATGTGCCGGGCAAAGCCGATGCGCTAGGTTTGGGCTGGGTCTATATGGCGCCGAAGAATGGGCGACCAGGCATTATTCAAAAAACCGGTGGCGGCGGCGGATTCATTACCTATATGGCGATGATCCCGCAGCAAAACGTCGGGGCGTTTATCGTGGTGACCCGTTCTCCGCTAACCCGTTTTACCAATATGAGCGACGGTATCAACGATCTGGTTGCAGAGTTGAGCGGGAACAAACCACAGGTTATTCCCGCATCCTGATTCAATACTCAAAAGGCAAACGGTTAATGCCTACCAGTTTGCCTTTATTCATTTCAATGTAACCACCTTTACGCAGTGCCGCGAGAACCTCAGCAACAACTGAGCGTGAAATGCGAGTGCGTTGGTGAATATAGTTCATGACGCCGATACGTGAACGCAGCACATCGTCCCATTTCGTCATGGATATCAGCGTCGCGCGGATCTGATCGTAGGAGTTATTGCCGATCAGCTGCAGATCGCGCAATTCAAGGATGGAGTTTTGCCAGGCTAACCAGCAAAAGGCTTCCCGCCAAAGCTGGCATTGTTCAATTATATTTATCGTTTGCGAAGCAGGTAGGTGGTATCCCGTACAATTACTTTCGGTCATTAATCTGTATTGTACATCTGTTTTCATCACGCCATCGGAAAGGCCCATAATAAAAGGCGCCTGTGCAATCCCGACCAGTACGTTTTCCCCTCTACGCAGGGAAACTACACCACTTAAAATAACAAAAGTATCGTCGCTATTTATATCACTGGAATATATTATTTCTTTATCGTTATCACACTCAAAGTGTTTGCCATATTTTGCCAAACATTTATCAAGCTTACCAAATTCAAGAAGAGGTTTATTTGTAGATAGCATGAGCGCATTCCTTGCAATAAATGCCCGTCAAATCCGTGACGGGCATTATTCTGAATTAAATTACCTTATATTTCTCAGTGAGAAAGTACTTACCAGGTATATTTAACACCAACGTTTGCAGACCAGTCTTGATCGACATCACCGCCACCGAGGTAATTAGCATCAGTGTAGGCGCTGAAGTTCTTGGTGAAGCTGAACTGAGTACCCAGTCCAACACGTACTGCAGAACCTTCTACGCCGTTGTCGATAGAGTCACCGTTTACATCAGAATCGTTGTTAGAGTCGTCGTAAACGTAGGCCAGTTTGAAGTACGGGGTCAGCGCCTGGTCGTCGCTGTAGGCGAAGGTATAACCTGCATCTACACCGAGTTCATAACGCATGCTGTCATAAGACTGACCGTCAACTTTCATGTCGTTGCTCAGCTTATAGTCATCACCAGACTGGAACAGACCGGATACGCTACCGTAAGGCGTTACGTAACCTGCATCACCCAGCTTCAGGTCATAACCCAGTTTCAAGCCAAAGCCCCAGGCATCAGAAGAGGTGCTGCCATCAACATACTGACCGTTGCTCATGTTGGCAGACAGATCGTTGTTGAAGTGAGAGTAGCTCAAGTTACCGTCAACAAAGATGTTGTTGGCGAAATGTGCAGAAGAGTAGATGTAGGCAGTCTGGCTGTCCTGATCCACCTGACCGGTACGGTCGCTCATATCACCTTTCGCGAAGCCTGCTGCGGCACCGACAATCCACTTAGCGTTGTTACCATCAATTTTGGAGTCAACACCGACCATGATGCCGTTAACGTCCTGATCGTAGTTAATGGTGCCGTTATCTGCATCGAAGCTACCACCGAAGTAGCTCACCCATGCGCCGCCGTTATCAACCAGACCATGACGCGCGTTAGTCAGACGAGTACCAACGGTGTCTTGTTCCAGGTTCCAGATATTGGTGTTGGCAGATGGGATGCTCAGCGCCATGTTCGCGTAGTCGGTCAGTTCCATCTGCTGCAGAACAACGGTGTTACCCTGCTGCTGAGCCTGATAGGTGTAAGCGCCGAGGTCAGCTTTGTTAGCTGCAGAGAAGGTCGCGTTGCTGTTCGTGTCGTTAACGTAGATCAGCTCGTTACCTTTGTAATCCGCAACAGAACCCGCACCAGTCGCGTTATCGATGCGAACCTTGTAGTTACCGGTTGCGGCAACAACGTTGTCAACAGAGCTGTTATCCAGTTCGTCACCGTTGTTGATATCGCCGTTACCATTGATAGTCAGGTGACCATCGGAGTTCATTGCGATAGTACCGTAACCGTAGTTAGCCTGAGTGGTATCCCAGGTACGGTCGTTCACCAGATCGGCATTCAGAACATAATCGCTGCTGTGAATGTTGAATACACCGGAAACCACGTGGTTGCTATTATCAGCATAATTGCCGCTGGTCAGTTCCAGTTTATCAGTGTTGAAAACTTCAGTATCAAACTGATCAACATTTACATCCAACACACCGCCGTTAGTGACAGTGATGGTGTTAGCATACAGAGACGAATCATAATTGCGAGTTACATCATCAGTCAGTGCTACAGTACTGTAACTGTCAATGGTCAGATGATCAGTTGCAACAGTCCCATCTTCACCGATATTCATTGAAGAACCATTGGTCAAACCAATTGTATCGGATACTAAATAGGAATCAGTTACATTAACCTGAGAACCATTGTTAACGGTCAGGGTATCAATCAGAGATTCCCCTGTCGTATCCCATTCTGAACCGTTGTTTAACGCTACGTTAAACACACCACTCTGGAATACTTTATTGTCAACAACACGTCCCCAACCATTGGCTTCTATTACACCACCTGGAGTCAGGCTGTTGGTAGCAACATCAAACATGTTTGCTGGTGCGATGGCTTGAGCATCGATAGTAGCCTGGCCAACCCACTTACTACCATTATCCAGAGTCAGATTCAGTTCATCGACGTTCAGGCTGTCATCAGCCCAACCAAGGTTGGTATCCGCCACACCATCACCATTGGAATCATGGCCAATGGTATCAAAATTAGCATTCCAGGTGCTGGTAAATGCGACATCACCCATCAGGGTTGAATTACTGAAATACACATTGTTCTTCATTGCATAGTCGGAAGAACCGTCAGTGAAAGACAATGCTACATCACCTGGACCAGTATAGTCACTTGGCTCACCAGAATTACCAAAGAACGCGGAGTTCGATTCCAGAATGTAATTTGAACCAGAAGTTACTGTAGAATCATAAACATTGATGTTGTTATCCCAGGTATGGGATTCTGTCGTGTAAGTGTTGTTGTAAGTATTCCCTTGAGACAGGGCGATACCAGCAACACGAGAGTTGTTGGAAATGTTGATATTGCTTTCAACATCAAGATTAACCGCAACACCTTCACTGACATCAAACGTTTCATTGGTGTATTTAGTAACATCACCAGATAAATAGGAGTCTGTGAAATACAGCGCTTCATAGTCATCATCGATGGTGGAGTTAGCAATATTCAGAGTGAATATATCGCCATCATACCAGTTACCATCAACAGCTGTGGTATTGTTGAATACATATCCACCAAGCCTATTGCCATCAGCATCAAAACGATCGTAGTAACCACGTGGCAACATTGATGTGATTGAACCATGAATAACAGAATTACTGATATTCAGCTGATTAGTTGCACCATCAGCGTAATCATGATTCAGGTAGTAGGTAGAAATCGTGCCATTAACGGTATCGCCATTAAAGGACTGATCAAAATCACCGTTAGCATTGTTGTTGTAAACAAAGCCACTGTAATTAACGTAGTTACCATCTACAGTTCCAGCTGCATCCATATTGTCCCAGTTAAGGGCCGTAGTTGGATTATCGTAGTAGGTCCAGGTATCGTAAGTAGAAGCATTCGCCTGAGAAGTGATTGCCAAAGTGCAGGCTAATGCTAATTGTGAGACTACAAGTTTCTTTTTCCAAGTGTGCATTTGTCATCCCTCCTCAGGGACGTAATATAGTTGATCCATCAATTATCAATGCAAAGAAAACATTTTATGTTTCGCAGGACCGATTATGCGGTTTCACAACGGAAAGGTTCAATTATTCTTTGTCCGCTGTCCGAAACCGGACAACATCATGAATTACGCCAGCCAAAAGGAGTCAACAAAAACACAATAACTTTCAATGAGATACAAAACACACACCTTCTAATACATATAATTATCAAATGATTCACCCAATATTCAAATAAATAAAAAATAAATAGTCGAGAGTTATATTCCGCGCTAAATAAATAAATACATCGATATTTAAAATAATAAAAACAAAAACAAACAAAATAATGAATATGAATAAATTGCCATGCATGTGAATAAATTGCTCTAATGATTCAGCCTTGCACCACGTAAAATCCAGATATAACGCCAACTTTCGTAAACCACCCGCCCTCAGGTTCGGGTATACTACGGCCTTCGATTCCACAAACATCAGGCATACCATGACAGACCTAATCCAACGCCCTCGCCGCCTGCGCAAATCACCTGCGCTGCGCGCTATGTTTGAAGAGACAACACTGAGCTTAAATGACCTGGTGTTGCCGATCTTTGTTGAAGAAGAACTCGACGATTACAAAGCTATTGACGCCATGCCCGGCGTGATGCGCATTCCGGAGAAGCACCTGGCGCGCGAGATTGAACGCATTGCTAATGCAGGCATCCGCTCGGTCATGACCTTCGGCATTTCTCATCACACCGATGACACCGGCAGCGATGCCTGGAAAGAAGACGGTCTGGTGGCGCGCATGTCGCGTATCTGTAAGCAGACCATACCGGAAATGATCGTCATGTCCGACACCTGCTTCTGTGAATACACCTCGCACGGTCACTGCGGCGTGTTATGCGAGCACGGCGTTGATAACGATTTAACCCTGGCTAACCTCGGCAAACAGGCAGTCGTTGCCGCCGCAGCGGGCGCAGATTTCATCGCCCCTTCCGCCGCAATGGACGGCCAGGTGCAGGCTATTCGCCAGGCGCTGGACGCCGCGGGCTTCACCGATACCGCGATCATGTCCTACTCCACCAAATTTGCCTCTTCTTTCTACGGCCCGTTCCGTGAAGCCGCAGGCACCGCGCTGAAAGGCGATCGTAAAACCTATCAAATGAACCCGATGAACCGTCGGGAAGCGATCCGCGAATCGCTGCTGGATGAAGCCCAGGGTGCAGACTGCCTGATGGTCAAACCGGCTGGCGCCTACCTCGATATTCTGCGCGATATCCGCGAGCGCACCGAGCTGCCGATTGGCGCTTATCAGGTCAGCGGTGAATACGCGATGATCAAATTCGCGGCGATGGCGGGTGCTATAGATGAAGAGAAAGTGGTGCTGGAAAGCTTAGGCTCGATCAAACGCGCTGGCGCGGATCTGATCTTCAGCTACTTCGCACTGGATCTGGCTGAGAAAAAAATCCTGCGCTAATCACATTGTTGCCGGATGGCGGTTTCGCTTTATCCGGCCTACAGATCGTAGGCCCGGTAAGTCAATCGCCGCCGGCAATCATCCCGCCCGATAAAACGGCTTGTCTCCCAAAATTGTCGCCCGGTGCATAATGCGCCTCTGTGGCAGATAATCCGCATTCGCATAATGCTGCGTCACGCGATTATCCCAAATCGCCACATCGTTGGGCTGCCAACGCCAGCGCACCTGAAACTCCGGTTTAGTGATATGCGCGAATAAAAAACTCAGTAACGCCTCGCTCTCTTTTTCCGTGACATCGACAATTCGCGTGGTAAATCCTTCATTCACGAATAGCGCCTGCTTCCCGCTCACCGGATGCGTACGCACCACCGGATGCAACAGGGGCGGATGCTTCGCCACCGCTTCCAGCCAGCGCTGATGCTCCTCTGGCGTCTTGCGGTATTTATATTCCTGAAATGATTTACGAAAATCATGTTCTGCCCGCAGGCCGCTCAGCAACTGGCGAAACGGCTCAGACAACGCATCATAAGCGGCAATCCCACTGGTCCACAGGGTGTCTCCCCCGGTCGATGGCAGCTCTTTTGCAGCCAGAATCGCCCCGGCAGGCGGCGTGTCAATAAAGGTGACATCGGTGTGCCAGTTGTCATTATCCGGCGGATTGTCGTTATGAGTATCCAGTACGATAATCTCTTCTACCCCTTCGGCATGCGGATAGACCGGGTGAATATGCAGATCTCCGAAACGCAACGCCAGTGCGCGCTGCTGTTGCGGCGTAATCACCTGCTCACGCAGGAACACCACCTGGTGGCGCAATACCGCGTGATAAAGCTGTTCAAACTGATTATCGCTCAGCGGACGCGTTAAATCCGCGCCGCTGATTTGTGCGCCAATGTACGGTCCCAGCGGGGTTATGCTCAGACGTTCACTCATTGTAATTCTCCATGCCAGGGCGTCAGGCGGCGCTGAAGCGCGCGCAGACCCAGTTCTAAAATAAACGCGATAACGGCAATCACCGCGATCCCCGCCAGCACCACATCCGTTGCCAGAAACTCACCGGCAGACTGCACCATAAATCCTAAGCCTCGCGTGGCGGCAATCAGCTCTGCTGCCACCAGCGTCGACCAGCCCACGCCAAGTCCGATACGTAACCCGGTGAGGATCTCCGGTAATGCCCCCGGCAAAATAACAAACCACAGCACCTGCTTACGGCTGGCCCCCAGCGACTGCGCGGCGCGCACTCTCACCTGCTGCGCGCTTTTCACTCCCGCCAGCGCCGACATCGCTACAGGGGCGAAAATCGCCAGATAGATCAGCAAGATCTTGGAGGTTTCACCGATGCCAAACCAAATGACCATCAGCGGGAGATAGGCCAGGGGCGGAACCGGACGATACAGCTCAATGATCGGATCGAGAATGCCGCGCATCGTCGGGCTCAGCCCCATCGCGATCCCAACCGGAACGCCTAGCAGCACCGCCGCCAGCAGCGCGATAACAATACGCGTCAGACTCGCCGCCAGATGCTGCCACAGCGTGGCATCCATAAATCCCTGCGGACCGGCAATGACGAGCAATTTTTGCAAAACCTGCCACGGTGGGGGTAAAAACAGCGGACTGATTAACTGCAGCGCCGCCACCGTCCACCACACCGCCAGAATGACGGCCAGCGTACCGAGGCTTAAGGTAATCTGCCGCGAGAACGGCCAGCGCCAGTTGAGTGCGCGCTGGCGGCGGGGTTTATCATTAATCACCACGCTCATGAGAATGCCTCCCGTTGTTCAAAGACCCGACCTAACACATACTCGCGCATGGCGATAAACTGCGGGTCGGACTTAATGCTGCGGCTCGACTCTCCGGCCACAAAGCGACGGGCGAAATTCAGCGGCAGACGCTCCAGCACCCGGCCTGGGCCCGGCGACAGCAATACCAGCTCCGTCGCCATAAACACGGCTTCTTCGATATCGTGGGTAATCAGCAGCACCTGTTTGCCGGTCTCATACCACAGCTTCAGCAACAGGGTTTGCATCTGCTCGCGGGTAAAAGCGTCGAGCGCGCCAAAGGGTTCATCCAGCAGCAATAGCTGCGGGTTGGCCGCCAGAGCCCGCGCAATGCCGACGCGCTGACGCTGCCCACCGGAAAGTTGCCAGATAAAGCGTTTTCCCGCGTCCTCCAGCCCGACTTTCTGCAACATCTCCTTAGCGATTCGTTGGCGTCGGGACTTCTCCATCCCCGCCAGTTGCAGCCCGAAGGCTACGTTATCCTGCACGTTGCGCCAGGGCAGCAGTCCTTCGTTTTGGAACACAACCCCGCGCTCAGCGCCTGGACCTTCAACTTTTTTACCCGCCAACGTAATGCTGCCATGCTGATACGGCACAAACCCGGCAATCAGATTTAACAACGTGGTTTTCCCGCAACCGGAAGGTCCGAGTACTACCAGCAGTTCACCGCTATCGAGCGTCAGGTTGATATCCTCCAGCGCCGATTTTCCACCGTAGCTGGCAGCAAGATGTGAAATTTGCAGCATCAGCGCCTCCTTATTTATTGCACGAAGCGATCGGTCACGTACTGACTGTAATCCGTCGCGACAGCGGGAACTTTGCCCTGCTCTTTGAGGAACTGCGCGGTATCGATAATCGCTTTATTCACCGGCCCGGTTAACTCCGCGGTTTGCTGCTGCGCCGTCAAATAAGTATTTCCTTTCACCAGCCCTGGCACATCCGCCTCCGGTACCCCGCTTAAACGCGACAGTTTGCGGATATTTTCCGGCTGCTTCAGCCATTCATCAGGATTAGCGATATAGGGCTGCTGCGCATCGATAGCGCTTTTGGCAAAGGCTTTCACCACTTCAGGATGCTTCTGGGCAAAATCTTTGCGCACCACCCACACATCCAGCGTCGGCGCGCCCCACTCGCCAACCTGCGAGGAGTCGGTTAACACCTTACCGTCTTTTTCCAGCGCGTTGACCGCAGGCGCCCAGACATACGCACCATCAATATCTCCGCGCTGCCAGGCGGCAATAATCGCCGGTGGTTGCAGGTTCACAATCTCAACCTGCCCCGCTTTGATACCCCAATGTTTCAACGCCGCCAGCAGGCTGTAATGGGTGGTGGAGATAAACGGCACGGCAATGCGCTTACCAATCAAATCTTCCGGTTTACTGATGTTTTTCTTCACCACCAGCGCTTCGGAGTTGCCGAGCTTTGACGCCAGCAGGAAAACCTCAATCGGCACCTGCTGACTGGCTGCGACCGCCAGCGGGCTGGAGCCAAGATTACCGATCTGCACATCACCGGATGCCAGCGCACGAACGATGCTCGCGCCGCTGTCGAATTTGCGCCAGTCAACGGTAGCACCGCTTTCTTTAGCAAAAGTGTTATCTGCCTGCGCCACTTTGGCGGGTTCGGCGGAGGTCTGATAAGCAACGGTGACGTTCACCGCCTGCGCCTGAAATGCGATGAATGCCAGTGCGGCAAGAAGTGCGTTACGCGATGAAATAGCCATGATTGTCTGCTCCCCTGTCTTGTTATGAGGGCAGTATTTCGTTGCGGCACAATTTGATAAAGGAATTAAAAATTCTGGCTAATAGCGATCTGTTTTTAGAAAAAAAGCGGCAATAGTTAGCTATTTAGCTCATTACAGAACGTAGGCCGGATAAGGCGCTTGCGCCGCCATCCGGTAATCATATGCCTGATGCGCTGCGCTTATCAGGCCTACACTCGCTATAACACCCGGCAAATTATTGCGATTTTGTTACATTCGTTACATATCCGCGCCACGGTGATTGCCAGTGCGGCGCTGACAGGCATCATAGACGCCATTATCAGGTAAGAGAGTAATATCATGATTCATGTTGTGCTGGTGGATGACCATGTGGTGGTGCGTTCCGGCTTTGCGCAATTACTCAGTCTCGAAGACGATCTCAACGTCATCGGCCAGTTCAGCAGCGCGGCCCTGGCGTGGCCTGCGTTAATGCATGATGACGTCAACGTGGCGGTGATGGACATCGCCATGCCGGATGAAAATGGCCTGAGCCTGTTAAAACGACTGCGGGCGCAGAAGCCCGGTTTTCGCGCCATAATTCTCAGCATTTATGACTCGCCCACGTTTGTGCAAAGCGCGCTGGATGCCGGCGCCAGCGGCTACCTGACCAAACGCTGCGGACCGGAGGAACTGGTGCAGGCGGTACGTTCGGTAGGTATGGGCGGGCATTACCTGTGCGCCGATGCGCTGCGTGCGCTACGCGGCGGCGAACAGCCCGCGCAGGTCCTGGAAGTACTGACCCCACGCGAGCGCGAAGTGTTTGATCTGCTGGTCAAAGGCGACAGCGTGAAAGAGATCGCCTTCAAACTCGATCTCAGCCACAAGACGGTGCACGTTCATCGGGCGAACGTGCTGGGCAAACTGCAATGCCATAGCACCATCGATCTGGTGCATTTTGCGCTCGACCACCAGCTATTGACGGGGCATTAATGTCGCGTAACCTTCGGCATTGGGTTATTTCTCTGTTTATTCTGCTGGCCTGGGGATCGGGCTGGCTGATGCTGTGGACGCTGGGGTTTTATCTGACCCACAACGGCCAGCAAGCGGCGCTATTTCTACCGCACGGCGTCTATCTCGCGCTGTTAATCCTGCTTTCTCGCCGTTACTGGCCCGCGCTGGTTCTGCCGCCGGTGTTGATGTTGCTCTGGCTGCACAGCGAGCAATTACTGAATGGCTATATCCTGCTGGCTGCACCATTAATTAGCCTGATTCCGGCGAGCATCGGCCAGTCATACTGGCACCGATTCCCCCTTTACTGGCAGCGCTTAACCCTGCTGCTGGCCGCCGTGACGATCACTTCATTGCTCAATACCGCCCTGCTTTCACCGTTTATTCAAAGCCCGGCGACGTTAATAGGTCTGGCGTCGTTTACCGGCGGCGTGCTGTTGACGCCGTTTGTCTATCTGATCTATGAATTTTTGCGCCAGCAGCACCGCTATCATCTGCTCGGACTGGATACCACCAATCCCCCGCTGCGCACTTCGCTTATCATCTGGTGCAGCCTGTTTTTTATTATTGGCATCGGCACTCAGATGGTGCTGTCGCCGGAGATCGAGCGCCTGTTGCTGATCGTGGTGTTCTTACCGAACGTGGTGATGGCGTGGAAATTTGGCTGGCAGGGCGGCGTGTTGTCCGGATTGCTCGGCAGTATGATGATCACCATCGCCCGGCAAATCGGCGTCGGGTTCAGTAACTTACTGGAGCTGGAAATTTTTCTCGCCACCCAGGCGCTACTGGGTATAGGGCTGGGGATCGCCATCAGCCGCCAGCAGCATCTGGCGCAAAATTTGCACCATTATCGCCAGCGTCTGGAAACCGAACTGGCGGCACGACGCGCGCTGACCGAACAGCTGATCCGCACCGAAGAAAATACGCGCAAAAGCCTGGCGCGGGAGCTGCATGACGAAATTGGGCAGAACATCACCGCCATTCAAATTCAGTCGCAACTGGTCAAACGCGCGCCAGGCCCTGAGCAAACGCTCGAAGCGGCAAATCAGATCAACAACCTTGCCCGGCGCATTCACCATTCCACCCGCCAGTTGCTGCGCCAGCTACGCCCACCCGCGCTCGATGAACTGGCCTTTAAAGATGCACTACATCATCTGGTGAATGAATTTGCTTTTGCTGAACGCGGTATTCGCTGTCGCTTTGATTATCAGCTAGAGAATACGCCAGAAAACGAAACGGTGCGCTTCACGCTGTATCGCCTGCTACAGGAGTTACTCAATAACGTCTGTAAACATGCGAACGCCAGCGACGTGTCGATTACGCTGCGCCAGCGGGAACAACGTTTGTTTCTGGATGTCGCTGACAACGGCGTTGGTATTCTGCCTGAAAAAATTCCCGGTTTCGGTATCCAGGGGATGCGTGAGCGGGTGAGCGCCCTTGGCGGCGAACTGACGCTCGAATCAAACAACGGCACGCACGTAATTGTTAACCTGCCCACAAATTTGCAACAAATCAGCCGCTAACCAGGAAAAAGTCTTAGTCACTGCGGACTTTCTCTCATCCCCTTTTGCTTTCACTTTCCTATAGTCAGCACAAACGGAGACTGCCATGCACGCACGCTCAGCCAGCGAAACAGACCAACAATACCGGGCGCTACGCCCCCGGCTGCTGATGTGTATGGTGATAGGCTACGCCGCATTTTATTTGACGCGCAAAAGCGTTAACTACGTCCTCCCGGCGCTACAAACGGACCTGGGTCTGGATAAGGGCGATATCGGCCTGCTCGGGTCACTGTTTTATCTGACCTATGGTCTGTCGAAATTTACTGCCGGGCTGTGGCACGACAGCCACGGACAGCGCGCGTTTATGGGTATTGGTCTGTTTGCCACCGGCGTTTTAAACGTGCTGTTCGCCTTTGGTGAATCACTGACGCTGCTGCTGGTGGTCTGGACGCTGAACGGATTTTTTCAGGGCTGGGGCTGGCCGCCCTGCGCCCGCCTGCTGACCCATTGGTACTCGCGCAACGAACGCGGATTCTGGTGGGGCTGCTGGAATATGTCGATCAATATCGGTGGCGCCATTATCCCGCTGATTAGCGCTTTTGCCGCCCACTGGTGGGGCTGGCAGGCAGCCATGCTGGCACCGGGGATAATCAGCATGGCACTGGGAATCTGGCTCACTCTGCAATTGAAAGGCACTCCCCGGGAAGAAGGATTACCTACGGTTGGGGAATGGCGTCATGACCCGCTGGAACTGCGTCAGGAGCAGCAAAGCCCGCCGATGGGGCTGTGGCAAATGTTACGCACCACCATGCTGAAAAACCCGATGATCTGGTTGCTCGGCGTCGTATGTGTTGGTCTATCTGATTCGCATTGCGCTCAACGACTGGGGCAACATCTGGCTGACGGAAAGCCACGGCGTGAATCTGCTCAGCGCCAATGCCACGGTGATGTTGTTTGAAGTCGGCGGCTTGCTGGGGGCGCTGTTTGCCGGATGGGGATCGGATCTGCTGTTCAGCGGTCAGCGTGCGCCGATGATTTTACTGTTCACGCTGGGACTGATGGTGTCCGTCGCCGCGCTGTGGCTGGCGCCGGTACACCACTACGCGCTACTGGCAGTGTGTTTCTTTACCGTGGGCTTTTTTGTGTTTGGCCCACAGATGCTAATTGGCCTCGCAGCCGTTGAATGCGGACACAAAGCGGCGGCAGGTTCAATTACCGGTTTTCTCGGGCTGTTCGCCTATCTGGGGGCCGCGTTGGCGGGTTGGCCGCTGTCGCTGGTCATAGAACATTACGGCTGGTCGGGAATGTTCAGTTTGCTCTCGGTTGCCGCTGTCTTTATGGGTTTATTGCTGATGCCGTTGCTCATTGCGGGCATTACCCCTTCTCTCAGTCAAAGGATAAAACAATGAAACTGACGCTTACCTCTACCCTGATTGCTTCCGCTCTGACGCTGGCGGCTATCAGCAACGCAGCCCAGGCACAGGGTCGTCTGGTGGTGTATTGCAGCGCCACCAACGAGATGTGCGAAACCGAAACCAAAGCCTTCGGTGAAAAATATGATGTGAAAACCTCATTCATTCGTAACGGCTCGGGCAGTACGCTGGCGAAAGTCGATGCCGAGAAGAAAAACCCGCAGGCGGATGTATGGTACGGCGGTACGCTGGATCCGCAGTCTCAGGCCGGTGAAATGGGCCTGCTGCAGCCGTATAAATCACCAAACCTCGAGCAGATTATGGAGAAATTCCGCGATCCCGCGAAGGTAAAAGGTAACCTCTCTTCGGCGGTTTACGTCGGGATTCTGGGCTTTGGCGTCAATACCCAGCGCCTGAAAGAGAAAAACCTGCCGGTACCAAAATGCTGGAAGGATCTGACCAAACCGGAATACAAAGGCGAAATTCAGATTGCTGACCCGCAAAGCTCTGGTACCGCCTACACCGCGCTGGCGACCTTTGCCCAGCTATGGGGTGAAGATCAGGCTTTTGACTACCTGAAACAGCTCAACGCCAACGTCTCCCAGTACACCAAATCCGGCATTGCCCCGGCGCGTAACGCCGCTCGTGGCGAAACGGCTATCGGCATCGGTTTCCTGCACGACTACTCGCTGGAGAAAGAACAGGGCGCGCCGCTGGAGCTAATCTCCCCATGCGAAGGTACTGGCTATGAAATTGGCGGCGTAAGCATCCTGAAAGGCGCGCGCAACGCCGACAACGCCAAACTGTTCGTTGACTGGGTGCTGTCGAAAGACGCACAGGAGCTGGTCTGGAAGAAAGGCAAATCCTATCAGATCCTGACCAACACCACCGCCGAGACCTCTCCTAACTCACTGAAGCTCGACGACCTGAAGCTTATCAATTACGACATGGATAAGTACGGCTCGACCGACGTACGTAAGGCGTTGATCAATAAGTGGGTTAGCGAAGTTAAGATGGGTAAATAAGCCCACGTTACGTTCATTTGCCGGGTGTGGCGCAAACGCCTTACCCGGCCTGGATTACCGGAAACGCTATGTCACACACACTTGCACTCCATCCCGTGAAAAAACGGGATGCGATATTCCTTTGGGTTTTGCTCGGCTGGCTGGCGTTTGCCCTGCTTCCGAGCTGGAGCCTGGACTATGGTCTGCTGGAGTCCACGCGCGAAGAAATACTCGCCGCCTACGGCTGGTCACAGTTCAATATCAGTTGGCTCTGGTATCTGCTGCCAAGCCTGTTGCTGGTGCGTCCATTCCATGAAGCCAGACGCGAGCAGCGCAACCGCCATTATCTTGACGCGGGATGGGCATTTTTCTGTATGGCCTTTATCGTCGCCAGCGCCACCCTTGAGGGCCGCGGCTTAGGCTATGCCACCATCGTGTTGTTTGTGGCACTTGGCGCAATCATGACCCTGGCGCTCACTCGCCTGGAATGGCTGGGCGGCGACCGTTTCGTCATCGGCTCGCTCACCGCGATAATCGCTCTGATCGGTATTTTTATCGTCTGGCCGAGCATCGCCATTTTCATTCCGATGTTCACCAACGACGCCGGAGAATTTGCCCCGCTGGCGTTTATGAATGTGCTGTCGCAAGCGCATATCATTCAGGTGATCCTCAACTCAATTATGCTGTCGATTGCCGTCGGCGTCGGCTGTACCTTCTTTGGTCTGGTACTGGCTATCTATACCACTCGTATCGCCAGACGCAGCGCCATCATCGGACGTATTTTCTCGATTTTGCCGATCGTCACCCCGCCGTTTGTCGTCGGTTTAGGCGTCACGCTGATGATGGGACGCTCCGGTTACATCACCGAATTTATGGTCGAATGGTTTGGTTTAACTAACACCAACTGGCTGTATGGTTTTACTGGTATCTGGCTGGCGCAGGTGCTGGCCTTTACGCCAATGGCGTTTATGATCCTCGATGGAGCAATCAAAACCATTCATCCATCGCTGGAAGAGGCGTCATATACCCTGCGCGCCAGCCGCTGGCAGACCTTTAACGGCGTGTTTGTCCCGCTGCTGAAACCGGCGCTGGCGAACGCCTTTTTAATTGTGGTGGTGCAGTCGCTGGCCGACTTTAGCAACCCGCTGGTGCTCGGCGGTAACTTCGACGTGCTGGCTACGCAAATTTACTTCTACATCACCGGTTCGCAGCTCGACTACCAGGCCGCCAGTACGCTGGGTGCCTTCCTGCTACTGTTCTCGCTGCTGGTGTTCTGCGTGCAGTATATGTGGATTGGTAAACGCTCGTACGTCACCGTTTCCGGTAAATCCTACCGGGGCGACGTGCAGCCGCTACCAGTCACGCTGGTGTGGAGCGTGGTCGCACTGCTGGCGGTGTGGATTGCCTTTAACGCCCTGCTCTACGGCAGCATTTTCTACGGCAGTTTCACCGTCAACTGGGGCGTGGACTACACCCTGACGCTGGCGAACTTTACCAAACTGTTCGGTCAGGGGATGAGCGACGGCGCGTGGCCTTCACTGCTCGACACCCTGCTCTACGCCGGGATTGCCGCGCCGATCACCGCGATTTTCGGTCTGCTGATCGCGTGGATTGTGGTGCGCCAGCAGTTTAAAGGCAAAAAGACCATCGAGTTCACCACTATGCTGTGCTTTGCCGTTCCGGGCACCGTCGCGGGCGTGTCGTACATTCTGGCCTTTAACAGCGCCCCGGTGTATCTCACCGGCACCGCCGCCATCGTGATCATCTCGATGGTGATGCGTAACGTCCCGGTCGGTATCCGGGCGGGTATCGCGGGCTTAGGCCAAATCGATAAATCGCTCGATGAAGCCTCGCTCAGCCTGCGCGCCGGTTCTCTGCGCACCATTACACACATTCTGCTGCCGCTGCTGCGCCCGGCGATCCTCTCGGCGCTGATTTACAGCTTTGTGCGCGCCATTACCACCGTCAGCGCCATTGTGTTCCTTGTCACCCCGGATACCCGCGTGGCGACGGCCTACATCCTGAACCGCGTGGAAGACGGCGAATACGGCGTGGCGATTGCCTACGGTTCCATTCTGATCGTGGTGATGCTGGCGATTATTTTCATCTTTGACTGGCTGATCGGTGAATCACGTACCTCCCGTTCAAAAGCCAAAAACCAGGCGTAATGGAGCGCACTATGACTCAGAAAAATTTCGTTGAACTGCGCAACGTCACTAAACGATTTGGCAGCAACACGGTTATCGACAATATCAACCTCACCATTCCGCAGGGGCAAATGGTGACCCTGCTCGGCCCATCCGGCTGCGGCAAAACCACCATATTGCGCCTGGTCGCCGGGCTGGAAAAACCGAGCGAAGGACAGATTTACATTGATGGCGAAGACGTCACTCATCGCTCTATTCAGCAGCGTGATATCTGTATGGTGTTTCAGTCCTATGCCCTGTTCCCGCATATGTCGCTGGGGGAGAACGTCGGTTATGGCCTGAAGATGCTCGGCGTGTCGCGCGCAGAGGTGAAAGCTCGCGTCAAAGAGGCACTGGCGATGGTGGATCTGGAAGGATTCGAAGACCGCTTTGTCGATCAGATTTCCGGCGGGCAGCAACAGCGCGTGGCGCTGGCCCGCGCGTTGATCCTCAAACCGAAAGTGCTGCTGTTTGATGAGCCGTTAAGTAACCTCGACGCCAACCTGCGTCGCAGCATGCGCGACAAGATCCGCGAACTGCAAAAGCAGTTTGATATCACCTCGCTGTACGTCACCCACGATCAGAGCGAAGCCTTTGCGGTTTCTGATACCGTGTTGGTGATGAACAAAGGACACATTATGCAGATCGGCTCACCGCAGGATCTCTATCGCCAGCCCGCCTCCCGTTTTATGGCGAGCTTTATGGGCGATGCCAACCTGTTCCCGGCTACCTTCAGCGACAAATACGTTGATATCTACGGCTATCATCTGCCGCGCCCGCTGCACTTTGGTACACAAGGTGAAGGCATGGTCGGCGTGCGTCCGGAAGCGATCACGCTCAGCGATCGCGGTGAAGAGAGTCAGCGCTGCGTGATCCGCCACGTCGCGTATATGGGACCCCAGTATGAGGTCACGGTGGAGTGGCACGGGCAGGAGATTTTATTGCAGGTCAATGCTACGCGTCTGCAGCCGGACGTCGGCGAGCAGTATTATCTCGAAATCCACCCGTACGGCATGTTTGTCCTGGCGGATGCGGCATGATTTGTGCCGGGCTACGATCAAACAACGGACCAGATAAAATTAATTTGATTATAGAGAAGGAAAAATTCTTATAAAATATTTATTAAATAAATACAGATAAACTTAATTATTCCAAGCCTGAATCATCCTTAAATGGATTCAGGCTTTTTTATTACTTATGCGATCAGCCACACAACTTTTACAGAGAAAATAGTATGTCATCACGCTTTCAACGGATGAGAGAGATTCAAAAATGTATTTTTACCAGGAAGAAAACCAAATCACTCAATATATAAGCGAGCACGAATTATGGGTATTGGGTCGTGTCAGCGGGATATACAACAAAACAACGCATAAAAACGAAAAAATGTTAGAACCGTTGTGGAGGAAATACGATCGAAGTATCGAGGGGATTTTAATCTTTTATTCAAAGATGGAAGCATCAATTTACTCTGTTTACCTAGAGAAAAAATTTAATGAAAAGTGGAGCGTATATGCACTGAATGATTTTAACATTGGGGAAATGGTAAAAAATAATAAAATCATCAAAAATAGTGATGATTATTATCTGCTGTTGAGTGCGGGTTTATGGGCTGATAAACAATACAATATTATATATCATAGTTATCATCTGGCTCAAGTTATAATCCCCGTCAAATATACTTTTAGCAGTTTCAGTGAAAATGAAAAATTCCCTACCCTAAAAATACCTGAAGAAGTTACAGATAGATTTCATCAAATGTGGAAGAAAAGACTCCCTGATTTTCTAAGTCATACTCAATCGCAATGTAATTATCATAATGACTATTTAAAAGAACAAAGTCTAATCGCTTATAATAATATGCAACTCAAAGAATCAAATAAAATCGAAGATTGTATTTACATGACAACATGGAAAAATGACTGGATTTTTTGCAATCCGGAAAGCTTAACTTTATTAAAATGAGAATTGTATGGAAATTGCATATTTTTTAAGGGTCGGTGATAAAACAACCTGCGGCGGTACTATTTTAACAGGCTGTACTAATCATATACTCGACGGACAGCCAACGGCACGACATGGCGATAGCTATATATGCGGTAAAGATAAAAAACTCTACCACATAGTAGGAGGACAACCGGGTTATTTTATACATGGTGTTCAAGCTGCCGGAACAGCACATAGCGTTGGCACATGCCCCTGCAAATGCAGATTTATTAACTCAATTTCAAATGTCACTTATTTCTATGAGAGTGAAGTTCTCTCCGCACCTAAGCCAGTCACAGACAGAGTGGTCTCTGTAGCGCCGCAGAACGCGCCAAAACCGCTCACGATGGCACCTGGACCATATTGTCCGGGTGAAGAGGATAAACCGCCTCGTGAGCCTGTCGATGGGGGATTTTGTGTATTGCCCTATGAGTCAAAGCCATCAACATATGAGCCGTATATTTTCGTTAACCCCCCCGAGGGTACGAGAGAGCTGTATCACAAACTGAACCCTGATATGAAAAAACAACCTGGTTCAATTCTGATTGTTGTTGATCCTGAAAAGCAAGATCAGCAACAGATTGAAACATTGCAAAAAGCGCGTGATCGAATTGATAAAGCTCTGGCCCCACTTACCTTGCAGGATGCAAAGTTATTGCATGATAACAGAGGAGCCGTGGATGCATTTTCATATCAACTTTTCGGTGATTATTTAGGAAATGCTGGAGATGGTTTTGGTTATATTAGTGAAGTAGGTAAAAGTTATTACGAAGAAATAAAAAAAATATTAATTGAAATTCAGGAGTTGTATAAAGATACGTATGGCCACAACAAAGGAATTATATCGGGGGAAGAATTCTTTGGTCAACGGGCAAGACTGTTTAAAAAGCTAGATGCTGTTTTAAACAAATTTTCAAAAACCCAGCTCAAATTAGAAGAATATAATAGCATTAAAAAAGCATTAGGTTTATCTACAAGTTCAATTATGTATAAATGGGATAAAACGGGAATAGATAATATTGAAGGTTATGCTACATATATTGAGCGCTCGGCAAAACTAATGAATCTAATGAAAACAGTTGGTTTTGTTGGCATAGGTTTAGATTTTGCCGGATATACATCAAATGTTTATGACGCTTGTTCAAAAGGTCGTGAAAGTGCTTGTAAAAAAGCCGCTATCACTGAATATAGTAAATTTGGATTCAAACAGGCTAGTAGTATGCTTTCTGGTCTGGCGGCTGGACGTGCCGCAAATGTGGTTTGTACGTGGGTATTAGGGCTTTCTACTATAGAAGCTGGTGGGGTCGGTGCTGCACTGTGTTTTGCTACAGGGGTTGGTGTTACTATTGCAACAAGTAAACTTGTAGAAAAATATGGCGAAAATGCTGGTGAATATGTAGGGGAGCATATTATATATGAAAATATTTTTAATTCAAAATGAGGTGATTATAAAAAACCTAATTTGCCTTGCTTTTTTATTTGATTTTTTAATATTCATGATATGTTATTTTTACAATAAAAAAGCGTACAAAAAAATAGTTGAAATATACGAAAGAGAGATAGGTCACCTACCAATTTCAACAAAGTCATGCAAAGATGCAAGTGTTTTTATTACTCCATACTTATATAATACTAAAGTTAGTTTTATAACTAGAAGCTTAAACTTTAAATACCATAAACATTTACATCACGGCATAAGCGTAGAAGGATATAATCTAATAAGAAATCTTCCAAAAAAATTAACACTAGGATTTAGAATTGAATCATTGTCATTATTGATTTGCATTCCAATAATGATCTTTTTTTTTATCATTTTCTAAATAAAGGGACTCCAGTGGAGTCCCTTCTTTAATTTTATATCAATGCACCCTATATCTGGTCAACAATCCGGTCGTAAGTAGCAGCAGATTTGCTTTAAGGCCTGCTACGAGTGAGTGCGTTCTATTACCTAAAATCACAATAGCCATATCGTCACATCATTCACTGTAGAGCCGCTATGGCGCTTATGCCACCATCCGGCAATGCCTGATGCGCTGCGCTTATCAGGCCTACAGTGAACGATGTAGGCCCGATAAACTCTCAGCTTCGCGCTTTTAGCGCGGCAATATCCGCAGGCGTGGTGCGACAGCATCCGCCAATCAACCTTGCGCCTGCGGCCTGCCACTGCGGCAGATAATCCGCCAGCTGCGCGCAATGCTCACCGTGATGGTGCCAGGTTTTGCTCACCGCATCGTAATGCTCGCCCGAGTTCGGATACACCACCAGCGGCAGCGTCGTTAAGCTGTGTAAATACTGCAACGCGGCAGTGGTGTTCTCCAGCGCAATGCAGTTAATGCCTAACGCCACCACCTGCGGATATTGCTCAAGGAAAGCGACCACGTCGCGCAGCGGCGTACCGTCGCTCAGGTGCTCGCTGTCGCGCAGGGTAAACGAGAACCATGCCCGCGCACGCGGATACGCGGTCAACAACTCAGCCAGTGCGCGAATTTCGGCAAAATTTGGCAGGGTTTCACAGGCCAGCAGATCGGCCCCGGCATCCAGCAAGGCTTCCACGCGCGGGCGATGAAACGCCTGGAACGCCTCGGCGCTGCACTGATAATCGCCACGGTATTCAGAGCCATCCGCCAGATACGCGCCGTAAGGCCCGACGGATCCCGCCACCAGCAGCGTGCCCGCCTGCGGGTTCTCTGCCAGATATGCTTCACGGGCTTTACGCGCCAACTCCACGCTTTTGCCAATCAGCGCTTTCGACTGCGCTTCATCCAGACCTCGCGCGGCAAAGCCCGCCGGCGTCGCCTGATAGCTGGCGGTGATCGCGCATTGCGCCCCCGCCCGGTAATAGTCAAGATGAACTTCGCGGATAAGCTCCGGGTTTTCTACCAGCACTTTGGCTGACCACAGGCTGTCGGCTAAGTTACACCCTCGCGCTTCCAGCTCCGTCGCCATCGCGCCATCCAGCAACAGGACATCCTGTTTATCAAGGAGAGCGCGTAACGGATTATTCTGCGACATGTTCTGGCTCCTGTTTTGCGTTACGGGGTTGAGTAAGGAAATAAGCACCATAGCACAACGCGACAAACGGTAACCCGCACCACAACGCAATTCTCTGCGCTGGATCGAATGCCAGCCCTACACAGGCCACCAGGCACAGCACAAAACCTAATACCGGCACCAGCGGATACCACGGCGCACGATAATGTAATTCACTCAATGCCTTACCTTGTTGCAGATGACGGCGGCGAAAAACAAAATGCGAGGCGCATATGCTCAGCCACACCGCCACCACCGCAAATCCGGAGATTGCCGACAGCGCAACAAATACCGTATCCGGAGCCACCACGCTGGAAAACAACGCCAGCACACCGCCAAACATACTGACCGACAGTGCCGTCAGCGGCACACCGTTTTTCGTCACTCGGGCAAAACAGGCTGGCAGCGTACGTTCATTCGACAGCGACCACAGCATGCGCCCGGAGGCGTACAGCCCGGAGTTCGCCGCAGACAGGATGGCCGTCAGGATCACGAAGTTAAAAATATCGGCGGCGTACGGAATCCCTACTTTCTCAAACACCAGCACAAACGGGCTTTTCTCCACGCCCGCCTGCTGCATCGGGATCAGCGCTGCCAGCACAAACACGGTGCCAATAAAGAAAATAATCAGCCGCGCGATGGTGGTACGAATCGCCACCGGGATAACCTTGCGCGGGTTTTCTGTTTCACCCGCGGCAATGCCGATAAGCTCGGTACCCGAAAAAGCAAAGTTCACTGCCACCATAGTCATCAGGATCGGTAAGCCGCCGTGCGGGAACCAGCCTTCTGCCGTGATGTTACTCAGCCCCGGCGCGGGGGAACCATCCTGCATCGGGATAAAACCGAAAATCGCCGCCCCACCGAGGATGATAAAGGCGATGATAGTGACAACTTTTACCAGCGAGAACCAGAACTCCCCTTCGGCAAAAAAGCGCGTGGAGATAACGTTCAGGCCAAAAATAATCACGCAGAACAACACACACCAAACCCATACCGGCACCTGTGGAAACCAGTACTGCATGCAAAATCCGGCGGCGGTAAAACTCGAACCCAGCGCCACGGTCCAGGTCAGCCAGTAAAGCCAGGCCACGGTATACCCCGTTGCCGGGCCAAGATAGCGCGCAGCATAGACGTGAAACGCCCCCGTCTCCGGCATCGCCACCGACAGTTCGCCCAGACACTGCATAACCAGCCAGACCACCAGCGCACCAATCAGATAGGCCAGCAGCGTTCCCGCCGCTCCGGTGGTGGAGATGATGTACCCGGTATTAAAGAATAACCCTGTGCCAATCACGCCGCCTAAGGAGAGCATAATCAGGTGACGCGTTTTCATTGTGCGCTTCAGTGGCGCATTTTGTTGTGTTGTTTGCATATGACCTTCTAAACGTATGGACATCTAAACATCCAAAGAAGGTTTGTTATACCGCGTTTGTTAACAGAATGCAAAGTCAACCCTGCACCAGACGCAGATGACCACGCCGGGCGCTTAATATCGGGTGAGGATTAATAATCAAATACAAAAAGGGCCGCCAGCTCATAACACCTCCGTTGCCAGGCTTTATATAAACTCTGGCAACGTGGTCGTCGGCTGACGCTCACCCGGAAGTGGGAACCGTATCTCCCCGCTCATACAACCGAATGAGTGCTTAAGCACCGCTGGCCGGGATCGGCCTTTACGATTTGCGGATCATCTGATTGATAGCTGGAATAACTCACTCGCTGACCAAAATAACACTGTGACGTCTTGCCCTAAATATATCTTCATCGCATAGTGTGCATTCATTTTCAGCCAGGAGGCTGCATGTTAAAGGTCATTGCCGAAGATTTCATCAAACCTGAGTTCATTGAAACCGTTCTCCCTTTGTATCGTGAGCTAATATCGGCAACGAAGAAAGAACCGCAGTGCATTGCATATGACCTCTATATTGATGAAAAAGATCCGGGCCATTTTGTTTTTATCGAAGAATGGCCAAACCACGCGGCTCTCGATGAACATTGTGCCAGCGAACACTTCCGACGACTTGTACCGTTAATCGATCAATACTCACGCCAGGAAGCACGTTACATACTGATGGATGACGTGGTAAATCCGACTGTTGCGTCATAGTAAAAAACTGGATTACGCTTTATTCAGGCTTATTAAAATGGGGTCCTCAAGATTCAGGTATAAAAACGACGTTCAGCGTCTCTGATGCTGGCGCGACGTTTAACAAGGAATATGATGTTGAGTATCGTTTTGTTTGGGGCAAAAAACTCTTTGTCATTAACAAACACAACTCCGGCACCTGGTTTATTGACTTCTCAGAGATAGCGATGAACGAGGCGAATGTGCAGAAAGCGCTAGATGTCTATGAAGGATTGAGAGGGAAGCTTAAGTAGCCTGATTCAACGCCTCTTTTTAGCGGCGTTGATGTTTCCAGGTAGGTATTCAGTCACAAGAAGCAGTCGTTATTAGCATAGGCAATAAATCATGCAACTATGATTGGATAAATGTCCAAAAATTTAACGTACAGGATCACTAACAGATCGGGTCGTTCATCTAAAGATAAACGAGGGTAAATTATTATTCTTTGAATTTACCCTCGTTCAGTTGAAAGATATTACTATTTCTTTTGTTTGCTAGTAAATTTTTCATCAACCTTTGTTTGCAATGTAGAACTGACTTGTGCAGCCGTATCATCACTTCCAACAGCAGCAATTAAATTCCCTAACAGTTGACTATCAGGACCTTCTGTAATAGATATAGTCATATTATTGGTAAGAAGTTTATCTTTTTCTACAAAGACAGTATGTGCTTTGATGGCTTGGTAAGAGAAATATGAACCTTGTTTTATATCTCCAAACTCCATTATTAGTTTAGCATCTTTAAAATCCAGACCAACTGTAATTGAATGATGATTATGAACTCCATAAGGTCGAATTTTTCGAGGGTAAAATAAACTAAACGGTGTAAAGTAGATTTTCCCTTTAACTTCTTTAATTCTTATCTGCATTGCGAATCCAAGATTGCCATTCAACTCCTGCCCTAGTTCAGTGGAAGAGTATAGTGACCATGGTAATTTATTATTTGCGAGAACATTATTATCACCCTCCCCACCAAACTCACCATAACCTACAATCAGACATTTTGCCTCTGATACAGAAGTTTCCCCTGGAGCTAGAAACACTGGCATTGTGAAGGGAGATGCAAGATTATCTCCGTAGGTTTTAATACTTTTCGCCGCAAATTTGATCGCCTCATCAATGAGTTTTTTACCAACAATAACTCCGACCGCTGTTAGCGTCGCAGGTTCATTTCGCGATGTCTGTTTATATTTTTCAGCATAGATCACCGCAGGACACTCTAAATCTGATAGATAAGCTCTAGCCTCAATAATACCCGATGATTTTATATCCTCCTGTTTATAATCAAGCTGAGATGAAGGAGATTTACTACAACCGCACAAAATTGCTGATAAAAATATAAGCGTCACATGTTTCATAATTACAACCTAATAATAAATGAAAGATGATGGATTTCCTGAGTTCACAGTTGCCTTGCTATTTTTACTAAATGGACAAGCTGAACCCGCTGGACTACCGGACGTATGTATTCCATTAATTATAATAATCCCTTGGCGTTTTGACTCTTCCAGATCAATTATTGGAGCACCGGAATACCCGCTCAGCAAAGGACAAAAATACACCAAGCATTTTTCATCACTTATAAACGACTTACAATTATTTTTATATGGCTTTGGCCATCTAACACTCTCCGCTATATATTTTTTAGGAATTCTATCTTCAGATAAATCAGATATTGCAAAACCTGGAATCCATAATGCTGTATTTACTTTGGCATTTTGCATTTTAAATAAAGAAGGTTTTATACTTATCGGTGAAATTTTGAATATTTTCCAATCACATCCAGGGTGGGATATCACATCACAATGAATAACATCGTTATTGTTAAGAGCCCTTTTTTCGCCGTTATAAAAAAATGCTTCAGATGAATGACAATGTTGAGCTGTTAAAATTTTATCCTTATCAATTAAAGTTCCAGTACAATAATCACCCCCAGAATCATAAAGATAAACTATCGCAGCAAGCATATTTATAATTGTAGAACCAAGCGATGACTTATCATTTGTAAGGCAGTTATTTATTATCGCTTTACGAGTATCTGGATTCTCCATAAATAATGAGTTAGTAGCACCTTCACAACCAGGTTCATTCGGTTCTGGTTTTACGACCGAACCTATAGCATGGATTGCTGTATTGATATTTTCTTTATTAAAGTATTCAAAAGGGGTTGTCGGCTCTCGTAAAATAATAATTTCAAGGCCATTTTCTTGCAACTTTATACCACTTGCAAGACATTCTATACTAAATAAAACTATGCACAATTCAATAATCTTTCTCATATCAACAACCCCCGCAAAAGAAACTTATCAAACATACCTATATTCACGCATAGGAAAGAGGTAAAGTTGCAGAGTACATATTTATAAAACTAGCTTAAATTAATACTACATGATATATATTTTTCTAAAAACATAACATTGCATTATAAAAAAAATATAAAATAATAAATTTAGGTTATTGCAATTAATAAACATTAAAAAAAGACATAAAAAATATTTTTAATTGCTTCACTCCCCCAAAATTCAAATAGTATGATATTGATCGCCTACATTTTTGGCATAGAACATCTGTGTCTCCATAAAAATACCGAAACCCCGCTTCAATAAAGAGCAGGATTTAGGTATTCATTCAGTCCGCAGTGCTTCAGACCTTAAGCAGTTTCACCGTCTCGTCGATATCGATTTCATCTTCCGAGAAAATCAGCGTCGTCCCCTGGAAGGTGGTGATCGCCAGTTTTTTCAGTGTGCGCATTTCGCCAGGCTTGACGTCTGATTTCGGTCGGATGCTGTTCATCAGCACGCCAACAGACAGCACTGCATTTTCTTTGTCGATACGGGTCTCAGCAGGGACTTCTTCGCTGTAGACCAGGTATGACTTGATCGCCGTGAGCTTCAGACGCTCGCCTGCGATATAGATGTATTTGCTGTCTGGTATGACTTTTACCGCATAGGCAGACAAGCCTTTGTTGTTGGTGGTAGGCTCGAAGGTCACCGCCGCGTCTTTCTTGATCAACTCAGGATTAGCAACCTTAATCACATGAAAATAGCGGTTGTCGCCGTTTTCATCTTTGATAAATCCAAAGCCTTTATCTTTAAACCACGTTGTGATTGTTCCGTTCATTGCTGTTTCCGCCTGATTAAACCTAATACTCGTAGAGTATATCTACTCAATTTGCGCGCAGTGTAAAACACAGGCCATGTCTTTGGCTACTCGTTACCCCAGCGATTGAGGAACTCCGCGATATCATCGATACGCAGTGGGTCGACGCCGGCCACGGTTGCCATCTCCTGCTGCGCTTCTTCACTGATCTCTTCGTTGTTCATCAAACGAGTGATCAACTGCTGGAAGTAATGCGCCAGCGCGTCGCGTTCGGCATCGCTCACCGACTTTGCGGCCTCGGTCGCGTACTCGTCGGCGATATCATAATATTTTAGCGGAATGTCGTTGTTCATCAGGTGCTCCGGGGTGAATGCGTGTGCCAGCAGTTGCCTGCCGCGTCTGATGTGAATGATAGCATTCTTATTTCATGGTTCGCGATCTGTTTTATTGGCTGTAACACATTACATATATCAACACTATTTTCTGGAGTCACTTTGCATTTAATAAACATGCCATTTTTAAATGACGACATTTTTATTAAGTACGGTGTGATAGCCATAGGTTAAATAGTGTAGAAGCAAAGGAGCACAAACACCTTTATTCCGCTTAGCACATGACTATTTACAAGAAGTTGATTTTCGCTGACACAAATTTTACGCCAGAACCCGCCGTTGCCCAAGCAGCTTCAGGTGTTTTACCAGATGCCCCATAAAACCACGAGCTACTACGCAAAAAACCGCTTTCCCCCTGCACAGTATGCTGACAGGTACGGCTAGTATTCACCCACGAACGTAATCAGCGCAGGACAGTTCCGCTTTCAGCCAGCTTTTCCCTGACCTGATTTTTCAGGGATTCAGCAGCCTGTTTCGCCGCTTCGCGGGCCCGATCACCACTGAGCGAGTTATTCTCAACAGCAATATTTCTAAATAATGATAATCTTATCTATTCAAGAATACATATATCACTGATGCAATATATAAAGCGCGGAGCAACCATAATAAAGTACCAGCCAGCCCCCCGGCTCTTCCTTTTAGGAGAATGCTAAAAAATCCTTTTTGCCCTTCAGCTACCCCGTTGAAACAGCTAGTATACTTATAAAAATATAACGCGATAAACCAAGTTATCACAATCAATGGAAAGTAAATAACTCCTTCACCATCACGGATAAACTTAAGGACATATGACAGCGGGAAACCAATAAGTAATGCTACTCGCCCCAAAAACAAACTAAAGGAACTTTTTCTAAGGAAAAATATGCCACTAAAATACTCGTTCATACCTACCGGGGAGTTAAGGGGTATCTTGGTACTTCTAGCATACTGATAGAATGACATAAAAAAGATTGCCATTGATAACGTGATCGTGATGATGTCGGGGTTCATTTTGCTTTATCCTGGCCGAAGTCATGATGATAGAATTCAGTTCCAGAAGAACCATTGATGTCCACTTTTTCACCGGCAACATTGGTTGACACGCCACTCCACCCCCACGCAGGTCCCACTCCGAAACTAAAACCAAAACCATCTTTTCCATAAGAGACTTCGCTAGAAATGACCCCAAGTCCTAAGCCTATGGAACTATTTCTTTCGGAATTCATAGTCCCAGGGAAGTATGGTCCAAACTGAATCCCTATCTGCCCAGAGATGCGTCCACCGACAGCTAATGTTTCTCCACGATTAGCTGAAATCTGGTATGGGTCTATACTCGTATCAAAGTAATAACCAGCCCCTGCGCCTCCGGCCACTTCACCTTTTACATATGGCTTAACTTTATACTCTGTTCCCCAGGAAGCCCCTTCACCAATAGCAATTCTATTCAACCCTTCCTGAGTTTGTTCCTGCGTCAGATTATTGCCCACCACATACTGAATCCAGGAAGCAACTGCCTGTCCGTAATTCATCATTCCATTTGGCAGACTCAGATAATTATTCTCAACTGCGTTTTTACCAGACTGCGCACCCGTTGTCGTGCTTTTCGAATCACCACCGGCCAGATTACCTGCCAGCCCCGATGCGATAGTCGCAAGATTGCTGACTAACTGCCTGTCACTTTCATCCAGCTCGCTGACGTGCTTGCCCGGATACATCGTTTTCAGTATCGCATTCGCAGCAAGCTCTCCTGCCACTGCGCCAGCCGCTCCGGCTGCTGCATTGTTCCCCTGCATAGCCGCCGCAGCGCCGCCCAGTATCGCATGCGCGATGGCTTTAGCCGCGATATCATCCTCATTGAGGCCCGCCTTATGACCTATGATATTGGCAAGCTCCGGTGCCGATGCACCCGCCAGCGCCGCGCCAATATCACCGCCAGCCAGCCCCTGCAGAGCGCCTACGGCAGCCTGAATCCCCCGCTGAATATCGCTACCCGTGCCGTATTTTGCCTGCTCGGTCTTATATGCCGCTGAGTTCCGTAGTTGCGTCTGGTATCTTGCTTTTTCTTCATCACTGGCGTTCACATCCGGCTCAGGAATACCTTCCTTTGCCAGCGCTTTTTTACCCGCATTCAGGCCATTTATCTCACCCTGCGTCCTCGCGATATCCGCCGCCTGGTTACCTATCTGGCCTATCAGTTGCACTTCCTGCAGGCGCTTCTGCTCTTTTTCCTTGTCAAAAATCGGACTGATGC